>CAUPOP010000066.1:0-3600 GCA_963512955.1 uncultured Flavobacterium sp. | reverse complement strand
AGCAGATAAAGCAATTATTCCAGCAACATTTACTGGGAATCATACAGTGAAAATTATAATGAGTAATAATGATTTTTCAAGTGATGCAATTAATTTAGTGGAAAATAAATTCACTTTGGCTAACCCAAATACGACACTTAATGGCGATACCTTGATTTGGAAAAACAATCCAGAAGCAGTAGCGTATAATGTCTATAAAAACGGGAAGCTTTTAGATAAAATTACCGCTGCAAGCTATCAAATTTCAGATGATAACTATGCGGAATATGCTGTAAATGCAGTTGATGCATTAGGGCAGGAGTCTTTTTTGAGTGAGCCTTTGATATATAGTAAAGCACAACCGCTCGTTATTGAACCGGAAGATTTTGTAACTAAATCTGATTTGAATTATGTAAATTATTCTGGTAAAGGTTTTGTGGAAGTTTCAACTGAAAAGAATACAAAAGTGAGTCTTCCTATAGTTGTTGCTGAAAGTGGAGAATACTTCATTGATATAAAATATTCAAACGGAAGCGGTCCTTGGAATACAGATAACAAATGTGCGATTCGCTCTTTATATCTTAATCAAGATTATATAGGTGTTATGGTTTTGCCGCAACGAGGAACAAATGAATGGTCAGATTGGGGTTTTTCTAATTCTCATAAAATTAATTTGGTAAAAGGTAAAAACCAATTGGAGTTGGTTATGGAAGCCTGGAATAACAATATGAATGTAGATGTTAATCGTGCTATGATTGATTATATTAGATTATATAAAATTAAATAAAGCATATACCGAAAGATTACATTGTTGATTTTTTAACCCAAAATAAATTATTTGTTTTGTGATAGTTAAATGATTATCCAGAGAAAAAAACTTGCAACTTTTTTTAAGGTAGAAATCTGACGGCTTATTTCTTAAAAGCCATTAAATCAATACTTTTCAAGAATTAAATAACTTATTGGTTAGAGATAAAACAATCCACCTATGATAAATTTGTGTACGTCGGTAAGGATTTAGAAGCCTTTATAAAATATAAATATAAAAAATCTGACGTGTCTTTATTAGAGTTGAATTTACAATTTTTGGATGATTTCGACTATTTCCTAAAGACTATGAAAAATCAGAAACAAGTCACTATTAACAAGGAGATTCAAAGGCTAAGAACACCTATAAAAAGGGCTATTTCAGAAGGTTATTTAGATAGAGATCCATTTATACTTCATAAGTCTAAAACGGTCCGAAAAGAGATCGTATTCCTTGCTGCTGAAGAACTCAAAATCCTTGAAAATACCTTATTCAAACAAAAAAGATTAGATGTCATTCGAGACTTATTCATTTTCTGTTGTTACACAGGGTTAGCCTATAATGAAATGTCAAATCTTGAGAAGCAGAATATTCAAATAGGTTTCGACAACGTGAACTGGATACAGATGAAAAGAGAAAAGACAAATCGACAAATCTCAATTCCTATTCTTCCTAAAGCACAAAACATTATAGAAAAGTATTTAACGGAAAGTAATCTCATATTTCCTCCTATAAGCAATCAGAAATTTAATTCATACCTTAAAGAGATTGCTTTTATCACAGGAATAGAAAAACGACTTACCCACCACATTGCAAGAAAGACTTTTGCTTCAACCGTTTTGTTATACAATGAAGTTCCAATGGAAATCGTCTCAGAACTACTTGGTCATTCAAACATGACAATTACTCAAGAGAGCTATGGGAAAATTGTTCAGAAAAAAGTCAGTGAAGCAATGGTAAAACTTAAATCAAAAATTAATTATTGAAATTTATAGTATTACTATTTAAAAAGAGAGTCATTTTTATTCATAATATTTATTCCTTTAAATAGTTCATTAGTTTCGATCTCTAGTACTACACAAAAACGTAGCAAAAGATTAAGAGTCATCCTTTGTTCGTTTCTGAAAACTCGTCTGACTGTTGTTTCTGAGCAATTTGATGCTTTTGCAAATTCAGACTTATTTCCATTAAATTTTACAAGGAATAATTTATAAATTCTCTTTACAAGTTCAATTTCTATTTTTTCCATCTGCTTTTGCATTTAGCAAAGGAAATAAACGGCTAAGTCAAAATTCTTTTTGCAATTCGACTTATAAGTCGAATTATTATATAAATTTGTTAAATAAGGAATATCCATTAAAAATTAAAAAAAATGAAAAAACACATCCTGTTATTAGTAACATTAATTAATATAAATACTGTAAATAATAATTAATTATGAAGAAAATTTATCTTGTAATAATATCTTTAATTTTATTACAATCTTGTAAAAACGAAAACCTTGAAATTAAAAAACTTAGAGAAGAAAATGAAGTTTTAAGGAATAAAGTTAAGCAAGAACCAGTTGCAAAGCCAAAATTTGTATGGACTGTAATAACGTTTAAAATTGGAGCAATTTCAATTGGAGCACAAGGAGGACAAAGGATGACTGATATTAGAACGTTATCTGATTGGACTGACATTGAGGAAGTGCCCAATTTTGATTACACTGCAAAATTGAAAAGAGAAGATGAGTTTGAAGATAGGATACGTGAACAACATTCAGCTTTTCTTCATTCAATTGTTGCAAGAGAAACATACATTTTTGATACCTATCAAGAGGCGAGTGAATTTAAGTCAGCATCCACAAAATAATATTAAATAATTATGAAAAAAGCCCTAATTCTATTGTTGTTATTAATGAGTTGCGTTACATTAAGTTGCCAACAAAAATCAAATAAAAATGATTTAGAAAAAGAAAATTTAAAAGGAAATGTATTGTCGGTAAGAAAGACACTTTATGAGGTGACCGAAAAATTTGGAGAACCAGTAAAAGGAGCTAGAAAATGTATTGATTTAGATATTTGTGAACTCTATACTAAGTATAATGAATTGGGTAATGAAACTGAATTCACAGAATATGATGGTTATGGATTCAACTTTATTTCCAAAATAAAATACAATGAAAAAAATCAAAAAATTGAACAAAATAGATATACCCCAGAAGAAGGTAAAAGAGTTATGCAATTCAAACTTAAATATGATTTAAAGGGGAATTGTACTGAACTTAGCAGTGATTATGGTTATGTTGAAAAGAAAGAATACGATGATAATAATAACTTAATTAAAGAATTTATTAAACATGGAACTGGTCCGAAAGAAAAATTTGATGAATTCAACTATAAATACAATGACAAGAACCAAAAAATAAGTGAAGTAAACGAATATGGTAAAACTGTCTACACTTATTTTGAAAATGGAGATATGAAAGATGTTATTATTTATAATAATGACGGAAGTATTCAAAGAAAAGGGAATTATATATATCAATACGATGAGCATCAAAATTGGATTGTTCAAATTGGTTATGAAAACGGTATTCCTACATTGTATGAAGAGAGAATAATTGAATATAAAAATTAAATCCTAATGAGGTTTAATTAAAATTATAAAACATCAATAGCAACCCAACGGTGTATGTCTTCAAACTAAAGTGGACTTTTCCTAAGAGAGTATTTAGTTAATAATTCAAAGATAAATGTTTTTATTATTTGTTGTTAATTTTATTTTTTGGTACTCATTTCTGCGATTAATAATTGCAATTTTCTTTAATT
>CAUPOP010000065.1:0-7294 GCA_963512955.1 uncultured Flavobacterium sp. | reverse complement strand
CTTTTCATTGGTCTAACTACTAAACCCGGTCAGCTTACAAGGCCGACCAAACAACACAACTAGCTTTAGATACCGTATTTGGGCAAAAAAGCCTTTCAGTTACGAAAGGCTTCTCCCAATATTAGCGGTCTGGACGGGACTAATCCATACCCGTCTATTACCTTTGTATACAGATAGTTATGCTTTTTTAGTGTTCTATGCTCACAAATTATTCTCCTTTTTGGTTATAAATTTAATTTTTTTGTCCTGTCCTATTATATAATTAATAAATTGGACATGAATTTTTTATGAATGATACACATACTGTTATGAACTATGAAACCACGAACAATATATCTGTTAAGCCCCGTAAAAACAATATTAAGAAGCCTGATGTTGACCCAACTTTTATTAGTGCATTAGATTTATTTAATAAGAACATTGACGTCATTCCTTCCCTTTTGGAACCTTTTTTACAGAAAACAGGCTTGGCTTCTCTCGTTGGAGCCTCTGACTCTGGGAAATCAACTTTTTTAAGACAATTGAGTGTTTCTATAGCTATGAATCTTAAAACCTTTTTAGGATTTACTCTTAATAGCAAACACAATAAGGTCATATACGTCAGTACAGAGGATGATAAAAGTGCCATTAGCGTTTCTATTGGTAAGCAAGTTCGCTATTTACTAGATAAAAATCCAGAAATAGAATTAAAATCTTTAGAGAACTTATCCTTTATGTTTGAAACAGATAACCTTCTAAAAGAATTACATAATAAATTAGTAAAAGAGCCTGTCGATCTAATTGTTATAGATGCCTTTACAGATATTTTTAGCAAAGAATTAAATGCAAATACTCAAGTACGTCAATTTCTTAATGAATATGATAAACTTGCTAAAAAACATGATTGTTTAATCATATTTCTACATCATATTGGTAAAAACACTCTTAGGTCAGCTCCCAATAAAGATAGTATTATTGGAAGCCAAGCTTTTGAAGCAAAAATGAGAGTTGTTTTAGAATTACGTCCGAATCGACATAATTCTGTTAGAAAAGATTTATGGGTATTAAAAGGCAACTTTTTAGAACCAAAACATAAAAATAATAGCCATATTATGGAGATGAACGATAGTTTAATCTTTGAGAATACTGGCGAAAAGGATACTAAATCCCCAATCTATAAAAAAAGTGATCCTGAATTAGTAGAGAAAATAACAGAATTCAGAGTGGCTGGACTTTCATGTAGAAAAATTGAAGATGCCTTAAAAGATACTAAACACAAGACTGGAAAATCTACAATTGCAAAAATCTTAAATGAAATTGACAAACCTAGTAAATAATTTCAAGCAATTTTAATCACAAAATATTCGATTTATTTTAACTTCTTGCCAATTTGACAAGGTACCATTTTCAAAAACTTCCTGTACTTCAAAAAAAGTATTATAGTAAGTATAATTAAAAATCGTTTTATCTTGAATTTTTAAAAATCCTTTATATGGCACTTTCTCAAACTCACATCGCCATGAACCATTATATTTTTCAGAATAAAAAACTATATTATCTTGATAGATTCCTGTTTTTTCCCAATACAACCTTCCTCCACTAACATGTTTAATTATTAAGTCCATATCTTTTATATAAAAGTAAATATAAGTAAAAAGGCAAAACTCTATAGTGTAAAATAATATTAAATATATCTCCATAAAAAGCCTTTGCTTTGGGTCCTTTCTGCTCGACAACATCTCGTTATACAACTCTTTGAAACACCTGTCATTTTAGATGCCTGTGATGCCGAATCAAATGTATTTAGCAAATTCCCCTCTAAAGATAGTTGTATTACCTGTTTTTTTCTTAAATCAATCTGTGGAATATATCGCTCTATAAAAGCATAACTCCAATAGTACCCTTTACACGTTTTATCAATACCTAAACAAACGTTACTAATACTTTTTTTTGTTACATTAATAGCCTCTGATGCAGAAGCAAGATTATCATAGGTACCAACTAAAGTACCTGTATCTAATTCATATTGAAAAACCTTTTTTCTAAATCCTCCTCCCCCTTTGTTTAAGTTATAACCTAATTGGAAACTATCGTAATCTTTAATGTATTGTATTTCTTTTTCTGCTAATTCATTTTGATCAGATGCTGTGTCAATCTGATTCCAAGTAAAAGCATTTATCCCATAAGTAGCTATAGCTTCTTGAAATACTGTTGGCAATGCTTGATTTGATTTGTAAATATGGTCTAATCTTCTTTGTTCTATGGACTGTGATGTCGCACCAACATAAATTTCTCCAGTAATTGTATTTTGAGCTTTGTATATAATATAATTATTCATTGTACATTTTATTTAAACATTTATACTTGCGATGGTATACACATCAAATTCTAAGATTACCTTATCCATCATGTTTTTCACTTCTTCCATATTGCTTTGTTTACAAAATAAGGCGTCGTAAACATAGCCTACATAGATCCCTTTTGAATTAAGTCGTTTAATGCATTCCGTCATTATCTCAACTTCTTTATCAAACATACGCATAGAGGTAATTTTATGTTCTTTCACGCTAGTTTGTTTCTCTTGAATAATGGCTTGATTCATTAGTGGTTCTGTGCTATTGTAATACTCATATAAAGGACTACGTTTCATATCCCGCACTTCTTTATTGAAATAGGATAGATGGTGCATTTTAACCTCTCTAACATCTAAATTAATCTCTTGTGCAATTTGTTGATGCGTAATGTATTTTTTAGAACCTCCATAAATTGAAATAGCAATATTGGGATGTAGCGCTTTAAAATCAACTTCAACAATTGATTCTCCATCAATCTTAACTAATCTTCTAATCCAACTAGGCATTAGTGTAAAACTATCTACTACCCTTCCTCCTGATTTATCATCTCCTATAATTGGAATCATCAATCCGAGTTGAGTTAAGTAATCAAACTGTTTTATATGTTCTTCTACATAACTTAAATTCTTATTGTTTTTTAATTTTGGATGTTTATTCTGGAATATGAGTTTTTTACCCTTTTTTGTTGTGTGGTTAATATTAATTAACCTCTTTGCTTCTGCTTTTAATTCATCGTGACTAGGCAACTGGATTTTTGAATATAAACAAAGTAAATTGTTAGCTATAGCATTCTCATGCGCCTTAGTCAAAAGGTCTTTATAGAATTCCTTTCTTCTTTCAACAAGTTCCTTATTCTTAATTACATATTGGGTCAAACCTGATTCCAAATAGGAGTTTGTTAAGCGATATGATTTACATGCAACTCCTTGCTGATAGGTTTCACCTCCTGAATCATTAGTTTTAACCTGAATTATTCCTTGTGTAGTATTCGTACTGTATTTAAGCACATCAAGAGCTCTAGAGTAAATACGAGTATTATCATTCCCTTTTCTAGTTTGCTCATCCATAATAGTAGAAGATAAATTCTTCCATTTATCCTCAGCATAAACAGTCCAAGATAGGTTAGATAGAATAATGAGGCATAATTCAACTGCTGTATTGATGTCTTTATCAATCTTTTTCAATGAAGATTTAGGTACATTACGTTCTAAATGTCGCTTTGCTTTCTTTGGAATATATACCGTATCAATATTCTTAAAAAAAGGCGCAAAAGTGTCATAGAATTCTGTTGCATTACTGGGCTTAAATTCTTCTTCAACCCTTGATTCTATTGATGTTTTACCTACCGGCTTTGCTGTTTTATTTTCAGTAACATATATGGGGGAATAGTAAGAGTTTGATACTGAAGTTTGATACTGTAAATAGGGTGGAATTGAGTAAATTGATTTGTCTGCAATAGTTGCAATTTGCCTATTGCTGTTTAAGGCTTCATTAATTTTAATTGTCATTTTAACTTATTTATTAATATTAAATTGAAATGCAATTATTCAAGAATGGTAATGTTGTTTTTTTTTAGTCTTTTTTTTTAGTGGTAGGTTCCGACGCTTAAATGAATCGCATAGTAGCATTCTTCTTGTTTGAAAAAAAGCTTTAGTAATTCGAAAAGTTGTATTTGATTTCTTTGAAGGTTGTATTTGATTTTGTAAATCACTTGACTTTTGAGTAAGTCGAATACTTATAAATACAAATATAAGAAAAATAATCGAGAATTCCTAATATTTAGAGGGTTATTTTTGTTATTACAGTTAATTTTTTAATAATACATCAAAAAAAGTTACGAAAACACACTTGTTGATGTATTAAACATAACAAATGATGTTATTCGTAACTTCAAGATAAATAGCTATTGACGTTTTCAATTGTTTTTTGATATAGGAGAAACAGTTTCAAAAGATTGGATAACAAAAAAGCATAACTCCTTTGCGTAATCATACTAAAACATCAAAGTGGTTATAGTAATAAGCTTGACCGTTTATCATGTAAACTGTTTTTAGCTCAGTCGTTACTTTCACTTCACTTACCAAAACAATTTGCCCTCTCTTCAAAAGTCCAACATCTTGTAATACTCTTACTTTGAAAGGGCAGACCAACCGTTTTAGAAAATTATTAAACGTAATTACCCATAATTCTTTAGGAGAACTGTATTTTAATAGTTCAGCAAGCTCTTTTTTTGTCATTCTAATGAAATATAATATTGTTTTTAGTAGGTAAGCTTATAACTGATTTTCAATATTTATGCTATATAATACTAATGAATGAAAAAATTATTTTCACCTTTTTCAATAGAATTAATGAGGAAATTGATAAAGGCGAATGCATTTACATTGCGATCTAAATGATTATCAATATAAGTGGATTTGTTCGCCTCTGTAAATAGGTTATAAATGTTCCAAAAATTGATGGTATTATTCTCTGATTTACAAAAATGAGTATCGAGGTGATAATCTTTAACAATGGTATTGAGTTGTGAATCATTCATTGCTAATGGAAAAAGAGTTTGTTTCTCTTCTTTGGAGAGGTAAGGAAATAACTTCATTTTGCCTATGAGGTGTGCAAACTGATTTTCTGTTAACGAATACCTAAACATTCGCTCCATAGCTATTAAATGCTCTTTCTTTTTGTAGTTATTGATTAATTCATAAACTTTGGATTTTAATTCTCCAATAGAACTAATTCGAAGATCATCTTTTAACCCATCCGTTGAAATACATAAATTTGTACAGACGGTATTTTGAAAACCAATGAACACCTTAAATTTCTCCATAGACTTTTTACTAAACAAATTTTCTTGATTATATGAACGAACTCCACCAATGGTCAAATTGAGCTTATTTCCGTTGATTACCTCGCTGATTTCAGGAATTTCAATAACAAATGCCATACGTTCGTAATAAATGGTTTTCTCGCTCTCTAAGAGCTCTTTTGCGGGTTTTCCTATAGCTGATGGTATTCTGCCTTTGATAACGTGAGATGTTCTAATATCAGGCTTTAAATCGCCTTTATAGTTAAGTATATCTTCTACCACATCTTTAACGCTAGTAATAAACTCATAATGACTTATGGTACATTCGTTATCTTTTGCGAAAACGGGTATCGTACACTCATTCTTTAGATGGTCTAGAGTAACTTCCATAGTGTTTGCTTCAATGAAGTTTCTTCTTGGGAATTGTATTACTTCGTTATCATCAATTATTTGATACTCGGAGGTATTATGTTGTACTAAATTCATTTTCTTCTAGTATTAGATTTGGATTATTATTTTCAATTACTGCTTGACTATCGATGAGTTGGTTTGAAACTGCATCAAGAGCTTCTTTTCTGCTAATGACTACAGGGTAAAGTTCCTTGCTTAAATTGGGGTATTGATTATAGATTTGTTTCAAAGCTTCTAAAGTTTCACAAGTATTAATTTGCTCTTTGATTTTATCTACAGCTATTCCTTGATTGCACCAGTTGATTAGTTTTTTACCAGTTGATGAATTAATGATAAATTCAGGTTTACCCATAAATAAGCCACTTCTATCTTTGCTTGCCGAAGCCAAATGGTTGTCATTTAATAATTCAAAGTGAGTTGTCATTTCATACAAATACCCTTCCCTCGTAATTTCCTTTACTCCCAATTTCATCACTTTTGTTTTACCAGAAGAATCCTTATCAAGACTGTAATCTACTTTGCTTCGTATGGTTGTGATAATATGGCACTTAGACTGTATAATAGCATCTATAAAGGCGTTATGTCTTGGTGTTACTCGCGCCCAATCTTGGAATCTCCCACCTAATTGTTCGTGAATTTCCAAACACCCACCCTTTCCTTGCCATTCTGCACTAATACTATCAATAATAATAATTTCCATATCTGATTCTTCGCATACCTTAATAGCTTTGATATAACGCTCTGGGCTATATGGTTCTTCAAGAGATAGCACATTAAATTCTCCTAGATGAGAATATAAACTTGCTGATTTATTCTCTGTATCGATAATCGCAATTTTATTCCAATCGTTTGTGATTCCGTATGCTAATAATAATGCACTGTAGGTCTTTCCAAATCCACTTGGTCCTGAAAGACCTATTCTGAGTTTGACTTGATGTCTCTCTGCTTTTTGTAATTTCATAATTTTCGTTATTAATTATTAATGTTTCTAAGTTTGTTAAATAAAAAAAAGGACTCCATTTCTGAAGTCCTTTCTATTTGAATTAATGTACTGCTAATTGGGGTTTCACGAGATTAGTATCAACAACATAATCTTCCTCGCTGACATAGTCATATCGGTGGTATAACTCAATGATTTCACCCGTGTCTTTGACAGTGTAATCGTAAGGATCACATTCCACTTTCTGAACATGTCCATCGAGTTTAGTACCTATTAAGCCAGCACAAGTTTGTTCGTCAAATGTAGTTGGAACTGTCGCTGTCTTTGCAGTAAAATAGGTTTTACCTGTTTGTTGGCTCTTAACCACTTCAATTCCTCCTTGGACAACAAGTCCATAAAAATCCTCACCGTCTTCCTTAGTGAACGTTTTAAAATTTACAATCGTAACCATAGTTTCTTTGATTTATAAGATTAAACAATATGGATGTACCCTTAGCTTGATCAGAATGGATTCAAGAATCAACTTCCCCACTGGATCAAGCCGGGGTTTATCCCAAACTTTGAAAAAGGTCGGGGCATGAGTTTAGGTTATCTCACGTTTATACTTGAAAAAATTATAAAAAAAATTTTTTAGTAAATTTTAGGCATAAAAAAAGCAACCGTTGGTGTAAATCGTCAGCAAAAAGTGTACTGATTTAAGTCAAAACTAAGAGAGTGTTTTCAAAATCCTTAAATTTGAATTATTATGAAAACACCAAGAAAGCAAACAACTGAAAATTACATTAAAGAGATTCGCAGAAACACTAG
>CAUPOP010000064.1:0-7502 GCA_963512955.1 uncultured Flavobacterium sp. | reverse complement strand
TGGCGCTTTGAACTCTACTTTACCTTCTTGCTCATCAATATTCTTAAGCATATGAGCTAGAATTTTCATATCACCTTTGTGAACCATACAAGATCCGATAAATCCAAGGTCTACTTTTTTAACTCCACCATAGAAAGACAATGGTCTAATTGTATCGTGAGTATATCGTTTAGAAACATCAGCATTATTAACATCTGGGTCAGCAATCATTGGTTCAGCAATTTGATCCAAATCAATAACAACTTCAGCATAATACTTAGCGTTTGCATCTGGTCTTAAAGCTGGTTTCTCACCTGAAATAATCTCGGCGATTCTCTTATCAGCAATAGCAATCAAACCTTTAAGAACTTGATTTTTATTATCCATTCCTTTATCAATCATGATCTGAATTCTACCTTTCGCCATCTCTAACGATTCAATCAAAGTATAATCTTCAGAAATACAGATAGACGCTTTTGCTTTCATTTCTGCAGTCCAGTCGGTAAACGTAAATGCTTGATCCGCATTCAGCGTTCCTAAGTGAACCTCAATAATTCTTCCTTGGAATACATTCTCTCCACCAAATGTTTTAAGCATTTGAGATTGTGTAGCATGAACTACATCACGGAAATCCATATACCCTTTCATATCTCCTTTGAAAGTTACTTTCACAGATTCTGGAATTGGCATAGAAGCCTCACCAGTAGCTAATGCAAGAGCAACCGTTCCTGAGTCAGCACCAAAAGCAACACCTTTAGACATTCTTGTATGAGAGTCACCACCGATGATGATAGCCCACTCGTTTACAGTAATATCATTCAATACTTTATGAATTACATCCGTCATTGAGTGATAAACGCCTTTCGGGTCACGAGCTGTAATCAAACCGAAATCGTTCATGAATTTCATCAATCTAGGAATATTTGCCTTAGATTTATTATCCCAAACTGAAGCAGTATGACAACCTGATTGGTAAGCACCATCAACAATTGGAGAAATAACTGTAGCAGCCATAGACTCTAACTCCTGAGAAGTCATCAAACCAGTTGTGTCTTGCGAACCAACAATATTTACAGTAACACGAACATCAGAACCAGCATGCAATACTTTACCTGGCGTTGTTCCAACTGCATTTTTATTAAATATTTTTTCTACAGCTGTAAGACCTTGTCCTTCAACAGAAACTTCTTTTGACGGAGCATATACTGGCACAATATCAACACCAAGAGTCTTTGAAGCAAATGTTTGTAATTTTTTTCCAAATACAATTGCATATGAACCACCCGCTTTAATGAATTCCATTTTCTGCGGAGTAAATGCTTTAGAGATGTCGATTAATTCTTTGTCTCCGTTATATAATTTTTTTGATTTTGTATTAATTGTAAGAACCGTTCCAGTTGCTACAGAATATACTTCTTCTAAAACTGGATCACCACTTTCATTACGAACAACTTCACCATTAGCGTCAGTCTTTTTTACCCAGTTTTTAAGATCTAGACCAATACCACCAGTTACATCAACTGTTGTAAGGAAAATTGGCGAGATACCGTTTGTTCCCGCAACAATTGGTGCAAAGTTTACAAACGGTACATAAGGACTTGCTTGTTTACCTGTCCAAAGTGCCACGTTATTTACACCTGACATTCTTGAAGAACCAACTCCCATTGTACCTTTTTCAGCAATTAACATTACCGATTTGTCTGGATGTTGTGCTTGTAATGCTTTAATTTCGGCTTGCGCTTCAGGTGTAATCATACATTTTCCGTGCAATTCACGATCTGAACGCGAGTGCGCTTGGTTTCCAGGAGAAAGTAAATCTGTAGAAATATCTCCTTCACCTGCAATAAAAGTAACAACTTTAATTTCTTCTTTTACCTCCGGAAGTTTTGTAAAGAACTCTGCTTTAGCATAACTCTCTAAAATTTCTTTTGCTATTTCGTTACCACTTTTAAATGCGCTAACTAAACGATCTGTATCTGCCTCATAAAGATACACTTGTGTTTTAAGAACTTCAGCTGCTGCTTTTGCAATTGCAACATCATTTCCTAATGCCAAATCAAGAAGTACTTCAATTGAAGAACCTCCTTTCATGTGTGATAATAATTCTAAAGCAAAAGCAGGGGTGATTTCAGCAACTACTGATTGACCTAGAACAATTTCTTTTAAAAATTTAGCTTTCACATTAGCCGCAGGAGTAGTTCCTGGTACAACATTGTAAATAAAGAAATTAAGAGAATCTACTCTGTATTCGTTATTCAAATCTTTGATTTGTTCAATGATTTCGCTTAATAATTCAGCACCATCAATTGGCTTCGGGTTAAGACCCTGATTTTTTCTTTCTTCAATCTCTTGGATGTAATCCTTATAAGTATTCATAATAGAAATCTTTTCAATGTTAAAGGCATATCCCCTTGATCAAATCAAAATCAAATGCCATAATAAATAGGTGTTTTTATTTTTGTACGCAAACTTAAGAATTAAAGATGAGAATTAAAAAAAATTTAATAGAACTCCGCTTTTTAAAAATTATTATTGCAAAATAATAAATTACACTACATTTAATTACGGAAATAGTAGATTTTTACTGTAATATTAAATAATTAACAACAGGAGAACTCCTTTCTAACAAAGTTGGAATTTATTGTTACACATTAAGAGGCGCTAGAACGCGTAATTGTAGGCGAAAACTTTCTTTTTAATAAGTCTTAATTACTAGAATTAAATAAGTTTTTCTATAATCATTTCTTCCGTAATACCTTCAGCATCGGCTTTGTAGTTTTTGATAATTCTATGGCGGAGAATTCCAATTGCTACGGCTTTTACATCTTCAATATCTGGAGAAAATTTTCCATTAAAAGCAGCATTGGCCTTGGCGGCCAAAATTAAATTTTGAGAAGCTCTTGGGCCAGCTCCCCAATCCAAATAATTTTTCACAAATTCATTTGACAATGGATTATCTGGGCGTGTTTTACTTACTAAGGTTACCGCATATTCTATCACATTATCCGCCACTGGAATTCTACGGATTAAATGTTGGAAATCAATAATTTCCTGAGCTGTAAATAAAGGATTTACAGTATTCTTGATGTCCGATGTGGTTTGTTTAACTACCTGAACTTCTTCTAAAAATGATGGATATTCAAGTTTTACCGCAAACATAAAACGATCTAACTGTGCTTCAGGCAAAGGATAAGTTCCTTCTTGCTCAATTGGGTTTTGTGTCGCTAAAACAAAATAAGGAAGATTAAGCTTGTAATTCTCTCCAGCAATAGTAACAGAACGTTCTTGCATGGCTTCAAGCAAAGCAGCCTGAGTTTTTGGAGGCGTTCTGTTTATTTCATCTGCTAAAATAATATTCGAAAAAACAGGTCCTTTTATAAATTTGAATTGACGATTTTCATCTAATATTTCACTTCCTAATATATCCGAAGGCATCAAATCAGGTGTAAATTGGATTCTTTTAAAATCTAATCCTAAAGCTTGCGCAAGCGTATTCACCATTAATGTTTTGGCTAATCCTGGAACACCAACTAATAAAGCATGTCCGCCAGAAAAAATACAAAGTAAAATTTGATCCACAACCGCATCTTGACCAACAATGATTTTGGCTATTTCATTTTTTAACTCATTGCGTTTTTGAACTAAACTATGTATTGCTGCTACGTCAGACATTTCGAAAGTATTTTAAAGTAAAAAGAGTTAGCATTATGACTTCATAAAACTAACTCTTTTTATTTATTTAATAAAAATTATTTTTTCAACCAATTGTTTGTGAAAGTACAATCTCTATATTCTCCAACAATTTTAATATAGGTTTCTTTAATTTTTTCATCAAACCATTTTCCAATAGTTTTGATTTGTTTTTCTTTCAATGCTAAGTCTTTAATTTTAATATAATCCTTACCATAATCAGCCGTGTGTTCGTCGATTCTGTTCGTTACCGTAATAATCTTAAATTTTTTCTTTCCTTGCTGTTCTTCATCCATAAACGGAGCTGAAATTTCATTTTCTTTCAAATTAGAAACTTGCGCATACAAACTCGGATCCATTTTTGTCAACTCAAAACGAGTGTCTTGTGTTTTTGGATTAATTAAAGCACCACCGTTAGCTCTAGTTTCTTTCTCATCAGACATGGTTCTAGCTGCTTCTGCAAAAGTAATTTCTTTATCCTCAATTCTTTTTTTGATTAACACAATTTTTTCTTTTGCTTCTTTCAATGCCTCTTCGGATACTGTTGGCGCTATTAATATATGACGCAATTCTATTTCCTGACCTTTTATCTTTTCAACATAAATGATATGAAACCCAAATTCAGTTTCAAAAGGAGCTGAAATTTCACCTTCTGCTAAACTAAAAGCTACGTCTTTAAACTCTTTTACAAAAGGAGTTTTTCTATTCATTTTGTAATATCCTCCATTCGATCTTGAACCTGGATCTTGAGAATACAAAACTGCTTTAGTTGCAAAACTTGACCCTTGTTCTATATCTTTTTTGAAGCCATTTAGTTTATCAATAACTTTTTGTTTATCTGCATCAGAAACTTTAGGTGTAACAACAATTTGAGCTACTTCCATCTCTGCACCAAAAACTGGCAAATCTGCAGTAGGAATAGTTTTGAAAAAATTACGAACTTCTTCTGGAGTTATTTCTACAGCATCAATAATCTTTTTTTGCATTTCAGAAGTCAATTTTTGCTCTTTAAGAATATCAAAGAAATACGTTTTAAACTCCTCTTCATTATTCTTTTTATAATATTGAATTACTTTTTCCATAGAACCTATTTGCTCTACCATATAATTCAATCTTTCTGTCATCATACCTTTCACCTCGGCATCAGTTACTTTAACACTATCCTGAATAGCTTGATGCGCATACAATTTATCTTCCAATAATTTCCCCAACATCTGACATCTTGTAATATCTTTCACAGAACCGCCTTGGCTAGAAATTTCTAAATACGATTTGTCAATATCAGAATCTAATATGATGTAATCCCCAACAGTTGCAATAACACCATCAACTTTTAGTTTTTGCTTAGGAGCTGTTTGATTTACCGCAACAGTTCTATTGTCTTTTATAATTTCTTGCGCACTACTGGTAGTAATTGAAAAAAGTACAAGAAAAAAAGCAAGTACAATTCTGTTTAATATGGAATTCATCGGTATTGATTTTAATAACATTTCTTGAAATTTTATTTTATTTAGTATCATAAATAGGCTTGATTTACTACCCAAGTTTTCATTTATGAAGATTCTGAAAATTTTGTCAAATATACATTTAAACATTGAAGAAAAAGAATTGTTTTTACAAACTCAATTCCACTGCATTCTTCCTAGCTATAACGAACAAAAATAGCAATTCAATTACATAATACAAGTTTCCTACTTACTATTAACAAAAAATTATAAAGCATTTACTACCCTATTTTAAAATGCAATTCTAATTTTGATTTCAATCCAACAAAATGCCCCACAGAAACCTATACATACTCTAGACGATGCAATTCAAAACACAACCAATAAAGAGCCTAAGTATTTATTTTTAAATCGCATTTATAAATAGTACTTTTGCAAACTATTTGATAATAAATATGAGCTTTTTAAAAGAAATACAACGCAGAAGAACTTTTGGGATTATTTCACATCCCGATGCCGGTAAAACAACATTAACTGAAAAACTACTTCTTTTTGGTGGTGCAATTCAGGAAGCTGGTGCAGTTAAAAACAATAAAATAAAAAAAGGAGCAACGAGTGATTTCATGGAAATTGAACGTCAAAGAGGTATTTCGGTATCGACTTCTGTTTTGGCCTTTAATTACAAAGAAAAAAAAATAAATATTCTTGATACACCTGGGCACAAAGATTTTGCCGAAGATACTTTCCGAACTTTAACTGCTGTTGACAGTGTTATTGTAGTAATTGACGTTGCAAAAGGGGTTGAGGAACAAACAGAAAAATTAGTTGCTGTATGTAGAATGCGAAAAATTCCTATCATCGTATTCATCAACAAATTAGACCGTGAAGGAAAAGATGCTTTTGACCTAATGGACGAAGTGGAACAAAAACTAGGTTTAACAGTTACCCCATTAAGTTTCCCAATAGGAATGGGATATGATTTCCAAGGAATTTACAACTTATGGGAACAAAATATCAACCTGTTTAGTGGAGATAGTCGAAAAAACATAGAAGAAACTATAGCTTTTTCTGATGTTCAAAGTCCAGAATTAGAAAAAATTATCGGTCAAAAACCGGCTGATAGATTACGCGAAGAATTAGAATTAATTGATGAAGTTTATCCTAAATTTGATCGCCAAGACTATTTAGACGGTAAAATACAACCTGTGTTTTTTGGTTCAGCCTTAAATAATTTTGGAGTACGAGAATTATTGGATTGCTTTGTTACTATAGCTCCATCGCCAAGACCAAAAGATTCTGAGACTCGTTTAGTTGATCCAACCGAAGAAAAAATGTCTGGTTTTGTTTTTAAAATCCACGCCAATATGGATCCAAAACACAGAGATAGATTAGCTTTTATAAAAATTGTTTCTGGTACTTTTGAAAGAAACAAACCGTATTATCACGTTCGTCAAAAAAAGAATTTAAAATTTTCTAGTCCAAATGCTTTCTTCGCTGAGAAAAAAGAAATTGTAGACATCTCCTATCCAGGAGATATTGTAGGATTACACGATACTGGAAATTTCAAAATTGGAGATACGCTAACCGAAGGAGAAATAATGAGTTTTAAAGGAATTCCAAGTTTTTCTCCAGAACATTTCAGATACATTAATAATGCTGATCCGATGAAAGCGAAACAACTTGACAAAGGAGTTGATCAGTTAATGGATGAAGGAGTTGCTCAATTATTTACGCTAGAGATGAATAATCGTAAAGTTATTGGTACTGTCGGAGCACTTCAATATGAGGTAATTCAATATCGTTTAGAACATGAATATGGTGCAAAATGTACGTATGAAAATTTCCCAGTTCATAAAGCATGTTGGGTTAAACCAGATGATGCTAAAAATGAAGAGTTCAAAGAGTTCAAACGTATCAAGCAAAAATTCTTAGCTAAGGATAAATACAATCAACTTGTTTTCTTGGCTGATTCTGATTTTACGATTCAAATGACGCAAAACAAATATCCAAGTGTAAAATTATTTTTCACTTCAGAATTCGAATAAATAACAAAATATACGCTTGAAATAGCGAACATAAAAAAGCCTCTTCAGTAATGAAGAGGCTTTTCAATATATTTAATGTCCCGTCCTGAATAATATCGATACAAATTACTAGACAAAAATATTTAATTAAACACTTGTAAAAACGTTTTCTAACATTTTTGGTATAGAAAATAAACTAAAACCAACTGTATTGATTAATGGAGTTTTGGCAAACAATTCATTTGCGTTTAATAAAGTTGTGACAGAAAACTGCGCTGTGCTTTGAAAAAAATTACGATTATAAATTTAAAGAGACTTTAAATAATCAATACTTTTTTTCAATGCTATTTCAGGTGATTGAACT
>CAUPOP010000063.1:0-8737 GCA_963512955.1 uncultured Flavobacterium sp. | reverse complement strand
ATGATTTTCATCAGGAATACAACAGTCAACAGGACAAACAGCAGCACATTGTGGTTCATCATGAAATCCTTTACATTCTGTACATTTTCCAGGTACAATGTAATAAACTTCGTCAGAAATAGGTGTTTGAGCAGCATCTGAATCTACTTCAGTGCCATCTGGCAAAATTACTTTACCACTAAGTTTAGTTCCATCTTTATATCTCCAGTCATCAGCTCCTTCATATATTGCAGTATTTGGACACTCTGGTTCGCAAGCTCCACAATTGATACATTCATCTGTAATTATTATTGCCATCTTTATATTGGTTATGAGTTAAGAAATTACATGCTTGTTGCAAAAACAATTGTTTACTATTTTCTGCTTTGACTTGTAACTTATTATAGCTTATTTTTGTGCAAAATTACAATCAAAACTATTCATAAGCAAACATTATGACATTAGAAACAAAAAAAAGTGTTTTTGTGGCATTAGGAAAATTTTTAAAACAGTTTTCTGAAAGCAATACAATTAAAAATTCCAACGTTTTAAACAACGATTTATTTTTTGATGATTGTATTAAATTAATTCATTTATCACAATCCCATAATGGGTGGTACACTCCTGAACAAGTGTATTTTTCATTACAAGCTTGGGCCGAAGCCTTATCAGAAGAAAATCTAGATAAATGGATTTCAAGCTATGATTTCAACACTGTTACGCCTAAAAATATTGCCTTAA
The DNA here is from genome assembly GCA_963512955.1 of uncultured Flavobacterium sp. Classification (GTDB taxonomy): domain Bacteria; phylum Bacteroidota; class Bacteroidia; order Flavobacteriales; family Flavobacteriaceae; genus Flavobacterium. The sequence continues at coordinate 8,017 of CAUPOP010000063.1, read as the reverse complement.
TTCTAGCCGGAAACATACCGCTAGTTGGCTTTCATGATTTTCTATCCGTACTAATAAGCGGTCATAATGTATTAGTAAAAACATCTTCAAATGACCAGCATCTTTTGCCTTTTTTAGCAAAATACATTATTGCTATTGAACCAGAATTTACTAACAAAATAGCTTTCGCAGAAGGAAAATTAGAAAATTTTGATGCCGTTATTGCAACAGGAAGCAATAATACAGCACGTTATTTTGAATACTATTTTAAAGACAAACCTTCTATTATTCGCAAAAGCCGAAATTCAGTTGCTATACTAAATGGAGAAGAAACTAAAGAACAATTAATCGCTTTAGGAGAAGACATCTTCAGATATTTTGGGTTAGGTTGCCGCAATGTTTCTAAGTTATTTGTGCCGAAAGGATATTCGTTTGATGCTTTTTTCGAAGCTATTTTTGAATACCAAGACGTAATACATTATGAAAAATACGCTAATAATTACGATTATAACAAAGCGGTTTTCTTGATGAGTAATTTCAAATTGCTTGACAATGGTTTTTTGACCATAAAAGAAGATTCTAGTTATGCTTCGCCGATTTCTAGTGTTTTTTACGAATTTTATGAAAATCTTGCTGATTTAGAAAAACGATTAGAATCAGAAAACGAGCAAATTCAATGTATTGTAAGCAATAATCATATAAAAAACAGTATTCCGTTTGGAACAACACAAAGCCCGAAATTATGGGATTACGCAGATAACGTAGATACTATTTCGTTTTTGTTAACAATAAAGTAAAAAAATGTTTAATTATTTCGAATTATTTAACGCTTTTTAAAGTCCTATTACCGAAATTTGCATTTTTAAATTTTGGACATAATCTACACCATGAAAAAACACAACTACAGCGCAGGACCTTGTATTTTACCACAAGAAGTTTTTGAAAAATCAGCACAAGCTATATTAAATTTCAATAACTCTGGATTATCGATCTTAGAAATATCACACCGAAGTAAAGACTTTGTTGCGGTTATGGATGAAGCTAGAGCATTAGTTATTGAACTATTAGGATTAGAAGGCAAAGGATATCAAGCCCTTTTCCTAGCAGGCGGAGCTAGTTTAGAATTTTTAATGGTTCCTTATAACTTGATGAAAGAAAACGGGAAAGCAGCCTATTTAGATTCTGGAACTTGGGCTTCAGCAGCTATAAAAGAGTCTAAGTTTTTTGGAGAAACTGTTATTGTAGCTTCATCAAAAGATCAAAATTACAACCACGTTCCTAAAGGATATACAGTACCTGCAGATGCGGATTATTTCCACTGCACGAGTAACAATACTATTTTTGGAACTCAAATGAAAGAATTCCCTTCTGTCAACATACCTGTTGTATGCGACATGAGTTCAGATATTTTTTCACGTCAATTAGATTTCTCTAAATTTGACATTATCTATGCAGGAGCACAAAAAAATATGGGACCTGCTGGAACAACTTTAGTAGTTGTTAAAGAAGAAATTCTTGGTAAAAACGGAAGAAACATTCCAAGTATGTTAGATTATTCTAAGCATATCAAAGCAGAAAGTATGTATAATACTCCACCTGTTTTTCCAGTATACGCTTCATTGTTAACTTTACAATGGTTGAAAAACCTTGGAGGAATAGCTGCTATTGAAAAAATAAACAATGCTAAAGCTGCTTTGCTTTATGCAGAAATTGATAGAAATCCATTATTCAAAGGAGCTGCTGCAGTAGAAGATCGTTCTAATATGAATGCTACATTCTTATTAAACGACGAAGCTCATGCACCAATTTTTGATGCTATGTGGAAAGAAGCTGGAATATCAGGATTGCCTGGACACCGTTCAGTGGGTGGTTACAGAGCATCTATGTACAACGCATTACCATTAGAAAGCGTACAAGTATTAGTTGACGTAATGAAAGAATTAGAAAAATCAATTTAAATATTCAAAAATTGAATGATTGAAAGATTTGAAAAAATCAATTTTATCACTCAATCTTTACATTAAAACAATCCAGATTGAATCTTTAAAAAATTCAATCTTTAAATTAAAAAAAATGAAAGTATTAGCAAACGACGGAATTTCTAAAAGCGGAATTCTAGCTTTAGAAAAAGGTGGATTTGAAGTTATAACTACTAAAGTAGCTCAAGAACAAGTAGCTAATTTTGTAAACGAAAATAATGTAAGTGTTGTATTAGTTCGTAGCGCAACAAAAGTTCGTAAAGATATTATTGATGCTTGCCCAGGTCTTAAAATCATCGGTCGTGGTGGTGTAGGAATGGACAACATTGATGTTGATTATGCAAAAAGCAAAGGAATTCATGTAATCAATACTCCTGCTTCATCATCAGAATCTGTAGCTGAATTAGTTTTTGCTCATTTATTTTCTGGTGTTCGTTTCTTGCATGATTCAAATAGAAATATGCCTCTAGAAGGAGACACAAACTTTGAAGGTTTGAAAAAAGCATATGCTAACGGAATCGAATTAAGAGGAAAAACTCTTGGAGTTGTTGGTATTGGCCGAATTGGTCAAGCAACTGCAAAAATGGCTCTTGGTTTAGGTATGAAAGTTATTGCTGCTGATAGTTATATTGACAAAGTAGATGTAAAAGTTGAATTCTTTGATGGTCAATCTATCACAACTACTATCGTTTCTCAACCATTAGAATCTTTATTTAAAGAAGCTGACTTTATTACTTTACACGTTCCTGCTCAAGATGGTTACATCATCGGTGAGAAAGAATTAGCTATCATGAAAGATGGTGTAGGTATTGTAAACTGTGCTCGTGGTGGTGTTATTGATGAAGTAGCATTAGTAAAAGCTTTAGACAGCGGAAAAGTATTATTTGCTGGTTTAGATGTTTTTGAAAACGAACCAACACCTGCAATGGCTCTTTTAATGCACCATAAAATCTCTATGACTCCTCATATTGGAGCTGCTACTGGAGAAGCACAAGATAGAATTGGTACTGAATTAGCACAACAAATCATCAGCTTATTAGGATAAATAGTTGTTGCTTAAATATAAAAAGGAAATAGTTACATCTTGTTTACTATTTCCTTTTTTTTTGTTTAGATTTGAATTCTAATCTAAATTCCCCCAGTATGTTTGAACAATTAACACAATTAGCACAACAATTTGGAAACGAAGCTGTTGTAAAAAACAATGCTATTCCAAATGAGCAAAACGAAGCTGTAATAAATGAGGCTAGCAGTTCTATTTTTTCTGGATTAAAAAACTTAATTTCAGAAGGTGGAGCGGATCAAATTGCAGGCTTATTCAAAGGAGATAGCGCACAAGACAGCACAAATCCTGTAGTTCAAAAACTATCCGAACAACTAAACAATAGCTTAGGAGAGAAATTTGGATTAAGTAAAGAAACCGCTTCAGGAGTTACTAGTAGTTTAGTTCCTCAAATATTAGGTTCACTTGTTGGAAAAGCAAAAGACCCAAATGATTCTAGCTTTCAAATTTCGGATATTATTGGAGCTATTTCTGGTGATAGTAGTCAAAGTTCTGGAATAATGGATACTATTTCAAAATACGGAAGTCAATTTGGTTTAGACCAAAATGCAGATGGAAAAGTTGACATTAGTGATGCCATGTCTGCCGTAACAAAAAATAGTGATGGCATTGGAGGAATCCTTGGTAAAATTTTCGGAAAATAATAGTACAATGAAATTACAATCAAAAATCACCTCAACTAGAAGGTGATTTTTTTGTTAAACAACTAATAATTAAGCATTTATTTTTGTAAATTTATAATTAATTAGTGTGCCATGAAAAATAGTATTTACATAGTAGCAGTTGTTTTATTTTCTGTTTTTAGTTGTAAAACGCCTCAATCAGGTTTTTCGAAAACAGACAGAGCAGTCGCTGATAAAAATGATACCGTACGAATTGCTAATGATGAATTAGAATACGAGGTAATCATAATTGATCCTGGTTTTAACACTTGGCTCAATACCGTTGCACTACCAAGAGGTTTTTATTCACAGTCGTATTTAGAAAGTAAAAACCAGTTCTACGTAAGCGAATGGAACAATCGCGTACTGCAACCACAACGATACAATCCCAATTTATACGAAATGACAATCAGTTATGATCCTAATATAAATTACGGATATGAAGTGAATTATTTAATATATAATTATATGATTTATTTCCAAAACACCTATAAACAAAAACTCTACGGTCATGTTCCTCCAAGATAATGTTTATTATATTTGTATACATCATAAGTAAAGATGGAAAACTTAAAAAAACGCTGGGGAATTAATTCCAATATTCAATTGACAATTATATTTTTTGTTTTTGCAATTACAGGTTCTGCATCAGCATGGTTATCAAAGCCTATTTGTTTTTGGTTAGGAATCTTAAAAGAAGATTTAGGTCATTTTTTTACACCCGTAAGACTACTTCTTATTTTCCCTATATACCAAGTCCTTTTAGTTACAATTGGTTTTATTTTCGGGCAATTCAAATTCTTTTGGGCCTTCGAAAAAAAAATGTTGAAGCGAATGGGAATGGGATTTCTTTTTAAAGAATAGATGAAATTTAGTCATTAGGATTTCTCTTCATAATCAAATAATTATAAATCCAAGTAATGGTAAAGCTTGGAATAAAATCTGAGAATGGTAAAATTTCTTCCAGAAAAGTAAACCCTCCAGCCACTTTTCCCAAAGTTCCTTTATACATCCAAGTCATTAAAAAACCAGCCAGAGGTGCCCAAATCACATCTGAAAACTCACCAATTCCAGGTATAGTAAACGAAAGCATCCCGATACAATCAAAAACAATCCCTAAAATTAACTTCTTATTTTTATTGTTTTTAACTTCAGATATGTTTTCAATTTGCAATGATTTTTTCATGATGATACTTTTAAAATTCAACTTGCAAAACCAATGCCAATTACTTTTTTAGTTTATCCGCAAATCCTTTTTTAAGCTTAGCAATCTTAGGAGTGATGACGTAACTACAATACGACTGTTCCTTATTTCGATTGTAATAATCACTATGATAGGTTTCTGCAGGATAAAATAGTGTAGCAGGCGAAACTTTGGTTACAACTGGTTTCCCAAAAGTATTTTGTGTGTTCAGTATAGAAATATATTCCTGAGAAATCTCTTTTTGATTTTGATTATGATAAAAAATCTCACTTCTGTATTGCGTTCCAACATCATTTCCTTGACGATTTAATGTAGTGGGATCGTGAGTCGCAAAAAATATTTCTAATAATTCTCCAAAAGTGATTATCTGAGGATCAAAGGTAATCTGAATTGCTTCGGCGTGGCCTGTATCTCCATTGCAAATGTCTTTATAGGTTGGATTTACTGTTAGTCCACCTATATATCCAGAAACAACAGACTTTACTCCTTCTAATTCCAAAAAAACGGCTTCTGTGCACCAAAAACATCCTCCAGCCAAAGTTGCTATTTCAAATTCTTGCTCCATTTCCATTCTATATTTCTATTGTTAGTATTCCATTTTTCAATATTTCAAAGTTATCCAAAATAAATTTGCTAATTCCCTTTACTCCTTCTTTTATTAAATTCAAGGAGATCATTTTATTATCGATAGAATCTTTGTTTCTTTGTAAAAATAGTTTCAAATGATACAGGCAAAAAACATACACAAATTTTACGAACAACTCGAAGTCTTAAAAGGCGTTGATTTACATATCGCCAAAGGAGAAATTGTTTCAATTGTGGGTGCTTCTGGAGCTGGAAAAACTACTTTACTACAAATTTTAGGCACATTAGACAGACCTTCTTCTAAAAACGAAACCGAATTAATTATTAATGGTGAAGATGTGTTAAAGATGAATGACAAATCATTATCTAAATTTAGAAATTTAAATTTAGGTTTCATCTTTCAATTTCATCAGCTTTTACCTGAGTTCACAGCCCTTGAAAATGTTTGTATTCCCGCCTATATAGCGGGTAAAAAACCTTCTACTATTGAAAAAGAAGCCAAAGATTTATTGAACTATTTAGGATTATCACATCGTATAAACCATAAGCCAAATGAACTTTCGGGTGGCGAACAACAGCGTGTTGCTGTAGCAAGAGCCTTAATTAATAAACCCGATGTTATTTTTGCCGATGAACCTTCTGGAAATTTAGACACTCATTCTGCTGAAAATTTGCATCAATTATTTTTCAAATTAAGAGATGAATTTGGACAAACTTTTGTTATTGTGACACATAATGAGGAATTAGCGAATATGGCTGATCGAAAACTAATAATGGTTGATGGATTAATAAGCAACTAAAATGATTGCATCTGAACTTAAAACATTCTTGGACGAAAAAGTTGAATTATACAACAATCCAAACTTCATAGAAAGTGATCCGGTTCAAATTCCACATTTATTTTCATTAAAAGAAGACATTGAAATAGCCGGTTTTCTTAGTGCTACAATTGCTTGGGGAAACCGTAAAATGATTATAAAAAACTCTTATCGAATGATGGAATTGATGGGAAACTCTCCATATGATTTTGTTATGTCACATCGAGAAAATGATTTAGAACGATTGGAATCCTTTGTCCATCGTACTTTCAACGGTCAAGACTTTGCTAGTTTTATCAGAAGCTTGCAACATATCTACAAAAACCACAACGGATTAGAAAGTATTTTTACCAAACATCAAGAAACCGATTCGATGCAAAAAAGCATCCATGAATTCAAAAAGACATTTTTTGATATTGCACATCCCTACCGAACTCAAAAACATATTTCAGATCCATTGAATAACTCCGCAGCAAAAAGGATTAATATGTATCTACGCTGGATGATTAGACAAGATAACAAAGGAGTTGATTTAGGGATTTGGAAAAATATTTCTCCTGCTAAACTTTCTTGCCCTTTGGATGTTCATTCCGGAAATGTAGCTCGTAAACTAGGACTTCTATCCCGAAAACAAAATGACGGTAAAGCTTTAGCAGAATTAGATTTAAACCTCAGAAAATTAGATCTAAACGATCCTGTAAAATACGATTTTGCATTGTTTGGATTAGGTGTCTTTGAAGAGTTTTAAATTTATCCAGAAATGGAAAAATTGAAACACTAAATTTTAAGCACCCAAATTTTTAAATAATTTTCACTACAAATCCATAAAACAAAAACCATTTTAAAATCACTTTAAGTGCAATTATTTTGAAGTAAATTTTACTTATTTTATCTTTTATTTTTTTTAAAAAATGCATAAAAAAATCGATTAAGTGCATGATAAATTCGATTACAAAAACACAAAACACCTACTCTTCCTGATTTAAAAAATAAAATAACATATTATATAATTGAAAATCAATTGATTATATTTTAATTTACTTAAAAATTATTCTAGTTCATTTTTATCTTTTTTAAATATTAATTTTTTATTTTTATTTCGAAATATTAAGTGCTGTTTTTCATTAGTCATAGTGTTAATTTTCCATAGCCCCATTTAAATAACCAGATGATAAATCTCTAAAAAATGACAAACTACTTATGGTTTTTAACTAAAAGCAGTCTTACTATAAATTCACTTTTTTTTTCCGAATATTCCATCCAAAATATTTCTGAGATACTTCAGAGAAAATTATTTTATATTCAAAATATATTTTCTGCCGTTAAAGAACCTTATGATATCTTAAGTTATATAGTCATCCCTTTTTTATTATTCATAATTATCTCACTCGTCATTTTATTGATTGTGAATCGCTATGGTTTTGAAAAAAAATTAATCATAAAGAAAGAAATTGACAATAGAACAAATGACTTCCTTACTGAAATTATATTTTCAAATCACGAGACAAGCTATATAAAAGAAAAAATTAATGAATATAAAAAGGAAATTCCTTTTAAGAAAAAATGGTGTAGAGATATTGTTTTAATGTATGTCTTCAAACTAAAGTGGACTTTTCCTAAGAGAGTATTTAGTTAATAATTCAAAGATAAATGTTTTTATTATTTGTTGTTAATTTTATTTTTTGGTACTCATTTCTGCGATTAATAATTGCAATTTTCTTTAATTT
>CAUPOP010000062.1:0-9235 GCA_963512955.1 uncultured Flavobacterium sp. | reverse complement strand
TGTTAGAAGGAAAATAAGAGCAATCTTATGACTCAATAACCTAATAATTATTAAAAATGAAATTAGATATATATAAAAAGCAGTGGCTTGATATCGTATTTGAAGGTCGTAACAAACTTTACGGAGCTTATGAGTTACGAAGATCAAATCCAAAAACGATGTGGAGGTCACTTGTGATAGGATCTTTAATTTTTGCTCTTAGTGTAAGTGCACCTATGATTGCGAATTTACTTCCAGATTCATCTGGAGACGATGAGGCTTTGAATGTAAAGCTTACTGCAATTAAGTTACCACCTAAGAAAGAAAAACCGAAAGAAAACCTTCCGCCACCCCCACCACCTCCACCAAAAGTGGATCAAGTGAAGTTTGTTAAGCCAGTAGTGGCAAAAGCAGAGGAAGTAACAGAAGAACCACCAAAAATTACTGAAATAAAAGACAAGAAAATTGGTAGTGAAACTATAAAAGGTGATCCAGATGCTGAATTAACAGTTGAGCCAGTAGGTACTGGAACTGCAGCCGTAGTTGAAGAAGTTGATAATACTATTTATAATACAGCTGGTATAGAAGTGAAACCTGAATTTCCAGGTGGAATGGAAAAGTTCTACTTGTATGTAGGTAAAAATTATCAGGCTCCTGAAGAAGAAGGCTTGAAAGGTAAAGTTTATGTGACTTTTGTTGTTGAAAAAGATGGGTCTTTAACAGATATTAAAGTAATCAGAGATATTGGTTACGGAACTGGAAAAGAAGCTATCCGTGTTTTAAACAAATGTCCAAGATGGAATCCAGGAGAGCAAAATGGTAAAAAAGTTAGGGTACTTTACTCTCTCCCTATTACTATACAATCTGCGGAATAATGATTAAAAACTTAATTGATAGTTTTCAGAAGAAATCGCTTAAAGAGCGATTTCTTCTCGTTATAGGAATTTTGTTTTTTCTTGTTTATTTAGTTTTAGGTTTATTTATTATCTTTATGAAGAATTTCCCTATTCAAATGCAAGCTAGTTATAGAATTGCTTTTGGAGTTGTTCTTATTGTATATGCATTTATTAGGTTTGTACGAATTATTAATGATAATAATAATTAGACTATGAAAAATTTTGCAAAAATTCCGTATTTTATTTTTATTTCTTTTTTTGTTTTATTTTTTGCTTGTAACGAATCTAAACGTCTTAAAAGCAATAAGGAAACAATACTTAAAGGGTCAACAACAATTTTGGTAGATGAAACATTAAAACCTATTGTTGAAGATCAGATTGAGGTGTTTGAAAGTCGTTATGAGGCAAAAATTAAACTAGATGCGAAATCTGAAAGCGAAGTCATTCGCGCTTTTATCAAAGATACTGCTAGTATAGCTGTTTTGTCGCGAACGTTGACTAATGAAGAAATGAAAGTTTTTGATAATAAAAAGATTGCGCCAAAAGTAACTAAGTTTGCTATTGATGCCATTGCGTTTATTACAACTAAAAACGATAATGATACTTTAATTGCTTTACAGGATGTAATTGCATTTATGAATGGTAATTATAAAGGAACAACTATCAAAGGGTTGGTTTTTGACAATCCAAATTCAAGTACTGTTCGTTATATGAATACTCTAGCGGGGTTGAAATCAATCCCTCAAAAAGGAGTTTTTTCATTTAAAACTAACGATGAAGTAATTAAATTTGTTTCTCAAAACGAAGGAATGGTAGGTGTTGTAGGAGTTAATTGGTTGTCACAACCAACTCCAGCAATGCAAGAATTTGTTGAAAAAGTTACTATTTTAAGTGTGAAAGGTCTTTCGGACTCAAACTATTATTCACCTACTCAGAATAATATTGCTGAGGGTAAATATGCTTTGGCACGTGATTTGTATATAATCAATTGTCAAGGTTATTCTGGTTTAGGAATGGGGTTTGCATCTTTTGTAGCGGGTGATATCGGTCAAAGAATAGTTTTGAAATCAGGATTATTGCCAGTAAAAATTCCTCCAAGAAATCTTAATGTCAGAAAACAAATCAACAAGGAAAAAAAATAAATTAATTATATTAAAGATGAATAAATTTAAAATTTTTGGGATAGCTCTATTAGCATCGGTTTCAATTAGCCATGCTCAGGATATAAACCAAGCAAAAAAAGCAATTGATGCCGAAAAATTTGAAGAGGCAAAATCGATTTTAAAGTCCATTATTCAAGCAAAACCATCTGATGGAACAGCTTCGTTTATTTTAGGTAATATATATCTTACACAAAGTGTTGAGGATTCAGCATCAATCTATTTCCAAAAAGGATTGACCAGTAAGGAAGGTGCTAAACTAAATTATATTGGCTTAGGTCAAATGGATTTAGAAAAGAGTGACCTTACTGCTGCTCAAGCAAAATTTGCTTTGGCAACAAAGGATATGCGTAAAAAAGACGTTGAAGAATATGTATATGTTGCAAGAGCTTATATGAATGTTTCTAAGCCAGATTATAAAAGTGCTATTGCAACTTTAAATCGCGCTGTTGTAAATAATCCGCTTGATGCACAAGTTCAATTAGCTTTAGGTGATGCATACTACGGTGATAGCAAACAAAATGAGGCATATGTTGCTTATAGAAATGCATTTCAAGCAGACAATTCATTGTTAAGAGCGAAAATGCAATTAGGTGTTTTGTTAAAAGGTGCTAAATCTTATGATGAAGCTTTAAAAGCTTATAATGAAGTTATTGCTATAAATCCAAACTACGGTCCTGTTTACAGAGAATTAGCTGAAACGTATTATAAAATAGCAAGAAACAAGCCTTCAAAAGCACCAGAAAATTTAAAAACGGCTATTGGATATTACGAAAAATACATGAGTTTGACAGATTATTCTATTCATTCTAGAATGCGTCGTGCGGATTTCTTAATCCTTGTTAAAGACTATGCTGCTCTTGAGGTTGAAGCAAACAAGATGAAGGAATTGGATAAAGTAAATCCTAGAATCTTCCGTTATTTAGGATATTCGGCTTATGAGAATGGTAATATTGATGTTGCTATTAATTCTTTGGAAACTTTTACAAGTAATCCAGCTAATAAAATAATTGCTAAAGATTTCTTATATCTGGGTTTGGCTAAAATTAAAAAAGGAACAAGTGCTGATGGTTTGTCTATAGATCCTATTGCATTTAATGCAGGTTTTGCTGACATCAAAAAAGCTATTGACATGGAGCCTTTAGCAGTTGAAGACTTGAATGAAATTGGTAAAAAATTGTTCACTCAAAAACTATATAAAGAAGCGGCTTCAATTTTTGAATTAGGTACTGCTAATGTAGATTCTAAAAATTATTTAGATGACAATGTATATTTAGGATTAGCACTTTATTATGCTAACAACAAGAAAGATGTAAAACCAGATCCTATTGCTTTACAAAAAGCAGATGATGCTTTTGCTAAAGTTTTGGTTGCTTCTCCAACATATTATGAAGCATATCTTTTTAGAGCAAGAACAAATAGTTTGCTTGACAATGATCCACTTACTATAAAATTCTATGATGCTTATGTGGCAGCCGTTACTGAAAAAGGTGCTGAGGAATTAGCCAAACCAGCGGTAACAAAAAAAGTTATAGAAAGTTACAATACTATTGGAGCTAGTTATGCTAATACTGATAAAGTTAAAGCAATTGAATATTTCAATAAAACATTAACTATTGATCCTACTAATGCGTATGCAACTGCATCGTTGAAAACGTTGAAATAGTAATATTTAAAATTTTTAAAAAACCGATAACCTTATGGTTATCGGTTTTTTTATGGAAATAATCAAGAGTTATTATTCATTAGAATTATGTTTATTCATATTCCATAAGCATTTTGTAATTGACTATCTTTGCGCTTTAAATTATTAGAATGTTATCAAAAGAAATACAATTAGAGATTAATAAAGGAGCTATGCTTCCTTTGATGGAAGAATTTTATACCATTCAAGGAGAAGGATTTCATACGGGAACAGCAGCTTATTTTATTCGTATCGGTGGTTGTGATGTAGGTTGTCATTGGTGTGATGTTAAGGAAAGTTGGAATGCAGAATTGCATCCTCCAACAAGTGTTGAAATGATTGTTGCTAATGCAGATAAGTATGCAGATACTATAGTTGTGACAGGTGGAGAGCCTTTGACTTGGGATATGACATTGCTTACGCAAAAATTAAAAGATAAGAATTTAAAAGTTCATATTGAAACTTCAGGAGCATATCCGCTTTCTGGTACTTGGGATTGGATTTGTCTTTCGCCAAAGAAAAACAAATTACCAACTCCTACTGTTTACGAAAATGCAGATGAATTGAAAGTGATTATTTATAATAAGCATGATTTTATTTTTGCTGAAGAGCAAGCTGAAAAAGTCAATAAAAATGCTATTCTATTTCTACAGCCAGAATGGAGTAAAAAGGATGAGATGACTCCTTTAATAGTTGATTATGTAATGAATAATCCAAAATGGAGAGTGTCTTTGCAAACTCATAAATATTTGAATATTCCCTAATAAAAAATCCCAAACGTTTGTTTGGGATTTTTTATATAAATCAGGATTGATAATTACCAGCCTTTTCTGTTTTTTAATTCTGTAATATGGGCTAAATGATGGTTTCCATGCCAAGCATAAGTGCCAATAATTTCTTTTAATTGATATTCCTTGTTGTTTTCTGGGTGAATAAAAGATTTGTTTAAGTCTGTTTCAGAGAAGCTTTTCATTAAATAAGCCAATCTAAAATGTAATCCTTCTAATAAAGATAATGTAGGTTCAATAGGCATGGTTAAATTGTCATGTAATTCGGCCCATAGATCTTCATGATAAAACTTTATTACTGGTTTATTTTCTGTCAGTGCCCATTTAATTCTAATAAAGCAATTCATATGGCTGTCTGCGCAATGGTGAATTACTTGTCGAATAGTCCATCCGTTTTCACGATATGGTGTCTCAAGTTGTTCAGGTGTTAATTGAAACACTTCTTTTTTTAGTCTTTCTGGGAAAGACTCGATTTCTGCTATTCTTTCCGATAAATAAGCTGCGGAATAATTTTCAGGTGCTGTAAATTTTCCAATTGGGTATTTAAGTTTTTCTAATGCGGAATTTTCCATATTGATTTTTCTTAGGGGGTATTTAATAATTTTTCTAATATGATAATTTAGCTAAATAATCATAATGCTCTCCTTCAAGAATTAATTCACATTGTAAGCCATTTGCAAAAGCAGCATTTTGTAATGTATTATAATCAAGATAAAGCCACGGAAATTCATCCTCAGTTTCGTTTTTGTAGCGTATTTTAAAAATTAATTCTCCATAGTAATTGCCGCCTGGAATCCATTTACCTCCATCTTCATCATTATCGAACATATAAATTATATCAGATGAGTCAATTAATATTTGACCATTTGGGTTCAATAGACTTTTTAGCTTTTGTAAGTATTTGGAAGTTTCTTTTAATGTGCCAAAGATGCCTGTGCCATTCATTAATAATAAAATGGTATCAAATTTTTCGTTTTCTACTGAAAGAATATTTTGAACTTTTACTTTTTCTAAACCTCTAAGTGTACAAGCTTCTATTGCATTTTCTGAAATGTCTATAGCTGTGACATTAATGCTTCGCTCATTTTGTAAATACAAGCTATGGCTTCCTGCTCCACAGCCTACATCTAATGTTCTTCCTTTTACAAGTTGCAATGCTTTTTGTTCCAATTCTGGCATTTCATTATAGGAACGAAATAAATAGGCTACTGACATTTCATCTTCTTCCGAAATAGAGGTTTCAGTAATTAAGTCTTCAGGAGAATTATTAGTTTGATAATCGAGTATAGCTTTTCCGAAAAGGTCTTTCATAATCATTGCGGGGAACGAAGCAATCGCTCCATATTTTAGTTATTAATATAGAAGTTGTTTACTTTTGCATAATATTTTAAACCTGAAACTTGAAACAAATTTTAAACAATCTTCCTAAAGAGGCCAAAGATAAGCATATCGAAAACAAAAAGTATTTTGATAAGTTAAAAAAGAAGACGCCTAAAAATATTGATTACGTTATGCAGGAATTGCATGAAGCAGAATTCAAAAAAACAGATTGTTTGAAATGTGCCAATTGTTGTAAAACAACAGGACCATTATTTACTTCTGCTGATATCGAACGTATTTCAAAACATTTGAGACAAAAACCGCAACAGTTTATTGAGCAGTATCTGCGTATTGATGAAGATAAAGATTATGTTTTGCAAACTGTGCCTTGTACTTTTCTAGATGTAGATAATACTTGTTTTATTTACGATGTTCGCCCAAAGGCTTGTCGAGAATTCCCACATACAGATCGAAAAAAGTTTCAACAGATTACGGATATAACTTTGAAAAACGTAGCTATTTGTCCTGCTGCTTTTAATATTGTAGAGGAAATGAAGAAAAAAATGCCATCATAAACAGCACAATAGAACTTGTTTGCTCTTGTAGTTTTAATAAATCAAATATTTCTTTCTGATTTCTTTAAATATATCAAGCCCTAGTTTCCAGCTTTTTCTTATTTTTCTTTCGGATATGCCTTCTTCGATTTGTTGTTGAAGTATTTTTGTCCCAGCTAATTTTGTAAAAAAGGGATTAAAGAACTTTGTCTTGTCTTCGGTTGAGTTATATGCTTTTAATAACCATTTTAATTCTAATTCATGCAGTTTTGAATGTGAGGATAAATCTTCGCCATAACATTCTATTCCATTATATACTGGATTTTTTGCGCCTTGATTTGGACTTGGAGTAAAACTAAAGTCGCTTTTTGGTAAATAAGGTGAACCGTAAATCTGAAATTGTTTTTCTGTACCACGACCTACACTAACATTTGTTCCTTCAAAAAGGCATAAGCTAGCGTAAAGATTTATGGATTGATCATTTGGTAAATTTGGAGAAGGCTTGATTGGTAAGTGATAAAACATATTTCTATTGTAATATACACAAGGAATTATTGTTAGATTACATTGAATACTATTTTTCAACCATTTTTCACCATTTATCATTTGGGCATATTCGCCAATAGTCATTCCGTATAAAACAGGAACTGGATGCATTCCTACAAAACTTGAGTACGCAGGTTCTAATATAGGTCCATCAATACTACTTCCGTTCGGATTTGGTCTATCAAGTAATAGTAAAGGAATGTTGTTTTCGGCGCAAGCTTCCATTACATAATGTAAGGTCGATATATAGGTGTAGAATCGAGCTCCTACATCCTGAATGTCAAAAACCATAATGTCTATTCCTTCTAGTTGAGTAGGTTTTGGTTTTTTATTATCGCCATAAAGAGAAATAATTGGCAGACCAGTTTTAGAATCTTTACCATCTGTTATTAATTCACCTGCATCAGCAGTTCCTCTAAATCCATGTTCGGGAGAAAAAATAGTTTGAATTTGTATTTTCTTTTCTAGAAGGAAGTCTACAAGGTGTATTTGAGTTTTTTTGTATGCAAAAGCATTCTTGTTGTTATAGTCTGTTATTGTAATAATGCCAGTTTGATTTGTTACAACCCCAACTTTTTTGTCTTTTAGCAGTGGGAGGTAAGCATTATAATTATCAGCTCCAGTTTTGCTACTTAAAGTAAAATTTGTTTCGCTTTTTAGTAATTCTTCTTTTGAATAAACAGCAGTAGCAATTGTGTCCGAAGTGGAACTCCAGTTTGGTTTTGCTTTTTTATTCAAAGAACTAGAACAAGAAGTTGAGGCGATTATCAAAAAGGGAAGTAATACTTTTTTTTTAAAAAATGAGAACATATGGAGATATTAATAAAATTAATGTTGATTAGCGTAATTCGTGTTTTAACTGTATTTTTGGAGCAAGCAATTAAACCTCAAATTAGAAAAGCAATAACTTGAATTTAGAATACTTCATAGCTAAAAGACTTATAACTGCTAAAGATTATAAAAGTAGTATATCTGCGCCAATTATAAAAATTGCTATTTCGGCAATTGCAATTGGTATGATTATGATGATTGTTTCCGTTGCAACTGGCGTTGGATTGCAACAAAAAATTCGAGAGAAGGTTTCAGCATTCAATGGTCATATCATTATTTCTAATTATGACAACAACCAATCTGAAGTTACATTAGTCCCAATATCAAAGAATCAAGATTTTTATCCAAAGTTCAAATCAGTCTCTGGCATAAGTCATGTACAAGTGATTGCTAGTAAAGCTGGAATAATTAGAACAGAAAACGCTTTTGAAGGAATCATATTCAAAGGAGTAGATAAGGATTATCAATGGAATAATATAAAGGAGTATCTAATTTCAGGAAAACTCCCGGATTTTTCCAAAGGTGTTAATTCTGAAGTGTTGATTTCTCAATTCCTTGCGGATAGACTTAATCTTAAAGTTGGGGATTCATTCAATACTTTTTTTATAAAAGAAGATCAAGGACAATTGCCTAATATTAGAAGATTTAAAATAACGGGTATATTTAATTCCGGATTCCAAGAATTTGATGCAACCTATATAATAGGAGATATTCGTCATATCCAACGAATAAATAAATGGAGTCCTAACGAAGTAGGTGCATTTGAGGTTTTTGTTTCTGATTTTAATAACATCAAAGCTAAAGGGGAAGAAGTATACGAACAAACATCTTCGACCTTAGATACAAAAACGATAATCGAAAAGTACAGCTACATCTTTGAATGGCTTCAATTATTCGATTTTAATATTATTGTCATATTAGTGGTGATGATTTTGGTAGCCACTATAAATATGGTAGTAGCATTATTAGTGCTGATTTTAGAAAGAACCCAAATGATAGGAATACTCAAAGCTTTAGGCGCTAATAATTGGTCAATAAGAAAAGTGTTTTTATACAATGCGTTTTATTTAATCATAAAAGGACTCTTTTGGGGAAATCTTATCGGAATCTCATTACTGTTAATTCAGCAATATTTTGGATTAATTAAACTCAACCCTGAAAACTATTATGTCAACCAAGCACCAGTTTATTTTAGCCTAGGATATATTCTGCTTCTTAATTTATTGACGGTTGCAGTTTGCTTCCTAGTATTATTGATTCCGTCCTATATAATTACAAAAATTTCTCCAGTCAAAGCAATACGTTACGATTAATTATTATGGCGTTCCTATATATAGGTCGGGCTATTTGCTACAAGTCCTCGTTTCGTTACGTTTCACTACACTTTCCTTCGGGCTTTTCGCTGCTATCCCTAACGCGAATCGGTATTTAGTTACGGATTTTGTTGTCAGCTGTAGTTTTTTCAGGCTTTGGTGTG
>CAUPOP010000061.1:0-9950 GCA_963512955.1 uncultured Flavobacterium sp. | reverse complement strand
TCTTTTATTATGATATTTATCATGTTTGCGCTTTTTTTTAAGAACTGATTCTAATGAAAAGAATACTCAAAACTATCAATCCCAAAACTGAAATTAAACTCCCTTTCCAGAAAGAATTCGCTTTTTTTAATTCCATGAATTCGAAAGAAACCAAAAAGAATTTCAGCACAGATAATCCTATAATAAAAGCAATTGCAACTTTAGAAACAGCCATTACATTCGAAATCAAAGCCGTTGTAATCGTCAATATAATCAACAAACCATAGGTAAAAAATAATGTTTTTTTCATCTTCTAAAAAATTAAATAAAGAACAGGAAATAATAACAGCCAAATCAAATCACACATGTGCCAAAAAGCTGCACAAGCCTCAATATCTTCAATTCCAGTATCCGAATTTTTCTTTTTCATTCCATAATTTGTCCAACATAAAATAATCAGCCCCATAACCACATGAATCAAATGAAATCCGGTTAATAACCAATAAAAAGTAAAAAACATATTGGTATCCAAAGAAATCCCTGATTCAATTTTATGATAATATTCAATTCCTTTTAAAAGTAAAAATAATGTTCCGCCAAGCATTGTCAGCTTAAAATACAAAGAGGATTTTTGTATGTTGTTTTCTTTAAACTCATGTACCGCATTAGCCATACATAATCCACTAGACAGTAAGAAAATAGTATTTATTGCACCAAAAGTAGTATTCAATTGCACCCTCGATTGATGAAATAATTCGGGCTGTTCTTTTCCATAAAAAACAAAAGCCACAAGCGCCATCCCGAACGTAATTAGTTCCAGGAAAATTATAATCCACATCAGGATTCCTCCCGGTGGATAATAGACATTTTTGTAATCGATTTTAAAGGTAATCATTTTTAAGATTTGTTTAACGATAATTTTATTCCCAATCCAGCAAGCGTTTTTCGCCTTCAATCTTCTTGATATCGGTAATATCTTGTGACATTTCTATTACACCTTTGTAGTTTTTATCCGCATCTCTGACTGCGAAATAGCGGATATAAATGAGGCGCTCTTTATAATTTATCCAAAATGAAGATTCATTTTTGGTTCCTTTTCTGAATTCTTCCAAGATTTTAAGAACTGTTCCAACACTTTTTGGAGGATGACAAAATTTAACTTCACGTCCAATAATCCCTGCACTTCTTGGAAACACGCGCTCTTCTCCTCTATTGTAAAAAATAACTTTATCATTCTCATCCACAAAAGTCAAATCCAGAGGCATCGTTTTAAAAAGCAAATTCACCTGCTCCACAGTCATATATCCTTCATCATAATGAGAAGTGTTTTCCAATGAAAAAGTCAGTTCTCTGGGACTAATATCTTCACTCGGATGAACGTATGCTACAGCTGGAAACGGTACGGGAAGATTTGGAAGCATCCAACCAATTTCAGATTCCCCTTTGCGCATTTCAATCCAATCGGATTCTTTTAAAATCTCTAAAGCATTTGGAAACAAAACGGACTCTTCAACCTCCATCAATCTATAAATTCCATTCACTAAAAAAGAGGTGTTTATAGTAACTTTTTCAGTATTTTTTGTTTTTAGATAATACTGAATCAACCGAAATTGCTCTCTCAAATTATCATGAAAAGACCACATTCCCTGCGAAGGTCCTGTCCATCCATTTTTTTCCAAAAAAGGGAAAAGCTGATTTTCTTTTCGGGCAAATCGCTTTTCTATAGTATGGAGCTGGTTAAAAATATTGATGTATTGCTGCAAATCAACCGTTGCATCTACTGCAGATAATTCCTCCAAAAGAGTATGAATTAAATCTTTTTCCTCATAATATATCTGTACCGGATGTCCTTCCGGAAGTATTGCTGTATCTATGTTATCGTTCATCTTTATATTTATTTTTGATGTTTAATTTTTTCATACAACCGAACTAACGATTGTAATAATGCTACTGGTGTTGTTAAAATTTGATAATGATTTTGTCCGAACATTTGTGGCAAATAGTATTTCGCTTCGGCTTCGATGGCCAATGCATACGAATTAATATTTCTCGCATTAAGTTCTCTGAGCGCTTGCTTGACATCGTTAATTCCGTACTTCCCTTCGTATTTATCATAATCGTTAGGCTTGCCGTCAGAAATCACAATCACCCATTTATTTTTAGTATTTCGCTTATCCAATCGGGCTCCGGCATGACGCAAAGCAGCTCCAATTCGGGTATAACCATTCGGTTCAACTGCTCCAATTTTATGCTTGGCGATATTCCAATTTTCGTCAAAATCCTTCACCGTTAAATACGTAGAAAAGTTGCGCGTTTTGGAATAAAAACTGTCAATTGAAAAATCAATATTGAATTCATTCAGGATTTCTCCAAAAAGAATCGAAACTTCTTTCTCCACGTCAATTACCCGATTTCCAGCGGCATAGCCATCACTGGAAAGACTAATATCTAACAGAATTAAAATCGATAAATCTTTTTCTTTTTTTCGGTTTGAGATGTATATTTTTTCCGAAGGCGTACGCTGAGAATGAACATCTACATACAAATCTGTAATGGCATCAATATCGAATTCATCGCCTTGGGTTTGGCGTTTTTGCTGCTGCATCTTGTTGTTCACATTGGTCAACATTTTGCGCAAGCCTAACAAAGTAGAAGCGTTTTTTGTAATCGTATTTCTGTAATAATTTGGATCTGTTTTCTGTTGTAATTTTGGATATACTTTACAAAAATTCTGTTTGTAAATGCGTTTACTACTATCCCATTCGTCATAAGTTAGATGAAATCCTTTGGCATCAACTTCTGCACTTTCGGATATAGAAGTGTTCTCAATAAAATCTGCCTGATACACTGAATGCGCTGTGTCATCAACACGAACAGTAAATTTCATATTCAATTCTTCCAAGGCTTCCTGATGCTCTTCGAGTTCATCTGAACCATCAAAATCTCGCCAGGTTCCATTGAACTCTTCGGCCGTTTCTACCTTTTCAAAATTATGAAGTAAAACGTAATCTTCCTGTTGTTTTTTGTCTAATTCTACCGTTTTAACTTCTTCAACCGCAGTTGATTTCAAGGTAGTTAAAGGCTGATTTTCATTCGGTTTTTTAACTTTGTCAGAAAAATTTTCGAGTATTGTTTCTGTATTCTGTTCTAACTCATTTTGCATCCATTTGCCATAAAGCCATGAGAAATCAGGCACCTTTTTTTCGGTTGCTTTCTGAATAAAGTGGCGCTTTACATCGTTATAAAATTGTTCGTCAATTGCAAATTCTTTAAATAGAATATTCAAAATTTGACTGGATGATTCCAATGCTTTTTGTTGAGAAACTAATAATGGCTGTTCCTTTTCTTCAAAAGTCCAATTGAGATTCAAACGTTGTTGCACACTCAGGAACAAAATTCGAAACAGATAAAAAGTATGATTTTCGGCTTTGGTCGGTAATTCTGCAAAAGAAATCGGGAGAAAAAAATTATTGTTTTTATAACCTCCTTCCCGTTCGGCAGGGAAAATTTCGATTGGTTTTCCTGTCAAAGCACGTACCAAAATAGTCAGTCGTGGTTTGATCTCGATGAGCGTAACCGTTCTGGCAAGGATCTCAGGATTTACTTTTTTACTTTTTTTTAAGTGTTTAAAGAATTTCCCGACTATATATTCATCTATTTCAAAACCCATTTTTTAATTATTTGTATGTAGGGACAACTTGCAGTTGTTTCTACTAGATCATCAAATTACACAAATCTTTTAGTGCTTCTACCGTTTGCAAATCATCCGTCAAGGGTTCTAGAACTGCAACATGAACGGACAATCTTTTAGGTAATCCGCTATGAATAATTTTTGCGGCATCGACCAATAATCGTGTAGAAACCGTTTCAGTTAATCCTAATTCGGTTAGATTTCTGATTTTGTTTCCAATGGCAACTAGTTTCTTTGCCGTGTCGTGGTCAATTTGAGTTTCATTAACTAAAATATCGGTTTCAATTTTAGCCTCGGGATATTCAAATGAAACTGCAATAAAACGCTGACGAGTAGATGGTTTTAGTTCTTTAAAACCTCTTTGATAACCGGGATTAAAAGAAGCAACCAGCATAAAATCGTTATGTGCTTTTACGGTCTCACCTAATTTATCGATAAACAATTCGCGGCGGTGATCCGTCAAAGAGTGAATCGCAACAATCACATCGGGGCGGGCTTCTGCAACCTCATCCAGATAAATTATCGCTCCTTCTTTTACAGCAGTCGTCAACGGACCGTCAAGCCAAATAGTTTCAGCCCCTTTGATAATAAATCGTCCGATTAAATCGGTTGAAGAAGTTTCTTCATGACAACTGATAGTGATGATTTTTTTATCTAATATATGCGCCATATATTCCACAAAACGGGATTTTCCTGTGCCCGTTGGCCCTTTTAGCAAAAAAGGAATTTTATTTGCATAGGCGTGATTGAAGACCTCTATTTCTTTGCCAACGGCATGATAGAATGGTGTGTTTTGTAACATATTTTTTTAATTTTAGAAAAAAACCAGCACACTGAAACTATTGTTTTTCTGGAAATGCAGTTCTAAAAAACTTTAATTAAAGCGTACTGGTTCAAAAAAAAGGCGAATTAGTAACTTATTTTATATCTAAAGCTTCATCTGTTGGTCTACCGTATTTAAAGAAATCATAAATAAAGAGACTTATTCCGGTGGTAAACATCGTGGCACAAATCAAAAGCACAACAAAGTGAATGCTGATTTCGTTTTGAACAACCATAAAATCCATTTTCATTTTACGTTCCATATACACTTGTGCAACACCTGCCACTCCAAAAGCTACAGTCATGCCAAGCATCCCAATATTCGACAACCAAAATGCCATCATTCCTTGTGTGCTTTCGTAGCGTTTACGACCAGTTAAGTTAGGTAATGCGTAACTAATCATAGCCAAAACAATCATTGCATAAGCTCCCCAAAACGCATAATGTCCATGCATTGCGGTCACTAAAGTTCCATGTGTGTAAAGATTAGTTTGTGGTAATGTGTGTGCAAAACCAAGTAATCCGGCACCGACAAAAGAAACGATAGATGCACCAATGGTCCAGAATAAGGCAATTTTGTTCGGATGACTTTTTTCACCTTTTCGATACATATTCACCGCAAATAATGCCATCGCCAAGAACGCTAATGGTTCAAGAGCAGAGAAAATTCCCCCTACGATTAACCAAATTTTATTTACACCTATATAATAATAGTGATGTCCTGTCCCCAAAACTCCCGAAAGGAAAGTTAATCCAACAATTACGTACAACCATTTTTCGATAACTTCTCTGTCTACTCCGGTTAATTTGATTAATAAGAATGAAAGAATACCTCCCATAATTAATTCCCAAACTCCTTCAACCCACAAGTGAACAACCCACCAACGGAAGAATGAATCCATTACCTGACTGTCAAACCAAATCATTCCGGGAATATAAAGTAAGGCAGCAAAAAGCAATCCCATAGATAAAACCAAAGCTGTAGTGGTTTGACGCCTTCCTTTGAAAAGTGTTCCTAAAATTAAACCTAGAAAAAGCAATACGTTTACAACAACGAGATAATCTAATTCTCTTGGAATTTCAAGAAATTTTCTGCCTTCCCAGTGATTAAGGTGGAAACCAACAACGGCAACAACTCCTACAATTGCTAATGATATCAACTGAACATATGCCCATTTTACGCTGATTAATTCGCGTTGTGCTTCCTCGGGAATGATATAATAGGCAGCCCCCATAAAACCGGTTAACAACCAAACTACCAACAAATTGGTATGAACGGCTCGCGCCACATTAAAAGGAATAGCATCATGTAATGCCTGAATTCCTATTCGGTCAAAGCCCATAATAAAGCCATAAATAATTTGCAGAGAGAACAAAAGCATACACAATGCAAAAAACCAATAGGCTACTTTTTGTGATTTATATTTCATTTTTGTAAATTTTATTTGTTGAATGTCAAAAATGTTATCGCCTTTTTATTTATTGGTGTTTGCATACGCAAACTTCTAGTTTTTGGCGATTTCATAATACGTTATTTTAATTATTTGCTTTAGATAAAGGTGAAACCACTCGGTCAAAACCGTTTAAATCAATTTTTCCAACCCATTTTAAGTAGGCAACTACAGCATCGGCATCTTTTTCATTCATGTTATAAACAACCATTTTTCGTCCATTTGGAGCCCATGGAACCGGCGACATCAAAACAGCCTTGATATAACCCTCGCCACGACGGTCAATTACTTTTGTCAATTCAGGAGCATAATAGCCTCCCTCGCCCATAATGGTATGACAACCCATACAGTTATTGGTTTCCCAAATTTCTTTTCCCCGAACTACATTTTTATCAATCTTGGTGTAGTTCGTTTGATCATTTCTGGGCATGAACGAATAAATGGTCAATCCGATAAAGATTAGAAAGGTGACCAAAGTTCCTCCCAAAAAAAATGCTCTTGCTTGTGATTTTGAAAGCATAAGTATCCGTTTTTGTTAGTTAATAAAATTACTTGATTTTTAAATAAAAGATAAATTTGTCTTTTATTTATTTGATGCAAATTAAAGTTTAAAAAAATGGAGGAAACATGATAAAAATCAGTTTTTAAATATTTTTTTAATCGTAAAATTATAGTCAGGAAAAAAGGTCTAAAAAAAAACACATCTCACTGATAACGATACATTTAAAAATAAAATAAATTTAAATATTTAATTTCGGATAATTTTGTCTTTTATTTAAAATAATGATTATTTTTGTACCATAAATTTTAAATAAAAAACAAATAATATGGAAGTTTCAGAAGAAATAACTATCGGAGAATATGTGGCTAAAGATTTCAGAACAGCAGCCATTTTTTCAAAATACGGCATCGATTTTTGTTGTAAAGGGAATAGAACTATTGCAGAAGCCTGTGATAAAAAAGACATCGATACCAACCAATTGATGGAACAGTTAAACACTGTTTTAGCAACTAAAGATGATAATAGTATCGATTTTAAATCATGGCCTTTAGATTTATTGGCGGATTACATTGAGAAAAAACATCACCGTTATGTGGAAGAAAAAACACAAGTTATTCTTCCTTTTTTAGACAAATTAGGTAAGGTTCACGGAGCAGGTCATCCTGAATTATTCGAAATTAAAGGACTTTTTAAAGGTTGCGCCGGTGAACTTGCGCAGCACATGAAAAAAGAAGAACTGATTTTGTTTCCTTTCGTAAAAAAAATGGTAGCAGCATCCCTTACAGATGAATTAATAGTTCAACCTCATTTTGGAACAGTGCAAAATCCTATTGCCATGATGATGGAAGAACATGATAATGAAGGGGAACGTTTCCGTAAAATTGCCTTACTAACCAATAATTATACGCCTCCGGCAGATGCTTGTAATACGTATCGTGTGACTTTTTCCATGTTAGAAGAATTTGAGCAGGATTTACACAAACACATCCATTTAGAAAACAACATCTTGTTTCCAAAAGCGGCAGCATTAGAAAAAAAATTTTCAGCACAAGAATAAAAAAGAACCAAATAATTTAACCTTAACTCATCAAATGCTATGGAAAAATATGTTATCAAAAGAAACGGGGAATACAAACCTTTTGAACCTTTTAAAATAAAAGATGCTATTGAAAAAAGCTTCTTAAGTGTTTCCATAGCAATTGATGAATCTGTTTTTGAAAATATTATTACCGACTTACAAGCCAAAGAAACCTGGGCTGTAGAAGAAATTCAGGATTTAATTGAGAAAAATCTTTTTGAGAAACAGTATTTTGAAGTCATGCGTTCTTTTATGCTGTTTCGACATACCCGTAAATTGCAACGTGAGCATATTCATGGTTTAAATGAAGATACTACTTATGTTGACAGCACACAAACTATTGAAGAGTATATAGAACAAACGGATTGGCGCATCAATGCCAATGCAAATACCTCTTACTCTAATGCTGGTTTAGTCAACAATGTTGCCGGTAAAATAATTGCCAATTATTGGTTGGATAAAGTCTATACTAAAGAAGAAGGTTATGCGCACCGCAATGGAGACATTCACATTCACGATTTAGATTGTTTGACAGGATATTGTGCCGGTTGGAGTTTGCGTGTTTTACTCAACGAAGGATTTAACGGCATCCGCGGACGTGTAGAAAGCAAAGCACCCTCCCATTTTAGAGAAGCTTTGGGACAAATGGCAAATTTTCTCGGAATTTTACAAAGCGAATGGGCTGGAGCACAAGCCTTCAGTTCTTTCGATACGTATTTAGCTCCTTATGTTTTCAAGGACGATTTATCTTTTGATGATGTGTTGAAAGCCGTTCGAAGTTTCGTTTATAATCTAAATGTTCCTGCACGCTGGGGACAATCTCCTTTCACGAATATCACATTAGACTGGGTGGTTCCGGAAGATTTAAAAACTCAGATTCCAACGAAAAACGACCTGCATTTTTTCGAAAATAATTTTCAATATGATCTTTTAGTAAGAGCGCAAGAACGCGGGGTTTCTAAACTGACCGATTTGCGTTACGAACATTTTCAAAAAGAGATGAACCTCATCAACAAAGCCTATTATACGGTAATGACCGAAGGCGATGCTAATGGACAACCGTTTACGTTCCCAATTCCAACGGTGAATATTACCGAAGAATTTGACTGGGACGGAGAAAATACCGACTTGCTTTTTGAAAATACGGCTAAAATTGGTTCTTCCTATTTCCAAAATTTCATCGGAAGTCAATATGTATTAGATGAAAACGGCAAAAAAGAAGAAAATCCAAATGCCTATAAACCCAATGCCGTGCGTAGTATGTGCTGCCGTTTACAACTGGATTTACGGGAATTATTAAAACGCGGAAACGGACTTTTTGGTAGTGCCGAAATGACGGGAAGCATTGGTGTGGTTACCATTAATATGGCACGTTTGGGATATTTATTCAAAGGAAATAAAACCGAATTATTCGCGCAATTAGACAAATTATTATACATTTCTAAATCAACTTTAGAGAAAAAACGTGTGTTTATTCAGGAAATGTATGACCGAGGTTTGTATCCGTACACCAAACGCTATTTGCAACATTTTAGAAACCACTTTTCTACTATTGGTGTAAACGGAATGAACGAGATGATTGTGAATTTTACTGAAAATAAGGATGTAATTACCTCTAATTCCGGAATCGAATTTGCCTCCGAAATTCTGGATCATATTCGCAATCGAATGAAAGAATTCCAAGAAGCCACCGGAAATTTATACAATCTTGAAGCCACTCCGGCCGAAGGAACTACATACCGTTTTGCCAAAGAAGATAAAAAACGCTTTGCAGATATCATTCAGGCCGGACAAGAAGAAAATATTTATTACACAAATAGCTCCCAAATTCCGGTGGACCACACCGAAGATCCTTTTGAAGCCTTGTATTTACAAGACGAATTGCAATGTAAATATACCGGAGGAACCGTTTTACACTTATATATGAGCGAAAAAATCAGCTCTCCCGAAGCCTGTAAACAGTTTGTGAAGAAAGTAATCTCGAATTTCAAATTGCCTTACATCACTGTTACACCAGTATTTAGCGTATGCCCCGTTCACGGTTATCTAAACGGAGAACATGAATATTGTCCAAAATGTGATGATGCCATTATTGAAGAAAATCAAAAAAGTTTAAAGTTGAGCAACTAAACTTTAAATCTTAAACTATAAACCTTAAAACTATAAAATATGAAAGTAACCACAAACCCAATTCTAGAACAGAAACAGCATTTAAGAACTAAATGTTTGGTTTACACCCGAGTGATGGGCTATCACAGACCTGTAGAGAGTTTCAATATTGGAAAAAAAGGAGAACACAGACAACGCACCCACTTCAATGAAGGAAAATGTTAGTACTCCCATTTACAGCATAACACCTTTTACTTTATTAGATTATGCGCATAAATCAGCTTGCATTCTTTGGTTTGCAGGCTGTAATATGCGTTG
>CAUPOP010000060.1:0-11022 GCA_963512955.1 uncultured Flavobacterium sp. | reverse complement strand
TAATTGCTCTCAACGAATTGGATAATATCTCCAAAAGCAGCTTCTGTTTTACCCAAGAACGTGGCGGAGCGCATAAACACTGGTTTCACAAATCCTTCGCTAGATTCTCCAGGTGTGGCAGTTTGATCGGCATTTCCATTAGTCATGACCACAATCATAGGTTTTGCTTTTCCTTGTGCAATTAAATTGTCCATAATTTGCGCTGTACGACCTAATTCCATCCAAGCGTTTTCGTCACCACCTGCACCATGCATTAAGTACAATACTGGGTATTTTTGTTTGCTGCTTTCATAACCGGCTGGGGTGTAAACGGTAAGTCGGCGAGTAGTTTGTAATTGAGGAGAAGCGTACCAACGTTTAGCCACCGTTCCGTGAGGAACATCTGTTACTTTGTATAAATCGGCTTTTCCGCCACTCACTAAAAATACGTTCACGACAGTGGAAACGTCACGAATTAAAAAGGCATTATTGGGGTCGAAGGCTTTAACTCCATCTACAAAAAATGAATAACTGTACAATTCTGGATTCAATTTTTTAGTAGTTAAGGTCCAAATTCCGTCTTCTCCTTTGGTTAGAAAACCACCTTCAGGAATGCAATCGCCCTGAACTTTTACTTCTTTGGCATTTTTGGCGTCAAGTCGAAAAGTAACAGTATTATCTGCATTGATTTCGGGAGAAATGAGGTCTTTTTTTGTTGAAAAGTTTACGTTTTCTTGTGCTTGAGTTCCAATGCAAAATACCATTAGAATTAGAATTAGGAGAAGTTTTTTCATAAAATAGTTTTTGGTTGATTAGTTTTCATTGTGTCAATATGTCGCAATATAAATATATTTATTGATTTTTATCGCATAGAGACATAGATTTTATAGTTTTATAAAGAAGGGATAGACGTTTCACTATTCGCATAACTATTTGAAAAAGAACAAATTTATTTCGCCTTTATGGGACTTTTGTCTCTTTTGGGGTGATTTTTATCAATATATAATCCCGTAGGTATTAAAGATAATACTATAATGACTTGTATTTATTAGTCAATTTTCATTTCTGGAATTTCACCATCAATAATTAAAGTAGCTTCGGTGGAAGCGATGATATGTTCTACAGAAACGCCTGGTGCGCGTTCTAATAGTTTAAAGCCTTTTGGGGTTATTTCTAGAACCGCTAATTCGGTTACAACTTTTTTCACGCAACCAACACCTGTTAATGGCAAAGTACATTTTTTTAGAATTTTAGATTCACCAGCTTTATTGACGTGCATCATGGCCACTATGATGTTTTCGGCAGAAGCGACTAAATCCATAGCGCCGCCCATTCCTTTGACCATTTTTCCGGGGATTTTCCAATTAGCAATATCTCCGTTTTCGGCAACTTCCATGGCACCAAGAATGGTTAAATCGACGTGTTGCCCACGAATCATTCCAAAACTCATTGCCGAGTCAAAGAAGGATGCGCCTTTTAAAGTGGTAATTGTTTGTTTTCCGGCATTGATAACGTCTGCGTCTTCTTCTCCTTCAAAAGGGAAAGGTCCCATTCCGAGAACGCCGTTTTCGCTTTGAAACTCCACATCTATTCCTTTTGGGATATAATTGGCTACCAAAGTCGGAATCCCAATACCGAGGTTTACAAAGTATTTATCTTTGACTTCTTGGGCTATTCGTTTTGCGATTTGATTTTTATCTAAAGCCATAATTTTATATTTTGAACCTTACAAGGAATATAAGGTCATTTAAGTTTTGGTTGATTAAAGCTTTTTTTCATTAAGCTAATTGTCCAAATTAATTATAGTAAGTGTTGTAGTGCTTTTTTATTCCTCAATATTTCTATTGCGAACTCTTCTTTATCCATCATTGGAACATCCATTTTGCATCTTCAGCAATATTTAATTTCCATCTTTTTTCTCTCTATTTTTCAGGTATTTCGATGTTTTTCCATTCCAACCGCATTTAATACATTTTCCATTCTCAAATTCGTGTTCGCAATTCGGATATCCGTATAATTTATGAGTACAATCGGGACATAAATCTATCATTTCCGAACTATTTTTATAATACTCGGATTCGCATTCTGCACAGATTTTTTTTCTTGTTTCATAGTTTTTTAAAATGCACAACATCTATTCTCTTTTTCTCACTGTTCTCTGCTCAATTCTCTTTTCATATTTCTCTCCTTGAAAGATGCGTTGCACGAATATTCCGGGAATGTGAATTTGGTTTGGGTCTAGGGTTCCGGCTTCGACTAATTCTTCGACTTCGGCGACGGTAATTTTTGCTGCGCCAGCGATAGATGGATTGAAATTTCGGGCGGTTCCTTTGAAGATGAGGTTTCCGGCGGTGTCGCCTTTCCAAGCTTTTACGATGGCAAAATCAGCATTGAAAGCCAATTCCATGACATGCATTTTTCCGTTAAATTCTCGAGTTTCTTTACCAATGGCAACTTCGGTTCCGAAGCCTGCTGGCGTAAAAAAAGCAGGAATTCCAGTTTGTGCAGCACGACAACGTTCTGCTAGTGTTCCTTGAGGAATAAGGTCTACTTCAAGTTCACCAGATAACATTTGGCGTTCGAATTCGGCATTTTCTCCTACATAGGAAGAAATCATTTTTTTGATTTGTTTTTGCTGCAAAAGCAATCCCAATCCAAAATCGTCAACGCCTGCATTATTTGAAATACAAGTTAGATTTTTGGTTTGTTTTTTTACCAATTCGGCAATGGAATTTTCAGGAATACCGCATAATCCAAAACCACCAAGCATGATTGTCATTCCGTTTTCAATTCCTTGAAGTGCTTCATGGACTGAGTTTACTTTTTTGTTTATCATACTAGTAATTTATAATTTATTGAAATGATAAATTTTATTTTGAATCCAATTGCCCTAGCCCTGATAGTAGCGGCATCCCACGCTTTTTTGGCGTGGATACAGCGAATAGCAGGAAAAAGCTCCAGATTTAAAAACTATAATCCAAACTCTTCGGTGCTCTGTTCTTCTACTGCAGTGGAGTCTATAACGACTTTAGGCGGGGCAGTGTAACAATCTACTTTTATAGAAAGATTAGCGGGTCTTTCGAAAGGTTCTTTTGAGACATGAAGATCTGGGTCATCATAGCATTTTTTCATGAAGTAACCCCAAATAGGAAGGGCAGCTGTAGCTCCTTGACCATAAGTTAGACTTTTAAAACGTGCTGAACGATCTTCGCATCCTACCCAAACTCCAGTAACTAAATTAGGAACCATACCCATAAACCATCCGTCAGATTGGTTTTGAGTAGTACCTGTTTTTCCTGCAATTGGGTTGGTAAACATATACGGATAGCCGGTCCAACGGTTGTCACCATTTCCACCACCTTGAGTTCTTAAACGTTCTCCAGATCCTCCTTCAGTAACTCCTTCAAGTAATTTAATGACTGCAAAGGCGATGTCTTTATTTAAAACATCATGTGATTCTGGAATAGGTTCGTAAATAACTACACCACTTTTATCTTCAATTTTAGTTAGAAATTGTGGTTTTACATACACACCTTGATTAGCAAATGTGCTGTATGCAGCTACCATATCTTCTACAGTAATTTCCACGGCGCCAAGCGCTATAGAAGGTTGAACAGGAATTTCAGAAGTAACTCCAAGTTTATGCGTTAATTCCACAACGGCTTCTGGACCTGTTTTGTCTATTAATTTTGCTGAAATCGTATTGATAGAATTGGCAAGACCTTTTTTTAGCGTAACCATTCCTCTGTATTTATTGTCAGAGTTTCTAGGTTCCCAATCTTCGGTTACATGATGACGTCCTTTTCTAATCATAAACGGCCCATCAAGTATAGAATCGCAAGGAGACATATTCAATTGTTCGATTGCTGTTGCATAAACGAAAGGTTTAAAAGTAGAACCTACTTGTCTAGCACCTTGCCCAACGTGATCGTATTGAAAATACTTGTAATTGATTCCACCAACCCAAGCTTTGATGTTACCAGTTTGAGGTTCCATTGCCATAAGTCCAGATTGAAGGAAGTGCTTGTAATAACGGATTGAATCTAATGGCGTCATGATTGTATCTCTTTCTCCTTTCCAGGTAAATACAGTCATTTTTGTTTTTTGTTTGAACGAGGCTATAATTTCGTCCTCGCTTTTGTCCATAGATTCCATTATGTTCCATCGAGTAGATGCTCTCATGGCTTTATCGATAATTCGTTGGGTTTCAGCCTCAGAAATATTAACAAAAGGGGCATTTTTATTGTCTTTAGATTGATTGAAAAATTCCTCCTGAAGGTTCGCCATATGCGCTTCAACTGCTTCTTCAGCATGTAGTTGCATTCTAGAATCAATAGTGGTGTAGATTTTTAGTCCGTCTTTATAAATATCGTAATCTGATCCATCGGGTTTTTTGTTTTCTTCCACCCATTTTTTCAAGTAATCACGTAAATATTCTCTAAAATAAGTTGCCGTTCCATCTTTATGACTTTCTAATTTGAAATTCAATTTGATAGGTAAACGTTGTAATTTTAATTTTTGAGATTCGTTAATAATGCCTGCTTTTTCCATTTGTAAAAGCACTACGTTTCTTCTATTGGTAACGCCCTCAGGATTTCTAATAGGATTATACAAACCTGAATTTTTGAACATTCCAACTAATATCGCTGATTCGTCAATGGTTAAATCTTTTGGTTCTTTTGAAAAGTAGGTTTTTGCTGCAGAGCTTACACCTACAGAGTTATTCCCAAAATCATAAACATTACAATACATTGCAATGATTTCATTTTTAGTGTATTGTCTTTCTAATCGAATAGCAATAATCCATTCTTTGGCTTTTTGTACAATCCTAAAAGGTAAAAATTTAGAACCTTCCCCATGGAATAATTGTTTGGCTAATTGCTGGGTTAAAGTACTCGCCCCACCGCTAGTTCCTAAACTCAAAAGAGCTCTCATTGTTCCTCTTCCATCAATTCCTGAATGTTCGTAAAAACGAGCATCTTCAGTAGCTACTAATGCTTGAACTAAGTTTTTTGGTAAGTCAGAGTATTTTAATTGAGACCTATTTTTTTCAAAATACTTTCCAATAACTACTCCGTCAGCCGAGATGATTTCTGTGGCTAAATTGGAATCTGGATTTTCTAAATCTTCAAAGGAAGGCATTGAACCAAAAAGTCCCCAAGAAGCAAATAGGAAGAATAAAGCTAGTCCTCCCATGGTATACAAGAAAACTTTCCAAAATTTCTTTGAATAATATTTGATATCTTTTTCAGTATTATTAAGCTGATTGTTGTTTTTTCTGATAGCCATAATGCAATTCTATTCTTTTTTTTCTATTCTAAAACCTACATCTGTAATTCCTTCCAAAAGTTCTACTCCCGGAACTTTTCCAGTTTCTCTTACCGCTTGTTTTACATATACTTTATACTTTCCTCTGAAACGTACATTTTCTTTGTAAAACAATTTACTTTCTTTAATATCAGTGAATCCATCACCAAGTAATGAACCATCTGGATTAGCCATTTGGTATTCTAATGTGTCAACTTTAGTAAAACCATTTGGCATTTCTAAAGCTACAATTAAGAACAAATTATTAAATGGATAATTGTTGTTGTCTCTCAAAGTTACAAATAAATTGTATCGTTTTGTCGAGTCTAATTCTGGTAAATTGAAAGTTACAATACTGTCTTTATGCCAAGCACTCCCAACAGATTTGTATTCATCAAAAACTCTTTTTTTATCACAAGAAAAAAAAAGTGTTGCAACTAAAAGCAATAAAGCACTATTTTTTATCGACATTTTTAGTAATAATTATTGGTTTTCTTGGTTCTGCAGGTTTTTTATTATTTGCAGGATTCGGACGTTTATTGTTATTATTATTTGGTCTGTTATTGTTGTTATTTTGGTTTGGATTTGCTGGTCTGTTGTTGTTTTCAACGGTAGCATTTTCTCCTGATGGTCTGCGTTTTTTGTTTGGTTTTTTCTTCGCTTTTGGCTGATCAAAACGTGTTAAACTTTCTTGTCCCATCGCATTATTAAAGTTTTTCTCTGGTTCTGCAACAATTTCAATTGCATAATCTTCCAGTGCCGAAACTTTATTTTTTAGTTTGTTTTCAGCGATAATTTCTTTAACCTGGTCTATTTTTAATACATGCCAATTAGCAAAATTATTGGTATAAGCAAACCACATCAGTCCTTTGAAAATATCTTGTTTTTGACAAATAGCATCTCCTTTTTCGGTAATAAGTTTGGTGTCAAAATCTGGAAAATCTTTCAACGCATCCATGTACGTGTCTAATTCATAGTTTAAACAACACTTTAGTTTACCACATTGTCCAGCTAACTTTTGAGGGTTCAAAGACAATTGTTGGTAACGCGCTGCAGAAGTATTTACGCTTCTAAAATCCGTTAACCAAGTGGAACAACATAATTCTCTTCCGCAAGAACCAATTCCTCCTAAACGAGCAGCTTCTTGGCGAAAGCCTACTTGTTTCATCTCAATTCTGGTGCTGAATTCTTTTGCAAAATCTTTAATCAACTGTCTAAAATCTATGCGATCATTTGCCGTATAGTAAAAAGTCGCTTTAGAACCGTCACCTTGAAATTCAATATCTGAAATTTTCATTTCTAGTTTTTGGGCTATGGCCAATTCACGTGCGCGAACTTTCATTGGTTCTTCACGATCACGCGCTACAGACCAAATATCGATGTCTTTTTGAGATGCTTTTCTGTAAATTTTTGGAACTTCATTACTGTTTGGGTTGACCCCTTTTTTCTTCATTTGGATGCGAACAAGCTCGCCCGTCAAAGTAACAATTCCTATATCATGCCCAGGAGAAGCAACCGTAGCTACAATATCTCCCATGCTTAAAGTTAGTTTTTCAGTATTGCGATAAAACTCTTTTCTTCCATTTTTGAAACGAACTTCCACGCAGTCAAAAGCAGCTTCGCCATTAGGCAAACTCATATTTGAAAGCCAGTCGAAGACCGTTAATTTGTTGCAGCTATCGGTGCCGCAAGTCCCATTATTTTTGCAACCCTTAGGTGAGCCACCATCAGAAGTTGAACAACTTGTACATGCCATAATTTTATATGTAGTGTTGCAAAAAAGCAACTTAAGTTCTTAAAACGATTAATGTGTAAAGATAGTATTTTTTAGTTTTAAGTTACAACCGTTCAAAAGAGCAATAAATCATAAATTTATACTAAAAAAACCCATTACAAAAGATGCTGTAATGGGTTGAATTTAAACTCAAAGTAATACTGTTTTATAGAATGGAATTGAACCGCAGCGTTGAAAGCATCATTAAAATGTTAAACACTTTTTCATCAGTTGGAGTAGAATATAATAAGCCAAAAACGGGCTTTTTATTATAGATTTTTAAGGTTGTCATTTCTTGTCCATTAATCTCAAGATCAGTTTGGTTTCCGGCTTTGCTGTTTTCAATCACAAAAGGAATTTTGTAGAGTTCGCCTTCCAGAATATAAGGAGTTGTACCATTTTGCTCTGAAGAGGAATTATTCCAAAATTCGGGAATTTTGCTTATGGAGGATTCGTTTTTTCCATCCCAACTTTGCGAGAAATGATTTTTTGAATCTATACTATTTCCTATTGTAATTTTGAAATGGCCAATGGTATCCTTGCCACGTATCAAATAGGATATTTGCTTTGGGTCAATAAACCGAGTTGTGCTAGATTGACCGTTGAGGTAGGTGTTGTATGATTTATTTCCGTTGGAATCCCTTGTTAATTCGCGTTCTTTCCCTTCCCGAGTTTCTTCGATAAAAGGAATTTCACAAAAATAGGAAACATTGTCATTGACATCCATAAAACCAAATTTTGCCAAATATCTTATTGCTCTTATTTTGTCTGTTTCCAAGCTGGAAAATAAGGTAAGAGAGGTATTGAAAAGGTTATTCCCAAAATTATTTACTCTTTTTGTTTTTCGGATTTTAGTTTTTTGAATTATCCATTCTTGTTTTAATTGAAGTTGTTCTATTAGGGAGTCATTTTTGGCAACAAAATTTAGTTTTTGAACTTTTTCCAATGTTTTATCAACATCCAAAAACAGGCAAGCTGGTGTAACTTCCAGTTTCAGCTCTTTTTGTGGAGTACTGGAAAAAAAAATTTGAACAGCTTTGTCAAATGCCTGAAGAAAAGATTCCGTAAGTGCAGGAATTTTTCGAAGCAAAATTTGACCATCAGGAACCAAAGACCTTTGCATTTCGACCATCATTTCATTAGAAAAAATTACGGACTCGTTGTTTCCGTCAACAATTAATGCTTTGAAACGCATATGATATGGGGCATTATCGAGACTTTCGAATAATGGGCCGGTATCAAACACGTTTGAAAACACGTTCTTTTTTTTATCAGTTATTGGATAAGGACCGTTGTCAATTATTTGAAAAAATAAATGCCAGCTACCGTTTTTTCTGTTTCTTAATTTCGTTTTGAAATTGGATGAATTGAAAAGGTTGTCAATCTGACGCAATTTCAGTTGGGGATTAAGGGCAACGGCATTCCAACGGGCATTTATTGCTGAAAGGATGCTTTGTTTCATCTTTTCAGCAATTGCATCATCTGTGGCCAAAATTACTCGGAAATTATAATTGGGTGCAAATCCATTTGTTGCTTCCACGATGTTGGCGTTATAGCCATACTCCATTTTTTCAATCTGGATTATTTGTTTTTCTGCAGACTGTGAAAATGCACCATAAGTTGACAAGCACACTAAATACGTAGCAATTGATTTTATAATTTGAATACTATTGATGCTGTATTTCAACATATTGACAATCAATTTTGATTATTTTTCCAATCATAAAGATACAAATTTTGCAATAAAAGTATTGTCGTCTGATTATATTTTTTAAAATGGACAGTAATTAAGCGTAGTAATCCTAAGACAAATAGCTAAGTTTCTTTTATTGTAATTATTTTCACAGGACATGCTTTTACGGCTAATTCACAACTTTCAACAATACTGTGATCGTGTGATTTTAAGGTAAAAAAACCTTTTGCATTTTGGGAATGAATCAAAACTGATTTTCCGTCTTTCTTGGACATTTGAAACTGAATCGGAGCCATTTCCACACAATAATTGCAGCCAATGCATTTTTCTCTTTGTAAGGTTACAATAACCATTAGGCTTCTACAATTTTATATAATTTGTCTGACATTCGGATTCTGAAAGGTAATTTTAAAGTACAATCATCGCCTTTGGTAGCTTTGTCAGCTGCTATATCATTGACATACATTTCCTCGATAATCATTTCTTGCGCTCCAGTACTTGGTCCTGTTACCAGAATTTTATCTCCAAGTTTGATGTCGTAAGCTTCAATTTTGAATTGACCAATAGTCGCTTTCGGAAAATAATGAGTGCCTTTACCTACATAGACTTTTTTCTGTGTAGCCATTGAGCCAGAAACATCGCTCCATTCGCCTAATTCTTGCCCCAGATAATAACCAGACCAAAAACCACGATTGTAAACTGTATTTAAAGCTTCCATCCAAAGTGCTACTTTTTCTTTCGAAAAGCTTCCATTATAATAACTATCAATGGCTTCACGATAAGTTTTGATAACTGTGGCAACGTATTCAGGAGCACGACCACGACCTTCGATTTTTAATACTTGAATACCAGAATCAATTACTTGGTCTAGAAAGTCTAAAGTGCATAAATCCTTTGGTGACATTAAATACTCATTGTCAACTTCGATTTCAAAGCCAGTTTCTTGGTCAATAACGGTATATTTTTTTCGGCAATTTTGTTTGCAAGCACCACGATTTGCTGAAGAATTATTGGAGTGTAAACTCAAATAACATTTTCCTGAAACGGCCATACATAACGCACCGTGTCCAAAAATTTCGATTTCTACTAATTTTCCGTTTGGACCTTTAATTTGTTCTTTTTCGATTTGTTCCGTGATTTTTTTTACTTGACGTAAACTCAATTCACGGCTCAAAACCATTGTGTCTGCAAATAAACTATAGAATTTTATGGTTTCAATGTTCGTAACATTCAACTGAGTCGAAATGTGAACTTCCATTCCAATGCTTCTTGCCATAGCAATAACCGCTTGGTCCGAAGCAATAACCGCAGTGATATTTGCTTCTTTGGCTTTGTTCAATAATGTTTTTACAACCGATAAGTCATGATCGTAAATAATGGTATTTAAGGTTAGGTAGCTTCGCACATTTTTAGCTTCGCAACGTTTTGCAATTTCAGGCAAATCATCCATAGTAAAATTCACTGTAGCACGAGCGCGCATGTTTAATTGCTCTACGCCAAAGTAAACAGAATCAGCACCATTATCTAAACCAGCTTGTAAAGACTCAAAGTTCCCAGCGGGAGCCATAAGTTCAATTTTGTTCGTCAATGTCATGATAAATTAGTTTGTAATTTTATATAATTTATCTGATAATCGGATGCGGAAAGGCAAAGTAAAAGTTACTTTATCACCCATTTTTGCTTGAACTCCTTCCGTTCCGTTGACTAACATTTTTTCTAAAACTAATTCTTGATTTCCAGTTGTTGGTCCTGAAATCAATATTTTATCACCAAGGTTTAATTCTTGGTTTTCGATAGTAAATAGCGCTACTTGTGCTTTTGCATAATAGTGTTCTGCTTTACCAAGAAGTACTTTTTTTACTTTTATTTTTTGGCGAATAGCTGTTGGTTTTTCGGCAAAAGCCAATGATTTATCGGATAGTTCGCCAGAATGTTTGAAAGCTAATTTGTCTGATTTTCCTTTGCGAAATACTTTATTTCCTACCTGAATTCCTCTTCGTAATTTTACTTGTTCTACGAGTGGCAAGTGTATAATGTCTAAACATTCAGAAGAGCAGCAGTTTTCCATCACTGCTTTACAATCGTCGCATTGGATGAATAATAAATGGCAACCGACGTTTTCACAATTAGTATGATTGTCGCAAGGTTTTCCGCATTGATGACATTGCGAAACAATATCGTCGGTAATTCTTTCGCCTAGACGATGGTCAAAAACAAAGTTCTTCCCTATGAATTTACTTTCAAGATTTTCTTCTTTGATTTGTTTGGC
>CAUPOP010000059.1:0-12261 GCA_963512955.1 uncultured Flavobacterium sp. | reverse complement strand
ATTATTGATTTCATGACTTGGTAATTTAAATGTTGGTATTCAGTGTAATTTTTAGTTCTTTATTATGGTACAAATCTACACCAAACATCGGTAAAATACACAATAAAATCGATGAACTACATCTTTTTTGTATTTACATACGATATTTCCTAACTTTTTAATCAATTTTATATTCGCTATTTAGCAAAATTTAAATCCCTAGTTTTTAATCTGTTATCCTTTTCTTTAATCTCATTTTAAAGTTTATGTAATCGAAGTAGAATTGAAAATCATAAACCACTATTACTTTAATAATGTTACTTATTAAGTATCTGAATATTAAAAGAATAAAATAAATTATGGTTGTGATTGCGCTTTAATAAATTGTGGCGCATAAAAAAACTATTATTACTTTTGAAGTAATAATGGTTCGTAATTGTTAAATTTAAAGTAGATGTGGGGCAAAAACTTCAAAAATATTTCAAAACAAAAACTTTGTTTGAAATTGATATTCAAATGTAGTAATAATATCGATTAAGTAACAATAAAATCGACGAAATACATGTTTTTAATATAAAACAATGTATTTATCTTACATTAAGGAGATAGTCTGTCTATCTTCCAAGAATAATTTTCTTGACTCGTATACCGTATTCTATCATGCAATCGATTGGGTCTTCCTTGCCAAAACTCAACTTCAATCGGAACAACTAGATATCCTCCCCAATGTTTAGGTCTTGGTATGACAATCCCTTCATAATCATTTTCTAATTGTTTCAAGTTTTCTTCCAAAAAATCTCGTGAAGGTACTACTTCGCTCTGATTAGATACTATTGCGCCTAACTTACTCCCTGTTGGTCTAGAATCAAAATAACCATCTGATATGTTTTCAGAAGTCTTTTGAGCAATTCCTTTTATAATTACTTGACGTTCCATACTTGACCAAAAAAACGAAAGACATATATTAGGATTGTTTTCTATAGCTCTTCCCTTTTCTGAATTGTAATTCGTATAGAAAATAAATCCTTCCTCGTTAAATTTCTTTAATAAGACAACTCTTGATTTTGGGAAACCATCAAGACCTATTGTAGCAACAGTCATAGCATTAACCTCTTCGTTGCCTCCGAAATCCTCAACCTCATGAAACCATCTATTAAAAAGATTAATAGGATCCTCTGGAATATTGGATTCTAATAATTCACTTTTATTATATGATTTTCTATAATTACTTAAATCTTTCATGTTCACTAGTATTTCAATCTATTATACTTTAGTTCAATAGTATTGTTTATAATATATCTTTCAAATTAAAAATCAAATGATGCGCCATCATCAGCCAGAAGTACATTTGGGAAAATTTGCGAGGCTTCTTCTTTGAATTGACTTAATCCATCATATCTAGTAGAATAATGCCCTAAAACAAGTTGTTTTACGTTTGCCTTCAAAGCAATTTTAGCAGCTTCCTGTGCTGTAGAATGCAATGTTTTTTGAGCCAAAGTTTCTTCTGATTGCAAGAACGTTGATTCGTGATACAGAACATCTACATTTTCAATAATAGGTACAATTGCTTCGTTATAAACGGTATCGGAACAAAATGCATAACTCTTAGCGGGAAGAGGATCAAATGTTAATTTCTCATTCTCAATAATTCTTCCATCTTCGAGAGTAATGTCTTTCCCGTTTTTTATATTTTGATAATAACAACTATCTATTTCGTAATTCTGAACGGCATCTACATTTAGTTTTCGCTCCCCTATTTTTTCTTGGAACAAAAAACCATTTGTATAAATTCTATGTTTTAAAGGTATTGTTTTTACCAAAACCTTTTCATCTTCATAAATCACTTCGCTTTCCTCCGATTCTAATTCATGAAAAAACAAATTGTAATTAGTCCATGAATTTGACAAACGCAATTGAAGTTTTATAATTTCTTTTATTCCTTTTGGTCCGTATATGTGTAAATCTGTAACTCTATTAAGTAATGTAAAAGTAGAAATTAAACCAATCAGTCCAAAAAAATGATCTCCATGCAAATGCGAAATGAAAATATGATTGATTTTTGAAAACCTGATTTTGTTTTTACGCAATTGTACTTGCGTTCCTTCGCCACAATCAATCAAGAAAAGTCTGTTTCTTATTTCTAATAACTGAGACGTTGGATTCGTAAAGGTTCGAGGAGTTGCAGCATAGCAACCAAGAATGGTAAGTTTCAAATTAAAGTTTATTCGGTTATTTATTGATGTAGCAAATTGATTGCTGTTAACTAAAATTCAAATACTAAGTTACAGCAACTAGAAACCTAAATCTCTTTCTATTTCTTCCATTTCAATGATATCGTGCGCCTCTAATAAAGAAGGAACAACTGCAAGTTTTTCAGGAACTGCATTATAATCAAAATCAGAAGCAACTACAATAAAAGATTTTTTTGCTTTTTTTTGTTGCTTGGATAGCGGTAAAAATAATTTTATTTCGTCAACAGTCAACGCTTTACAATGTAATAAATCTATAATAACATTGTGTTTTTCGTATGTTTTAAACTGCTGGGTTACTTTTGCAAAAAAAGAATTAAAGTCACCTTGAGTATCTTTAATTGTTATCGTGTGACCTTTTTGATCTACTTTCATTTTTTTTTTTTAGTTTCAGAGACTGCAACATTGCAGAGGGTTACTAACTAGCTAAGCTACTATGTTTTCTATGAAATTATTGAATTTTGGAAGCTAAAAGATAAATTACAGCCATTCGTATTGCAACTCCATTTTCTACTTGATTCAAAATTACAGATTGCTGAGAATCTGCCACATCGCTAGTAATTTCAACCCCGCGATTGATAGGTCCAGGATGCATTATGACTATTTCTTTATCAAGAGAATCTAAAAGCTGTTTGTCAACTCCGTATTGCTGCGCATATTCTCTTGTAGAAGGAAAAAAGTTCACATCCATTCTTTCATTTTGTACCCGCAACATATTTGCTACATCACACCATTCTAGTGCTTTACGCAAATTAGGTTCTACAGTAACTCCTAAAGATTCAATATATTTAGGGATTAGAGTTTTTGGTCCACAAACTTTTACCTCAGCGCCTTGCATTTGCAACGCATATATATTAGATAATGCGACTCTTGAATGCAGAATATCACCTACAATTACCACTTTTTTTCCAGCTACATCTCCTAATTTCTCTCTGATCGAATAACTATCTAATAGCGCTTGTGTAGGATGTTCATGGGCTCCATCTCCTGCATTTACAATACTTGCTTTTACATTTTTTGATAAAAAATAAGCAGCTCCTGGATTTGCATGACGCATAACAACCATGTCAACTTTCATCGAAAGAATATTATTCACTGTATCGATAAGCGTTTCTCCTTTTTTAACGGAAGATTGTGCTGCCGAAAAGCTTATCACATCTGCAGATAATCTCTTTTGAGCTAACTCAAAAGAAAGTTTAGTTCTGGTACTGTTTTCAAAAAATATATTGGCAATCGTAATATCTCGTAATGAAGGTACTTTTTTGATGGGTCTATTAATAACTTCTTTAAAATGATCGGCTGTTTCAAAAATAAGGTCAATATCTTTCTTGTTGATATATTTTATTCCTAATAAATGATTTACGCTAAGTTCGCTCATTTTTACTTTTATTGATTATTATTAATTAAAAAAACACCATCCTCACCATCTTGTTCTTCCCAGCAAACCTTAACTTTTTCACCATTTATAGCATCGACCTGACGACCTCTATAATCGGGCTGAATAGGTAAATCTCTACTAAAACGTCTGTCAATTAAAGTCAACAGTTCAATACTAGATGGTCTTCCAAAAGATTGTATGGCTGTCAAAGCGGAACGAATACTTCTTCCGGTAAACAAAACATCATCTATGAAAATTACTTTTTTATTTTCAACAATGAAATCTAGATTTGTTTTATTGGCTTCTAATGGTTTATTGGTTCTGCGAAAATCATCTCTGAAAAAGGTAATATCTAAGTATCCCAAAGTGATTTTGGGCATATTATATTCTGTTTCTAAAATTTTCTTTAAACGTTCTGCTAAATAAACACCTCTTGGCTGGATTCCAACCAATATAGTATCTGAAAAATCTAAGTGCTTTTCAATCAACTGGCAGGCCAAACGATGTAGTATGATAGTAACTTCTTTTGCAGTAAGTAATACTTTTTGACTCATAATAAAGTGTAGTGTTTGGTTGTGCAAATATACAAATTCCGATTTATGATTTATTAATTATATGATGAGAAAATAAAATCCTTTATTTTTTTTCTAAAGAAGCCGAATTTATAAGCGCTTTTTATATTTAAAACAGTTGTGATTTTTAACTAAAAGGAACGTTTCAAAAGTATGTGTTTTTTTACAAAACTTATTCAAAAAAAAGCCCCAAATAAAAAATTTGAGGCTTGATATTTATTTTAGTTTTTGTACTTCAAAAACTTATGAATACATTTTAACTCTTAATTCTTGTACTTTCTCGTCATCTAAATATTCATCAAATGTCATGTAACGATCAATCGCTCCGTTAGGTGTCAATTCCACCACACGATTACCCACAGTCTGAGCGAACTCATGATCATGTGTGGTAAAAATAACTGATCCTTTAAAGTTTTTCAATGAATTATTAAAAGCAGTAATTGACTCTAAGTCCAGGTGATTCGTTGGTTCATCAAGCATTAATATGTTAGCACGCTCCATCATCATTCTTGATAACATACAACGTACTTTTTCACCTCCTGATAAAACACGGCTCGTTTTTAGAGCTTCTTCTCCAGAGAAAATCATTTTTCCAAGAAATCCTCTAACAAAAACCTCATCACGTTCTTCTTCTGTTTTTGCCCATTGACGCAACCAATCTACCAATGATAAATCATTTTCAAAAAACGAATGATTCTCAACTGGCAAATACGCTTGATTAGTGGTAATACCCCAATCAAAAGTACCTGAATCTGCTTTTTGATTTCCATTTAAAATTTCATAAAAAGCGGTTGTTGCACGAGAATCTTTAGAGAAAAGAACAATCTTATCTCCTTTTGCCATATTCAAATCAACTCCTTTAAATAAAACTTCCCCATCAATTGATGCGCTTAAATCCTGAACGTTCAATATTTGATCTCCAGCTTCACGATCCTGATCAAAAATAATAGCAGGATAACGACGGCTTGATGGTTTTATTTCTGATATATTCAATTTAGAAATCATTTTTTTACGAGAAGTAGCTTGCTTTGATTTAGCCACATTCGCAGAAAAACGACGAATAAATTCTTCCAATTCTTGTTTCTTTTCTTCTGCTTTTTTGTTTTGTTGTGCGCGTTGTTTAGCAGCTAATTGGCTTGATTCATACCAAAAAGTATAGTTTCCAGAATAATGGTTTATTTTTCCAAAATCAATATCTGAAATATGTGTACAAACAGAATCTAAAAAGTGTCTGTCGTGAGAAACTACAATTACAGTGTTCTCATAATTAGCTAAGAAATTCTCTAACCA
Organism: uncultured Flavobacterium sp.; assembly: GCA_963512955.1. Lineage (GTDB taxonomy): Bacteria > Bacteroidota > Bacteroidia > Flavobacteriales > Flavobacteriaceae > Flavobacterium. The sequence continues at coordinate 6,793 of CAUPOP010000059.1, read as the reverse complement.
AGCAATGGTTTCAAAATCCAAATCATTTGTAGGCTCATCCATAATAAGCAAATCAGGATTTCCAAAAAGGGCTTGCGCCAAAAGCACACGTACTTTTATTTTTCCCTCAAGATCCGCCATTAATGTGTAATGATTATCCTCTGAAATACCAAGATTTGAAAGCATTGAAGCGGCATCAGAATCTGCATTCCAACCGTTCATTTCTTCAAACTGAACTTGTAACTCGCCTATTCTATCTGCATTTTTATCATTATAGTCTAAATAGAGTTCATCCATTTCTTTTTTGATAGCATACAAATTTTTGTTCCCCATTATTACGGTTTCCAATACGGTATGCTCATCAAACATATTGTGGTTTTGGTTTAAAACCGACATACGTTTTCCTGGTTCCAAATGAATATGTCCTGAAGTAGGATCCATATCCCCTGAAATTATTTTTAAAAAAGTAGATTTTCCAGCACCATTAGCTCCAATTACTCCATAAATATTACCGTGTGTAAAGGTTGTATTTACTTCGTCAAACAAAATTCGTTTGCCAAACTGAACTGATAAATTATTAACTGTTAACATGAATAGGATTTATTAATTTTGGTGCAAAAGTAATTAAAAGTGCTCAGTCTTGGGTATTTAGTAAGTAGTTTTTTTTATTGCTATAATTCGCTTTCCGTTTCTTTTTACAAAGCGACTTCTAAACTTTCAAAATTGAGCAACACTTTAAAAATTAATCCTTCTTTATTGATTATAAAATTGGCGGGGAAGCCTTTTAAATTCTCAAAAAAAAGCTTGGTAATTTCTTACCAAGCTTAGTAAATTTAAAACGACTAATATGGAAACCTTTTAAAAGCCTCAATAGCTTCATACTCCGCTAATCCTAATTCATCATATAGTTTTGCCGTATTTTTGTTTCTATCTTCGGCTCTTACCCAAAATTCTCTTGAGTCATTCCCTTGAAACATAACTCTATCCTTTTGCGATTGATGGTATAATATCGCATTTCTTTTTAACAAAACCTCATCTGGGCTTAAAGGCACAGCCATATCAATTTCGTGAATGTCCCATTCATGCCAAGCGCCTCTATACAACCACAACCAACAGTCATTCATATACGGTTCAGACTTTAGAGCTGCTAATGCTGCATATATTGCATTCAAACAAACTTCATGCGTACCGTGAGGATCTGCTAAATCTCCTGCCGCAAAAACCTGATGTGGTTTTATTCTCGAAATAATTTCTTTTACAATCTCAATATCTTCTGGACCAATAGGTTTTTTCTTTACATGACCCGTTTCATAAAAAGGCATATCTAAAAAATGAATGTTCTCATTTTTTAAACCAATATATCTGGTCGCACCATACGACTCTCTTCTTCGTATCAATCCTTTTAATCTTCGAACTTCAACCGAATCCACTTCGTTTTCTGATTTATTATTTAAAAAGTCAATAACTGCTTTGAAATTTATTTTTGAAGAATCATCTCCAACAAAATCATTACAAACCTCAGCAAATTTTAAAGCTTCATCGTCTGTAACAGCAATATTCCCCGAAGTCTGATACACTACATGAACATCATGTCCTTGTTTGATTAACTTTGAAAACGTACCTCCCATTGAAATTACATCATCATCAGGATGTGGGCTAAAGAGTATGACTCTTTTTTTAGCTGGATTTGCTCTTTCTGGTCTGTGTGAATCATCCGTATTAGGCTTTCCTCCTGGCCAGCCTGTTATAGTATGTTGCAACACATTGAACATGTTTATATTTAAATCATATGCAGAACCTTCTTGTGCCAAAAGATCCGACATTCCGTTGTTGTTGTAATCTCTATCTGTTAGTTTAAGAATGGATTGTTTTGTTTTTTGGCAAAGCCAAACAATAGCTTTACTTTTTAATTCTTGTGTCCAAATGCATTCCCCAACTAACCACGGTGTTTTAAATCTAGTTAATTCCGAAGCAGCATGTTGATCTAATACGAAAGTAGTATTAGTATGGTTTTGCAAAAAAGTAGCTGGCACTTCTGAACTGATATCACCTTGAATTGTTCTTTTTATAATATCGGCTTTATTTTGGCCCCAAGCCATCAAAACAATTCTCTTTGACCTAAGAATTGTAGAAACTCCCATCGTGATGGCTCTTTTAGGAACATTATCAATCCCATTAAAATCTGACGAAGCGTCAACTTTAGTAATATGATCCAATGTAATAATTCTAGTTCCTGAATTAATATGTGATCCCGGCTCATTGAAGCCCACGTGACCTGTACGACCTATGCCTAACAATTGAAAATCTAATCCTCCTACACTTTTAATCTTTGCTTCATAATTATTACAATATTCATTTAAATTTTCAAGAGCAACGGTTCCATCAGGAATATTAATATTTTCTGGTTTTATATCAATATGGTTGAATAAATGCTGGTGCATGAAATAGTGATAACTTTGATTGTTCTCCTTATTCATTGGGTAATATTCATCTAAGTTAAAAGTAATGACATTACTAAAACTTAGTCCTTCTTCTTTATGCATTCGAACCAATTCATCATACACTTTTATTGGAGATGAACCTGTTGCTAAACCTAGCACGCACATTTTATTCTCCGCTTTTTTGCTTAAAATTAATTGAGCAATTTCTTGAGCAACAATAATGGATGCTTCGATTGAGTTTTTAAAAATTTCATTGTGAATTTTTTCAAATCTAGTTTCTTCAAATTTACCTGCGCTTTGATAGCTAATATCGCGCTTTGATTCTAAAGCATTTTTCATTTTATTTTTTTTAAACTGATTTATAAAGATATATATTTTTTTAAAAAAGTACTCCTGAATTTTAGCAACTAAATAATTGTAAAAACTAACTTTTTATTTTAAAGGAAATTATATGTAAAAATGAGCTCAAAATAAAACTATTAAAGTTCTAGTAAATCAAGTCTGTTTTTCTTGATTTAGACAAGGATAAATTAAAGAAAAAATATTAAAATTTAAATAGTGTATTAATATTTTACCTGAATACTTAAAACAGCTAAAAAATAAAACATTTTTCAAACAAATAGTGACGATTACATAATTCTACTAAAAATTATCACATTTTACTTTTTTTTAATTTACTTAACAAATACATTTACAGTCTACAGCAAAATTGAAATAATTAACCTAAAAACCAAAAAATAAATTATGAATTCAGAACAAACGAAGTCGAATAACTCGGCTCTTTATACCCTAATTACAGTATTTTTCTTTTGGGGATTTATTGGTGCATCGAATGGTGTATTTATCCCTTTTTGTAAAGCTAAATTTGGCTTAGATCAATTTCAAAGTCAGCTTATTGATTTTGCATTTTATGGTGCTTACTACATTGGTGCTTTACTATTATTCATTTTTAGTAGTTTAGCTAAAAATGATATTCTTAATGCATGGGGATTCAAAAAAGGAATTATCTACGGATTATTGATTAGTACTTTTGGAGCTGCTTTAATGATATTAGCCGTTACACAAGGAAGTTATTTATTCATTCTTGGTGCCTTATTTATAGTTGCATTAGGATTTTCATTACAACAAACATCTGCGCAACCTTTTGCAGCATCTTTAGGAGAACCGCATAGTGCTTCAAGCAGATTAAACCTTGCTGGCGGAATTAACTCATTAGGAACAACAATAGGACCTATCGTGGTGTCTTTTGCTCTATTTGGTGTGTTTTCTGGAGTTAGCATAGAAGAATTTGCTCAAAAAGAAAATTCATTGGATTCTATGAGAATTCTATATGTATTTGTTGGAGGTTTATTCTTATTGGCAGGAGCTTTATTTCATTTTTCTAAAAAATTACCTTCTGGAAAAAGTGACTCAACTTTTGAAACAGCAAGCAAAGCAATGAAAACACTTATTGCAATTACAGTAATTCTAGTTGCAATCTTTGCTTATATATTTTCTCGCTATGAAGATCCTGAATTTATTTCTCGTTTTATAGAAAACGAAGAAAAAGATTATTTAGGATTAGCCTTAACTGTGTCAACATTATTAGTGGTAGTTATCGGATTATTTTTCGCTAATACTACTGCACAAAAAAATCCTGAAGGTTGGGGAGCGATGAAATACCCTCAATTAGTATTGGGTATGCTAGCCTTATTCTCTTATGTAGGTGTTGAAGTAACTATTGGTAGTAACTTGGGAGAATTATTAAAAACAACTGCTTTCGGATCTATTACAGGTCCTGGTTTAGCGCCTTATATGTCTATGTACTGGGGAAGTTTAATGATTGGACGTTGGGCTGGTGCAATTTCAGTTTTCAACCCATCTTCTCAACTTAAAAAGATTTTACTTATTGCTGTTCCTTATTTAGCATTTGGAATCGTATTAGCTGCTAATGCTATTTCTGGACAAGATGTTACACCATTATATGCTTATGCATTTGTTATTTTGTTCCAAATTGCAGGTTTCTTTTTAGGAAAAGATCACCCATCTAGAACTTTAATGATTTTTGGATTAATGGGATTAATTGCTATGTTAATAGGCTTATTCACAACTGGTACAATTGCTATTTTTGCTTTTATGAGTGGTGGTTTATTCTTAAGTATCATGTGGCCATGTATTTTCTCATTAGCAATTGCTGGTTTAGGAAAATACACTTCTCAAGGATCTGGATTCTTAGTAATGATGATTTTAGGTGGTGGTATTATCCCTCCATTACAAGGAAAACTTGCTGATATCATTGGAATCCATGCTTCATATGCTATTCCTGTTTTATGTTTCGGTTTCATAGCATTCTATGGCTGGAAAGTAATTGCAATTTTGCAAAAACAAGGAATTGGTGATGAAATTGAATTAGGTGGAGGACACTAATATTCATACAAACTAACCAAACCAAATAAAAAATCCCATCTAATTTAGATGGGATTTTTTTATTAAAAAGTTTAAATCTGTAAAGAATAAAAACTGTAGTATTTTATTTATTTCCTTTTTCGAAATCAGCAATAAATTGAGCCAATCCAATATCAGTCAAAGGGTGTTTCAATAATCCTGAAATAGCAGATAAAGGTCCAGTCATAACATCAGCACCAATTTTAGCACAGTTTACAATATGCATTGTGTGACGAACTGAAGCAGCAAGGATTTGAGTTTCGTAACCGTAGTTATCATAAATCAATCGAATCTCTTCAATAAGCGCTAAACCATCTGTAGAAACATCATCAAGACGACCAATAAATGGAGACACGTAAGTTGCTCCTGCTTTAGCAGCTAATAAAGCTTGTCCTGCAGAGAATACTAAAGTTACATTTGTTTTAATTCCTTTATCCGAAAAGTATTTAGCAGCCATAACACCTTCTTTGGTCATAGGCAACTTCACAACGATTTGATCGTGTAAATCAGCTAATTCTTCTCCTTCTTTAACCATTCCTTCAAAATCCAAAGCATTTACTTCAGCACTTACATCACCATCCACAAGGTTGCAAATGTCAACATAATGTTTCAAAATGTTGTTTTTCCCTGTGATTCCTTCTTTAGCCATCAATGATGGATTTGTAGTAACGCCATCCAAAACGCCTAATGCTTGTGCTTCTTTAATCTGAGCTAAATTAGCCGTGTCAATAAAAAATTTCATATTATATCTATATTTAATTGTGTTCATAATTTTTTGGGCGTGACCCAAGGGTCAGGCTTTGCGTTGCAATCTTTTACTTTTTGAAAAAAAGTAAAAGGATTTTCACTTCAATCCTTCACGCAAATTCGGCGCAAAATTACAACTTATAATGATTCATCAACATTTTTTCATACACTTTATCAGGTAAAATTCTCTTTAAGACAATAGAGATTTTTTGCATAAAAGCACCCACTTTATAATGAATTTTTGGCTCTGCCGTTTGGATGATTTTATATACTGCTTCTGCCATTTCATTCGGATTGCTTCCACTATCCACATGTTCGTCCATCGTTTTTAAGGTATTTCCATACGGACTTTCATAAGCGGAACCCTTAATAACAGGAGCATGAAAACGTCCTGAAGCAATATTAGTAGCAAAATCACCTGGAGCTACATTAGTAATATGAATTCCAAATGGTTTTACTTCCATTCGCAATCCTTCGGTAATGAGCTCTAACGCTCCTTTTGAGGCTGAGTAAACGCTTCTATATGGCAAACCCATATAGGCAGCAATAGATGTAATATTGATTATTAAACCTGATTGTTGTGCACGCATTTGTGGCAATACCGCTTTCATTACTTCAATAGGCCCAAAGAAATTAGTTTCAAAATTATTCTTAATTTCATGCATCGGAATTTCTTCCAAAGGTCCTGTTATTCCAACACCTGCATTATTAATTACAACATCTAATCTCCCAGAAATTGTTATCACTTTGGCTACAGCCGTATGAATTGAATCTGCATCACGAACATCTAGTGTCACTATAGGAAAAACCGAATTTAAAATTCGTTCTGGGTTTCTACTAGTACCATAAACAACATAGCCTTTGTAATGCAAAAATTCTCCTATGGACTTCCCTATTCCTGATGAACCGCCTGTAATTAAAACTACTTTACTCATTTCTTTTGTTTAAGGTTTAAGGTTTCTGACATCTCGTACAACTACAAAAAGTGAAACCCAACTTCCGTTAGAATAGTCCAAAAATAAAAAAATCCTCCCGAAGGAAGACTACTTTTTGTATTAAATAAAAAATGGCAAGCGACCTACATCGCACCGCTCAACCACGTACCCTTGCTATGTTCCCATCCTGGGGGAGTCTGCAGGAGCTGGTCGTGTAGGACTTGCCGGTGCAAATATACAACCTTTTTATATTTTTGCAAGTGCTTT
>CAUPOP010000058.1:0-12279 GCA_963512955.1 uncultured Flavobacterium sp. | reverse complement strand
TCGTAACTGAAAGGCTTTTTTGCCCAAATACGGTATCTAAAGCTAGTTGTGTTGTTTGGTCGGCCTTGTAAGCTGACCGGGTTTAGTAGTTAGACCAATGAAAAGCTTTCCACTTTTGTGGATGGCTTTTTTGATTTTAGGCTGTTTCTTCTACAGTCGTATTTCCTCAATCTCAAGAGGAAAAAGGTGTGCAAAAAGGTGTGCATCCTAATTAATTCTTTAACAACACAAAAAATCTAGAAATTATGAATTCTATAAAGATAAAAATACTTTTCTTAATTGCGAGAAGTAGATTAAATCAAATGGGTAAATGTTCTATTAGATGTAGAATCACTCATAAAAAAGAACGTTATGAATTTGCAACGGGTTTATTTATTTATCCGAATCATTGGTATGGAAAGTTGCAACAAGCAAAACCACCTAATGATGAAAATATATTTATTAATTCTGAACTAAGCCTGATTAAAACTAAAATTAATCAGGCTTTTTTGTATCTACAAATGAAGAATATTCCTTTTAACGTAAATGATATTTATCTGCAATCAAAAGGACAAACAACCCAAAAGGAGTATGGTATTATTGAAGTTTACGATTTATACAATATTAGGATAAGTAAACTAATTGGAGTTGAGTTAAAATTAGTTACGTATAAGAAATACATCGAGTCGCGGAATCATTTATTTGATTTTGTAAAATGGAAGTTTAAAGCCAATGATTACAAGTTTAAAGAGCTTAAAATGAACTTTATTAATGAATATGAGTATTATCTTAAAACTGAAAAAAACCTACAGCAGAGTACACTAAACAAGGCTATACAGCGGTTTAGAAAGGTGGTTCAGTATGCAATAAGTCAAGAATATTTAAACAAAGATCCTTTCGATACTTATCGACCGTTTAAAGTAAAAAAAGAAGTGATTTATTTGAGTGCTTTGGAACTTTCAAAATTAGAAAAGCAGTTTTTCTCACAAGTTAGATTAACGACAATTCAGGACTTGTTTATTTTCTGCTGTTACACCGGTTTAGCTTTTAATGAAATGTCAGGTTTAGAGAAAAAACATTTACAGTTAGGGTTTGATGGTATTAATTGGATAAAGATGAAACGTGAAAAAACACAGTGTCAAATTTCTATTCCTATACTACCAAAAGCTCAAGAGATAATTGATAAATATGTAACAGGAGACAATCGTATATTCCCTATTATAAGTAATCAGAAGTTCAATTCTTACTTAAAAGAAATTGCAGATATTGTTGGAATAGAGAAACGATTAACTCATCATATTGCAAGAAAAACATTTGCTTCTACTGTCCTCCTATATAATGATGTACCAATGGAGATTGTATCTGAATTATTAGGACATTCAAAGATGAGCACAACGCAAGAAAGCTATGGGAAAATAGTTCAGAAGAAGGTGAGTGAAGCAATAAAAAATCTTGCTGAAAAATTAAAGTAAAAAAATATCCTGACTAGATAAAAATATATAGATGGTCAGGATGTTTTTTAAAATTAGCAGCGTTAATAAGGAAACATAAATATGAAAATATCAATTTTAAAATTTTGGAAATGTATGTAAGTAGTGATATAATTGTTTGCGATACAATTTTAAATTCTCCTTATCTGAAAATTTTTAACTCATAATTTATTTGCCAATTGTTCTGGAGCGAATCATTTTCAAGACGAAGCTTACGTATTGTTTATCCAAAACGAATTAATATTTTTATTGATTATTCACTGTAATAAAATCCTAATTACTAAATTAATTTTTTGTGGAGCATATTTGTTTATACTCATAATAAAAATATCCGTTTAATAAAAACACTTATTTTTGTATGTCTAAAAATTCTAATTATATACCGAAACTAAATTCAATGAAAAATTTTATTTTTTTATTATCATTTCTCTTGTCAGCATTTTGTTTCAGTCAAGAAAATTCAGTTCAGAAAGATTTAATTACTGTCATTAATCAATCCAAAAAATTTGATAGGATTAAAAAAGCTGAAATTGATAGTTTTAGGATTAAACTGAAGAGAACAAATCAGAACGATTTAATTTCAAAATATCGGTTAAATGCTGAGTTATTTTATAGTTATAAGTTTTTTAAAAGGGATTCTGCATTCCATTATGGTATACAGTCAAAAATTTTAGCAATTAAAATCAAAGATAAATCACTTATTGCAAATGCAAATATTAATCTTGCAGATATTTGCGTTTCTTCTGGAATGTACAAAGAAGCTATTGATTTTCTTGAACCTTTAATTAAGAATGAGTCCAAGGAAAATTATGGTACATTGTATTATGGTCTCTTGGGAAGATGTTATGGTGATATGGCTGAATATAGCAATAATTTATATTTTCAAAGTGAGTATAATAAAAAGGCTCGTAAGTATAGAGAAAAAGCACTTTCATTAACAGAAGATGGATATTTTTTTCATTATTTTCTAAAAGCGTTTAATAAGTCCAAAAATCATCAAATAGAAGAAGCTGTTTTTGAATTTGAGAATTTGTTAAAATTAAAAAACCCACCTCATGACCAAGCATTAGTTCATTATATGTTAGGAGAGCTATATCAGCAATTAGGTAGAAATGATCAAGCAATAAATCATTTGAAAGAAGCAGTAATTCATGATATTTCAACTTCAACAAAAGAATCATTAGCCATAATTAAGTTATCCGAACTATTATTTAAAAAAGGCGATATTCAAACCGCATCAATTTTAATTCATAAAGCTAATGAAGATGCACTCTTTTATGGGGCGCAACAGAGAAAGATTCAAATCAGCGCTATTCTGCCTATAATTGATCAAGAGATTGTTAATATAGTTGAAAAGGAAAAGGATCGTATACAATGGCAATATATTGTAGTCAGCTCTTTTTTAATTCTAGCAATTTGTTTCATTTTAATTGTTTATTACCAGTATCTCAAATTAAAGAAAGCCAAGAGGCTAATTGCGGATGCGCACGATAATCTGAAAAAAATAAATAATCAATTACACAAGGTAAATGAAAAGATTAATTTAAAAAATATTGAAATAAAGCAGGTTAATAAATTATTGTTAGAAGCCAATAAAATCAAAGAAGAATATTTAGGGTTATTTTTTACACAGTATGATGGTATTTTTGAAAAATTTAATTCGTTTATAATCTCAATGAAAAAAAGTATTGAAGATGAGAATTATGATAAGGTAAAGCGAATCATTTTAAGCTATAATTTGAAACGTGAAAAAGATAAACTTCTTGAAAATTTCGATTTAGCTTTTATTAATCTGTTCCCAAATTTCATTACAGAGTTTAATGCTTTGATGAAAGAAAAAAATAAGGTTGAAATAAAAAATAGTAAGGTTCTAACTAAAGAGTTGCGAATTTATGCTTTAATCAGATTAGGTATAACACAGAATGAGATTATAGCTCAAATCTTGGGTTACTCAGTAAATTCGATTTATGCTTATAAGACCAAAATCAGGAATAATTCGATCCTAAATAAAGATGATTTTGATCAAAAATTATTGAAAAAAACTACCCTGAAGCTGTAAAATATCTTTATTTTTCTATATGTTTTTTTTGAATAATATTTGCATAAGTATTTGATAATTAATATATTGTGTATTATTTTTTATTACAAATGCTTAATTTTTTCTATACTTAATTTTTTAGCGGTTTTCTCTGCTAGTTATTTAAGCAATTTTGTACTGAATGTTTTTTAATAAAACGCATTCAATTGCTATTTAACTAACCAAAATTAATGTATTATGAAAATTTCTTCATTCGGTAGGGCTAAATGGGCCCTATTATTAATTTTTCTTGTCGCCCCATTTATAATGGTGGCGCAAACCGGAAAAATTAAACTATCGGGTAAGGTTGTGGATGAAACTAACCAACCTTTGCCAGGAGCTACAATCACACTAAAAAATTCAAACCAAAGTCTTGTAACTGATCTTGATGGAAAGTTTGATTTATTAGTTCCTCAACAAAATTCAGTTCTAGTTGTCTCTTATATGGGATTTCAGAGAAAAGAGGTAGCCACTAATGGGAATAGTTTTATTGAGATTAAACTGCAACAGGAATCGGAAACATTGAATAATGTAGTGGTTATAGGTTATGGGCAAGTTAGGTCTAAAGACTTAACAGGTTCTATTTCTACAATTAAATTATCTGATATTAGTAAACAACCAGTTGCAAATATAGGTGATGCAATACAAGGAAGAGCTGCCGGAGTTCAAGTAATTACTTCTGGAAAACCTGGGGACAATCCCACTTTTAGAATTAGGGGAACTGGTACTATAGGGAATAATGATCCTTTAATTGTAGTAGATGGAATGCCTTTAAATGGCGGGCTTAATCAAGTAAATATGAATGATGTAGAGAGTTTGCAAGTATTAAAAGATGCTTCTTCTACAGCAATCTATGGTTCACGAGGTGCTAATGGAGTTGTGATTATCACTACTAAAAGAGGAACAGTGGGTAAGTCTACTTTGTCGTTAGATGTTTCTTCGGGAATTTCAGAAGCAACAGATGTTCTTCAGGTTTTAAATGCTAGTCAATTTGCGAGTTTGCATAATGATATATTGAATAATGCAGATTTAACTCCTAATCCCGCTTTTCAGAACCCAGCTACTTTAGGTGTTGGAACAAACTGGGTTGACGCTTTTTTCAGAAAAGGAATTCAGAATAATTACACTTTATCATATTCTTCTGGAAATGAGAAATCTAAAGTATATACCTCTTTGAACGTTTTTGACCAAAAAGGGATTATTATTAATACTGATTACAAACGTTATAATTTTCAATTTAATAGTGATACAAAAGTTTCAGAGAATTTGAAATTTGGGAATAGTATAAAATTAAACCATGATGTAAAATCACAAGGAGAGTATAGTATTCAAAACGCATTACTTTCATTACCAACACAACCTATTTATAGAGAGAATGGTGATTTTTCAGGGCCTATAGGGCAAGCAATTTATTCGGGTGATATTGATAACCCAATTGGAAAAGCTTTAATAATTGATAATTCAATAAAAGGATATAATATTCAAGGAAATTTATTTGGAGAGCTTACTTTTTTGAAAGATTTTAAGTTTAAAACTATTCTAGGTGCTGAAGCTAATTTGTGGAAAAATAGAACATGGGCACCAACTTATAATTGGGATACTAAAGTGGGACAAAATGCATTTTTGTCTGAATCTTCTAATCAATCAATTACATTATTGTGGGATAATACTTTAACATATCAGAAAAAATATGATAATGGGATTAGCGTTACAGGAGTTGTTGGTACTAGTGCTCAACAAAACAAATTTGAATATATAAGCGGTTCGATTCAAACTTTTCCAAGTGAAAGCACACAGACACTTAATAATGGACTTAACCAACCGTCATTACATGGTACAGGTTCTGAATGGGCTATTTTTTCAACATTTGCTAGAGCTAATTTTGATTACAAAAATAAATACTATGCGACTGCAACAGTTAGAAGAGATGGATCTTCTAGATTTGGTTCAGGAAATAAATATGGAACATTTCCTTCAGGATCATTAGCATGGAGAATATCCAATGAAGAATTTTTCAAATCAAAGTCAATAGATGATTTAAAATTACGCTTAGGTTATGGTATCACAGGAAATCAAGAAATAGGAAATTATTCATTCTCTTCAAATTACAATACTTATTTATACAATTTTAATGGAACATATGTAAGTGCTGCAATTCCAACAGTTCTTCCAAATTCAAATGTTAAATGGGAAGCTCAAGAACAGTATAATATTGGTTTAGACGCATCACTTTTTAATCAAAGAGTTAACTTGACTTTAGATGCCTATGTTAAAAATACTAATGATATGTTAGTGCCACAATCTGTGCCAGTTACTTCAGGTTACTCAGATATTTATGTGCCGTATATTAATGCTGGAAAAATCCAAAATAAAGGGATTGAACTTATAATTAATACTAAAAATATTCAGAGAGATAAGTTTGCTTGGACTACTGATTTTGTTTTTTCATTGAATAGAAATAAAGTTCTTGATTTAAACAGAGATGCTCCATTGGTTACAGGTGGGCTAGGGTTAAATTACAATGTGTCAAGAATTCAAGAAGGATATCCGATAAATGTTTTCTACGGATTTGTTCAAGACGGTCTATTTCAAAATCAAGCGGATGTAGATAATCATGCAGTACAAGTTCAAGGTACCTCATCTGGTAATAGTACCTCTCCGGGCGATGTTAGATTTAAAGATTTGAATAATGATGGTTTAATTACAGATGCAGATAGAACTTTTATTGGAAATCCTAATCCAGATTTCTCAGCATCTTTGAATAATACTCTTACTTATGGTAACTTCAATTTAAGTATTTATTTACAAGGGGTATATGGAAATGATATTTTTAATGCCAATAGACTTTATACAGAAGCAATGTCCATTACAACTAATCAATCTACAGCAGTATTAGATAGATGGACGGCTTCAGGAACTAGTAATAGTATGCCTAGAGCAGTATATGGTGATCCTAATAACAATAATAGAGCTTCATCACGATATATTGAAGATGGTTCTTACATCAGAGTTAAAAATGTAACACTTTCTTACAATGTGCCAAATAATCTGTTTGGTAAAAAGATTTTCGATAATGCGAAGATATATCTGTCTGGTCAAAATTTATTGACTTTCACAAAATATACTGGATTTGATCCAGAGGTTTCAACTAATGGTATAGATAATAATATTTATCCCGTAACTAGAATAGTATCTCTTGGTTTAAATGTTGGATTTTAATAAATAGAAAATATGAAATTTATAAAAAAAATAGTTTTTGTATCAGCAATTTTTGCTTTTACTCAGTGTTCAAATGATTTCCTAGAAAAGGCACCATTGGACACTATAAATACTTCTAATTACCCAACTAACGCAGCCGAATTAGTTACATTAGTTAATGGTGCATATCAACCACTTCAATGGCCTAAGTTGTACAATATGAGAATGTGGACATCTGATATTATGGCTGGTAATAGTATTGTAGGTGCTGGTGGTGGATCTGATGGAATTGAAACTCAAGACAATTCTAATTTTGTTACTACTACCGATAATCAAGGTGTTTTGGATATTTGGAGAGGACCATGGCCAGGAATTTTAATGTCAAATATGGTATTAAAAGTAGCTCCAAATCTATCGATCGATGAAGATATCAAAAACCGCTCAATGGGCGAAGCATATTTTTTAAGAGCACATTATTATTTTATTTTGGTACGTTATTTTGGTGATCTACCTTTAATTACCACTCCTCAAAGTTCAGATAGTGATTTGTATCCAAAACGAGTTTCAAAAGACTTAATCTATGATCAAATAATTTCAGATTTAGAAAAAGCTGCTGAATTATTGCCTAATAAAAGTGAATATACTGGTGCTAATGTTGGTAGAGCTAACAAAGGAGCAGCTCTAGGTGAATTAGCCGAAGTGTATCTTACACTTGGAAATAATTGGCAAAAAGTGGTTGATTTGACTACTCAAGTTGAAGGTTTGGGTTTTAGCTTAAACACTAATTATGCAGATAATTTTAATCCTTCAAATGAAAATTCTGTAGAATCTCTATTTGAAGTACAGTATAATAGTAATGGTGGATTTAGTTTTTGGAGCAATGAAAATCAGGCTTCATGGACTAGTACTTTTATGGGGCCAAGAGGAAGTAATTTTGTAGGCGGAGGCTGGGGTTGGAATCAACCTACTCAAGAATTTATTGATTCTTATGAACCAAATGATAGCAGAAAAGATATTACTGTTTTGTATACAGGTTGTCCTGCATTTGATGGTAAAACATATCAAGCAACCTATTCAACAACGGGATATAATGTTAGGAAATTTTTAGTGCCTCTTAGTGCTGTGTCATCTTATGATAATAGTCCATTGAATTTTCCAATTTTGCGTTTTTCGGATATTTTATTAATGAAATCAGAAGCCTTGAATGAGTTAGGACAGACTTCTCAAGCTGAAGTGCCACTAAATAAAGTAAGAAATAGAGCTGGTTTATCTAATATCGCTTCAGGATTGAGTCAAGAGGAATTTAGAAATGCAGTGTTGAAAGAAAGAAGAGTTGAATTAGCTTTTGAAGGCCAAAGATGGTTTGATTTGATACGTGTTAATAAAGGGCAATACGGTCTTGATTTTCTTCATTCAATTGGAAAGAATAATGCGACATCAAAACATTTATTATTTCCAATACCACAGATAGAAAGAGATAGAAATCCAAAATTAACCCAAAATCCAGGGTATTAAAAAATACTATTATGAAAAATATTTTTATAAAAAAACTTTCAATTCTTAGTGTCCTATTTATAGCACTTATGAATACATCATGTGAAGATTTATTGAGTGACTCAATTTTTAATTACAATGATGAATTAAAGCTAACTACTTCAAATGAAGAAGTAGTTTTAGATGAACGTAAACCAAATGAAAACGTAACATTCAAATGGACTACTGGAACAAATAAAGGCACAGGAGCTGCAATTAGTTATGTTCTTCAAATTGATAAAGAAGGTAATGATTTTGCAACACCTTTGGAATATGAAATGGGAAAAAATGTTTTTTCTTATTCATTGAATTGGGCTACACTGAATTCTATTTTGATAAATACATTTGGAGTGCAAGCGGGTACTACCCAAATAATGGAAGCTAGAATTATTGCAACTGTCTCCAGCCCAAATGTGGAAAAACAAATTTCAAAAATAGCATTTACAATCACAACCTATGTGCCTGTTTCTTCTCAATTATACATGGTTGGTAGTGCAACTTCTGTAGGCTGGAATGTTTCTGATGCTTTATCAATGACACTTTCTACAACTAAACCGGGGACTTTTATTTATCAAGGGCCTTTGAGCTCTGGGACTTTCAAACTACCAGTAAGTAGAGATGGGTGTTGGTGTCAAGATTTTTATACTAAAAGCTCAACCGATGCTAATATAATGGTTCATAATATTGGAGGTAGCGGTCAAGATTTACAATGGCAAATTACACAAGCGGGGCAATATAAAGTAACTGCAGATTTATTAAATCTTACCATTACTATTGAATCTATTGTAGGGCCATCTTTTTCTCAAATTTGGATTGTGGGTGATGCTTCTCCGAGTGGTTGGGATATTGATAATCCTAAAGCATTTACACAAAGTCAAACGAATCCATTTATATTCACATATGAAGCTAATTTTACACAAGGAGATTTTAAAATTCTTGCTGGTGCAAAAGGGAATTGGTGTGGCGAATGGTATCGACCATTAACAAATGGTCAGAGTTTGTCATCAACAGATGTTGAACAAAATTCGGGCTGTGGTACTGACAATAAATGGACAATTGGCTCAGCTGATGTTGGTAGATATAAAATTACCCTAAATACTCAAAACAATACTATTAGTATAAAAAAAGTTGAATTGTATATTATAGGTGATGGTGGTCCAAATGGTTGGAATATAGGAAGTCCTTCAGCGATGACTTATAGTAATGGTAGTTTTGTTTATACTGGCGCTTTAAATTCAGGAGAATTTAAAATTGCTAAATTTAAAGGAGACTGGTGTGATGGAGATTGGATTAATGCAGCTACTGCAAATCAAAATATAACAGATGGTAATTACATTATAACACATGGTTGTGATGGACCAGATAATAAATGGAAATTACAATCAGGTGATGCAGGGAATTACGAAATTTCAATCAATTTGGATAATGGAACGATGACAATTGTGCATCAATAAAATTAATTATAGGCCAATTTTTAATGAATTGGCCTATTTAAAATAAGATTATTATGAGCGTTTTTAAATATTTATTATTTGCTTTAATTTTAGTAAATTGTAGCAATAGTGATAATAGCATCCCCGTAGATCCCGTGCCTCCTGTTGAGACAATTGCGTCAATCACAATTAGGTCAGATAAAGCAAAATACAATCCTGGCGAATCGGTTGTTTTTAAGATTGACAAACTTCCTAAAAATAGTAACGTTAGGTATAAATATTTAAATGTGACTTTGTCTGAAGAGCCGCTAACTAATACAAGTTGGAGTTGGACACCTCCAACTCAAGATTACAAAGGATATATGGTAGAGGTGTATTCGGTAGCTAATAGTGTTGAAACTTTTTTGGGAACTATTGGTGTTGATGTTTCTTCTGATTGGACTAAATTTCCTAGATATGGGTTTCTTTCTAATTTCGGAAGTATTAGTGACAGTCAAACGTCTTTAATACTTGATAATCTTAAAGATTACCACATTAATTCGTTGCAATTTTATGATTGGGGAAACAAACACCATCAGCCATTAAAAATGGATGGTAGTTTACCTGCTTCAACTTGGTTAGACATAGCTGGAAGACCAATGTCATTTAATACAGTCAAAACTTATATTGACAAAGCACATAGCGTGAATATTTCTTCGATGAGTTATAATTTACTTTATGGAGCTTGGAATGATTATAATGTTGATGGAGTTTCAAATCAATGGTTTTTGTATAATGATCAAAATCATAGTAATATAAATAAACATGTTTTACCAAGTTCTTGGCAAAGTGATATTTTGGTAACTAATCCAGCAAATACATCTTGGCAAGATTATATTTTTGATAAAACAAACACTGTGTATCAGAATTTAAATTTTGATGGTTGGCACTTAGACCAATTAGGAGACCGCGGTAATGTTTATGATTATAATGGAAATTCCGTTCGAATTAATGAAACATTTGGGCCTTTTCTTCAAAACTTGAAACAAAGATTTTCTGCTAAAAAAGCAATCCTAAATGCAGTAGCACAATACGGTCAGTCAAATATATTGACTGCGCCAGTTGATGTTGCTTATACAGAAGTATGGGCACCAAGGGATAGTTATAAAGATTTAGCCGATATTATTCAAGAAAACAATACGCTTTCAAATGATAGGTTGAACACGGTTCTTGCAGCTTATATGAATTATGATAAAGCTAATAGCTCAGGTTTTTTTAATACTCCAGGAGTTTTATTGACTGATGCTGTAATTTTTGCATTTGGGGGATCCCATTTAGAATTGGGTGAACATATGCTGGCTAAAGAATATTTCCCTAATAATAATTTGCAAATGAATGGGGAATTAAAAAAATCTTTATTTGAATATTATGATTTTTTAGTAGGATACCAAAATTTATTGAGAGATGGTGGAGTTTTTAATTCACCAGTACTGTCTTCAGGAGATGGTAAAGTGAATTTAAAAAATTGGCCACCCTCTTATTCTAATGTTGCCTTTGTAGGAAAAAAAACCTCAAACAAACAGATTATTCATTTAATAAATTTTTCTAATGCTACTAGTTTAAATTGGAGAGATACAAATGGCGAGCAAACTACGCCAACTAGTAAAAGTAATTTTATTTTAAATCTTCAGAATGCTCAAACGGTAACAAAAGTATGGTATGCTTCTCCAGACTTAGATGGTGGAGCATCAAAAGATTTAAGTTTTAACCAGGTTGGCAATAATTTAGTTTTTAAAATCCCATTGCTACATTATTGGGGTATGATAGTTGTCGAATATTAATTTTTATACATTTTGCTGCTTGTCTTCACTTGTTTTATCTCTTTCATTTGCTTTTCAATATTAATTTAGGTTAATAGTTTGTTTAAATAAAGTGGTGCGTTTGAATTAGTATATTTGAGAGATGTTTTTTTAAGCAATTGAAGAACAGTAAGACGAGTGGCTTTTTATTTACCCCGGATTTAGTAATAGTTTTATACTATTACTGTATCTGGGTTATTAAATTATAGTGCAATTCTTTTTTTTTGATTGGAGCATTATAAAACACATAATTAAAATAGTATTATCATTATGAAATTAAAAATTATAGGAATAATAAGTTTAGTCGCTTGTTCCATTATGTCTTCCTGCAAAAGTGATTCGTCAATTCTGTATAAAGCTCAGAATTTTACAGTATATAAAGATAAAGTAGTTCAAGGTCAGAATGTTGCTGAGGTGTTGTCACCTGTGTTGATGAAATCCAATTATAAAAGTACGGAGAACGAAACCTACTCTAATTTGATTTCTTTCAAATTTAGTATTAATGAAAAAGACAATGATTTAGCTCAAGGAGTTAATCGTCAAATTGTTATAACCAATCAAAAAGAATCTCCTATATATGTTTTTGGACAACAACAACAAACAGAGCCTGTAGATGCTCCAAAAGGAATTCTGCCTGCTGATACTGATTTTACTTTTAGATTAGATATGCGTGCTGTTTTTCAACAGTTCAAGGATAAAGGATTTTACCAATGTCAAGATGGGACTAAAAT
>CAUPOP010000057.1:0-12499 GCA_963512955.1 uncultured Flavobacterium sp. | reverse complement strand
GGAACTGAAAAATTCCCAACTGCAACTTTAGTTTTCAAAAAAATAGCTACAAAAGGTGCTAATTTATATGCTGTAACTGCAGATTTAACAATTAAAGGTATTACTAAACCAGTTACTTTTGATTTAGCTACAACTGCTAATTCTGCTACAACTAAATTCAATGTTGACAGAACTAAATACGATATTAAATACAACTCTAAATCATTCTTCGAAAGCATTGGTGACAAAGCAATTTATGATGATTTTGAATTAGAAGTTGCTTTAAAATTCTAATTTTATATTAAAATATATCAACAAACCCCAACAATACTGTTGGGGTTTGTTTTTTTATAAAAAATTTAAAGTCTGTATTGCAAAACATTCTTAGCACTAATTAGTGAAAAATTTTAAGACCAAATTTATTTTAAACTAAAAAATATTTTTGAATCATAAATCTAAATTCCTATTTCCTAACTACCTTTGCACATTCAAAAAACTCCTTATATGAACATACAACATATTCCACAAATTAAACATACCCATAGTGGTAATTTCTTTCTACTTGCTGGACCTTGCGCTATTGAAGGTGAAGAAATGGCAATGAGAATTGCAGAAAAGCTAGTTGGCATTACAGATAAATTAGAAATTCCTTATATATTCAAAGGATCTTTCAAAAAAGCCAATCGCTCTAGAATTGATAGTTTTTCTGGAATTGGAGATGAAAAAGCATTAAAAATTTTACGAAAAGTTTCAGAAACTTTTGGCGTTCCTACCGTTACTGACATTCATACTAATGAAGATGCTGACATGGCTGCACAATATGTTGATGTGTTACAAATCCCAGCTTTCTTAGTTCGTCAAACTGATTTAGTTGTGGCTGCTGCCAATACTGGAAAAGTTGTAAACTTGAAAAAAGGACAATTTATGAGTCCTGAAAGCATGAAACATGCTGTGCAAAAAGTATTGGATTGCAACAATCAAAATGTAATGGTAACAGATCGTGGAACTATGTTTGGTTACCAAGATATGATTGTTGATTTTAGAGGAATTCCAACTATGCAACAATATGCAACCACGGTTCTAGATGTAACACATTCTTTGCAACAACCAAATCAAACTGCTGGTGTAACTGGTGGTAGACCAGATATGATTGAAACCATTGCTAAAGCTGGTATTGCAGTAGGTGTTGACGGAATTTTCATAGAAACTCATTTTGATCCAGCTAATGCTAAAAGTGACGGTGCTAATATGTTGCATTTAGATTATTTTGAATCATTAATGACACGATTAGTAGCAATCAGAAAAACAATAAATGCATTTTAAAAATTAATACCTTACAATTAATTGAAATATTTTTTTATAAACTATATTACATTAATTATATTTTTTCCGAATACCGGATTTTCACAGCCCCCAATGAATCCAAAATATACCGAACATAGTAAAGGAAAATTATTTTTCTCCTGGGGAGGAAATAGAGAAACCTACTCTAAATCTGATGTGATATTTCGTGGTAAAGACTATAATTTTACTATCGATAATATAACCGCACATGATAAGCCAAAAGGTTGGCATATTGATTATATAAATCCTTTTAAAATGACAATACCTCAAACTAATTTTAGATTGGGGTATTTTGTCAATGATCATTACAGTGTTGGTATTGGTGTAGATCACATGAAATATGTGATGACCCAAAATCAAACTGCAAATGTAACAGGAACTATAAATTTACCATCAATCTATAATGGATCTGATTATAATGGAATATATACCAATGCTCCTGTAGATTTTAACGATAAAACTTTTTTGACCTATGAGCATACGGATGGTTTGAATTACATCAATACTGAAATTTCAAGATTTGATGATGTTTCGCCTCTTTTCAAAATAACAAATACAGATAAAATTCAAGTCAATTTAACCGAAGGTTTCGGATTTGGAGTTTTGTATCCAAAAACCAATACCAAACTATTAGGTAAAGAGCGACATGACGATTTTCATGTTTCTGGATATGGTACTTCATTAAAAGCAGGATTAAATGTTACTTTATATAAGTATTTCTATGTCCAAGCAGAAATAAAAGGAGGATATATTAATATGCAAGATATTCGTACTACAATAAGCAATGAGGATAAAGCATCCCAAGATTTCTTCTTTTTACAAAGAATTATTGCTTTTGGAGGAATTTTTAAGATCTAAATATACTGTTGAGAAGCATCAAGCACTTTCCTAAAAAGAATGTATTTAATGCTTCTATTTTAAATTGAGTATAATTCCCTAAATTTTACCATAATAAACCTTTTTGTGGTAATTTATTCTTAATTTAGTGTACATGGAAGTGTATCTTCAAAAGGTAAAATAAAAAGGTCCAAATTTCTAATATTGAATAATGACAAAAAACTCAAATCATACAATAAGTAGCGATTACAAATTCGAGAATTTTTTCGAATTATCAGCAGATTTATTCTGTATAGCTGGATTTGACGGATATTTCAAACGGATAAACCCCTCTGTTTCAAAACTATTAGAATACACTAATGAAGAATTATTGTCAAGACCGATACACGATTTCATTTATCATGAAGATAAAAAAATTACTGCAGACCACCGAAATGATCTTTTAAGAAACAACCCTCTTTTAAATTTTGAAAATAGATATTTAACCAAGAGTGGTGAAATTGTATGGTTGTCTTGGACCTCCATGCCTATAGAAAATGACAAATTAGTTTTTGCAATAGCAAAAAATATAACTCACAAAAAAAGATTAGAAGAAGAACGAAATTTACTTCTCACTAATTTGACAAAAAACAACAAAGATCTAAAGCAAATCACCTATACAAATTCACACGATTTGAGATCGCCAGTGAATAATTTATTAGCAATTTTCAGTCTTTTGGATATCTCAAAAATCAATGACACCGAAACACTTGAATTAATAAGCATGCTTAAAGCAACTAGTGAAAGCTTAAAGCAAACCCTTAACGATTCGATTGAAACGCTAACGAAGAAAGAAAATGAAAATTCAAATATCGAAATTTTAGACCTAAGAAACTCTTTAGATATAGTCCTTCGATCTATTAGCTCATTGATACAAAACTCAAAAGCAATTATAAATATTAACTTTTCAGAAGCCGAAACAATTAAATTTAATAAGGTTTATCTAGAAAGTATATTTCTAAATCTAATTACAAATTCTATAAAATACGCAAAACCAGATTCGCCTACAACCATATCAATTTATTCCAAAATAACAAATGGAATCACTCAATTAATTGTTTCTGATACTGGATTAGGTTTTGATATGGATGCCGTTAAAGATAAGATTTTTGGCCTACAGCAAAAATTTCATGATCATACGGACAGTAAAGGAATCGGATTATATTTAGTGTATAACCACATTACAAGTTTAGGAGGAACCATTGCTGTGAAAAGTAAAATAAATGAAGGAGCTGAATTTACTATATCATTTAAGAATTAAATTCCGTTTAGTTTGGATACAATCCTTAAAATAAGGATAAAAAGAGAACTATACTTGTTGTAAATTAAAACTCTTATGAAAGCAAAAACACCAATTTCGTCAAATTTAAATAGTACATCTCCTTTTGAAATTCTTCAGTATATCGTTTTAATTTCTGTAATTTTATATTTTGGCAAAACGCTGTTTATACCGCTTAGTTTTTCGCTACTCATTAGTTTCTTACTTTATCCTATTTGTAAATGGATGGAAGAAAAAGGAATTAGCCAAAGTGTATCTCTTTCAATTGCACTTTTTTCTGTAACTCTTTTCTTTGCAATATTAATTTATTTATTAATAATCCAAATAACAGCATTTTCGAATGAGTGGGAACCTTTTAGAATCAAGCTCATGGAAACCGTAAACGAATTAAGTACTTTTCTAGCAGATCAATTTGGGGTAAGCACTGAAAAACAATTAGATTACCTTAAAAATTCCATTAATAATTCTGGCTCACAAACATTATCAATTCTAAAAAATGCGGCCTATTCCTTCTCTGAATCCTTATTTTTTCTGTTAATAATCCCTGTTTTTTCGGCACTTATACTTTATCATCGAAAATTATTAGCTAATACCTTGTACCAAATTTTTCCTGCTGATAAAAAGGAAACTATTCACGAAATTTTGATAGAAACTATTCATTCCTATTATAATTTCATTAAAGGAATGCTAGTGGTTTATTTGATTGTAGGACTTTTAAACAGCATAGGACTTGCAATTGTTGGTGTGCCTCATCCATTTCTTTTTGGATTTATCGCATCTGTCTTGACTTTCATTCCTTATGTCGGAATTATAATTTCTTCTCTTTTGCCTATAGCGGTTTCTTGGATAACATTCAACTCGATTTGGTACCCAATAGGAGTAATTGTAGTTTTTTCAATAGTCCAAATATTAGAAGCTTATGTAATATTTCCTTTTGCAGTAGGCAACCGATTAAAAATTAACACTCTCGTAATTATTGTTATGATAACTATTGGTGGTATTTTATGGGGAGCAGCTGGAATGATTTTGTTCATTCCTTTCATTAGCATTATAAAATTGATTGCTGATCGAACTGAAAGTTTAAAAACACTATCAATTCTCTTAGGAGATGGAAATCATACCAAAAAAAAACTACAAGCTTAAACTTGTAGTTTTATATTAAAATTTCGATTAAATTTTTATTCTGACTTTTTGATTTCTAATGTATTTTTATTTAATCGGTTCGAAGCTTATTGCTGTTCCTCCTCCTGCTGCTAAATCCAAATTGATTTTTGATTTATTTGTAACAACTACCGTTCTTATTGAATAAGCGATAGGATTTTTTTGCCAATCAGCATCTTTTGCATCTTCATAAATAACGGCTTTATATTTTTGTCCTTTAGTTAAGAAGTCTAGTTTAATTTCTGATTTTCTGGCGTTCTCATCTGTAATAGCACCTAGAAACCAAGATTGTTTTCCTTTGGCTTTTCTAGTAATAGTCAAATAATCTCCTGGTTCTGCTTGCAAGATTTTAGTATCATCCCAATCCACCGCAACGTCTTTAATAAATTGAAAGGCATCTGGGTATTTTTCGTAATTTTCTAATAAATCAGCAGCCATTTGAATAGGAGAATACATAGTTACATATAATGCTAATTGCTTCGCCAAAGTGGTATGAACCTGCTCTGTTTTATTTTTATCATAATAGCTCATTTTGATTTCAAAAATTCCAGGTGTATAATCCATTGGACCTCCAAGCAATCTTGTAAAAGGTAAAATGGTTTCATGCATAGGTGGATTTCCTACACTCCAAGCATTAAATTCTGTTCCACGAGCAGCTTCTGCAGCAACATAATTTGGATAAGTTCTGCTGTATCCTGTTGGTCTAGATGATTCATGAGAATTCAACATTAATTTGTAATCTGCAAATCGTCTGGCAACAAAATTAAAGTGATTTACCATAGCTTGTCCATCATGAAATTCACCACGAGGAATAATTTTACCTACATAACCAGTTTTGGCAGCTGGATAATCGTATTTTTTCATTAAATCCAAAGCACGATCTAGATGTCTTTCATAATTACCAACAGAACCTGATGTTTCATGATGCATAATCATTTTTACATTTTTAGCTTTGGCATAGGCCGAAATTGCAGCCAAATCAAAATCAGGATAAGGCGTTGTAAAATCAAAAACTTCTTCTTTCCAATTCCCTGACCAGTCTTCCCAACCTACATTCCATCCTTCAACTAATACTCCGTCAAAGCCATTTTTTGCAGCAAAATCAATATAACGTTTGGTGTTTTCTGTAGTGGCGCCATGTCTTCCTGATGATTCTAATTTTGTTCCAAAATTAGTTGCATTTTGTGATCCCGCGTAATCCCAAGTCGATTTACCAACGTGCATTTCCCACCAGATCCCCACATATTTCATTGGTTTAATCCAAGATGTATCTTCAATTTTTGATGGTTCATTCAAGTTTAAAATCATTCGGGAACCTACAATATCCCTAGCGTCATCACTTATCATGATTGTTCTCCATGGAGAAACGCAAGGAGCTTGCAAATAGGCTTTGTCACCAATAGCATTAGGCACTAATTCCGCTTTTAATTTGAAATTTGTTACATCTGCTTTTAAATGCATTACTGGGTAATTCACGACAGCCGCTTCAAAAATATTAAGGTATAAACCAGATGGTGATTTCATCATCAAAGGAGTTTGAACCATATAACGTCCTGGAATTGATTTTACTCCAATTCCGTTATTCATATTTATTTTAGAATTATCTATTTCTGAAAGATTCGTTTCATTGTACTCATATTCATTACTATCAAAATCTCCTGGAAGCCAGAAAACTTTGTTATTTTCTGTTAAGTTAAATTGAGTTGCTTCATCAGAAATGATAAAATAATTCAGTTCTGCTTGTCTTGGAAAATCATATCTAAAGGCAACACCTTCATCAAAAACTCTAAAAATAATATTCATTTTTACTTTAGATTCTTTGCTAACAAGTCCAATTGTAAGTTCGTTGTAATGGTTTACGATTGAAGCTTGTTCACCCAAAACAGGTTTCCAAGATTCATTGAAAGTAGCTGTTTTTGAATCCAAAATTTCAAAATTGGCATCTAAAGCTGGTTTTTCCTTTAGTTTTATTCCTAAAGCACTTTCTAAAACGACTGCTTTGTTTTTATAATTTACAGCATAAACAGGTTGTCCGTTGCTACCTAATTTGAAGTTTACAGTAATTTTACCAGACGGAGATTGAACACTTTGAGCGCTCAATACACTTAGGGTAAAAAGAAATAAAAGGGAAAATAAATGTTTCATTTGGTTTGATTTTTTGAATTGCGAATATAGTTAAAATTCATATTTTTTTTAGTCTCATCTATGTCAAAAATTATTTTAAAATGGGACAAGAACATAAAAAAAGCCTCTGAATACAGAAGCTTTATTTGATATAAAATTTTCTTTTAACTCAATAACAAATCATATACTTGGTTTGCAATTTCTATTTCTTCATTGGTAGGAATAACCAATATTTTTGTTTTTGAATCTGAAGTATTAATTTCTCTAATTTCTTTTGAACGAACTTCATTTTTAGCATCGTCTAAGTCAAGTCCAAAATAATCCATATCCGTACAAACCAATTTTCTGATATAAGAAGAATTTTCACCAATACCTGCCGTAAAAACAATTGCATCAAGTCCATTTAGAACTGCTGAATAGGAGCCGATAAATTTCTTGATTCGATACGCATTCATATCTAATGCTAACTGACATTCGGCATTTCCTTGTGCTGCATTAGCTTCAATATCTCTCAAATCACTGTGGCCCGTAAGTCCGAGCATTCCGCTTTGTTTATTTAACATTGTACTCACTGCATCAATAGAATATCCTAAGGTATTAACTAAATAGAATATAACTGATTGATCCACATCACCGCTTCGGGTTCCCATAATCAATCCGTTCATAGGACCAAATCCTAAGGTATGGTCAATACTTTTACCGTCTTTTATAGCTGTCATACTGCATCCATTTCCTAAATGTATGGTGATTATTTTTGAAGCTTTAGCTGTTGTTTTTTCTTTCAAATAGTGAATCGCTTTTTCCGAAACATATTTATGACTTGTTCCATGAAAACCATATACACGAATTTTATTTTCAGTCAGAAGATAATTTGGCAATGCATATTTATGAGCTACAACAGGAATTGTTTGATGAAAAGCAGTATCAAAAACAGCTACTTGTTTAGCCGTATCAAAAATTGCTGATGCCACAATTATCCCTTCTAAATTAGCAGGATTATGCAATGGCGCTAAGTCAAAAAGTTGTTTTATTTTTTCATTAACCTCATCATTAATGACAACCGTATTAGAGAAACTGCTTCCTCCATGTACCACTCTATGTCCAACAGCTTCAATCTCTGAAGTACTTTTTATCACTCCAACTTTATCATCCATCAATAGTTGAGCAATTTTCTCCAATCCTATTTTATGATTCGCTATAGGCAAGTTCTCCTCTACTTTTATAGCATCGGTTACATAACTTAAATTAGAAGATTCTAAGCCAATTCTATCAATCATTCCTGTACAAATAACCGCACTTGAAGGCATATCGATTAGTTGGTATTTTATAGAAGAACTCCCTGAATTTATTATTACTATTTTCATTAAATTTTTATTAAAAGATTAAAAAATCGAACTAATTAAAGATTAATTTTTAAATTATTAAATAGTTCAATCTTTAAATTAATAGTTACAATCCTTGCGCTTGAATAGCAGTAATTACAACTGTATTTATAATATCATCAACAGTACAACCACGACTCAAATCATTTACTGGTTTATTCAATCCTTGCAACATTGGTCCAATTGCTAAAGCGCCAGTTTCCCTTTGTACCGCTTTGTAAGTATTGTTTCCTGTATTTAAATCAGGGAAAATCAATACACTAGCGTGACCCGCCACCTCAGAATTTGGCATTTTGCTTTGTCCCACTTCTAAATCTACAGCGGCATCATATTGAATAGGTCCTTCAATTTTTAAATCAGGGCGTTTTTGTCTTACAATTTCGGTAGCTAATCTAACTTTATCAACCTCATCCCCTTTTCCTGATGAACCTGATGAATAAGAAAGCATAGCTACTTTTGGTTCAATTCCAAAAGCCAAACTAGAATCAGCGGATGAAATCGCAATTTCTGCTAATTGTTCTGCCGTTGGATTCGGATTAATGGCACAATCTCCAAAAATAGAAACACGATCTTCTAAACACATAAAAAAGATAGACGAAACAACGGAGCAATTTGGTTTTGTTTTAATGAATTGCAATGCTGGTAAAATAGTATGTTGCGTGGTATGAGCCGCTCCCGAAACCATTCCGTCAGCATGTCCTTTGTACACCATCATCGTTCCAAAATACGAAACATCTTCCATTAAATCTTTGGCCATAGCCATAGAAACATTTTTAGCTTTTCGCAATTCGTAGTAGGTATTTACATAATCATCGTAGCATTTAGATTCAATTGGATTGATAATATCCACTTTTGAGAAATCGAAATCTAATCCCAACTCAGCGACTTTATTTTCAATTTGTTTTTTGTTTCCAATAATTGAAATATCAACCACATCCATTGCTAATAATCGCGAAGCTGCAATAATAATTCGTTCATCATTTCCTTCTGGAAGCACAATATGTTTGCGGTGTTTTTTAGCTCTTTTTACTAAGTTATACTGAAACATTTTTGGTGTCATTCCTTCTGCTTCAAACGTAATTAGTTTTTGCGCAAGCGTATCTAAATCCACATACTTTTCGAAAGTGTTTATTGAAGTTGCTATTTTTTGTTTGTTATTAGCATAAATTTTAGATTTGATAGATCCTATTTTATTGGTAATATAATACGTTCCTTCTTCAACAGCTATAATAGGCACAATAGGCGAAAGTCCTTCTATCAGTTTCAAAATACTCTTTTCAGGTAGAATATTACCTGTCAAAATAATTCCCGCAATACTAGGATAATTCACTGATTCATTCGCTTGCAAAGCGCCTAAAATAATATCGGCTCTATCACCGGGAGTTATCACTAAACTACTTTCTTTCAGATGTACTAAATAATTGCACAATTGCATCGCACCAACACTAAAATTGCTAGTTTGATTATTTAAATAGGCAGAGCCAAATAAAACAGTTGCATTTAATTCATTTACAATTTCCTGAACAGTAGGATTATTTAAGCTGGATATGACCGGAATTGAATTTACCAGAACTCCTTTTGGAAGGTTTTTTTGTAAGCCTTCGGTAACCAAATCAACATTTTCAGGTCTTACTTTATTAGCAATAACGGCTAATACTTCGACCTCTTTCATTTTGAAAGAATCGTAAACAAGGTACAAGCTATCTATTAATTCCTCTAAAGTTTTACCTACACCTGAACCAATAATTATAGTTGGAATTCCTAAATTTTTAGCAATCAAAACATTGATATCTAACTCGATTGCAGTTCCTTCGCCCATGAAGCTAGTTCCTTCAACCAAAACAAAATCGAATCGTTCTTCTAATCGTTTGTATTTTTCAATAATCAAATCAATTACTTCCCCGATTTTCCCTTTATTCTTTTTCTTGATTAACTTACTTTTGGTTATGGCATACGCATCTTCAAATTCGATATCCAAGCCAAAATGAGAAAGAATTGTCTCAATATGATTGTCTAATCCGCCTTCTTCAAAATCTTCGATAATAGGTCTAAAATACCCTACTTTGGCAGTCTTACCAATCAACAAACTCATCAATCCCAAACTGATAATGGATTTACCACAGTTTTGCTCACTTGTAGCTATGTAAATGGCCTTATTCATGTTTGATTTATTTAATTATTCTTTACTATATTATTCTTTTTCTAAAAATTAAAACCAACGTCGTTTTTTAAAATAAACAACCATTCCTATACTGATTAATACCATAATTGCTACTATTATATAATAACCATTTTGATATTTGAGTTCTGGCATATTTTCAAAATTCATCCCATAAACCCCTACAATAAATGTAAGCGGAATAAATAGTGCCGAAACGATAGTCAAGGTTTTCATGATTTCATTCATCTTGTGTGTTTGTGCCGAAAAAAAGAAATTAGAAGCACTTTCTAACGAGCCCATATCAGAATCAATTTGTTCTAATAGCTCCAAACTTTTTTGGTGTAAACGAGCAAAAAAACTAAAATTATCCGCCTCCATTATATTAAACACATTATCATCTTTGATACTTTTTATATCGTACAAGGAATCTCTAAGAGGAATTATAGAACGTTTCAAAAAATTAAAATTATCCCTATGTTTTTCAATTCTTTCTAAAATTATAGGATCTGTACTTCGTTTGGAAAGGTTGATCAACTCCTCCACTTTATCTTCCTCATTTTCTATGGTGATGTAAAAATTTTCCATAATTGCATCCAGAAGTATGTAAAGCAAATAATCTGCTTTTTTAGATCTCACAATTCCTGAATGCGTTCGGATACGCTCCCTGATGTGTGTAAAAAAATCAGAACGTTTTTCCTGAAAAGAGATTAAAACACCGTCTTTCATCAAAAAACTAATTTGTTCCACACTGATATTATCCGAATGCTCGGTTGGCAAAAGTGATTTGATATTAAAAAACAAACTGTCATGTGATTCTTCTAATTTAGTTCTTCTGGTTGTATTCAAAATATCGGCCAACATGAAATTATCAATATCAAAATGTCCGCCAATAGCCTGTATCAAAGCCAGATTATTCAATCCATGAATGTTAAGCCAATTTGTTTTTTGAGGAATTACCAATTTATCTAAATCAAAAACCTTAAAATCCTCATATTCTGTGACCTCAAAACTATCATACACAAACAGCTGCATTTCTGACTCTTTGTCCTTATGAATCCCTGTATATTCTAAACTATAGGGTTGCAGTTTTCTTCCTTTTCTGTATTTAATTTTTCTCATTCCGATTGATTTATGTAGTAATATTACGAAAATCTTTTTCAAAAAAACTGTTCTTAGTTGCTTTTGATTTCTCGAAAAACAAAAATTACCTCTTTGCTTTATTACTTACAATACCGCAAAAATAGGCAGAAATAATAAGCTGTTTTATGAGATAAATCATGTTTAGCAGATAAAACAACTGTTTTTAGAAATAAAAAAACCGAGCTATTACTAGCTCGGTTTCTTACTTTATGATGTAGTAAAAATTATTTTACTTCTTCAAACTCAACATCTTCAACATTGTCTCCTTGAGCAGCATCACCTTGTGGTTGTGCGTCAGCTTGACCTTGTTCTCCTTGAGCATACATTGCTTCAGTAGCTTTTTTCCAAGCTGCGTTAATGTTGTCAAGAGCAGTTTGAATTGCAGGGATATCTTGAGATTGGTGTGCCATTCTCAATTCAGTCAATGCATATTCAACAGCAACTTTGTTTTCATCAGATAATTTGCTTCCAAGTTCTTTCAATTGAGACTCAGTTTGGAAGATCATTCCGTCAGCTTCGTTCAATTTTTCAGCTCTTTCTCTTGCAATTTTATCAGAATCAGCATTTGCTTCTGCATCTTTTTTCATTCTTTCGATTTCCTCAGCTGTTAATCCAGAAGAAGCTTCGATACGAATATCATGAGATTTACCAGTTCCTTTATCAGTTGCAGAAACTTTGATGATACCATTAGCATCAATATCAAAAGTTACTTCAATTTGTGGAACACCTCTTGGTGCTGGTGGAATACCATCTAAATGGAAACGACCGATAGTTTTGTTATCTGCAGCCATTGCTCTAGCTCCTTGCAATACGTGGATTTCAACAGATGGTTGAGAATCAGCAGCAGTAGAGAATACTTGAGATTTTTTAGTTGGGATAGTTGTGTTAGACTCAATTAATGTAGTCATAACTCCACCCATAGTTTCGATACCTAAAGATAAAGGTGTAACGTCAAGTAACAATACATCTTTTACATCTCCAGATAAAACTCCACCTTGAATAGCTGCTCCAATAGCAACAACCTCATCAGGATTAACTCCTTTAGACGCTTTT
>CAUPOP010000056.1:0-12585 GCA_963512955.1 uncultured Flavobacterium sp. | reverse complement strand
AACAAGTTTTACAGGAGCTCATAACTCATTTCAGTTAGGTATGGCTTCTATTGAGGCTTCTCACAAAATGGGAAAAGCATCTGTTTTTGTAGACTTAGGTTTTGGAAGCAGAGCAAGTGAGTTTACTTATAATGATGCTGCCAATACTTTTATGATTAAACAATTAAACTTCACTTATGATTTTTCTGACAAATTCAAAGTTACTGCGGGTAGCTTCGGAACACACATTGGATACGAATTATTAGATGCAGTAGACAACAAAAACTACAGTATGTCTTATGCATTTACTAATGGACCATTTTTTAATACGGGTGTAAAAGCACAATATACTGCTGGAAAAGTTAGTTTTATGGCTGGAGTTTCTAATCCAACGGATTTCAAATCTGCACTTGATGCAGGTTCTACTCAAAAAACATTTATTGGTCAAATAGGATATGTTGGAGGTACAGGTAGTGCTTATTTCAATGTAACTTCAGGAAGTGTTAACCCAGTTTCAGATAAAAATGTTACTCAATTTGATATCGTAGCTTCTAAAAAAATAACTGATGCATTCTCTATAGGATTTAATGGAACTTATGCTTCTGTAGTTGATGATTTTGATAGCAGTTTAGATGGAGAGTGGTTTTCTCTTGTAGGATATGCTAGTTATTCCGTTAAAGAAAATCTTACTTTAGCATATAGATTAGAATATTTTGATGATAAAGATGCTCTTTCAGCTAATGCTATTGGTGGTAATATTCTTGGGAATACATTGTCATTGAACTATAAATCAGGAAACTTAACGTTTATTCCTGAGATTAGAATAGACAGTTCATCTGTAGATTCTTTCTCTGATAGTGATGCGCTTCCTACAGGTTCAAATGCATATGTTTTACTTGCTACAACTTATACATTCTAATACATAAAAATATTTTTTTTTACTGCCAAGACACTCTTTTTAGTGTTTTGGCAGTTTTTTTATGTCTAAATCTTTTTGTAAAAAAAACAAAAAAGCGGTTTTTTGATGATTCAAAAAACCGCTTCCTAATTAGATTATTTTAACTATTGCTTCTTATAAATACTATAAATAGTGTTGATTGTTTTTTCATCTAAAACATCATTAACTTCGGTTTGTAGATAATGCAATTTGAATGCCGTAATTGCAGCTGAAAGGTCTTTAGTGTTGTATCCTATAATTTGCAATCCTTGCTCTATATTAAAATCAGCAGGCGCAGTTTCTAAAATATCTGGCCAAATTCCGAATCCTTTTTCTGCTAAAACTCTCCAAGGGAATAAGGCACTCGGATCTTTTTTTCTACTAGGGGCAATATCAGCATGTCCAATAATGTTTTGAGTAGGGATATTATAGTCTTTCTTTAATTTAGCCAATAATGTCAATAAGCTATTGATTTGAGCTTCTGAAAAAGGTTCTGTTCCGTTGTTGTCTAATTCAATACCTATTGAAGCAGAATTTATATCAGTATTTTTACCCCATGTTGCATTTCCTCCATGCCAAGCGCGCAAATAATCATTTAGCATTTGCACTACACGTCCATTATCTGCAATTACATAATGAGCACTTACTTGCGGTTTTACTAATGTAAACGTCTTTAGGGTTTGTTGTAAAGAATCTTGTGCAGTATGATGAATAATAATGAAATTAGGCTTTCTTAAATTGAAATTTACAGTACCAATCCATTCCGTATGAATCCCATTTTGCAAGGGTACGGATTCCTTTTTAGAGATTTTTTTTGTTAGGGTTTTCAATTGCTTCTTATAAGACTTATCACTTAGTCTGTAAGGATTTGAAGCGCATGAAATTATAAAAGAAACAGAAATCAGGTAATAAAAAGGCTTTTTCATAGTTTAAGAATATTATTCTTCGGTTTCCTTTTCTTTTTTAGCCTCTTTTTTAGATTTTTTATCTGATTTAGACTTCTTAGGGTTTTTAAATTCGTCTTTCATCAAAAGGTATTTTTCTTTTTGATCACTATTTAATAAAACCATTACTTTAGAATCAGTAATTTCTGAAAGTGCTTTGATGTCATTTATTTTAGCTTCTTGACTCGTTTCTTGTTTCATTACAATTCCTTGGCTTCTAATGCTTTCGGTTAGAATATTTGAAATAGCTATTACTTGTAATTCATCAAGGTCAATTCTTGATTTGAGATTATCCATTATTTTACCAACCGTTACTTCAACAGGAATTTCTTTTGGTTTATCTCTTTCTTGCGACATTCCTCCATTCATTTGACTCATTCTGCTTCCTCCGCCATATCCACTTCCGTATCCACGATTGTAACCACCACCATATCCACTATTACTATATTGGGCAAAAGCGCTATTGACTGATGTGAATAAGAAAACAAGAATAACTAATTTCTGAATGGGTTTCATGGCAAATATTTTAAAATCAAATATATAAAAATATAGAGTAAATTAAACAGGTTCTCCGTATAAATCAAATTCGGTTGCTTCAATGATTTTCACCATCACAAACTCACCAGTTTTAACATAATGCTTGGTTGCGTCAATTAAAACTTCATTATCAACATCAGGGCTGTCAAATTCTGTTCTTCCTACAAAATGTCCACCTTCTTTTCTGTCGATAATGCATTTGAAAGTTTGACCAACTTTTTCTTGATTTAAATCCCAAGAAATTTGAGATTGTAACTCCATAATCTCATTAGCACGATCTTGTTTTACATCATCTGGGACATCATCTTCTAACAAATAAGCATGTGTGTTTTCTTCATGAGAATAAGCAAAACAACCCATTCTGTCAAATTTCATTTCTTGAACAAAATCTTTCAGAATCTCAAAATCTTCTTGTGTTTCTCCTGGGTAACCAACAATTAATGTAGTACGAATTGCCATTCCAGGAACAGCAGCTCTAAAATCTTTTAATAATTGAGTGGTTTTTTCCTGTGTTGTTCCGCGTCGCATAGATTTCAAAATAGAATCAGAAATGTGTTGCAACGGAATATCAATATAGTTACAAATCTTAGGCTCGCGCTTCATGATTTCTAAAACATCCATTGGGAATCCAGTAGGGAAGGCATAATGCAAACGAATCCATTCAATTCCTTCTACTTTTACTAAAGCCTCAAGGAGTTCTCCAAGATTACGTTTTTTATAAATATCAAGACCGTAATACGTTAAATCTTGAGCGATCAAAATCAATTCTTTAACGCCATTTTTAGCAAGTCCTTCAGCTTCTTTAACTAGTTTTTCAATAGTTTGCGAAACGTGTTTTCCTCTCATTATCGGAATTGCACAAAAACTACAAGGTCTATCACAACCTTCTGCAATTTTTAAATAAGCGTAATTTTTAGGAGTTGTAGTCAAACGTTCTCCTAGCAATTCGTGTTTATAATCAGCACCTAAAGCTTTCAATAATTGTGGAAGTTCAGTAGTTCCAAAAAACTGATCTACATTAGGAATTTCTTTTTCTAAATCAGGTCTGTAACGTTCAGATAAGCATCCAGTTACGAAAACTTTATCTACTAAACCTCTTTCTTTTTTATCTGCATATTCCAAAATCATGTTTACAGATTCGGCCTTTGCATTATCAATAAACCCACAGGTATTAATTACTATGATATTTCCTTCTTCGGCTTCTGGTGCTTCATGAGCAACATCTTTTCCGCTTGCACGCAACTGACCCATAAGGACTTCGCTATCATATACATTTTTTGAACACCCAAGAGTGATTACATTGATTTTGTTCTTTTTTAAAGACTTGGTTCTCATAGATTTATAAATTGGAGTGCAAAATTACAATTTTTTATTCAAACTGAACTTGTTTCGTTCTCTTTTCCATATTTTTAAGGAGCTAATCCTGCTGTCCATTTTATCTTTTTCTTTTTATTCTTCCTCCGTCAGAATAAAAAGAAAAAGGATGCCATTTCCATCAGGGCTAAAAAAAATCCGTTTCAAATAAAAGAAACGGATTTAAAAATGGGGGCAATTTTTATATTATAATTCAAATAATAGGGTTAGAGACACATTGTTGTTTTTGGTATTAATTTGAGCTCCATCTGTAAATCCTTGTGAAAAGAAACTTTCATTGGAATCTCTCTTTGCATATGAATAAGATAAATCAACTTTGGTTGAACCAAAATTATAACCTAAACCGCCAGAATAACTGGTTAAATCACCCATTGTAGAGCTGTTTTTATAAGGACTTTGGTCATGGCGGTATCCTGCTCTAAGACTCAAAGCTTCGATTTTATATTCAGCACCAATTCGTAATTCACTAGTACTTGCTAAAGTAGTATTCATCTGACTGTTTAAGCCTTGAAAATAAGAATCATTTTCGGGTTTAAATTTGGTGTTGCTATAATCTTTCACAGCATAGTCAATGCTTATTAACCCTGTTTTTCCAAAAATATAAGCAGTACTAAAAGTCCATTTACTAGGTGTTTGTAATTTGTATGGAGAGTAGTAATTAGTAACTTGAGGGTCAACAACATCGCTAGGAAGTTCTTCAACTGTATTAGCACTTACAGCAACAATTTTTTGTGAAAATTCATCGCTTAATTTTAGCCAAGTTGGAGATTCATAAGAAAGACCTAATCGGAATTCATTAGTGACTTTAGCAATAGCACCTGCTTGAAATGAAAATCCGGTACCATAGGTGTATAAATCATTGTTAAAACGTAATCTTGAAATTGTGTAATCTGAAGTTAATGGCGCATTATTATCTTCGTAAAAACTTGAAGATTGGTAATAATCAGTAAAATGAGAATTTAAGTTTATCCCTAAAAATAGTTTGTCCTTATAAGAAGTTGCAGCATTGAAAGACAATTTCCCGTTAAATCCATTTTTAGTAATGCGATTTTCTTGGTAATAATTTCCGCCAGCTGGAACATTTGAAGTGTAAAGTGTATTAGCTAAATTATTATCTACAGGATTTATAATGTAGGCCTGATATCCTAAAAAAGCTTGTTGCGCTCCGTGATTTAAATCAGAATAATTAGAGTTTTGTAGAATGTCTAAAGGAACGCCATTTACATATGCTAAAAAATAACCATCAATAGAATTTGTAGGGTTTACTCCAGCTGAATATAATGAATTGTCAAAATTGTTAGTATTCTCATAGTTTATCGCTACCGAAAACTTTTTCCAATTGCTATTGGAGTTTTGGTTTTTAAAAACAAATACGCCACCTGCTTGATTAAGGTCAAATGAATTGTCTTTTTGAGTAGTTAAAGTCCCAAAGTAGTTAGAATTGTTTTTTGCATCAAAGTTACTTACGGTTGCAGCTATCTGATTGTTTGAAAAAACAGCTGATCCAGCAGGATTCACATTAATAGCTGACATATCTCCTCCAAGGGCACCAAAAGCGCCTCCCATAGCTCTAAAACGAGCGGTTCCATTCAAGTTGTCTTGCGAATAACGTACTGCATCTCCAATTTCTTGTGCCTGTGTTACTCCAAAAGTTAAACCTGTAAGTAGAATAAAAATATATTTTTTCATGTTGCGTAGTGCTAATTTTTTAAATAATTATGAAAGAAAATTACTGTTTTTTATCTTCTTCCTCCGCCACCAGAAGATCTTCCTCCGCCACCACCGCTGTTTCCACCGTAACTGCTTCCGCTTGAACGACTGGTACTATAGCTGCTATTTGAACTAGAATTATAGGACTGTCTAGAAGGGGTGTAGTTTTGATTGCGAGAGGTATTTGAATTGTAGTCAGAACTTGTTCTCGTTCTCGTTGGGTTTGTATACGTGTTATTTCGAGATTGAAATCTATTATCGGTTCTTGAAAAATTAGGTGACGAATAAGTAGTATTAGAACTTCTTCTATAATCCGTTTGAGAATTTCTATTAGTATAGCTTCTATTTACGCTAGCATTATTGGAGTAATTTGATCCTCTTCGGCTTGGATTATAAGAGTAATTACCGTTGTAATAATAGTTATTGTATCCATAGTAAGGGTAGTTCCATCCATAATAAGGAGAGCCCCATCCGTAGGATAGATACCCCCAGTTATATCCTGGGTATCCCCATCCATAATAAGGATATCCAAAACTATAACCATATCCACCATACCCATAATAAGGATATCTCCAGCCAAATCCTAGTCCGTAACTAAGTCCCCAATTATCAGAGTATGTATTTATAGTTACTTGCTGAGGATTATTTCCCCATCCGCCATAGTTAGAAATGGATTCAGGTATAGAATCATTAGGGGTGTCATAAGAACTATAATTGTCTACGTCAGTAAAAATTTCAGCTGGCTGATTTTGATTTTTTAAAGAATTGAAATAATCTTTATATTGATTAGGAGCAGTGTTCTTAGTTTCTCTATGGTGTGCTCTGTCATTTGTATTACCATATATTCCATCCGTATCATAATAGGAGATGTTTTGGTAAGATCCACATGATGTTATCAGGACACTTAAAAATCCAATTAAGGAGTAAAGAAGTGTTCTTTTTTGGAAAAAAATATTAGTTTTCATATCAGTAGGATTTTTTATTGTTGGACATTACAAAAATAGTTAGTTTTGCGAAACTATTTTAGTTAAAAAAAAGAAAACAAAATTTGTGCCAAACTATATAATATGAGTAAGAACCTTACTACAAGATCGGAAGATTATTCGAAATGGTATAATGAGCTAGTTGTAAAAGCTGATTTAGCCGAAAATTCAGGAGTTAGAGGCTGTATGGTTATCAAACCTTACGGATATGCAATATGGGAGAAAATGCAGGCAGAGCTAGATCGTATGTTTAAAGAAACAGGCCATCAAAATGCTTATTTTCCTTTATTCGTGCCAAAAAGCATGTTTGAGGCGGAAGAGAAAAATGCGGAAGGATTTGCTAAAGAATGTGCTATTGTTACGCATTACAGACTAAAAAATGATCCAGATAAACCTGGAAAGTTAATGGTGGATCCTAATGCTAAACTAGAAGAAGAATTAATAGTTCGTCCTACAAGTGAAGCTATTATTTGGTCTACATACAAAGGTTGGGTTCAATCGTATAGAGATTTACCGTTATTGATAAATCAATGGGCTAATGTGGTTCGTTGGGAAATGAGAACAAGATTGTTCTTGCGTACAGCGGAATTTTTGTGGCAAGAAGGGCATACGGCTCACGCAACAAAAAAAGAAGCCGTTGAGGAATCAGAGAAAATGATGAATGTTTATGCGGAGTTTGTAGAAAATTTTATGGCTATTCCGGTTATAAAAGGATTGAAAACCGAAACAGAACGTTTTGCAGGAGCTGAAGAAACCTATTGCATTGAAGCCTTAATGCAAGATGGAAAAGCATTGCAAGCAGGAACATCGCACTTTTTAGGGCAAAACTTTGCAAAAGCATTTGATGTTAAATTTGCTAATTCTGAAGGAAAACAAGAACATGTTTGGGGTACTTCATGGGGAGTTTCTACTAGATTAATGGGAGCTCTTGTTATGACGCATTCAGATGATAAAGGATTGGTTTTGCCTCCTAATTTAGCACCAATTCAAGTTGTTATTGTTCCTATTTATAAAACAGATGAGCAATTAGCAGAGATTACAAATGAAGTAAATACTTTAATTGCATCTTTACGAAAACTGCGCATTTCAGTAAAATATGATGACAGAACAACTCAAAAGCCAGGTTTTAAATTTGCAGAATGGGAATTAAAAGGCGTGCCAGTTCGAATTGCAGTTGGGCCAAAAGATTTAGAAAACGGAACTTTTGAAGTTGCAAGAAGAGATACTTTAACAAAAGAAGTGGTATCGAAAGAAGCAATTGTTACTTATACTAATGATTTGTTAGAGCAAATTCAAAGTGAAATGTTTGATAAAGCTTTAGATTATCGTCAAAACCATATTACAGAAGTAAATAGTTTTGAGGAATTTAAAACGGTTCTTGATTCTAAAGGAGGTTTTATATCAGCGCATTGGGATGGAACTGCAGCTACTGAAGAAAGAATAAAGGATTTGACTAAAGCAACCATTAGATGTATCCCTTTAGATCGTGTTGAAGAGGCGGGAACTTGTCTTTTTACAGGGGAAAAGTCGGTTGGAAGAGTGTTGTTTGCAAAGGCATATTAATTTTTTTTTATTTTTTTAATATCAGCTATTGTACGTTTCAAAAATAGTTGTATTTTTGCATCCGCATTAGAGAAGCAGGGCCCGTTCGTCTATCGGTTAGGACGCATGGTTTTCATCCATGTAAGAGCGGTTCGATTCCGCTACGGGCTACAAATTCTTTTATTGCGAATAAAGTCATCCCAAACTCATTGGGAAAATGGCCCGTTCGTCTATCGGTTAGGACGCATGGTTTTCATCCATGTAAGAGCGGTTCGATTCCGCTACGGGCTACAAAATTCAATTTTAAATTGAAAACTAACTTAGGAGGATACTGGTCCGTTCGTCTAGGGGTTAGGACGCCAAGATTTCGTCTTGGTAACAGGGGTTCGATTCCCTTACGGACTACAACAAAATTATAAAAGATAAAAAAATAATAAAATGGCAAATCATAAGTCAGCATTAAAGAGAATTAGAAGTAACGAAAAAAGAAGAGTATTAAATAGATACCAACATAAAACTACTCGTAATGCTATCAAAGCATTAAGAATAGCTACTGATAAAGCTGATGCTACATCTAAGTTATCTAATGTAATCTCTATGATTGATAAATTAGCTAAAAAGAATATCATTCATGATAACAAAGCTTCTAACTTAAAATCTAAGTTAACTAAGCACGTTGCTAAATTGTAATATAATACAATTATTAAATATAAAAAAAAAGCCTTTAGTTTTGAAGGCTTTTTTTATGCGTTGTTGTTTCTTTATTTTGTGTTTAAGAAAGCTTATTTGTTAAGTATTCAAGCATAGAATGACTGATAGGCTTTGATAGAAAATCTATTACCACAGGATAGGTTTTTGCTTTTTCTAAATCTTGAGGGTCTATAGTTGAAGACAGTATAATAACTTTTGTTGATTTAAATTCCGAAAATTCATCGCTATTGAAGAGGTCTAAAAATTCCCAACCTCCCATAACAGGCATGTTTAAGTCTAAAAAAATGAGTTGTGGACTCTTAGAAAGGCTGTCTGTTTTGTTGTGTTTTAACGTATTAAAATAAGCTAGAGCTTCTTCACCATTTTGAGCCGTTATTATTTCTTGTGCGAAGGATAATTTTGATATCACTTTTTTGCATAACATAAGAGTTATTGGATCGTCATCTACGCATAGAATTATATCAAACATATTATTTATTTTTAAATGTTAATGTAAAAGCAGTTCCCTTGTTGACCTCGCTTTCAATGCTTATAGTTCCTCCCATAGTTTCAACCTGTGATTTTACAAGGTAAAGTCCTAGTCCTTTGCTGTCAGGATAATTATGGAATCGTTGGTAAAGTCCAAAGACTTTGTCTTTATTTCTTTCTAAATCAATTCCAATTCCATTGTCTTTAAAGCTAAGTTCAACTTGATCGTCAACTTGATTGGCCTGAATTGTTATTTTTAGTTTTCTGTTTTCAGAACGGTATTTTATAGCGTTCGTTAGTAAATTCAAAAGTATGCTTTCAATGTATGCTTTGTTTATATTGATAATAGAAACGTTTTCAAAGTTTATTTTAATAATAGGTTTGAACAATTCTATTTGAAAGCTAAGCTGGCTAAAAACATTTTCAAAAACTTCTTTAAGTAAAACTTCTTCTTTTTTGATAGACGGGTTGTCTTTAATGATGATAACTTTTACCAAGTCATTTATTGTTTCGTTTAATAAGTGAGTTGATTTGTTGAAGCCGTCGAGTATTTCTTGAAGCTCATCATTTTCAATAGGGATGTCTTCAATAAGATTTAATAGTCCTGTTAGATTTGATAACGGAGCTCTAAGGTTGTGTGATGTGATGTAAGAGAATTGCTTTAAATCTTTATTGTTTTGTGTTAGCTCTCTGATGAGTTGCTCTTTTTCTTTTTCTTGTTTTTTATCTACTGAAATATCCCTTTGAATTGAAATCCAGTGTGACAGTTCATTTTCGATGTTATATATAGGTATCATAGAGAGTCGAACCCAATACTCTTCCTTATTTTTTTTGTAGCTAATAGTTTCTAATAAACATTCTTCTTTATTTTCAATGGCGTTTAATAGCTTTTGGAGCTCATTTACGTCTGAGTTTTCTCCGTTAAAGATATTAAGAGATTTTCCAACTATTTCTTCGGATGCGTATCCTGACATAGAAGAAAATGCGGGATTTACATATATTATATTTGGAATTTTACCTTCATTTGAGTTCGCTTCGGTAATTACTATAGAGTCTTTAGATTGTGTAATTACGGTTTCAAGGAGTTTAAGTCTTTGTTCTTCTTCTTTTTGTTTGGTAATGTCTTGAATTGCTCCAATCATTCTTATGGCTTTTCCGTTCTCATCTTTTAACAAAAAACCTCTATCTAAAACATATTTATAAGAGTTGTCAGCACATCTAAAACGATACTGATCTTGCCATTTTTCTGTTTTTTGTTCAATAAAAGAATAGAGTTTTATAGACATTTTAATACTGTCTTCCGGATGTATTTTGTCAAACCACCATTGAGAGTTATTTCCTACTTCGTATTCTTTGTATCCAAAAACGCTTTCAATT
The DNA here is from genome assembly GCA_963512955.1 of uncultured Flavobacterium sp. Lineage (GTDB taxonomy): Bacteria > Bacteroidota > Bacteroidia > Flavobacteriales > Flavobacteriaceae > Flavobacterium. The sequence goes on along the minus strand of CAUPOP010000056.1, from coordinate 2,023 downwards.
CCTTTGTTCCAAGAAATTTCATCTTCTTGAATTTTCCAATCCCAAATAGTATCACTAGTTGCTTTTGCTACAATGTCATATTTTTCATTGGATTCTTTGATTTCGTCATTTGTATTTTTTAATTTTTTGAAAATAGAAATATTTTTTTGATCATTCTTAGAAAGAATGTATCGGAATAATAATCCTGATAAAACAATGAATACAATATCTTTTATAAAGTTGAAAAAATAAAAATCAGAAGTAGAGGTGTATTTTTGTAATAATTTATGGCTGATAATAGCCACAAATAGGGAGATAAGTATATAAATTATAGATATTTGATTGGTCTTATTTTTCATTAATCAAATATAATTAATTATTATATATTATTCAAGTCTTATTTTTTAAACCACTGTTTTTAAAGATTATTTAAGCGTCTAAATAGTTAACAATATGTAAACTATTACATAAAGATTTTTTATATCAAAATAAAGTGTACCTTTGCACCCACAAAAAATCACAGATGGAATCTATTAGAAATATTGCAATTATTGCCCACGTCGATCACGGTAAAACCACTTTGGTTGATAAAATTATGTATCACTGTCAATTATTTCGTGACAACGAAAACACAGGTGACCTAATTCTTGATAACAACGACTTAGAGCGTGAAAGAGGTATTACTATTACTTCTAAAAATGTTTCTGTAGTATACAAAGGAACAAAAATTAATATTATCGATACCCCTGGTCACGCCGATTTTGGTGGTGAAGTTGAGCGTGTATTGAATATGGCTGATGGAGTTTGTCTATTAGTAGATGCTTTTGAAGGCCCAATGCCACAAACGCGTTTTGTATTGCAAAAAGCTATCGACTTAGGATTAAAGCCTTGTGTGGTTATTAATAAAGTGGATAAAGAAAACTGTACTCCTGAGGAAGTTCACGAAAAAGTTTTTGACTTAATGTTTGAATTAGGTGCTGAAGAATGGCAGTTGGATTTTCCAACAGTTTATGGTTCTGCTAAAAACAACTGGATGTCGGATCATTGGGAAAACGTAACTGATAATGTTGAAGCATTATTAGATATGCTTGTTGAAAATGTACCTGCTCCTAAAGTTTCTGAAGGAACACCACAAATGCTAATTACTTCTTTAGATTTCTCTGCTTTTACAGGTCGTATTGCTATTGGTCGTCTTGAAAGAGGAGTTCTTAACGAAGGTATGCCAATCTCATTAGTAAAAAGAGATGGTACGATATCTAAATCCCGTATCAAAGAACTTCATACTTTTGAAGGACTTGGTCGTAAAAAAGTACCACAAGTTATCGCAGGTGATATTTGCGCTATTATTGGTGTTGAAGGATTTGAAATTGGTGATACTATAGCTGATTTTGAAAACCCGGAAGGTTTGAAAACTATTGATATTGACGAGCCTACTATGAGTATGTTGTTTACTATCAATGATTCCCCTTTCTTTGGTAAAGAAGGTAAATTTGTAACTTCTCGTCATATTAGAGAAAGATTGATAAAAGAATTAGAGAAAAACTTAGCAATGAAATTGGGTGAAACTGATTCTGCTGATAAGTTTATGGTTTTTGGTCGTGGAGTACTTCACTTATCTGTTCTTATTGAAACAATGAGAAGAGAAGGGTATGAGTTACAAATTGGTCAGCCACAAGTTATCATCAAAGAAATTGATGGAAAAAAATGTGAACCAATTGAGGAATTAACAATTGATTTACCAGAAACTCTTTCAGGTAGAGCGGTTGAGTTCGTTACATTGCGTAAAGGTGAAATGTTGAGTATGGAAACTAAAGGTGACCGTATGATTGTAAAATTTAATATTCCATCTCGTGGAATTATCGGATTGCGTAATCAATTGCTTACTGCTACTGCTGGTGAAGCAATTATGGCACACCGTTTTATAGGATACGAACCTTACAAAGGAGAAATTGCTGGACGTAACAAAGGTTCATTGATTTCTATGGAAAAAGGAAAAGCTATTCCTTATTCTATCGATAAATTGCAAGATCGTGGTAAGTTTTTT
>CAUPOP010000055.1:0-12693 GCA_963512955.1 uncultured Flavobacterium sp. | reverse complement strand
TGCAGCTTTTGTAATTCCTGCATCAGCAGCGATAGCGTCGATTAATTCTGATTTGTTCATAATAAATAGTTATTAATTGTTGGTTAAAAAAAATTGTTAATACACAAATTTAGTAGGAAATACGTTCCTTGCAAGCGTTTTACACAAAATTCCCTCTTTTTGTTAATAACTTGGTTTTTTTGTTCATAAAACAAAGGATTTTCGTTCAAAATTTGCTCCTAACTCCCGTTTTTACTGATGTTAATAGGCTTTTGCGTTCTCCGAAAAACTGATTCCATTTAATAATTCGGCAGTATTCATTTTCTTTTTCCCCGGAAATTGCAAACTCATTACTTGAATAAATCCATTTTCTACGGCAATTTTCATTTCTTTTTTGGTACAAATCAAGCTTCCTATTGCTTTTTCGTGTGGTTCTTGAATTATTTTTGCTTCATAAATCTTCACGTTCCATTCTTCATTTGCATCACTAATAAAGCACCATGCTGCTGGGTAAGGACTTAAACCTCTAATTAAATTGTAAATGTCATCAGCGGGTTTTGTCCAATCAATTTTGCAATTATCCTTATTTAGTTTGTATGCTGTTTTTATTTCGGCGTTTTCTTTTTGAATTGTTGTAACCACATTTTCTTTTTCAATCAATTCTAAAGTTTCAATTACGGTTTGACTTCCTATATTCATTAATCGGTCGTGCAATTGACCTGCATTTTCTGAATGGTCAATATCTGTTTCGGTACTCAGGATCATAGCACCGGTATCAATTTTATCGTCAATAAAAAAAGTAGTAACACCTGTTTTTGTCTCTCCATTTATAATAGCCCAATTTATTGGAGCAGCTCCGCGATAATTTGGGAGTAAGGAAGCATGAAGGTTAAAAGTTCCTAATTCAGGCATTTCCCATACTACTTTTGGTAACATTCTAAAGGCAACTACAATTTGCAAATTAGCATTCAACCCTTTCAACTCAGATAAAAAGCTTTCATCTTTAAGGTTTGTCGGTTGCAATAGGGTAAGATTATTAGCTAAAGCATATTCTTTGACTGCGGAATATTTTAATTTTTGTCCACGTCCTGCGGGTTTGTCTGCGGCAGTAATGACACCTACAACTTCATAGTTATTTTTTAATATGGTATCTAGAATTCCAACTGCAAATTCTGGAGTTCCCATGAAAACAATTCGTAATTTTTTCATTATTGTTTTATTGAATATTTATTGTTTGAATGGATGACTAAGTATTCTTTTTCTAATAATTCCTGAAGTACAAAGATAACTTCATCGGAACTGTTTTTAGTTTTATTTTGAATTTCTCTTGAATTTAAATCTTCTGTTTTTAAAAGCGTAAGAATTTCTTTTGAAAGCGATTTAGCATCTGTTTTTTTTATTTTTTTAGAAATGCAATAGGAGCAAATCCCACAATTTGTTTCTATTTTTTCTCCAAAATAGTTTAAAATTAATTTGTTCTTGCAGGTCGTTTTTTCATTTACATAAAAAAGAATTGCTTGTAGTTGCTCTTTTTTTAATTGGTTTTGTTTTTCTAAATATTTTGAAACTCGATTGATTGTTTTTTCGTCTTCTCGGATTTCATTAAATATTAATGTAGCATCATTGTTTTTTGAATGATACTCGATACAATCTTTTTCTTTTAATTTTTGTAATACAGCATGAACCTCTTCTTCTTTGTGACCCGATTTTTTTGCAATTAGTTGTAAATTGAAAGGAGTTTGCATTTCATAAATTCCAGGATACGTACGTAATATTGCCAGCATTATTTCTTCGTCATTTGAATTTAAACTAATGTATCGAATGACTTCTTTGGAAGAAATAAGAAACTGCATGCTGATTTTTTCTGAAAACTCTTGTGATAAACTAATGATGCCTTGACGGTCTAAAAACTGTAGAGCATTATAGGTTTTTACGGTAGGGAAGTTGTATTTAGTGCAAAAATGGTTGAGGTTGAATGTAAAATGTTCGTCGATTCCTTCGCCATATGCAATTTGGAAATAGTTGCATAGCTTTACATATATAAGATTCAAAAAGGTTTTATCAGGAAGATTATTTGTAAACTGACTTTCTGCTTGAAACACATCCGAAGGATTAGTTAATATAACCGAAAAAGCTTTCTCGCCGTTTCTGCCAGCACGTCCTGATTCCTGATAGTAGTTTTCAATATTTTCAGGCAACTGAATATGAATAACCGTTTTTACATTTGCTTTGTCAATTCCCATCCCAAAAGCATTAGTAGCAACAATAACCTGAGCTTCTTCCCGCATCCACAACTGCATATTTTTGTCTTTTTCTTTTGTGGTCAGTCCTCCGTGATAGTAAGTAGCTTTAAATCCCATTGATTGTAATTGTTGGGAAATATCTAAACATGATTTTCTGTTTCTTACATATATGATAGAAGGTTCGGGATTTTTATTAAGAATTTGTTTGATTCTGAATAATTTATCTTCCACTTCGAAAACCATAAAAGCAATATTAGGTCTTGAAAATGATTTTTGAAAAAGCTGTGTATTTTGTAGTCCTAATTCTTTAATAATATCCTCCTTTACTTTTGGAGTAGCTGTTGCAGTCAACGCTAAAAAGGGTACTTTTTTGAAATGCTCTTTTAACTTCGAAATTTTCAAATATGCAGGTCGAAAATCATGACCCCATTGCGAAACACAATGCGCCTCATCAATAGCAATCAAATTGATAGAAAGGTTTTTTATTCTTTCTAAAATCCAATCCGATTGAAGTCTTTCTGGAGAAACGTATAAGAATTTATAATTTCCGAATTGGCAATTGTCCAAAAGGTCAATCATCTCATCAGATTTTATGCCGCCAGTTAGCGCAATAGCTTTGATATTACGTTTTTGTAAATTAGCTACTTGATCTTTCATTAAAGATACAAGAGGAGATATTACTAAACAAATTCCTTCTTTCATCATAGCTGGAATCTGAAAGCATATGGATTTCCCACCGCCCGTTGGCATTAGGGCAAAGGTGTCTTGGCCACTTAAGATGGAATCAATAATCTCACTTTGAAGTGGCCTGAATTCATCGTGGTTCCAATATTTCTGAAGAATCGATAATGGAGTTTGCATGTTTTTCAGATTTTTACCCGATGATTAGGAATTTGATTGCAACAAATAGAAGCAACCATAAAAACCTATACCTAGTCTTAAATTAGTTTGAAATTTTATCTAAGATAAAAAGAATTCTCTTATCTACACTATCCTTAGGTACTTCTATGAGTTCGTATCCGTAATTTTGATACGTTTCTGTGAGATGGTTGTAGATTAATTTAGCCTGTTCGAAGTTTTCGTAACGCTCTTGGTCACTTATATAAATTTCTTCCCAAGGTGGAAGAATGAAAATTTTTGAATAAATATGTTCTTTACATGCAGCATCAAAGAACGAAGGATAACTATCTCCAATATAGTGCATATAAGCTAAAACATCGGGAATTCCGCGATCCAAAAAAACCATTTCATGGGGTTCGTTACAAGCACTTTCGAATTGTTTTTTTCTGCCTTCTAGAAGTAATTCGCTGAATAACAAAGGGTTTTTTAGAAAAAGTTGTTCAATTCCTTGCTTTTGTGCTTCTAGTGTAACCTGTCTAGAAATTTCAGGATAACAACAATATCCATTAGCAATTAATTCGTTTATAATTGTTGTTTTTCCAGTTCCCGGGCCGCCAATAATAACTATGATTTCTTTCTGCACTTTTTAAAAATAAGGCACAAATTTACCTAAACTAAATGGTATTTTAAAAAATATTAAAATATATAATTACCTTTCCTTTTAAAAATAGACTAAATCCTTAAACGGAATTCCAAAATCTAAAATCAATACCGTATATTTGCCTTTATTTTTAATTTAAGAATGGATCAAGATAAAGAAAAAAAGACTGCTGAGTTTTATGAAAGATTAAAAGTAGAGTTGGATATGAGTAATACTTGGCCAGCTTTATATTTGTTTAAGTTTATTGTTCCCTCTGTAGAAGACAATGTTGAACGTGTTGAATTAGCATTTGACTGTATGGGAGCAGTTATAAAAACCACTAAGTCTAAAACAGGTAAATTTACTAGTATTTCTGTAGATGTTCAAATGAAAGATGCACAAGAAATAGTAGATAAATACATAGAAGTTTCCGTAATAGAAGGTATAGTTTCCTTATAAATATGAATTCAAAATATACAAAAGAAAATGCGAATGATGTAGTTCATCATTTGGAATATAATGCCGAGAGATCGCATTTGATTATTCCAGAGTATGGTCGCCATTTGCAAAAATTAATTGATCAGGCTACCTTAATTGAGGATGTTGAAGAGCGTAATAAAGCTGCTAAATACATTATTCAAGTGATGGGAAGTTTGAATCCTCATTTGCGTGATGTACCAGATTTTCAACACAAATTATGGGATCAATTATTCATCATGTCTGATTTTAGACTGCAGGTTGAATCTCCATATCCAATACCTTCTCGTGAAGTATTACAGCTAAAACCAGATGTTTTAAAGTATCCTCAGAATTTCCCAAAATACAGATATTATGGCAATAATATTAAATACATGATTGATGTTGCTAATAAATGGGAAGAGGGAGAAATGAAAAATGCTTTGGTAAAAGTAATTGCCAATCACATGAAAAAGTCTTATTTAAGTTGGAATAAAGACACCGTAAAAGATGATGTGATATTTGAGCATTTATACGAATTGTCTGGTGGTAAAATTGATATGCTTCAAAGTACGGAAGAATTGATTAATACCACAGATTTGTTGCGAACGAATAAGCGAATATCAAATAAAATTTCGCCCCCAGGACAACCAAAGATTCAGAGCAATAAGAATATAAAAACGGGAAAACAAAAACCTTTTCAAAAGAACAATCAAAAATAAAAGATACCAAAATGTTTTTTAGGGAACTGAGTTAACAAACAAAAGAGAACCTTAACATAAAACACACACGGTATTCAGAACCTCAAATATAGAATATGGGAATTTTCAAAATCGAAGGTGGCATTAGTCTAAAAGGAGAAATTACTCCACAAGGAGCAAAAAACGAAGCTTTACAAATCCTTTGTGCAGTTTTACTTACTCCAGAAAAAGTAACAATCAATAATATTCCAGATATTATTGATATCAACAAGTTGATTACCTTATTAGGTAATTTAGGAGTTAAAATTCAAAAAATGGGACCTGGATCTTACACATTTCAGGCGGATGAAGTAAACATTGAATACCTAGAAACCGAAGCTTTCAAAAAAGAAGGAGGATCATTAAGAGGTTCTATAATGATAGTTGGGCCACTTTTAGCACGTTTTGGTAAAGGATATATTCCAAAACCAGGAGGAGATAAAATAGGACGTAGAAGATTAGATACACACTTTGAAGGATTTATTAATCTAGGAGCAAAATTTAGATACAATAGAGAAGACCATTTTTATGGAGTTGAAGCTCCTGAGGGATTGACTGGAACGCATATGTTGCTTGATGAAGCATCTGTAACTGGAACTGCTAATATAGTAATGGCAGCAGTTTTGGCCAAAGGAGAAACAACAGTTTATAATGCTGCTTGTGAGCCTTATTTGCAACAACTATGTAAAATGTTGAACTCTATGGGGGCAAACATTACTGGTGTTGGTTCAAACTTGCTAACAATTGAAGGAGTTGAAAGTTTAGGAGGATGTGAACATAGAATTCTTCCTGATATGATTGAAATAGGAAGCTGGATTGGTCTGGCTGCTATGACAAAATCAGAAATTACAATTAAAAATGTAAGTTGGGAAAACCTTGGGCTTATTCCAAATACTTTTAGAAAATTAGGAATCACTTTAGAAAAGCGAGGAGATGATGTTTATATTCCTGCTCATGTTGACGGATATGAAGTGAAAACGGATATTGATGGTTCAATATTAACTATTTCTGATGCACCTTGGCCAGGATTTACTCCTGATTTATTGAGCATTGTTTTAGTTGTTGCGACTCAAGCAAGAGGTGATGTTTTGATTCACCAAAAAATGTTTGAAAGCCGTTTGTTTTTTGTGGATAAATTGATTGATATGGGAGCAAAGATTATGCTTTGTGACCCACATAGAGCAGTGGTAATGGGGCATGATTTTAAATCGCAATTGAAAGCGACTACAATGTCATCACCAGATATTCGTGCGGGTATCTCATTATTGATTGCAGCCCTTTCTGCTAAAGGAACAAGTACTATTCAAAATATTGAACAAATTGACAGAGGGTACGAGCGAATTGACGAGCGATTAAGAGCAATAGGCGCTAAAATAGTTAGAGCTTAATTCTACAATATTCAGATACTATATCGTTTAAACAATTTTTTATTTCCTTGAGAAATCAAATAAAATAAGAATTTGTTTAAACGATATTTATTTTTTTAAAATCTAAAGGCTATTTAAAATGTCAAATGAACAAACCGCTATAAAGGCTACTTATTTTAGTATTATTGGTAATACCTGTCTTGCTATAATAAAAGGGTTAGCAGGGTTTTTCGGAAATTCGTATGCACTTATAGCAGATGCAATTGAATCTACTACAGATATATTTTCTTCTTTATTGGTTTTATTTGGAATAAAATATTCTAATAAACCAGCAGATGATAATCATCCTTACGGTCATGGTCGCGCAGAGCCATTGATTACTTTTTTGGTTGTGGGATTTTTAATTACTTCGGCTACTATAATTGCTTATGAGAGTATTTTGAATATCCAAACGCCTCACGATTTACCCAAATCATGGACATTATTCATACTTGGTGCGATTATTATGTGGAAAGAATATTCATTCCGTATCGTCATGAAACGCAGCAAGCAAACCAACAGTTCTTCTCTAAAAGCTGATGCATGGCACCACAGAAGCGATGCAATAACTTCAGTAGCTGCTTTTGTAGGGATTACGATTGCTTTAGTTTTAGGCAAAGGATATGAATCTGCAGATGATTGGGCTGCTCTTTTTGCTTCTGGTTTTATTTTATACAACAGTTATTTGATTTTCAGACCAGCTTTGGGCGAAATAATGGATGAACATCTTTATGATGATTTAATTGATGATATCAGACGTGTTTCGCATCAGGTGGATGGGATAATAGATACTGAAAAATGTTTTATTCGTAAATCAGGAATGAAATATCATGTAGACCTTCATGCTCGAGTTGATGCAACTATTTCTGTAAAAGAAGGACATGATTTAGCACATTTGCTCAAAGATACTTTGAGAAGTGAGATTCCTGAATTAGGACATGTTTTAATTCATGTGGAACCTAATTAATAAAAAGTTGATAAAAAAAAATCCCAAAGTCTGATAGCTTTGGGATTTTTTTTTTTTTTTGAAACTGTAGTTTTATAAAGTAGTTACAAAAAAGACTGTACAGCTAATTCGTAACTTTTTAGACCAAAACCTAGAATAACTCCTTTGGCATTGCCTGAAATATAAGATTGATGACGGAAACTTTCGCGAGAGAAAGTATTTGATATGTGAACTTCAATTACGGGTGTTGTTATCGCTTTTATGGCATCTCCAATTCCTATAGAAGTATGTGTGTACGCACCAGCATTAAGAATAATACCATCATATGCAAAACCAAATTCTTGGATTTTATCAATTAATTCCCCTTCGATGTTGCTTTGATAGTATATGAAATCAATAGCCGGAAATTTTGATTTTAAAGTTTCAAAATAATCTTCAAAAGTTAGACTACCATATACTTCAGGTTCTCTTTTTCCTAAAAGATTCAGATTTGGGCCATTAATGATGCAAATTTTCATAATTCTTATTTTTGTAAAAATAAAAAAACCGTTCTAATTAATAGAACGGTTTTGATAAAAATAGTTTTTTATTTTTAAAATAATATTCCTGCAGAAACTTGTAGTGCTGAGTTCTTAATTTGAGCATCTTTTGAAGCTTCTGTAAGACCTAGCACATATCTACCTTGAATAAATAGGCTTTTGGTAATTTTAAGAGTTAAACCACCAGCTGCTGCAAATTCAAATGTTTTAGAATTTTTATAATCAAATTCGTTTTTTTCGCTCAATAAAAACGAAGCTTGTGGACCTAAATCTAAACTTATACTTTTATTTAAACTGATTTTTGCAAGAACTGGAATTGAGATATAACCCAATTCATTTTTAAATTCTGTTATTGCATTTTTGTATGTAGCACCTTGTGTAGAATATAATAATTCAGGTTGAATGGCTAAACCATCTGTTAGTTTAAGTTCAGCAACTAAACCTATATGGTAGCTTGTGATTGCATCTGTACTGTTATAATTAATCGAATTTACAGTGATGTCTGTTCCGCTTTGATTTGCATAATTTATCCCTCCTTTAATTCCTAATTTTACTAGTTGTGCTTGCATGTTTATTGAAACTGCAAGAAACAAGATTGTTGCTAAAATTACTTTTTTCATAATATTGATTTTAAACGATTATTAATTAAACTCTTAAACTAAAACTCTTCAATTTGACAATTATTGCATCTCATTTTTTAATTGTAAAATTAGTTGTAGCAATTGTGATACCAAATTTAGAGTAATTTAGTGTTAAATAGAGCTGTTTTTTTAAATTTAATTGTAGTATATTTTTTATAATTATGACTGTTTTTATGTGTAATTTGTTGTTAATCAGTTGTTTTGTTGGTTTTTGGAACAAAATTAAACTAGTATTTTTTAACTTTGGACTATCAATTCTAAATAATATAATTATGAGAAAAATTATTTTAGTTTTAGTAGCCGCGTTAACATCTAGTTTTGTTAATGCACAGGAAAAAAAAGGTGATGGTCAAACATCTGAAGGTAAATGGTTGATAGAAGTTAATACTGGTTTTGGAACTCCTATGGGAGCTAACACCGGGTTTAGTTATTCTTCTACAAACGGTGACTCTGTATATAATATAGGTGCAGAAGCGGGTTATTTTGTAGTTAATGATTTAGCCGTAAAAGTAGGTTTAGGTTATGGTGGGATGAATACAGATATTTTTGACACAAATATCTTTTCCTATAAAATTGGCGCAAAATACTATATCGTAAGTACGTTTCCAGTTCAAGTTGATTACTCAGGTGCAACAATGAAAGATGAACCTGAAGATCCGTCTTATTTAGGTTTACAAGCTGGATATGCATGGTTTCTAGGGTCTAATGTAAGTATTGAGCCAGGAATACGATATAATTTGAGTTTAAATAATAATTATAGTGACCAAGATACTTTTCAAGTTAATGTTGGATTTGCATTGCATTTTTAAATGTTTCACTATTTAACTGAATAATAGAACCCTTCTAATATTTTGGAAGGGTTTCTTATTTATTGCTTAAATAGAATGTTAGTAAATAAGAAAATCGTTACTAATTTTAATTTCATATTGCTTATATTTACTACATTAACTTATAAAATATATTTAAATGAAAAAGATTGTCCTAGTATTGGTTTCACTATTTTTTTATGGATTTACAAACGCACAAGAAGCTAAGTTTGGGGTCAAAGCGGGGTTAGATTTTGCTACTGCTAAGGTTGAAATTCCAGGTAGTATTTCTCTTTCTACTTCAGAAACTGGTTTTTATGTAGGAGCTTTTGTAGATATTACCGCATCAGAGAAATTTCACGTACAACCTGAATTATTATTAGTACTAATTGATGATTCGAAACAGTTACAATTGCCAATTCTTGCAAAACTTTATGTAGGAGACAAATTCAGTATTTTGGCAGGTCCAGATTTATTATTTGATTTAGACAACACGCCAGGGTTTAAAACGGTTGGATTAGGTTTTGATTTTGGGGGTGCTTATGATATTAATAAAAATATCAGTATTGAAGCAAAATATAACTTAGGAATAACTAATCTTATACAAGATGCACCATCAGGATATAGCGCAAAAATTAGCGGATTATTTGTAGGTGTTGGATATGAATTTTAATTCTCAATTTAGTTTAAGGAAAACCTCTCTTTTGGAGAGGTTTTTTTATGCGTTATAAATAGCTTTACTTTGTATTATGAATTGGAAATCTTATATAAAAAATTATCAATCCTATCTAAGAATTGAGCGTGGTTTGTCAAAGAATACAATCGAAAATTATTCATTTGACTTAGAACGACTCTGTCTTTTTTTATCTCAAAACGAGATTGTAATTTCTCCAATAAAAATAAAAGAAGAAACCATTCAGCAATTTATTTACAGTGTTTCAAAACAGGTTAATCCTCGTTCACAAGCAAGGATAATTTCAGGGCTTAAGAGCTTTTTTAGTTATTTAATCTTTGAAGATTTGCGAGCGGACAATCCTTTGGAATTAATCGAAACACCAAAGACAGGTCGGAAATTACCCGATACGCTTTCTGTAGATGAAATTGATGCGCTTATTTCTGCTATTGATTTAACATCAAATGAAGGCGAGCGCAACCGAGCTATGTTAGAAACGCTATATGGATGCGGACTTCGAGTTTCTGAATTAGTTTCGTTAAAAATATCCGATTTGTTTTTGGAAGAAGGCTTTGTCAAAGTTACTGGAAAAGGGAATAAGCAACGTTTCGTGCCTATTGGAGATTTAACTCAAAAGTATATAGAAATTTATAGAAATAACATCCGAAATCACATCACTATCAAAAAGGGTTTTGAAGATATCTTGTTTTTAAATAGGCGAGGAGGGCAACTCACGCGAGCTATGATTTTTACTATAATAAAAGATTTAGCTGTAAAAAATAAATTGAACAAGACTATTAGTCCTCATACGTTGCGACATTCTTTTGCGACGCATCTTCTTGAAAATGGCGCTGATTTACGCTCAATTCAATTGATGCTAGGTCATGAATCGATAACAACCACAGAAATATACGTACATCTCGATAGAAAGTTTTTGACGCAAGTAATTAATTCTTTTCATCCAAGGAAAGGTTAGGATTTAGTCTTAATTATATTGAATGAAAAAAGCATCTCAGAAACTTCTGAAATGCTTTTTATTTTTGTTCAATTCGAATAAACTTTATTTTGCAATATTAACTGCTCTGGTTTCTCTGATTACAGTTACTTTAACTTGACCAGGATAGGTCATTTCAGTTTGAATTTTTTGTGATATTTCAAAAGATAAAGTTGCAGCATTATCGTCCGAAACTTTTTCGCTTTCTACAATAACACGAAGTTCTCTACCTGCTTGTATAGCGTAAGCATTTTTAACTCCACTAAACCCGTAAGCTACTTCTTCTAAATCTTTTAAACGTTGGATGTAAGAGTCTAATACTTGTCTTCTTGCTCCAGGTCTTGCTCCAGATATAGCATCACAAACTTGTATAATTGGAGATAATAATGATTTCATTTCTATCTCATCGTGGTGTGCACCAATCGCATTGCAAACTTCTTCTTTTTCGCCATATTTCTCAGCCCATTGCATTCCTAATAAAGCGTGTGGTAAATCACTTTCAGCATCTGGAACTTTACCAATATCGTGTAATAAACCAGCTCTTTTAGCAAGTTTTACATTAAGTCCTAATTCCGCTGCCATTATACCACAAAGTTTTGAAACTTCGCGAGAGTGTTGCAATAAATTTTGACCATAAGAAGAACGGTATTTCATACGTCCTACAACTTTTATTAATTCAGGATGCAATCCGTGGATACCTAAATCTATAACTGTACGCTTACCAACTTCGATGATTTCATCGTCAATTTGTTTAGCTGTTTTAGCAACCACCTCTTCTATGCGTGCAGGGTGAATACGTCCATCAGTAACTAATTTGTGTAAAGACAAACGAGCAATTTCTCTACGAACTGGGTCAAAGCAAGAAAGAATAATCGCTTCTGGCGTGTCATCTACAATGATTTCAACACCAGTTGCCGCTTCAAGTGCTCTAATATTTCGACCTTCACGACCAATGATACGTCCTTTAACATCATCAGATTCAATATTGAAAACAGAAACGCAATTCTCTACAGCTTCTTCTGTACCAACCCTTTGAATAGTGTTGATGATAATTTTCTTTGCTTCTTGTTGCGCAGTAAGTTTAGCTTCCTCAATTGTATCTTGTATATGAGACATCGCTTTGCTTTTAGCTTCAGATTTTAATCCTTCAACTAATTGCTCTTTTGCTTCCTCTGCAGACAATCCAGAAATTACTTCTAATTGTTGCAATTGGCTTTTGTGTAATTTGTCAACTTCAGCTTGTTTTTTGTCTAAAGTTTCTATTTTATTCGTGTATTCAAGTGTTTTAGATTCAAAGTCGTCATTTACTCTTTTGGCTTTAGCTAATTCATTTGAGATTTGAGATTCTTTATCACGAACTCTTTTTTCTACTTCTGCTACTTTTTTATCGCGAGAAAGTATTACTTGTTCGTGTTCTGATTTTAATTCAATAAATTTTTCTTTTGCTTGAAGAATTTTATCTTTTTTAATGTTCTCCGCTTCAAGATTTGCATCTTTTAAAATCGATGCTGCCTCTTTCTTTGCGTTTTTGATTAGGTTAGAAATATTGCTTTTTTCTATGATTTTTGCTATTGCAAAACCTCCAGCTATACCAATAATTCCTGAAATAATGATCGTTAATATGTTGTCCATGTTTGTTAAAATTTATATATAAAAAAGCCTACATTAGATTGCTTGAATAAACTCGAAAAGACAAGTTTTGAGCTAACTCGTTGTTCAAACTTCCAAACTGAATTGGCTTGTTATAGTAACGATGATTTGCTCATTCTAAATTGTTAGTGTTGAGTTTA
>CAUPOP010000054.1:0-13217 GCA_963512955.1 uncultured Flavobacterium sp. | reverse complement strand
CGGTTTTTTCTATAAACATTTTGAGAAAAAACGAATACATTATTTTTAAACTTGGACAAAAATACGACTTAAGAACTATTCTCAAAACCTTAAAATAGTCTTAAATTCAATTTATATTAATTCTAAATAATTTTTTTAACCTGCTTTCATCCTTTAAATATTATTTTTGCGTAAAAAACACCACATTATGAGAATTTTAACGATTAAAAAATACATTTTTTATACCATTGTACTAGGCTACTCAACCCATACATTACATGCTCAAGATAGAACTATTACAGTAAATCAAGACCCAAAATTCGAACAATTACTCAATGAAAAGAGAAAAATAAATGCTTTACTTACCCTTAACGACCGTTATAGAATTCAAATTTTTAGCGGAGAGAGCGAAAAAGCAAAAAAAATATTGATTGATTTTAAACAAGAATTTAACAATATGGACGGAACTATTGTTTTCAACACGCCAAATTACAAAGTATGGGTAGGTAATTTTAAAACAAGAATCGAAGCTGAAAAAAACCTGTTTGTCATCAAAAAAAGATATAAAAATGTGCTTTTAATAAAGCCTAACAAATAAATATCACACAATAATCTGATATTACAATAGCTAAAAAACCCACTCTAATGAGTGGGTTTTTTGTTTTAGATTCCGACTTAAATCTCTACTAAATTAGATTAAACATTCACACTATTAAAATAGGTAGACTATTAAACTAATTGAAGATTAAATTATACAAATTGCAATATCTGTAGTTAACTATATAAAATAAAAAATCCCGATTTACATCGGGATTTTCAAAAGATCTATAATTTATATTATTTCAATTTCTTTTTGATAGCTACTTCATGGTAAGCCTCAATAACATCTCTTTCTTCAATATCATTGTAGTTTTTAATTTGAATACCACAATCATATCCTTTAGCAACTTCTTTAACATCATCTTTAAAACGTTTAAGCGCTAAAAGTTCACCACTGAATACAACTACACCATCTCTAATAATTCGGATTTTAGAGTTCCTTGCAATTTTACCATCCATTACCATACATCCTGCAATAGACCCAACTTTAGAGATTTTGAATATCTCTCTAATTTCAGCCGTACCTAGAATTTCTTCTTTCATTTCTGGAGCTAACATTCCTTCCATTGCATCTTTCAAGTCATCAATGGCTGCATAGATAATAGAGTAGTAACGGATATCGATTTCTTCTTTATCAGCAAGTTGTCTTGCATTTCCTGCAGGGCGAACATTAAATCCAATAATAATTGCATCTGAAGCAGAAGCTAACATAACATCAGTCTCTGTAATTGCTCCAACTCCTTTATGTATAATATTAATTTGTATTTCCTCAGTAGATAATTTAGAGAACGAGTCAGATAAGGCTTCAACTGATCCATCAACGTCTCCTTTAAGGATAACATTAAGTTCTTTAAACTGACCAAGAGCTATACGACGTCCAATTTCATCAAGTGTAATATGACGTTGCGTACGAACCGATTGTTCACGCATTAATTGAGAACGTTTAGAGGCAATTTGTTTTGCTTCTTTTTCATCTTCAAAAATATTAAACTTATCACCTGCTGTAGCAGCTCCGTCTAAACCTAAAACAGATACTGGTGTAGATGGTCCTGCTTCTGTAACTACATGACCTCTTTCATCATGCATGGCTTTAATTTTACCATGATGCTTACCTGCCAACATATAATCTCCAATTCTAAGAGTACCATGTTGTACTAATATAGTAGAAACATATCCTTTTCCTTTATCAAGGAAAGCTTCAACAACTGTTCCTTGTGCTGCTTTATTTGGATTAGATTTTAAATCTAAAATCTCCGCTTCTAATAATACTTTTTCTAATAAATCCTTAACTCCAAGACCTGTCTTTGCAGAAATATCATGAGATTGAATTTTCCCACCCCAATCTTCAACAAGTAAATTCATACTTGCTAATTTCTCTTTAATTTTTTCAGGATTAGCATTTGGTTTATCCACTTTATTTATTGCAAAAATAATTGGAACACCTGCTGCTTGAGCATGACTAATTGCTTCTTTTGTTTGTGGCATGATATCATCATCCGCAGCAATTACAATAATAGCGATATCGGTAACCTGAGCACCACGCGCACGCATTGCAGTAAACGCCTCGTGACCTGGCGTATCTAAAAACGCAATTTTTTGTCCGTTATCCAAAGTTACTCCATAAGCTCCAATGTGCTGTGTAATACCTCCAGACTCCCCAGCAATCACATTTTCTTTACGAATATAATCCAATAAAGATGTTTTACCGTGATCGACGTGACCCATTACAGTAACAATAGGTGCTCTGAAAACTAAATCTTCTTCTTTGTCTTCTACAACTTGAATAGCTTCTTCAATATCAACTGTAATAAACTCTACTTCATAACCGAATTCATCAGCAACAATTGTTAATGTTTCTGCATCTAAACGTTGATTCATGGTAACCATGATACCAAGTGACATACAAGTTCCAATAACTTTAGTAATTGGCACATCCATCATTATAGCAATTTCACCTACAGTAACGAACTCAGTAACTTTAATAGTTTTACTTCCTTCATCTAAAGCTCTTTGCTCATCATCAGATTTCTGACGGTGCGTATCTCTTTTATCTCTTCTATATTTCGCTGCCTTAGATTTACCTCCTTTACCTTGAAGTTTTTCTAAAGTTTCACGAATTTGATTTTTAACTTCCTCTTCTGTAGGCTCTACTTTAGCAACGATTGCAGGTCTGTTTCCTTTTACGAAACCAGGTCTAGCACTTCGGTTAGCATTAAACCCGCCACCAGCTGCATTAGGCGTAATTTTATTTGGATTTGGAGCTCCCGGAACTCCAGGAGTTGCAGGTGGTCTCGGAGCACCTGGTTTAGGAGCAATCCTCTTACGTTTATTTTTATTAGCACTATTAGCTGCTCCAGCCGCACCAGGAACACCCGGCTTGTTTGGAGTAATTTTAGGCTCTTCTTTTTTCTTTTTAGGTTTATTAAATTGAGATAAATCAATTACTTGACCCGTTAAAGTAGTACCTGATAATTTTTGATACTGAGTTGTGATGGTTTCATCTATAGGAGCTTCTTCTGATTTTTCAACAGATTTTTCTTCCTGAACAACTTGCTTTTTAACTTCTTTTATTCCTAAAACAGGCTTAACCTCTTTTATTTCTTTTTTCTCCGAAATAGGTTTTTCTTGAACTACTTCTTTAACAACTGGTTCTTCTGATGGAATAATAGCTTTAGGAAGGTCATTTTTTTCAACCGCTGCAGGACTTGGAACAACTGAAGGTTTCTTAGGATTAAGATCTATTTTACCGACTTGAACTGGACCTGATACAATAGCTCTTGCTTTGATCACTTCCTGTTGTTTTTGTCGCTCTTCATCTTGTTTGCGTTTGTCTTCAATTTCTTTTTCTCGTTCAACACGCAACGCTTCTTTCTCTTTTCTTTTCTCTTCTCCTACTTCTTTCGAAGCCTCTTTATTCCCCTTGTCGCCCGCAAATTGACTTTGTAGGATATTAAATTCCTTATCAGAAATTTTTGTGTTTGGATTTGCATCAATAGCAATTCCCTTATCTTTTAGATAATCCACAGCTCTTTCTAACGAAATATTTAATTCCCTTAAAACCTTGTTTATTCTAATTACTCTCTCTTCAGACATAAAACCTTTTTATTATTACCTTATTTTGTTGTTTCTCAACCTAACCTTATTATAATAAAAGGAAAAATAAGGTCAAGAATTAATTGTAAAGAATTTTGATTAACTATCAAATTCTTCTTTTAGTATTCTTATTACATCTAGAATAGTTTCCTCTTCTAAATCTGTTCTTCTTACCAAATCCTCTACATCATGTTTCAAAATACTTTTTGCAGTATCCAATCCAATTTTTGCAAATTCTTCGATAACCCAATCTTCAATCTCGTCAGAGAACTCAGTCAATTCAACATCATCCTCATCGGCAGTAGCTCCCGCTACATCACCTTCACGAATAACATCTAATTCATAACCTGTCAACTGACCTGCTAATTTAATATTGTGACCTCCTCTACCAATAGCTTTTGAAACTTCTTCTAATTTCAAGAACACTTCAGCTCTTTTTGTTTCTTCGTTAATTTTGATTGAAGAAACTTTAGCAGGACTCAATGCTCTAGTAATATACAATTGAATATTGTTAGTATAATTAATAACGTCAATGTTTTCATTTCCTAATTCACGAACAATTCCATGAATACGTGATCCTTTCATACCAACACAAGCTCCAACTGGATCAATTCTATCATCATAAGAATCAACCGCTACTTTTGCTTTTTCACCAGGAATACGAACCACTTTTTTAACCATAATCAATCCGTCAAAAACTTCTGGGATTTCTTGTTCAAATAATTTTTCTAAAAACTTCTCAGAAGTTCTAGACATAATAATTTGTGGTTTATTTCCTTTTAATTCAACACTTTCAATGATTCCACGAACATTATCACCTTTTCTGAAAAAATCAGAAGGGATTTGTTTTTCTTTTGGCAATACAATTTCATTTCCTTCGTCATCAACCAAAATAACAACTCTAGGACGTACATGATGCACTTCAGCAGTGTAAATATCACCAATAATATCTTTAAATTGCTTGTAAAGATTTGTATTATCGTGTTCATGAATTTTTGAAATTAAATTTTGGCGTAAAGCTAAAATCGCTCTTCTACCTAAATCTATTAATTTCACTTCTTCCGAAACATCTTCTCCAATTTCAAAATCAGGTTCAATTTTTCTAGCCTCAGTCAAAGTAATCTCTTCGTTTTCAAAATCCAAATCCTCGTCTGCAACGATTACTCTTCTTCTCCATATCTCCATATCTCCTTTATCAGGATTTATAATGATATCAAAATTATCATCTGAACCGTATTTTTTCTTCAATGCATTTCTAAATACATCTTCCAAAATTGCCATAAGCGTTACACGATCAATAAGTTTATCATCTTTAAACTCTGAGAATGAATCGATTAATGCTAAATTTTCCATGCGAATTCTTTAATTAAAATGTTACTGTAACAATTGCTTCTTTAATATCTGCGTAAGGTAATTCTAGTCTTTTTTGAACCGTTTCTTTACCTTTTCCTATCTTCTTTGGTTCTCTTGCTTGCCACGACAAAATTACAAAATCATCATTAGCTTCCACTAATTCTGCTTCAATATTTTCTGTAGCGGTCTTTACAATCAAGGTTCTACCTACATTTTTCTTGTATTGTCTAATCATTTTTAATGGCGAACCAACTCCTACTGATGCTACTTCTAAAGAGAAATCTTGTTCTTCTCTATCCAAATTATTTTCAATTGCGCGGCTCACATCGATACAGTCTTGCAAAACTACTCCGTTATCTCCGTCTAAAGTAACAATAATTTTAAAAGCATCTGTAATGATTAAGTCAATCAGAAAAACTGTTGGTTTTTCTAAAAGACATTCTGTCAATAGCTTATTTACTTTTTCTTTAAATGTCATATTTTTATAAAAAGAGGGGACATTTAGTCCCCTCATTATCTAGATTTTAATAAATAACGGTGCAAATATAGTGTTTTTTTTATTATTTAAAATAATCGATAGCTGATAAAATATTTCTTATCTTTAATGGTGTATTAAAATATCGTGATTTTCCCACGATTTAAACTTCAAAAATCATGAAACGAATTTTAGTCCCAACTGATTTTTCAACGTATGCAGAGAACGCATTAAAGGCAGCAGCTCAAATTGCAAAGAAAAATAATAGTGAATTATATTTACTTCACATGCTAGAATTACCGAATCAAATGAGCGATACAATTACCGAAGGAAATAGCATTCCTGAAGTAATGTTCTTTATAGAAAAAGCGCGTGAAATGCTTGAAAGCATCAAAGAACGCCCGTATCTAAATGGAATTTCCGTTAATGAAGTAGTGCTATTTGAAAATACTTTTAAAGGCATTATTGAATTCAGCAAAAAAAACGATATCGACTTAATCATTATGGGTTCGAGAGGATTATCTGGATTTGAAGAAATTTTAATTGGTTCCAATACCGAAAAAGTGGTTCGCCATTCTGAAATCCCTGTTTTAGTAATTAAAAAAGACACCTCTGAATTCAAAGCAGATAATATCGTTTTTGCATCCGATTTTTCAAAAGAAGCTAAAAAACCTTTCAGAAAATTACTTAAGTTTAGTCAAATTTTTGATTCAACTTTAAATTTAGTAATGATTTGTACTCCAGCTAGCTTTAAAACAACACTAGTTGCTGAAAAAATGATACGTGATTTTGCAGCTAACTTTGATTTGAAAAAATTCACAACCCATATTTACAATGATGCTAATGTCGAAAAAGGGATTCTTAATTTTTCAAATAGTATAAACGCAGATTTAATAGCTATGTGCACGCACAATAGAACTGCGCTTTCACATTTTTTCAACGGAAGCATTAGTGAAGACTTAGTTAATCACTCGAACAAACCAGTAATTGCTTTTAAAGTAAAAAACAAATAAATATTTATTCTTTTTAAGGTTTAACCAAAAAAAGGATTTTATGAATAATTCATAAAACCCTTTTTATTTTACTAATTGAATTAAATTCAATGATAATATTTTAAATAATTATTGAAATTGCAAATCGCAACAAACTATAACTGATCTTGAACCAATCCAATAATAGTATTCGCATCTAATTCACCAGATTGCCTCCAGATCATCTGACCTTCTTTATAAATCATCAATGTAGGAAGACCTTTAATCCTTAAAGCATCGGCTAATTCCTGATTTTTATCTACATCTATTTTTATCACTTTGGCTTTATCACCAAGAGCAGCGGCCACATCTCTAATTACAGGATGCATTGAAACAGATGACTCATTCCATTCTGTGTAAAAATCAATTAACACAGGGACTTGTGCATTTATAAGTTCTCCAAATTTTGACATAAAAGCAAAAATTTTAATTTTCTAAATCTACTGAAAAGAGATATTTATTTTACAAATGTAGCATTTTTAACGAATTAAGCCACATTCACGCCTTTTTTTAGTTCAATGACTGTGATTTCTGGCATAATTCCTACTCTTCCGGGGTATGCATGATACCCAAATCCTCTATTTACATAGACATAACGACCAAGATTTTCATACAAACCTGCCCATTGTTTGTAAACATATTGCGCTAAGCTCCATTTGAAATATCCTGGAATTTCTATCCCAAATTGCATTCCGTGGGTATGACCTGATAAGGTTA
Organism: uncultured Flavobacterium sp.; assembly: GCA_963512955.1. Taxonomy (GTDB): domain Bacteria; phylum Bacteroidota; class Bacteroidia; order Flavobacteriales; family Flavobacteriaceae; genus Flavobacterium. The sequence goes on along the minus strand of CAUPOP010000054.1, from coordinate 5,969 downwards.
AATGAAAGTTTTTTTCATGATGTTGCACTTCATAATCCCAATGAGATGGATCATGTGACATTAAAATTTTAAAATCTTCTTTACCCAAATGTTGGGCCGCTTTATTCAAATCACCCGCTTGTTTAAAATTATGCCCCCAATTTTCAACCCCAACTAAAGCGATCTTAGAACCTTCTTTTTCGATAAAAGTATGTTCATTTAGCAATAATTTAAATCCTATTTGACCATATAAATTTTTTATAGCCTGAAAATTTTCTTCTTTAGCGGCTTCTGTAGGCCAGGTTACATACTCTCCATAATCATGGTTTCCTAAAACAGAGAATTTTCCGAATTCGTAATTTTTTATTTTATTAAACATTTCAATCCAAGGGAGCATTTCTTTTGCAGCAGTATTTACAATATCTCCTGTAAATAAAATAATATCTGCTTCTTGCTGATTTATTAAATCTATAGCATATTGTATTTTTTCTGGATTATCAAAACTGCCGCTATGTACATCTGATATTTGAGTAATTTTGAATCCATCAAATGCATCTGGCAAGTCTGGAAAAAAAATACGTTGTTTGATTACTTTATAATTAAATCTCCCTTCAAAGATTCCGTAAATTAAAGACAAGAACGGTACTGCCGCCAATCCAACACCTATTTGACTAACAAATTTTCTTCTGGAAGCAAAAAATGCTACATCTTGATTTTTGGCAATAAAAAAATTTAATGAGCCCGCACCTATTCTAAAAATATCTTCTCCAAGCAAAACAAGTGTTAATACTAGTTTAGGAATATACACTAAAAGCACCAATCCCATAGTAAACATGGTTTGCTTAGTTTGACCTACGGAGCGATCAAATTGCATAAAGGAATAAATAATAAAAACCAACAATACGAAACTGACAATTTGATAAGCAATCAAAACCGACTTTAGCTTTATCAAGGTTCGCAAAGCTTGAAAAGCATAAAATTCAACCGCTAAAAGAATCAGGAAAAGAAACAGAAATCTAAAACCCATTTTATACATATTTTACACAAAATAACAACAAAATTGAACTAAATGGATTTTAATTAATTAAAATTTAACTCTAAAAGTAAACTTTCCTTCTGATTGTTTATTTTTACAAATTCATAATTCACAATTAAATATATGTCTTCTCAAAAACGTCTTTTTCTACTCGATGCTTATGCATTAATCTTTCGAGGCTATTATGCTTTTATAAAAAACCCAAGAATAAACTCCAAAGGAATGGATACATCAGCTATTATGGGATTTATGAATTCGCTGATGGACGTAATCAAAAGAGAAAAACCAGATCATTTAGCTGTTGCATTTGACAATGGCGGAAGTGATTTACGAAATGAAATTTTTCCTGAATATAAAGCACATCGTGATGCAACTCCTGAAGCCATAAAAATTGCCATTCCATACATTCAGGAACTACTCAAAGCTATGCATATTCCTATCATTGAAGTCAAAGGATATGAAGCAGATGATTTAATAGGAACCATTGCAAAACAAGCTGAAAAACAAAATTACAAAGTCTTTATGGTAACCCCAGATAAAGATTTTGCTCAATTAGTTTCCGAAAATATATTGATGTACAAACCTGCCCGAATGGGTAATGGAATAGAGATTTGGGGAATTCCTGAAGTATTAGAAAAATTTGAAATAGAAAGACCCGATCAAGTTATTGACTTTCTAGGAATGATGGGTGACGCTGCTGATAATATTCCTGGATTACCTGGCGTAGGAGAAGTTACCGCCAAAAAATTATTAAAAGAATTTGGCACTATGGAAAATCTTTTGGCTAATACCGACAAGCTGAAAGGAAAAATGAAAGAAAATATTGAAGCCAATAAAGACAAAGGATTATTATCAAAAACACTAGCAACAATCCTTTTAGACTGCCCAGTTGTTTTTGACGAAACAGATTATGAATTATCAACTCCTGATGTAGAAAAAACAGATGCGCTTTTCAACGAATTGGAATTTCGCCAAATGAAAGCTCAGTTTGATAAATTTTTTGGAACTGGAAATGAGTACGACGAAATTGACACCAATGGCAATGAAAATAGCAATGACAATGAAAAAATAGTCAAAAAAGCTCCTGTTAAAAAATCCAATGAAGACCAATTCGATTTATTTGGTTTTTCTGATGAAGAAAGTGGCGAAATAAAAACGAATTCTCATTACGCAACTTTAGAAAACACCAATCATAATTATACTATTATTCAAGGTGAATTGGGCACAAAATTATTTTTACAAAACTTAATGAATCGAACTTCGGTATGTTTTGATACCGAAACTACAGGAATTGATGCTTTAAATGCCGAATTAGTTGGAATGTCATTTTCTTGGGCAAAAGGAGAAGCGTTCTATGTTCCATTTTCAGAAAATCAAGAAGAAGCTCAAGTTTTAGTGGATAAATTCAAACCGTTTTTTGAAAGCGAATCCATCGAAAAAATTGGTCAAAATATAAAATACGATTTGAAAATTCTGTCTCATTATGGAGTTCAAATCAAAGGAAAATTATTCGATACCATGATTGCGCATTATTTGATAAATCCAGATATGCGCCATAATATGGATGTTTTGAGTGAAACTTATTTAAAATATTCTCCAAAATCTATCGAAGATTTAATTGGTAAAAAAGGAAAAAATCAAAAATCAATGCGTGAAGTTGCTTTGGAAGACATCAAAGAATACGCTGCCGAAGATGCTGATGTAACGTTTCAACTGAAACAAAATTTCAGTCCAATTTTAGACAAAGCCGAAACCAAAAAATTATTTGACGAAATCGAAATTCCATTAATTCCTGTTTTGGCTGCAATGGAATTAGAAGGAATTAATCTTGACGTACCTTTTCTAAAAGAAATGTCAGTTGAGATGGCAAAAGAAAGTGCTGCATTAGAACAAAAAATTTATGAAACCGCTGGCGAAAAATTCAATTTGGCTTCGCCAAAACAATTGGGTGACGTTTTATTTGACAAAATGAAAATTGGCGGAGCTAAACAAAAGAAAACCAAAACCGGTCAATATGCAACGGGGGAAGAAATTTTAACTTATTTAGCAAATGACAATCCAATTGTAAAAGATATTCTCGAATGGCGCCAAATGGTAAAATTGCAAAGTACTTACATCGATGCTTTACCAAACCAAGTCGATAAAAAAACAGGCCGCGTTCATACCGATTACATGCAAACCGTAGCCGCAACTGGTCGTTTGAGTTCAAATAATCCGAACTTGCAAAATATTCCTATTCGTACAGAACGAGGTAGATTAATCAGAAAAGCATTTATTGCTCGTGATGAAAATTACACCCTAGTTTCTGCCGATTATTCTCAAATAGAACTTCGAATTATCGCTGCTTTATCAGGCGAAGAGAACATGATAGCCGCCTTTCAAAATAACGAAGATATTCACCGAAGTACAGCTGCAAAAGTATTCAATGTTCCGTTAGAAGAAGTTACAAAAGAACAACGTAGCAACGCCAAAACCGTGAATTTTGGAATTATATATGGTGTTTCAGCATTCGGACTTTCTAATCAAACTTCACTTTCAAGAAAAGAAAGTGCAGACTTGATTGAGGCGTATTATGCAACCTACCCCAAACTGAAATCGTACATGGCTAACCAAGTTGATTTTGCCAGAGAACATGGTTATGTACAAACGGTTTTAGGGCGTCGTCGCTATTTAAAAGACATCAATTCTGCCAATCACATAGTTAAGGGTGGTGCGGAACGAAATGCGGTAAACGCTCCAATTCAAGGTTCAGCAGCTGATATTATCAAAATCGCAATGATTAATATTCATAAAAAATTGACTTCAGAAAACTGGAAATCGAAAATGTTGTTGCAAGTACATGATGAGCTTGTGTTTGATGTTCACAACTCTGAATTAGAAAAAATAAAACCAATTATAAAACACGAAATGGAAAACGCCTTCAAACTCGAAGTTCCATTGGAAGTCGAAATTGGAATGGGAAAAAATTGGCTGGAAGCACATTAAAATTAATTTAAACCAAAAAAAATCCATTCAAATGAATGGATTTTTTTTGTTATAATTTTCTAGTAGTCTCTCGTTCTTTTAATTTAGTTTTAATCACTATGGTTTCATAAACTGAATTCTCTTCTTTTTTCTCTAATCTATTAATAAGAAGTTTAGCCGCTTCCTCTCCAATTTCAATACCATGCTGACTCACTGTAGTCAAACTTGGCGAAAGTCTTCTTGAGGCTAGTATTCCATCCGCAAAACCAATAATTGAAAGTTCTTCAGGGATTTTATATCCTTTTTTCAATCCAATTCGTAAAGCAGCAACTGAATCGTTTTCTTCAAGAGCAAAGATTCCGTCAATTTTATTGTTATCAAAAACGCCTTCTATTCTATCTTTTAAATCATCCTCTGAATCTGTTCGGATAATTAAATTTGGGTTTACCGGAATTTTATTATTTTCTAATGCTTTTAAATATCCTTCCGCTCTTAATTTTCCAACACTCAAATTATCAACAGAAGAAAACAAAGCAATATTCTTACATCCCAAATCAATTAAACGTTGTGTTGAATACAAAGCAGAATCAAAATCATCTACTACTACTTTATCACAATCAACTCCTTCAGCAATTCGATCGAACATAACAATAGGTGTTCCATCATTGATAATTTCTTTGAAATGGTTGTACTCATGAAGTTTTTGAGCTTCTTCAGAAACAGATAAAATAAATCCATCAATAGTTCCATTACTCAACATTTCAAGCGTATGAGCCTCTTTTTCTAAAGATTCATTAGAGATACACATGATTACATTGTATCCTTTTTTATCTGCTACCTTCTCAATACCACTGAACACTTTGGCAAAAAAGGAATTTAAAATATTAGGAATAATTACTCCGATGGTTTTTGTTTTTCTATTCTTAAGGTTTAAACCAATAATATTTGGTTTATAATTTTTAAGCTTGGCATACTCTTTAATTTTTACTTTGGTTTGCTCGCTAATTTCAGGACTGTCATTAAGTGCTTTAGAAACTGTAGAAACAGAAACGTTTAATTCTTTTGCAATTTGTTTTAAAGTTGCTTTTGCTTTCATAAGTTGGTATTTAATGTCTTTTTTTGGTTAGAAAAATGAATAACAAATTCATAATTTCTATCAAAACACACGAAAATGATTTGATTTTATAACCAATTATCGTAAAAACTTGTAAGGTACAAAATTTATTTGATTACAAAAATAAAACAAAAATTGAAATTCTACATATAAGGTGTGATTCAAAAAAGAAGAGTCTAAATATTAGATTAAATATATATTTGATTATCAGCTTAGAACCTTAAAAAAAATAATCTTTTAAGGTATTTGCATTTAAAATAATTAATTGTACTTTTGCAACCCCTTTATTGGGGATGGAATGTTTAATTAAAATATATTATTGTGAACGCATTAAGCTACAAGACAATTTCAACAACAAAAGCCAATTCTACAAAAGAATGGATTGTTGTAGATGCTGACGGTCATAACTTAGGTCGTCTTGCTTCAAAAGTCGCTATGATTTTGAGAGGTAAGTACAAGCCAAGTTATACGCCACACGTGGACTGTGGAGATAACGTAATTGTTATCAACTCAGAAAAAATTAACCTTACAGGTAACAAAATGGATGAAAAAACATACATCCGTCACACTGGTTACCCTGGAGGACAAAGAACTTTAACTGCTAAAGTATTGCAATCAAAAAATCCTGCATTACTAGTAGAGAAAGCAATAAAAGGGATGCTACCTAAAAACAAATTAGGAGCTGAGCTTTTTAGAAATTTAAATGTTGTTGTAGGACCTGAGCACAAACAAGGAGCTCAAAAACCTAGAACTGTTAACCTAAACGATCTTAAGTAATGGGAGTTATTCACAAAATCGGTAGAAGAAAAACCGCTGTTGCACGTGTTTATGTTTCAGAAGGAACAGGAGTAATCACTGTAAACAAAAAAGAATTCG
>CAUPOP010000053.1:0-13394 GCA_963512955.1 uncultured Flavobacterium sp. | reverse complement strand
AAGAAGAAAAAAAATAATGAAGCAAGCCAAAGGTTTCTTTGGTAGACGTAAAAACGTTTGGACAGTTGCTAAGAATGCGGTAGAGAAAGCAATGTGCTACGCTTACCGTGACAGAAAAGTGAATAAAAGAAATTTCCGTGCATTATGGATTCAACGTATCAACGCTGGAGCTAGATTGGAAGGAATGTCTTATTCTCAATTCATGGGTAAAGTAAAAGCTAATAATATCGAATTGAACCGTAAAGTTCTTGCAGATTTAGCTATGAATCACCCAGAAGCTTTCAAAGCAATACTTAATAAAGTAAAATAAACGTTTTATAAACTCAATTTATATTACTTACTTACATAAAAAAGCCCATTCTTCTGAATGGGCTTTTTGTTTTATAAAAAACAATCTTATTCATCACCAGACGTATGATGATTCATATGAATTAGATTTTTCATACTATCATTATAATAGAAAAACAATCTTAATGTATGATTAGAATCGTATTGATATCCTGAATATTTTTTTTGATATACGTTCATATACCCAAAATCAAAACTAAACTTTGGATTGATCATTTGCTTAACTCCAATAAAAATTCTATTTTGATCAAAAGTATTATACAAAACCTCTTTTCCAAAATGAATTAAAATCTCATCAGCTATTACAAGTGACGGCATTGATTTTTTCTTAAAAACAGGAATATTAACACTGAATAAATAACGAATTCTATTTGTAAATCGAGTATCTCCTGTTCGTTCATCATTTACAATTTTGTCTTGCCAACGCTGTTCATTTCTTAGTCTTTGCAAAATACTAAACTTTCCTATGTTAGAACTCAATTGTACTTGTTGATAAATTCTATTTTCATTTGCAAATGTATCCCATTCTGGCTTAGATGGAGCTACCCACATATGTCCATAACCCGTCGCCAACATTACTTTTGAATTTGGTGTGTATCCAACTGCCCCTCTCACAAAATAAAAACTATCCGAGCTTACAAAATCATTTCTTCTAACATGAAAATCCGTCAAAAGAGACCAATGCTCATTGAACTTAAAATTAGTGTTTAAACTAAACCACGATTGTGTTTGAACTTTAATTTCCTTTTCTGTGTGAGTCTGTCCAAACAAAAAAAAGGGAAACCAAAAAACTAGCATTGCTAAACCATTTTTAATCATAATAAATAAACTTAATTAAGAAGTCATTCTACCTAAATGCTTTTAATAAAGAGCACTATTCCTTACTTAAATTATTCTGTATAAATTTACCCATAATGAATTATTCTTCACACTATTGAAAGCTAAATTTTCTTAATTCTTATTCAATATAAATTGAATTAAAAAATAAAATATAACCTATAAAACCTCCGAAACCTAATGCACAAAACAAATAAAATCACTCCAAATTGTTAATTAAAACAGTATGCCATCTTAATTAATTTATGTATTTTCGAGATATGATACTAAAGAAAACATATGCTTTACCATTTATTGCTCAGCTTGTGCTGTTTTTTTCTTTGCAATCATGCCAAGAAAAAAAACAGCCACTCACAATAAAAAAAAATAATCTCGCTGAAATAAATCGATTAATTAAACTTGGCGATGCTAATTTTGATAAGCAAAAATATCAAAGTGCATTTTACTATTTTAACAAAGCAAAATCAGCGTGTGATGTAAAAAAAGATACAGCCCAAATTATTCATTGTATTTCAAATCTAGCAACCATACAACAAAACCAGGGCGATTATTCCGGTAGTGAAACCACTGCCATAGAAGCAATTCCTTATTTAGAAAAAAACAAAAATCCAAATTACAAATGGAACATTTACACCATTCTTGGGATCAATAAACTATTATTATTTGATTATAATAACGCACTGTATTACAACAATCTTGCACTTAATTTAAAAACGAATAATATCAGAAAAACTGATATAAAAAATAATATAGCTACAGTATACATTGAAATAAAGAAATATGATAAAGCCATAAAAATTTTATCATACTTAACCACTCAAAAAGAAGTATTTAATGACCCGAAGTCATATAGCAGAGTACTTGATAATTTAGGTTTTGCATATTTTAAGATAGGAGATCCGAGAGGACTTCCTATTTTAATTAAAGCTAAAGAAATAAGAAAAAAAATAAAAGATGATTGGGGAATAATTTCAAGTTATTATAATCTTAGTGAATATTATAAAGAAATTAACACAAAAATCTCTTATCAATTTGCATTACTGGCCTACTCCAAAGCAACAAAAATAAATAATGCAGACTATCGTTTACTAACATTAGCACAAATTATCCAAAACAGCTCTAAAGCGCAGGCTAAAAAATATGCCTTAGATTATATACGCATCAACGACAGTAACAACAAAATAAGACAAATCGCGAAAAATCAGTTTGCAAAAATCAAATACGATTCTAAGAAAGAACGAAATGAAAATCTAAGACTGAAAACTCAAAAAGCAGAAAATGATTTAGAACTAGCCCAACAAAAAAACCAATCTTTATACTTTGCCTTCTTAACTATAATTGGGTTTGGATTTAGTTTTTTTGTTTATATTTTTTTTAGAGAAAGGAATAAAAAAGAAAAAATCGAGATCACTTATGATACTGAAACTCGAATTGCAAAAAAGTTACATGATGAATTAGCGAACGATGTATACTACACAATGACTTTTGCTGAAAATCAAGATTTATCTTCCAGCCAAAATAAAGAACAATTACTTAATAATCTTGACACCATTTATTCTAGAACTAGAAACATTTCTAAAGAAAATAGCACAATAGATATTGGGAAAAATTTCATAGAGAGCCTAAAAGAAATGATGACTTCCTTTAATACTAATGAGGTAAACATTTTAATAAATGGATTTGATTCTTTTAACTGGAATGCTTTAGAAAGCAATAAAAAAATAACTATTTATCGTGTTTTACAAGAACTTCTTGTAAATATGAAAAAACATAGCAAATGTACTCTGGTGGTAATAACCTGCAAAAGATATAAAAATAATTTACTTTTAGAATACACTGATAACGGACTTGGAGTAAATTTAAAAGGACTGAAATTAAAAAATGGACTTCAAAATGTGGAAAACCGTATTACAAGTATTGAAGGAAAAATTACATTTGATACTGAATCAAAAAAAGGTTTTAGACTAAAATTAACTATCCCAATTTAAAAATTAACTGATGTTTAAAAAAGTTTTAGTTGCTGAAGATTTAGACACAATTAGTTTGACTGTTGTTCATGCACTCCAAGAACTGGGAGTTGCTGACGTTCGCTATGTAAAATATTGCGATGATGCGTATCTGAAAATTAAAAGAGCAATCCTCGACCAAGAACCATTTGATTTGTTAATCAGTGATTTGTCATTTAAAACGGACCATAGAGAAAACAAACTTACATCAGGAGAAGATCTTATCGAAGCCGTAAAAAAAGTCCAACCCAACATAAAAACAATTATATTTTCTATTGAAGACAAATCCTTCAGAATAAAATCACTCTTCAAAAAATTAGATATAAATGCCTATGTTTTAAAAGGACGCGATAGTATTCCTGAACTTAAAAAGACCATTCAACGTATTTATACTGATGATGAAAAAATAATTTCAGATGAATTATCATATGCTTTGAGAGATAAATCACTTTGTGAAATTGAGAATTATGATATTATTCTTTTAAAATCATTATCTAAAGGATTAACAGTCGAAGAAATTGTATCCGAATTCAGGCAGTCCAAAATAATGCCTAATAGCATCAGTAGTCTCGAAAAACGAATTAACAAGCTTAAAATCTACTTTAAAGCTAATAATAATGTCCATCTCATTGCTTTAGCTAAAGATTTTGGTTTAGTATAAATTCACTTCATTTAGAACCTAAATTAGGTTTTCATTTTTTTCTTTCTTGCCGCAGGAAATAATACATTATTCAAAATCAATCTGTATCCAGGAGAATTAGGATGCAAATCCAAAACTGTTGGCGGGTCACCTACTTGATGCTGAAAATCTTCAGGATCATGTCCAGAATAGTAGGTAAACATTCCTTTCCCTTTTTCACCATGAATGTAACGAGCTTCTCCATTAATTTCACAAGTACCCATAACTAATACATTCGATTTTAGGAGTGCCGCATCAAAAGCCGTGGTCTGTCCCATAAATCCTTTTACTAATTGGGTATGATTTTGACATAACATACTTGGAATTGGATCCCATTTAGCCGAAAATTCCATAAGAGTAAAATAATCTTTTTCTATAGGGATTTTTCGTTTTGTAGTCATATCAATATCTGAAAACTCATATTGATCAGGTCTTCGTTCTAGAATAAAATCTTTGAAAGCAAATGAGTTACTATAATTGATTTTTGATTGATAGTTTGATTCACTACTGTCTCCATCAAACATTGATTCACAAATATCAACTCCATCAGCCGCAAGAGCAATATCAAAACTATCAGTCGCTGAACACATCGCAAACATAAAACCTCCTCCAATAACAAAATCCCTTATCTTTTTTGCAACTGCTCCTTTTTCTTGTGAAACTTTATTATATCCTAATTGTGCAGCTAATGCTTCTGAATCTTTCTTTTGTTCAATGTACCATGGCGTATTTTTATAAGCTCCATAAAACTTTCCATACTGACCTGTAAAATCTTCATGATGTAAATGCAACCAATCATACAAAACCAATTGATCTTTTAACACTTCTTCATCATAAATTGGCGTAAACGGAATTTCTGCATAAGTCAAAACAAGTGTTACTGCATCATCCCATGGTTGTTTGCCTTTTGGAGTATAAACCGCTATTTTAGGAGCTTTTTCGAGAATTACCGCTTCCATATTTTGAGAAGGGCTAGAAATTTCATTCAAAATTGCAACTTCTTCACTATCAGAAATAATTTCAAAACTAACGCCTCGAATCTGGCATTCTTTTCGTATTTCTAAAGCATCTGGAAGTAAGAAAGAACCTCCCCGATAATTGAGCAACCAACTTGCTTTATAATTTTTATCCAAACACCAATAGGTAATTCCGTATGCCTTTAGGTGATTTTGCTGTGTAGTTTCATCCATTGGCAACAAAATAAAAGATGCTTTTGCTGAAAATGAAATAAAAATTAATAAAATATATAGTGACTTTTTGAGAGACATTATTTGGTTTTTATTTCAAAGATAATGGTTTTTAGCTCATTGAAATCATAAAAAAATCCGCTCTAAGAACGGATTAAATTTATATTTTAGAATGGCACATCACTGTCGTCATCTGGATCATTCAAATTACTTCCAAAAGCTTCATTAGCTGAAGGTAGATTTTTAGTAATAAAAGGATTGTCTTCTTGTTGATTCATACTAGAAGGCAAATCATCATAACCGCCGCTGTAGTCCTCTAAATTATCAAATTTACCTAGATGTCCAATAAATTTCAAACGAACGTTTTCGATACTACCATTACGATGCTTAGCTATCATAATTTCGGCTTGACCTGCAGTTGGAGAAGCTTCATCATCATCCCATTCATCAATTTTATAATATTCTGGACGATATAAAAACGATACAATATCGGCATCTTGCTCAATCGCTCCTGATTCACGAAGGTCAGAAAGCAAAGGTCTTTTACTAGAACCACGTGTTTCAACGGCACGTGAAAGTTGAGAAAGTGCGATAACTGGAACATTTAATTCCTTAGCCAATGCCTTTAAGTTTCGAGAAATTGTTGAAATCTCTTGCTCTCTATTTCCTCCACCTTTTCCGTTTCCACCAGCTGTCATCAATTGCAAATAATCAACAATGATAATTCGGATGCCATGTTGTGAAACCAAACGTCTGGCTTTAGCTCTTAAATCAAAAATGGATAATGAAGGAGTGTCATCTATAAAAAGAGGTGCTTTTTCTAAATTTTTAACCTTGGTACTTAATTGTTCCCATTCATGTTTTTCTAATTTCCCCGTACGAAGTTTCTCTGACGACAATCCAGTTTCTGAAGATATCAAACGAGTAATCAACTGAACAGAAGCCATCTCTAGAGAAAATAAGGCTACTGGCATTCCAAAATCAATGGCCATATTTCGTGCCATCGACAATACAAATGCAGTCTTACCCATTGCAGGTCTTGCTGCTATAATAATTAAATCACTTGGTTGCCAACCTGATGTAATCTTATCTAATTTATCAAAACCAGTCGCTACACCACTCAATCCCTCTTGCCCTGCAATTTCTTCAATTCGTTTTTTGGCTTGTAACACCAAACTTTGTGCGGTTTCAGAACTTCGTTTTATATTCCCTTGAGTTACTTCATATAATTTAGATTCGGCTCTGTCTAATAAATCAAAAACATCAGTCGTTTCATCGTAAGAATCTTCAATAATTTCGGATGAAATACGAATTAAACTACGTTGAATAAATTTTTGAAGAATGATTCTGGAATGGAATTCAATGTGTGCTGAAGAAGAAATTTTTTGCGTAAGCTGAATTAAATAAAAATCTCCTCCTGCCAACTCTAACTTTCCGTTTTTCTTAAGCTGTGCAGAAACCGTTAATAAGTCAATAGGTTGAGTATCTGTAAACAACTGAACAATAGCCTCAAAAATATGTTTGTGGGCATCTTTATAAAAAGCATCTGGCTGTAAAATATCGATTACATCATCTACCCCTTTTTTGTCAATCATCATAGCACCAAGTACAGCCTCTTCAAGGTCTAATACTTGTGGCGGTAACTTCCCTTTTTCGAGACTTATGATTGTAGTTTTATCTACCTTTATTGGGTTTATACTTTTGAAATTTTCCATATGGCGAAAGTAACAAAAATTAAAAAAATATGACAGTCGAGTTATTACAAAAAATTGTTTATAACTAACTATTTTTTGTTTATAACCCAAAAAAAATCCGAAACCACTAGGCTTCGGATTTTAAACATTTTGTAAGATTTTATTCCTTGAAATCGCCCATTTTACAGTATTTCTCCATTCTCTGGGCAACTAATTCTTCTGTTGATAAGTCTTTCAACTCATTATATCCTTTCATGATATATTGCTCCACCGTTTTGAAAGCAGTTTCTCTATCAAAATGTGCTCCACCAAGTGGTTCTGGGATTACATCATCTACTAATTTTTGTTTTTTCATATCAGTAGAAGTAAGTTTCAAAGCATCAGCTGCTTGTTCTTTATACTCCCAACTTTTCCATAAAATAGAAGAACATGATTCTGGTGAAATTACAGAATACCATGTATTTTCCATCATGTAAACACGATCGCCAACACCTATTCCTAAAGCTCCTCCAGAAGCTCCTTCACCAACAATAACTGTGATTACAGGTACTTTAAGACGTACCATTTCGAAAATATTTCTAGCAATTGCTTCTCCTTGTCCTCTTTCTTCTGCTTCTAACCCTGGATATGCACCCGGAGTATCAATCAAAGTCAATACAGGAATCCCGAATTTTTCAGCCATTTTCATCAAGCGCAAAGCTTTTCTGTAGCCTTCAGGATTTGCCATACCAAAATTTCGGTATTGACGCGTTTTTGTATTAAATCCTTTTTGTTGTCCAACAATCATAAAAGATTGTCCGTCAATTTTACCCAAACCACCAATCATGGCTTTATCATCTTTAAAACCTCTATCTCCATGAAGTTCCAAGAAAGTATCTCCACAAAGTGCTTTTATATGATCTAAAGTATAAGGTCTGTTTGGATGCCTTGACAATTGAACTCGTTGCCAAGCAGTTAAGTTTTTATAAATATGTCTTTTGGTTTCTTCTAACTTCTTATTGATTTGTTTGCATGTATTGGTTACATCAACATCTGATTCTTTACCAATAATCACACATTTGTCTAACTGTTCTTCCAATTCTTTTATAGGAAGCTCAAAATCTAAATATTCCATAGGATTTTTGCGTTATTTATTTTTCTGATTTAGAAATGCAAATATAAAATTTAAAATCGTTCAGTAGGGATAATTTTCTATTTAAGTGCAAAAGTTTGCTCTCTCATTCTCAATTCCTACTATTTTTCTTTATCTTTTTGATAGTGTTTTATGACTCCATTTAGGATTACTGTGATTACTATTATTAGTGCTCCAAAATAAAATTCAACACTCATTTTTTCTTTTCCTCCAATGATAAAATAAGCTAAGACAATCCCATAAACAGGCTCTAAGTTAGTGGTTAACATAACGGTATACGGAGAAAGTTTCTGCATCACTTTCACAGAAGCCGTAAATGCATAAGCTGTACAAACAGACGCTAAAATTAAAATTAACATCCAATTTTTGAAAGTCAAAACAAAAAAATCAGTTGAAAATTTATGTTGAAATAAAAAGTAAATACTAATAAAGAAAAAACCTGCTCCAAACTCATAAAAAGAGATTACTGAAGGATCATGCCTTTGAATCAATTTCCCATTCATAAGGGTAAATAACACCCCTAAAATAATAGAAGTCAACGCATAAAGCATTCCGCTTAAATAATTAACCTCAACTTGCATGATTAAAGCTAAACCCGCAATAATAATTAATCCAAAAAAAACTTCATACCAAAGCACTTTTCTCCCATAAAAAATAGGCTCTAACAAAGAGGCAAAAAAGGCACCTAATGAAAAAACAGAAAGTGTAATGGAAACATTAGAAACATGTATTGCCTTAAAGAAAAAAATCCAGTGCAAAGCAATCAAAGCACCTACAAAAACTAGCTTAAGTAAGGCTCGCGGAGAAATTTTGAAAGATTTTTTTTTAAAAGCAATAAACAAGGCTAAAAAAACGCCTGCAAAAAGCATTCGGTACCAAACTAAAGCATCTGCAGTTATAGTAATTAAAGCTCCTAAAATAGCTGTAAACCCCCAAATAAATACAATTAAATGAAGATTAAGGTAACTCTTTAAATTATCGTTTCGCATTTCGTAATAAATAAATAGCTAGAATTCCAAAAGCAATATTAGGCAACCAAACCGCCAACATAGCTGGAATACTTGATTTTTCTGCTAATACTCCGAAGATTTTATCGAAAAAAACAAAAGCAAAAGCAAGCGCAATACCTATGGCTAAATTAACTCCCATTCCTCCTCTTCGCTTCATAGATGAAACTGCCACAGCTATAATGGTAAGTATAAATGCCGAAACCGGAATACTGAATTTTTTATATAAAACTACTAGATATACATTGATATTTGAGGAACCACGACTTTTTTCTTTATCAATAAAAGCATTTAATTTACCCAAACTCAACGTTTCTGCGATATATACGACCGGTGTTAAATCTTCTAAATCAAAATTAAAAACCGCTTTTTTCTCAGGTGCTTTTTCAATTTTATCTCCTTCTACTCCTACAATCCTTTTGGTATAATCATACATGGTGTAAGTACTATCTTTAGGATTCCATTTAATCCTACTGGCAGTAATTTTATACTCCAATTTATCTTTTTTAAACTTCTCTAATGAAAAATTAAAAGCGGTTTTTGATTCTGTATTGAAGCTATTTACATAAATAAACTCATTATCACTAATTTGTCTATATACATCCGTATTATCACCCATCATATCCTGCATCCCTCCGGTTCGAAGATAGGTATATCTAAAATTATTGAAGCCTTCGCTTGAAGCTGGAACAATGAAAAATCCCATCAACAATACAAAAACAGAAATAATTGACGCTCCAATAAGATAAGGTCTTAAAAAGCGTGTGAATGAAATCCCCGAACTCAATATGGCTATAATTTCAGTATTATTAGCCAGTTTTGAAGTAAACCAAATAACCGATAAAAATAAAAATATCGGGAATAACATATTGGCAAAATAAACTGTAAAATGATAATAATAAATCGCAACGTCAATAAACGGCACTTTATTTTCGAGCATTTTATTGATTTTCTCCGATACATCAATAACAATCCCAATAGGTATGAACAACAATAGCATTACCGCAAATGTGGCTAAATATCTTTTTAAGATGTATTTATCAATTATTGTTAGCATATTTTAAATTATGAGTTATGAGTTATGAACTATAAGCGAACTCATAATTTATAACTCATAATTATTTTACAATCGTTGGCTCATATTTTTAACCATCATTTCTTTCCAAGGTCTAAAATCACCAGCTAATATATGTTTTCTGGCTTCACGAACCAACCACATATAAAACCCAAGATTATGGATTGTAGCAATTTGTTTTCCTAGGTATTCATTCGCAGCAAATAAATGGCGTAAATAAGCTTTAGTATATTCTGTATCAACAAAAGTGATTCCCATTTCGTCTATTGGCGAAAAATCATCTTCCCATTTTTTGTTCTTTATATTTATAGAGCCATTAGCTGTAAACAACATTCCATTTCTGGCATTTCGCGTAGGCATAACACAATCAAACATATCAATTCCAAGAGCAATATTTTCTAGAATATTTATCGGCGTACCTACTCCCATCAAATATCGAGGTTTGTCTTCCGGTAATATTTCACAAACTACTTCGGTCATTGCATACATTTCTTCTGCAGGTTCTCCTACCGAAAGTCCTCCAATAGCATTTCCTTGTTGGCCTGAATTAGCAATATATTCAGCAGATTGTCTTCTTAAATCTTTATACGTACTTCCTTGAACGATTGGAAAAAATGTTTGTTCATATCCATATTTAAAAGGTAGCTTGTCCAAATGATTGATACAACGATCTAACCAACGGTGGGTCATATGCATAGAACGTTGTGCATACCGATAATCACATGGATAAGGCGTACATTCATCAAAAGCCATGATGATATCAGCACCAATAGTACGCTGTATTTCCATAACATTTTCAGGTGTAAACACATGATATGAACCATCAATATGAGATTTAAACTTTACTCCTTCTTCTTTGATTTTTCTATTTGAAGAAAGAGAATATACTTGATATCCTCCTGAATCAGTCAAAATATTTCGATCCCAATTCATGAATTTATGCAATCCACCCGCTTTTTCAAGAATTTCGGTTTGTGGTCGCAAGTACAAATGATAGGTATTTCCTAGAATGATATCTGGATTTATATCGTCTTTTAATTCCCGTTGATGCACTCCTTTTACTGAAGCAACGGTACCCACAGGCATAAAAATAGGGGTTTCAATCACACCATGATCAGTAGTTATACTTCCTGCTCTGGCTTTAGACTGTGGATCTTTTTGTAATAAATCAAACTTCATTCTTTATCTCTTTCTGTTATAAAGCATCTTTTAATAGCGCTTTAAATATCTTAATTTTTATTTTTTTCTCCTTTTAATCTAATTGTTTCAAACTCGTTTCAAGCTTTTGACAATTATAATTGCTATCCTTTTAGAAAACGAATGCAAATATACTTCAAATGAGTTTAAAAATTGGAAATGAAAATAAAAACTACCATTTATGTTGAGTTGTAATTCACAATCTCTATTCTATAAATTGTTTAAGAAAAAAAATGAGGCTATATAGCCTCATTTTTTTTCTTAAACAATTTATTATATAATATTTAAAACTTGAATTGTAATAAAATCTCATTTGTATTTCTAGCACTTGCAAGTGTTGGTCTTGTACTCATTTCATAAGCAAACCCAAAAACAAATCGTTTGCTTAAAGTTATAGTAGCAAGTGCTGCATAAGCTTTGTCTGTTCTATAAGTACCGCCAATTTCCAGATTATCGTCGATTTTTAAAATCGTGTTAAAGTCTATTGAAACAGGAGCTCCATTCACATAACGAAACATAACAGATGGTTTTAAAACTAATGGAGTTAAAGACGAATTTAAATTAAAATCATATCCTCCACTAAAATAAACATGAGGCCTATCAGTTGCCACCATAGCAAATCCATCTTCTCTTTTTGCTCTAAGCGTGTTTAGTAATTTTGGTACTGAAACGGAAAGATAATATTTATCTGTTTTAAATACAGCTCCCACTCCTACATTAGGATTAAAACTATCAATAGATTCTAAAGCTGCATCTGTACGAACGCTATACGTTTCAAGCCCTGACGTATTCACATTATAAAAGTTTCCTCCCGCTTTTATTCCTAAATATAAATCGGCAGTTTCATTCATCTTTACTTTGTATGAAAAATCAATACCTAAAAAAGTTTGTTTCTCAATAAAAGTTTTATCACTGATAATAGCAATTCCAAATCCTAAATTAGAACCTAAACTAGTTCCAAAAGAAACAGCTTGCGTCTTAGGCGCATTTTCTATTCCGGTCCATTGCGTTCGAATAGAACTCGTAAGAAGTGTTTCATTATCCATACCAGCATAAGCAGGATTTACTAAATTCATATGCTGCCGATAAAATGTAAAAGCATTTTCTTGCTGAGCAAAAATAGTACTACTCCATAAGAGTAGTACCATTATTATATAATTCTTGTTTTTCATCTGTTTGTTTTTTTGATCAAATTATTTTGTGATGTACAACCAACCTTGAGCATCAATAGTACCATCGCCTGATAAATCGATTTGATAATAATAGGAGCTCGATTCTGGCAAAGTACCATTAGAATCTTTATAGTGACCATCCCAATCGTTTTGATAATTACGAGAGTAAAATACTTCAGTTCCCCAACGATTAAGAACTCTAACACTTGAATTAGGGTGGTTTTCAATATTGTAAATCATCCAAGTATCATTAACGCCATCCCCATTTGGTGTAATAGCCTGAGAAACGTTTAGTTCTATCAAATCACAAACATCTCCTTGACCATCGTGGTCAATATCCTCTTGATTTGGATTATAGGTCATCGAACAATTATCTGCTCCGTCTAACACACCATCATTATCATCATCTG
This sequence comes from uncultured Flavobacterium sp., assembly GCA_963512955.1. Taxonomy (GTDB): domain Bacteria; phylum Bacteroidota; class Bacteroidia; order Flavobacteriales; family Flavobacteriaceae; genus Flavobacterium. Next base: position 650 of record CAUPOP010000053.1, on the reverse strand, counting down.
GATCGGTCACATCACTAATCCTATCATTATCATTATCATTAGGTGTACTATCGATTTTTAATGGATTAGACCCTGATGCTTTTTCATCTGAATCGGCATAACCATCTCCATCATCATCTAAATCAATTTTATTACCAATAGCGTCTCCATCAGTGTCAATATCAATAGAAATAGTCACTTTAACTGTTGTACTTCCACCAAAATTGGTTCCTGTGATACTATATGTAGTTTCTATCGATGGATAGACCGGTGTACCACTTATAACTCCAGTAATTGAATTCATAGTTAAACCTACAGGTAGATCTGGACTGATTGTAAAACTCTGGATAGTCGTATTATTCAAATTTGGAACACTATTAACTATCGCAACACCTTGAATGAATTCAAGAGTGAATGGAGAGTAGATTATTGTAGGAGCACCGTCCATAATACTTCCTGTGTTTACCGTGTAATTTTCTGGTTTGCTGTATTTAGCAGCATCTTCTCCTGACAAAGTATAAACCACAGTTATTGTTTTTTCAGTTCCAATAGCAGCCGAATCATAAGTCGCTACTGCGCTAACACTAACATCGTCAGAACCTTCAACTCCTGAAAGTGTTCCTGCAGTTACCACTGCCGAAGCAGTTCCATCATAGGTTTTACTTAGCGTT
>CAUPOP010000052.1:0-13909 GCA_963512955.1 uncultured Flavobacterium sp. | reverse complement strand
TAGAGCAAAAGATTTTAATGAAGCTGGAGAGTTGGTTTACCAAATCGTAAAAACAACTGCTGGTCGTGTATTGTTTAATGAAGTAGTTCCAGAAGCTGCAGGATATATCAATGATGTATTGACTAAGAAAAACCTTAGAGATATTATCGGTCACGTATTAAGCGTTACTGATGTACCTACTACAGCTGCTTTCTTGGACAATATGAAAGATATGGGATACAAATTCGCATTTAAAGGTGGATTGTCATTCTCATTAGGAGATATCAAAATTCCAGAAAGAAAAGGAGAATTAATTGCAGATGCTAGAGAGCAAGTTGAAGGAATTTCTGCTAATTATAATATGGGTCTTATTACCAATAACGAACGTTACAACCAAGTTATTGATGTATGGACTTCTACAAATGCTCAATTGACAGAATTAGCAATGAAAAACATTAGAGAAGACCAACAAGGTTTCAACTCAGTGTATATGATGCTTGATTCTGGAGCAAGGGGATCTAAAGAACAAATTCGTCAGTTAACTGGTATGCGTGGTTTGATGGCTAAGCCAAAAAAATCAAATGCTGGAGGTGGTGAAATTATTGAAAACCCGATCCTTTCTAACTTTAAAGAAGGTCTTTCTATCCTTGAGTACTTTATCTCTACTCACGGTGCTCGTAAAGGTCTTGCGGATACCGCTCTTAAAACCGCCGATGCAGGGTACTTGACAAGAAGATTACATGACGTTTCTCAAGACGTTATTGTAAACATCGAGGATTGTGGAACATTAAGAGGTGTTGAAGTTTCTGCTTTGAAGAAAAACGAAGAAATCGTTGAATCATTAGGAGAAAGAATTTTAGGACGTGTTGCATTGCAAGATGTTATTAATCCTTTGAATAATGAAGTTTTAGTTGAGTCAGGACAACAAATCACGGAAGCAATTATGAGAACTATTGAAGCTTCTCCAATTGAAAAAGTTGAAGTTCGTTCTCCATTAACTTGTGAAGCTTTAAAAGGTATTTGTGCTAAATGTTACGGTAGAAACTTAGCTACTGGTAAAATGACACAAAGAGGTGAAGCTGTCGGTGTAATTGCTGCACAGTCTATTGGTGAGCCTGGTACACAGTTGACATTACGTACATTCCACGTTGGAGGGGTTGCGGGTGGTATTTCTGAAGAATCAAGTATCATTACAAGATTTAATGGTAAACTTGAAATCGAAGATTTAAAAACGGTTAAAGGTGAAGATAATGAAGGTAATGCGGTTGATATTGTTGTATCACGTTCTACTGAATTGAAATTAGTTGATGAGAAAACAGGTATTTTATTAAGTACTAATAATATTCCTTACGGTTCAAGTATTTTTGTAAAAGACGGTCAGTCTGTTGTAAAAGGAGATGTAATCTGTAAATGGGATCCATATAATGGAGTTATCGTTTCTGAGTTTACTGGTAAAATTGCTTACGAAGATTTAGAGCAAGGTCAATCATTCATGGTTGAAATTGATGAGCAAACTGGTTTCCAAGAAAAAGTAATCTCTGAAGCAAGAAACAAAAAATTAATTCCAACTTTATTGGTTTACGGTAAAGAAGGTGAGTTGATTCGTTCTTACAACTTACCAGTTGGAGCCCACTTGATGGTTGAAAACGGTGAGAAAATTAAAGCAGGTAAGGTATTGGTAAAAATCCCTCGTCGTTCTTCTAAATCAGGAGATATCACGGGAGGTCTTCCAAGAATTACAGAGTTGTTAGAGGCTCGTAACCCTTCAAACCCAGCTGTAGTTTCTGAGATCGATGGTGTTGTTTCTTTTGGAAAAATTAAAAGAGGTAACCGTGAAATTGTTATCGAATCTAAGTTTGGTGAGGTTAAGAAATACCTAGTAAAACTTTCAAGTCAAATTCTTGTTCAAGAGAATGACTTCGTTAGAGCAGGTGTTCCTTTGTCTGATGGCGCAATTACACCTGATGATATTTTAAGAATTCAAGGTCCAGCTGCCGTTCAACAGTACTTGGTAAATGAAATTCAAGAGGTATACCGTTTACAAGGGGTAAAAATCAATGACAAACACTTTGAAGTTGTTATTCGTCAAATGATGCGTAAAGTAAGAGTTCAAGATCCAGGGGATACATTGTTCTTAGAAGATCAATTGATTCATACAAAAGATTTTATTCTTGAAAACGATAAATTATACGGAATGAAAGTGGTTGAGGATGAAGGTGATTCTGCTAATTTGAAAGCAGGTCAAATCATTACTCCACGTCAATTGCGTGATGAAAACTCTTTATTGAAACGTACTGATAAAAACTTAGTTGTTGCACGTGATGTTATTACAGCAACTGCAACTCCAGTTTTACAAGGTATTACAAGAGCATCTCTTCAAACTAAATCATTTATTTCTGCAGCTTCTTTCCAAGAAACTACTAAAGTATTAAACGAAGCTGCTGTAGCAGGTAAAGTGGATTACTTAGAAGGATTGAAAGAAAATGTAATTGTAGGTCATAGAATCCCTGCTGGTACAGGTATGAGAGAATATGATCATACTATTGTAGGTTCTAAAGAAGATTACAATGAAATGATGGCTAATAAAGAAGAGTATATTTACTAAGGTATGGCTAATTCAAATCAACAACAAGAACAAATCAATATAGAGCTTGATGAAAAAACTGCTGAAGGAATTTATTCTAATTTAGCAATCATCAATCACTCATCATCTGAGTTTGTTTTAGATTTTGTGAGTATTATGCCAGGTATACCAAAGGCCAAGGTTAAATCAAGAATTGTCTTGACACCGCAACATGCCAAAAGATTGTTGAAAGCTATTGGAGAGAATATTCACCGTTTTGAAGTCGCTCATGGCGAAATTAAAGATACTGAACAGGCTCCAATTCCTCTAAATTTTGGTCCCGCAGGACAAGCATAATTATATTAAAAGGCTCCAGAAATGGAGCCTTTTTTATTGGATTTAAGTTTGTTAGTTTTTTTTGCCCAAATGATTTTCAGGTGCTTTTAAACCAAATAAAAAGCTATAAATATGTAGCTTAATCGTGTTTAATGGTGATTCATCGAAAATATTTTTTACTACTAATCTTATGATATAGATTCGTACCAGAATTAATGATGAATGAATTTATCATTTGAAAAAAAACAAGATGAACTATTTTACTTTAATAACAGATACTAACAAGATAGCAAAGACTTTAGTTTTGTTTGCATTTCTTTTGTTATCTAATATTTCAGTTTTTGGTCAAACACAAACTGATAATAAAGTAGTTAATGCTATAGATACAAACGTAGTTCGCAAAGAAGATACTAATTCTACATCTACAAGCATCAATTTTGTTCTTTGGTTTATGGGTTCTAAACAAGATCCAAATACATCTACAATTACTTCTGATAGAACAAATACAAAAAAACAAATCATGACTTCAGGCATGGCCCCTAATAGATTGTTGATTAAAGCTTTCTTGAAAAAAGCAGTTGATTTTGAAAGTTCACTAGCTTAATCTAAAATAAAGTACAGACATAAAAAAAACGCTAACTTATTAAAGTTAGCGTTTTTTTTATGTTTCTATTTTGAAATAACGATGCGCATTTAATTTATCAAGCTCGTATTATTGTTACAGTTAATAAACAAATTATTATTAAATGTGATAATTTTAGTTTGAAGCTATAATTTAAATGATTTGTAAAATTTAAGTGTTAATTTTATCCATATTTAGTTTGAAAACGGGTTTTGTGATATGAAAAATTTTTTTTTTGTTTGTTGTTTAGTATTGTTTTCCATAGCTATTTGGTCTCAAAAATCAATTGAAAAGTATCGGTTTGTTAATATAAAGGAAAGCATTTCCCAAATTGGTGTACCTACAATAGTTCAAGACCATTACGGTTTTATTTGGCTTGGTACTAGTGGAGTTGGATTAAATAAATTTGACGGTAGTGATTACAAAACATATAAATTCAAACCAAACGATCCTACCTCGTTAAGTAATAATGTTATTAATTGTTCTTATCTTGACAATAACAATAGATTATGGTTTGGGACTGACGATGGACTCAACTTATACGATTACAAGAATGATTGTTTTAAAAGAATTCTTTTATCTGAATTCAAAAAAAATAAAGTAAAAGTTCTGGTTAAGAGTTTGACAGGAGATAATAAGGGTAACTTATTTATTGGTACTTTAGAACTCGGATTATTTAAGATGAATTTAAATAATTTTAAAGTTGAAAAAATAGCCAATAAAGAATCTAATTCGATTTCCACTAATACTATAAATGCACTTCAGGTAGATTCTAAGGGAAAGGTATATGCTGGAACTGATGGAGGTCTCAAAGAGTATGATGCTAAAACAAATTCCCTAAGACGTTCTGTTTTTAAAAATAAAGAGGGGATTAAGTCTCTTAATGAAGCTATTAAATGTTTATTAATAGAAAAAAACAATATATGGATTGGAACTATATCTTCAGGCATATTTAAAATTAAGAGCAATGATACTAGTAAAGATCCTTTATTTGAGATAAATCATTTTCAAATTTCGCAAAATCGTATTTTATCAGTTATTAATTTACCTGACAAAACGCTAATGTGTGGTACGGAGAATGATGGTTTATTTCATATTGATGCCAATGGAAAAATTTTAAATCATTATTTATCGAGTAAATCCGAAAGAAAAAACATTCTATCTAATTCTATTTGGTCTTTATTTTTGGATCGTAATGAACGTATTTGGATGGGATATTATAATTCAGGAATTGGTGTTTACGACAAGTTATATGATAAATTTGAAAATCTAGAAAGCATACCTGGTATTGCTAATTCATTACAAATAAGCTCTGTTACTGCTATTGTAAAAGATCGTTTTAATAGATTTTGGATCGCAATGGATGGAGGAGGTATTGATATTTTTGATCCTAAATCGAGTCAATATACCCATATAGGTCCTACAGAAAACAAGGTAATTTCGGGACTAACGAATAATTATGTTGAAACACTATTTATTGACAGTAAACAAAATATATGGGCTGGTACTTGGAGTGGAGGGTTATATTTTTTAAAGAATGGAGATAAAAAATTTATTAATTTCAATGTAAATAATTCAAGTGGAGGTTTAACTTCCAATAATATTATAGGTATTACAGAAGATTTAGAAGGAACTATTTGGTTTGCTAGTTGGGATAAAGGACTGCATTCATTCAATCCGGATACAGGAAAATTTACAAATTACAGATCAGAACCATTTTTAAAATCAGGTATTTCAGATAGTTATGTAACTAAAATATTGTTTGACAAAAAAGGAAATCTTTGGGTAGCCACAAGAAATATAGGTTTGTTTAAGATTAAAAAATTAGCAAAGAATACGTTTTCTATTGTATCAATGGCTAATAGAATGTCTAAAGAATTTAAAAATTATGCAAAAACGGAAGACATTTTGTCACTATATGAAGGAAAGGACGGTTCTATATGGATTGGAACAAAGGGATCTGGATTGTGTAAATACAGTGGCAAAACAGATAGTTTTAAATGGTATAACAAACAAGATGGCTTGGAAGCCGATAATATACTAGGGATTATTGGAGATTTAAAAGGTAATATTTGGCTAAGTTCAAATTCAGGAGTTTCAAGATTAGACGTTAAAACCAATAAGTTTACTACTTATACAAAAAATGACGGACTTCTTTCTAATGATTTTAATCGAAATGCCACTTTTAGAGATGAAAAAGGAATCATTTATTTTGGTAATTATTTTGGATTAGACTATTTCAACCCTTCAAATATTAAAGTTAATAATGTTTTGCCATCGTTGTATTTAACAGACCTTAAGTTATTTAATAAAAAGGTTACTATTAATCAAAAAGGCTCGCCCCTTGAAAGTGCTATTGGCGAAACGAAGAGTATTACTTTAAATAGCGCCCAATCTGTATTTACTATTGAATATACAGGCATTAACTATACTAGACCTGAAAAGAATCAATATGCTTATTATCTTGAAGGTCTAGAAAAATCATGGAATTATGTTGGTAGATTAAAAAGTGCCACTTATACAAATTTGGAACAGGGTAATTATACATTCAAATTAAAATCAGCCAATAGTGATGGTAAATGGAATAAAGAAATATTAGAACTAAAAATAACTGTTTTACCACCTTGGTGGAAGTCAAATATGGCTTTGTTTTCTTATGTTGTTTTGTTGCTTTTAGGAGGCTATTATTTTAATAAGATGATGCTTGTTAGGTTGAATAAAAATAAAGAAATAGCTCTAGAACAAAATAAAAGGTTGCAAGAAAAAGATTTAAGTGAAAAAAAGTTTCAGTTTTTTACTAATATATCCCATGAATTAAGAACACCTCTCGCCTTAATTATGAACCCTATTGACGATATTATTAGAGATGAGACCTTAAATCTTCCAACACGAACAAAAGAAAAACTTAGTATTATTCATAAAAACACCAATAGACTTTATAGGTTGATAAATGAACTCTTAGATTTTAAAAAACTTGAGTCAAATAAATTAAAGGTTAAAGCTGTAAAATTAAATTTAGTAGATTTTATTAAAGATGTAGTAATCCATTTTAGAGAAGAATTATCTATCAAAGGAATAGAATTTAATCTAGATTCAGATGTAGAAGATATATCAATTTGGGGTGATGCAGATATGTTGGAAAAGATTATTTTCAATATTTTATCAAATGCTATTAAGGTTACACCAATTGGAGGGACAATCAATATCAATCTTCAATCAACAGATAAGTTATTCGATTTACCTTTAGTGAGTGAAACTGAGAGGGTAAAAGCGGCAGAGATTATTATTTCTGATACGGGTCCAGGCATTGAAAAAGGAGAAGTAGAAAAAATATTTGAGCGTTTTTATCAAGTCGAAAATTTAAATAAAAGTTATTACGGAGGAACAGGAATTGGTTTAGAATTAGTTCGAGATTTTGTTAGGTTACATAAAGGCGAGATTGAAGTTGAAAGTGAAGTAGGTGAAGGAACTACTTTTACAATCATATTGCCAATGGGTAAGTCTCATTTTGATGATAATGAAATACTTTCAGATAGTATAGAGGTTAAAGTTAAAAAGAGACAACCATTTATTGGTCTTGAAACAGAAAAGGAAAAGGTAATTGATATAGATGAAAATCTACACAAATATACATTGTTAATAGTAGAGGATAATTACGAACTTAGAGATTATTTGAAAAAAGAACTTGAAAACGAGTACAAGGTTTTAGTAGCTAATAATGGAAAAAGTGGAATTGATTTAGCTAATGAGTTTCTTCCAGATATTATATTAACAGATGTCATGATGCCAGAAATGGATGGGTTCGATTTTTGTAAAAAGATAAAGAGAGATTTGAGAACAAGTCATATTCCTGTACTAATGCTTACTGCCAAAACTGAAATCGAAGATAGAATAGAAGGAATTGAAGTAGGTGCAGATGCTTATATGGTTAAGCCTTTTGATTTGAGGTTGTTAAGGTTACGCTTATCCCAGTTAATAACCAGTAGACAGTTGATTTTTAATAAATATTTTAGTTTAATTAGTGAAGTGCCAGAGGGAATTAAAACATTATCCTTGGATAAAGAATTTATTGAAAGTGTGTTAAACTACATTAAAGAGAATATAAGCAATCCAGATTTAAATGTAGAATCTCTTGCTACTCAATTAAAATTGAGTAGAAGTCAGTTTTACAGAAAAATAAAAGTGCTCACTAACCAGACAGCTAATGAGTTTTTAAGAAATGTTCGGCTTCAAAAGGCAAAACAAATTTTAGAAATGGAAAATGTAAGTATAAGTGAAGTATGTTATAAAACTGGGTTTTCTTCCCCGTCTTATTTTACAAAATGCTTTAAAAGTTATTTTGGTATATTACCTACAGATGTTAAAATCAAAAAAAACGAGCTCTGACGATTGGTTTAGTAGGTTTAAAATTAGTAGAGAAAATTTCTTTTTAAACCCACCGAGTACGTTATTTCAAAAAGTGTTTAAGTTGGAAATGAGTATGTAAATAAAAACGACACGTTCCTCAAAAGTGTGAGTTAAAAAGTTAGGCTTCGATAATATAATCGGAGCCTTTTTTATTATAAATATTAAATTGGTTTAAAACAATTTTCCAATTTTATTGAAATGGACTATTTTTTTGTTACTTCTTTTAAAACAAAAAAATCCTGATTTTAGAATTTCTTCAGATAATTTTTCTTGGTGTATTTTCAGATTTTACAAAGAATATTTGTGTTTAGAATTTGAAAAAGCACTTCTGTCTTCAACAATACAAGTTTTAAATCGATTAAGAGATTCATCCAAAAACTACCGCTTTCGTATTTGCCGAGCAGCATCTCCAAATCTTCTTTTTCCACCTTTTTTTGTTAGTACCTAATGGCTAAAAAATGGTTTTGATAATGACTTTTGAGCCTTCTCTAATATAAAAAACAATGTTATTTATTCAAATAGTTAAATGGAGGTTGTCTAATGGCCTATTATATATGTGATTAAATCAATTTTAGGATTGAAATATCATAGGAGGTCGTTTGCAAAGACATTTTTGATAGTTAGATGAAATTTAAGACTATAAAAATTGTTGCATTGACTATAAAATATCGCTTATATGTTGATTTAATGAGTAATAGCTTTAAAAATTATAGTCATTGCTTTAAAATTGATATTTAAATTTTTTTATTTTCTTAACATTTGTCAAACTATGGAATTTAAATTCTTTAAACGGAATTAATGTTGAAATACTCTATTTAGTTGCCCCCATTGCACTTTTTATTATTCACATTGATTCTTTTATTAATTAAAAACCATAGTGCTATAACTAACCAAAAAAAAAAATTTATGAAAAACAAACTGCTAAAAAAACTAATACTTCCAGTATTCTTATTATTTGGAAGTATTATTTATGCTCAATCCGTATCGGGTACTGTATCCGATAAAACAGGTCCTATTCCAGGTGTTAATGTATTGGTTAAAGGTACTTCCGAAGGGACACAAACAGATTTTAATGGGGCTTTTAAAGTCAATGCTAAGAATGGAGATGTTTTAGTCTTCACTTTTGTAGGTTTTAAATCCCAAGAAATTAATTACAAAGGAAAATCTCCAATTAATGTATTGTTAGAAGAGAATTCAGCTCTTTTAGATGAAGTTGTGGTTGTAGGTTATGGATCAAAGAAAAAAAGTTTAGTAACAGGGGCAATTTCTAGTATTACTTCTGCTGATATTCAAAATTCTTCGTCAGCACGTGTTGAGTCTGTATTACAGGGTAAAACATCAGGTGTTACCGTTGTGTCTTCTTCTGGAGCTCCAGGTTCTGGTTCTAAAGTTAGAATTAGAGGTGCTGGTTCTAATGGAAATTCAGATCCATTGTATATTGTTGACGGAATGAAGGTAAGTTCTATAGATAATATTTCTCCAAGTGACATTGCTAACATTGAGGTTTTAAAAGATGCTGCATCTTCTGCAATTTATGGTACACAAGGAGCAAATGGAGTTATCATTATTACAACTAAACAAGGTAAGGCTGGAGAAACAGTAGTTACTTACAGTACGCAAATAGGAAATCAATCAGCTAGACCTAATATGAAGTTGATGAATGCATCTCAATTTGCAACTTATTTTTCAGAGTCAGAAGCTCAAAGGGCTAAACCAATAACGATACTTGATAATGGTATTAATACCAATTGGATAAAAGAAACTTTTCAAACTGCATTTACTCAAAGACATGATATGAGTATCTCTGGAGCTAACGAAAAAACGAATTTCTATTTTTCAAGTTCATACATGGACCAAGATGGTATTGTAGGTAAAGATAAGGGAAACTATAAAAGATTTACAGGAAGACTTAATCTTAAGACTCAAATCAATGATTGGTTAGAAGTAGGTTCTAATGTAACCTATTCAAATGTAGGCTCTAAACCGATTGCTGAAGATGATTCAACTCGTGGAGTTGTAACTCAAGCTTTAGTTATGGATCCATTAACACCTGTTATTTATACAGGAGAATTACCAGCAAGAGCTTTAGCTGGAGTAGCTGCAGGAACAGCTATGACAGATGCTAATGGTAATGTTTACGGATACCCAACTTATGCAACTGGTGAGGCTATCAACCCAGTGGCAGCTCAAAATTATATGTTTAGAGGAGGAGTTGATACAGATAAAATTTTAACATCGGTGTATGCTAAATTGAATTTAGCAGAAGGTTTATCATTTACATCTAGATTTGGGTATGAAAGAACAAATACCTTTGATAATAGATGGACACCTATATATTATGTTGCGGCAGAATCTCAAAATCCTGTTGTTACATTAAACAATCGAATTTCAAGAAATTCAAAATGGTTATCAGAAAATTTTCTTAGTTATAATAAAGAATTTGGAAATCATAACATAACAGGATTATTGGGGTATTCATCTGAAAAAACAAACAATCCTTTTTATATTTTACGTGGAGCTGAAATTCCTAAACAATCAGACGAATTTGCATACTTTGATTTTTCAAAGCGAGCTAATGATGTAATTGGTGGTAACGTTCTTGTAAAAACAGGAAGCTCAATTTTTGGGAGAATTTCTTATGATTACAATGGTAAATATTTATTAGAAGGTTCGTTGCGTAACGATACTTCTAGTTTTTTTCCAACTTCAAAAAAATCAGGTTTATTCCCTGCAGCTTCTGCTGGATGGTTAGTATCTAAAGAAAATTTTTGGGGAGATAATTCGAAAATTAATTATCTAAAACTACGTGCTAGTTGGGGACAAAATGGTAGTGATAACAATTTAAGTACTTACATAAGCAGTTTAGTGTTTCGTACTGTTGCTACAGAAACAGTTAATACAGTCCCTGTTATTTACGAAGGTACAACTGGTGTCACTCCTGGTAATTTACCAAATACTGATTTAGAATGGGAGCGTTCTGAACAATTGGATTTAGGTTTTGATTTAAGAGCACTAAATAGTAGATTGAATTTTTCAGCTGACTATTATATTAAAACTACCAAAAATTTACTTCTTGTAGATGGAAATATTATTGCACCTCCATCTTTAGGTATGGGAGTTCCTTCTATTAATGCTGGTACAGTACAAAATAAAGGGTTTGAATTTGAAATGGGGTATAGTGATAAAACAGCTGGTGGTTTTAGTTATGGTATAGATCTTAATTTATCAACCTTGAAAAATGAAGTTACCGATATCAATTATGTAGGTGATAATGGATTTATAATAGGTGCACTTGCACCACAAAACAATGATGGTGTAACTCGTTTTCAAAAAGGATTACCATTATGGTATTTCTATGGATACAAAACTGACGGTATAGATCCTGCAACAGGAAAAATAAATATTGTAGACACTGATGGTGTAGCTGGAATTACAGCAAACGATAAAACAAAAATCGGTACTCCTCATCCTGATTTTCTTTATGGAGGAAATATTCAATTTGGATATAAAGGGATTGATTTAAATATTAGATTTCAAGGTACGCATGGTAATGATATTTTTCAAGCTTACCACCAAACTTCAAGACCAGTTACTAATAAACCAATTGAATTTTTTAATGGTAGATGGCAACAAGCAGGAGATATTGCGTCTTACCCTGCTGCTCAATATGCAACATCTGCATATGATACTGATTTAGTGGTAAAAGATGGTTCTTATATGAGAATTAAACAAATTCAATTAGGTTATAATTTCTCTAGTGAAGTTTCTAAAAAATTGAAATTGAGAAAACTAAGAACTTATGTGTCTTTAGATGACTATTTTACCTTTACTAAGTACAATGGTTTAGATCCTGAAGCTGGAAGTTTTGCTGATAACAGTATAGGTGTAGATAGAGGGTTTTATCCAATAGCTGCTAAAATCTTACTTGGTTTATCACTTGAATTTTAATAAAATAAAACATTAAATATGAAAAAAATAATATGTAGTGTTATGGTTATTTTTTTAATAACTGTATCATGTAGTTCAGATTTTACGGAAGTAAAACCTAATGGTGTGCTTGAGAGTACAACTTTCTTTGATAATGAAAAGAATGCGGAACAAGCTATAATTGGGTTGTATGACCTTTTGCAGTATAATAATTCTGTGAGTTGGAGTTCAGCTTTGTTTATAAAAGTACTTCCTGGAGATGATGCTAATACTGGTGGTGGTAATGCAACAGATCAAAAACAATTACAAGATATTGATGATTATGCTAATATATCTATTTCTAATCCATCTTTAGAAGCAGTTTGGAATAAATACTATAGAATAATTGCATTTGCAAATACTATTATTGAAAAAGTAGAAGCAGGAAACTTAAGCAATAAGTCTGTTATAATTGCAGAAGCAAAGTTTTTTAGAGCTTATTCTTATTTTGAGCTAACTACTATGTGGGGTGATGTACCTTTGCGTTTAGAAAATCCTACAACAATTAGCGCTGATGCTTTTGCAAAATCAAAGAGTTCAAGAGCAGATATTTACGCTCAAATAAAAGCGGATTTACTTGATGCTATTGATGGTTTACCTGAAAAATCTGCACTTAGTCAAAAATTTAGATTTTCAAAAAGTGCTGCACATGGATTATTAGGGAAAATGTTAGTTTTTGATGGAAAAAATTCTGAGGCAATTGAGCATTTAGAAGCTGTTTTAAACAATTCAGCTAATGGATTAGAGGAAGACATTTCAAAAGTTTGGTTAAAAGATACTGAATTTGGAAAAGAGTCTTTAATAGAAATAGGATATCTTTCTACAACTGGTGTTGATGGTAATACTGTAAATTGGGGTGGTCGTGTTGAAAGTAATGTACATATACAATTAATGGGTCCTCGTGGTGGTGCAGATTTCTTTAATTTGACTGGTACTGGATTAGTAAATGGATGGGGCTTTAACTTGCCAACAGCAAAATTGTTAAATGCTTTTGAAGAAGATGACGCAGTTCGTAAAGAAGCTACAGTAATGACTGAAGCGGAACTTATTGCAAAAGGAGGAAGTAAAGGTGCAGGTATCCCTTGGGATTATGAAGGCGGTATCAGAACAAAATATGCTCCACGTGCTTCAGAAACAAGCCCTAGTGGTGTGACAATATATAATTATGGTACAAACTGGAGAATATTTAGAGTAGCTGAAGTAGTGTTACTTGCAGCCGAAGCTTATTATAATACTGGTGATTACGATAATGCGAGAGCAGAATTAAACAAAATTAGAAACAGAGCTGGATTAGCAAGCGTATCTCCTAGTTTAACAGGTACGGCTTTGTTTGACGCTATCGTGCATGAAAAATTCGTAGAGTTAGCTTTTGAAGGACAGCGTTTTTGGGATTTAGTTAGATGGGGAAGAGCTAATGCTGAGTTATCAAGCAAAGGATATACTTCTAAAAATGATTTATATCCAATTCCTGCATCAGAAATTGCTAAAAATAAAGCGCTAACAAGTGCTGATCAAAATCCTGGTTACTAATATAATTTGTTAATTTGTTTTAAATGGAGGCTGCCCGAAAAGTGATTTTTGGGCAGTTTTTTATAAAAAAAGTACACTTTTGTGTAAAATGATTATCCAATCTTTTAAAATTAGTTCCATTATTTTTAAATTAATACTCTAAAATATTTACTATGAAACGTCGTCAATTTCTTCAAAGCACTGCTCTATTTTCTGTAGCATCCTTAGTAAACGCAAATGAACTGTTTACCAAAAATCCATTAATCAATAAAGTAGGCTTGGGGTTATTCTCTATGCCAAAAATGTTAGATACTGACTTTGATGGTGCCTTTGCTATGTTAGCTAAAATGGGATATAAAGAAATAGAATGTTTTGGACCCTATGAATTCAGTACTGAAAAAGCAAAAGCTTCATGGAATGCTGTTACACCCCATCTAGGATTCAAAGGGAGCGGCTTCTTTAACAAAACAGCTTCTGAGTTTTTAAATGCCGCAAAATCAAATGGTATCAGTATTCCTTCCATGCAT
>CAUPOP010000051.1:0-14621 GCA_963512955.1 uncultured Flavobacterium sp. | reverse complement strand
CTAATTTGTCTACGATAATCGCTTTTACTCTTGATGCAATGTCTGACATAATCTTTAATTTTAGAATTTAATTTGTTGGCAAAAATAAAAAACTTTATTTTAAAACAACTATTTAGTTAATAAATGTGTGAACTAAATTATGAAATTTATTTTAACAAAGACTTCCGAATGTTATTTATTTTCATTTTTTATCCCTTTTTTTGCATAATAAAATAGGGTAGGTTATGAAAAAAATAGTCGTTTTTGCTTCAGGATCGGGGACTAATGCTGAAAATATTATTAAACACTTTGCTGCAACTAAAATTGCATCAGTAGTTAGTGTTTTTACAAATAATGCGAATGCTAAAGTGATTGATAGAGCTAAAAATCATCAAATTCCAACAGAAATTTTCTCTAAATCAGACCTTATTGAAGGAAAAGTGCTTCAAAAAATTAATGAAATAAAACCAGATTTGATTGTTTTGGCTGGGTTTTTATTAAAATTTCCTCAAGATATTATTGCATCCTATCCTGATCAAATACTAAATATTCATCCAGCTTTATTGCCAAAATACGGTGGAAAAGGGATGTATGGAATGAATGTACACAAAGCTGTTGTCGAAAATAAAGAAAAGGAAACAGGGATCACAATTCATTATGTCAATGAAAATTATGATGAAGGGAACATTATTTTTCAGAAAAAAGTTTCTTTAACAGATACGGATACTCCTGAGGATGTTGCGGCTAAGATTCATGAATTAGAGCAAGAAAACTTCCCTTTAATAATTGAAAATTGGTTGACTAATTCACTTTAACTTATTTTGGAACACGACGTACACATTTACACTGACGGTGCTGCAAAGGGAAATCCAGGTCCTGGCGGATATGGCGTAGTTATGGAATGGGTTGGAAAACCTTATAAAAAAGAATTTTATGAAGGTTTTCGATATACAACTAATAATAGAATGGAATTATTAGCTGTAATTGTTGGTCTTGAAAAGCTTAAAAATTCCAATACAAAAGTTTTGGTAGTTTCAGATTCTAAATATGTTGTTGATTCTGTTTTAAAAAAATGGGTCTTTGGTTGGGAGAAAAAAGCTTATGTAGGCAAAAAAAATCCTGATTTATGGAAACGGTTTCTTATTGTTTATAGAAAACACCAAGTTGATTTTAGATGGATTAAAGGACACAACAATCATCCTCAAAACGAAAGATGTGACGAATTAGCTGTAATGGCTTCGGTTCAAAAGCAACTTTCTATAGATTCTTTTTACGAAAAAGAAGAAAATAAATTATTCTAAACTGTTAATTTACAGCATTATAAATTAAGAAAACTTTACCCTTAATACTCTTTGCAATTTCGTAACTTATGAACTATCTTTGCGCCTTAATTCGAAATTCAAAAAATGAATAAATTATTGATTGTTGGAACCGTAGCTTTCGACGCAATTGAAACTCCTTTCGGGAAAACAGATAAAATTTTAGGTGGTGCAGGTACTTATATAGGTCTTTCAGCTTCTTTTTTTAATTTGAAATCTGCTATAGTTTCTGTAGTTGGCGATGATTTTCCTCAAGAATATTTAGATTTATTGACTTCTAGAAACATTGATATTTCAGGTCTTGAAATAGTTAAAGGAGGTAAAACATTTTTTTGGAGCGGAAGATATCATAATGATTTGAATTCAAGAGATACATTAGCAACCGAGCTTAATGTTTTGGCTGATTTTCAACCAAAAGTACCTCAGGATTTTAAAGATGCTGATGTAGTAATGTTAGGAAATTTACATCCATTAGTACAAAGCAGTGTGATTGATCAAATGGAATCTAAACCAAAATTAATTGTTTTAGATACGATGAACTTCTGGATGGATTGTGCTTTACCTGAATTACTTGACGTAATGAAGAGAGTAGATGTAATTACAATCAATGATGAAGAAGCAAGACAACTTTCAGGAGAATACTCTTTAGTGAAAGCTGCTGCTAAAATTCATGAAATGGGACCTAAATATGTGGTAATTAAAAAAGGAGAACATGGAGCACTTTTGTTTCATGATAAAGAGGTTTTCTTTGCTCCGGCTTTACCATTAGAAGATGTTTTTGATCCAACAGGTGCGGGAGATACTTTTGCTGGAGGATTTACAGGATATATTGCCCAAAGTGAAAATGTATCTTTTGATAATATGAAAAATGCAGTAATATATGGTTCTAATTTAGCTTCGTTTTGTGTGGAGAAATTTGGAACTGATAGAATGATTGATTTAGATAAAAGCGAAGTAGTGTCAAGATTGCAACAATTTAAATCTTTGACCCAATTTGATGTTGAATTATAATAAAGTAATGTCTCAATTTTTTGAGGCATTTTTTATTTAATGACGCCCACAGATTCTGAAATTTAAAAATAAATTAGGAATTTGTTATAAAACATACATAATACAACCTACAATACAAGAACACAATGAGCGATGCTTTACAACACG
This sequence comes from uncultured Flavobacterium sp., assembly GCA_963512955.1. GTDB lineage: Bacteria > Bacteroidota > Bacteroidia > Flavobacteriales > Flavobacteriaceae > Flavobacterium. Next base: position 12,165 of record CAUPOP010000051.1, on the reverse strand, counting down.
AATGTGGAATAGCCCTAGTCCGATTACTTAAACCACTTGAGTTTTACAAAGAAAAGTATGGAAGTGCTTTTTATGGGATACAAAAAATGTATCTCCTTATGGAAAAGCAACACAACCGAGGACAAGACGGAGCAGGTTTTGCAAGTATAAAATTAGATGTAGAACCAGGAGAACGTTATATTAGTCGTGTGCGTTCTAATCATGCGCAGCCTATACAAGATGTTTTTGCTCAAATTAATGAAAGAATCAATGAGGAAATGGCTGCAAATCCAGAATATGCAGATGATGTTGCACTTCAAAAAGCAAACATACCTTATATAGGAGAAGTGTTTCTAGGACATGTTCGTTACGGAACTTTTGGAAAAAATAGTATTGAAAGTGTTCACCCGTTTTTACGTCAAAATAACTGGATGCACAGGAATTTGATTTTGGCTGGAAACTTTAACATGACTAATGTAAAAGAGCTTTTTCAAAGTTTAGTTGAATTAGGGCAGCATCCAAAAGAAATGGCGGATACCGTTACGGTTATGGAAAAAATCGGGCATTTCCTTGATAATGCAGTAACTGACTTGTACCAAGAATGTAAAAATGCAGGTTTAAATAAAAGAGAAGCTTCACCAGTAATTGCAGAAAAATTAGATGTTGCAAGAATCTTGACAAGAGCTTCAAAAAACCTTGATGGAGGGTATGCTATGGCAGGACTTCTAGGACATGGAGATGCTTTTGTGTTTAGAGATCCAGCTGGGATACGTCCAGCATATTTTTATCAAGATGATGAAATTGTAGTAGTAGCTTCTGAAAGACCAGTAATCCAGACTGTTTTTAATGTTTCATTTGAAAAAGTTCAAGAAATAGAACCAGGAAACGCTTTAATAATCAAGAAAAACGGAACAGTTTCGATGAAAGAAATTCTTCCGCCAACGGTTAAAAAAGCATGTTCTTTTGAACGTATTTATTTTTCAAGAGGAAGTGATGCGGAGATTTATCAAGAAAGAAAAAATTTAGGAAAATTAATTTTACCTGCAGTTTTAGAATCTATAGATCAAGATACTGATAACACGGTGTTTTCTTATATACCAAATACGGCAGAAACATCTTTCTACGGATTAGTTGAAGCAGCTCAAGATTTCTTGAATCAAAGAAAAAACAATTATATACTTGAAAACAGAAACACGTTAACTAAAGAAACTTTACAAGAGTTACTTAAGGTAAAAATACGAACAGAAAAAGTAGCTATAAAAGATGCGAAACTAAGAACTTTTATTACAGAGGATAGTAGTCGTGATGATTTAGTTGCTCACGTATATGATGTTACTTATGGAGTGATAAAACCAACCGATAATTTAGTTATTATTGATGATAGTATCGTGCGAGGAACTACCTTGAAAATGAGCATCATCAAAATGATGGATCGTTTGAAGCCGAAACGAATTGTAATTGTTTCTTCGGCGCCACAAATTCGTTATCCTGATTGTTATGGTATTGATATGGCAAAATTGGAGGGATTGGTTGCGTTTAGAGCCGCATTAGAATTATTAAAAGAAAGAAATCTATATCATATAGTTGACGAAGTATATGCAAAGTGTAAATCACAAGAAAACTTCAAAGATGATGAAGTTGTGAATTATGTTACGGCAATATACGAACCTTTTCAACCACAAGAGATTTCAAATAAAATTGCAGAAATGCTAAGTTCACCTGAAATTAATGCGGAAGTTAAAATAATTTTCCAAACGGTTGAAGATTTGCATATTGCCTGTCCAAAAAACTTAGGAGATTGGTACTTTACAGGAGATTATCCTACACCAGGAGGAAATCGTGTAGTTAATCGTGCATTTATGAATTTTTATGAAGGTAAAGACGCTAGAGCATACTAGTTAACAAATAACGCCATTAGTCGACAAAATAGGTTGTTTGTCTAAGAAATTTTTTTTTTAACAAGGACTATTATACTTTTGGACTACCATTAACATTAGTAGGTTAAGTTTATGGTAGATTTGGGGCAAAAAAGGTGGAAGAAATTCCATCTTTTTTATTGGAATAAACTGAAAAATTTAAAGCATAAAAAAAGAGCCCTTTTATAAAACGGGCTCTTTTTTGTATAAAGAAAGATTATTTTTCTAAAACAAATCTTCTGTTAACTTCTGTCCAGTTGATTAAGTTGAAAAAAGCTTCGATATAATCAGGCCTTCTGTTTTGATAATGTAAGTAATAAGCATGTTCCCAAACATCCATTCCTAATATAGGAGTTCCTCCACAACCTACACCTGGCATTAATGTATTGTCTTGATTTGGAGTTCCACATACGTCTAATTTACCGCCTTTGTGAACACATAACCAAGCCCATCCTGAACCAAATTGAGTTGCTCCAGCTTTAGCAAATTTAGCTTTGAACTCCTCAAAAGAACCAAAAGCACTTTCAATAGCAGCTAATAAATCTCCTGTTGGTTGTCCACCACCATTTGGAGACATAACAGTCCAAAATAAGTTATGATTGTAAAAACCTCCACCGTTGTTTCTAACAGCAGCGTTTTTCATATCAAGATTGATTAAAATATTTTCAATCGTTTTTCCTTCCATATCTGTTCCTGCAATAGCAGCATTAAGATTGGTTGTGTAAGCATTGTGATGTTTTGTATGGTGGATTTCCATCGTTCTTGCATCAATATAAGGTTCTAATGCATCGTATGCATAAGGTAATTGTGGTAATTCAAAAGCCATGATATATCTTTTTAGTGATTTATAAAATTTATTCAAAATTAGACATTTAACTTTATAATAGGAAACACTATTTTGTTATAATTTCATTAAATGTGTAAATGGAGTAAGCATTTTTTATAATAATGCATTTAGGATTGCGCCATTGCCATGCATGCAATACTGACTCTAGCCCCGGGAATTTTGAGTAAAGCTCTAGTGCAGACTTCTAATGTTGCCCCGGTTGTTATGACATCGTCAATTAAAAGAAAATGTTTATTATGGTCTTTTTCTGTAAAAGAAACATCAAAAAGAGCGTCGATTCCTTCTGTCCTGCCCAAGAGATTTTTCTTTGACTGCGTTTTTGAATATACATTTCGTTGAAGGAGATTTGCTTGGTATGGAATTTTTAAATTTTCAGATAATGCAATCCCAAAATTTGTAACCTGATTATAACCTCTTTCTTTCATTCTTTTTTTATGAAGTGGAACAGGAATAATAGCATCAACACTTTGGATTACCGCTGTGTTTTTTAAATCTTCAGCATACCATTCTCCAATAATAGTTCCAATTTCTTGATGACCACGATATTTAAGGCTATGAATCATTTCTTGGACAATCCCTTTTTTATGAAAATAAAGCAAGGCAGAGGCGTGTTCAATAGGAACTTTTCCATAAAACTTTTTGAAAGCTTCGTTCTCTTTGTTTAAATAATGATTTGTTAGAGGTATTTCATGTCTGCAAACAGTACAAATTACATTTTCATTAGATAATAGCATGGCTCTACAACCTGAACAAACAGGAGGGAAAAATAGATTTATAAAGCTTTTGAACATATAATCAAGGATTTATTTATAAAAATAGGGAAATGAATGCTTCAAACTTCAACTATTTTCTTTTTTTTAAGGACACTTTTTATATTTTTGCATCATTATGGCAAAACAAGAAGATTTATTTAAGAATGTAGTTTCGCATGCAAAAGAATACGGATTTATTTTTCCGTCAAGCGAAATATACGATGGTTTAAGTGCAGTTTATGATTATGCACAAAACGGTGTAGAATTAAAAAAGAACATACGCGAATATTGGTGGAAAGCAATGGTTCAAATGAACAATAACATTGTAGGTCTTGACGCGGCAATATTGATGCATCCAACTACTTGGAAAGCATCTGGTCACGTGGATGCTTTCAACGATCCATTAATTGATAACAAAGATTCGAAAAGAAGATATAGAGCTGATGTTTTGATTGAAGATTATGCCGAAAAGCTGAATCAAAAAGCAATCAAAGAAATCGAAAAAGCGCGAGCTCGTTTTGGTGATGCTTTCAATGAGCAGGAATTTGTTACTACAAATGCCCGTGTGATGGAATATAAAGCTAAAGAAAGAGAAATTCTGGAAAGAATGGCACGTTCTTTAGGTAATGAAGATTTAGAAGATGTAAAAGCATTAATCGAAGAATTAGAAATTGCTTGTCCAGAATCTGGATCTAGAAACTGGACCGAAGTACGTCAATTCAACTTGATGTTTGGTACAAAATTAGGCGCATCTGCTGATACAGCAATGGATTTATATTTGCGTCCGGAAACGGCACAAGGAATTTTTGTAAATTTCTTGAATGTACAAAAATCAGGAAGAATGAAAATTCCTTTTGGAATTGCTCAAACTGGAAAAGCTTTTAGAAACGAAATTGTTGCGAGACAATTTATTTTCCGTATGCGTGAGTTTGAACAAATGGAAATGCAATTTTTTGTGCGTCCAGGCGAAGAAATGCAGTGGTATGAACATTGGAAAACAACTCGCTTGAAATGGCATTTGTCGCTAGGTTTAGGAAAAGAAAATTACCGTTTTCATGACCACGAAAAATTGGCACATTATGCTAATGCAGCGGCTGATATTGAGTTTAATTTTCCTTTTGGATTCAAAGAATTAGAAGGAATTCACTCCAGAACAGATTTTGACTTAAAGGCACACGAACAATATTCAGGTAGAAAATTACAGTATTTTGATGCCGAATTGAATCAGAATTATGTTCCTTATGTAGTAGAAACTTCGGTTGGTTTAGATAGAATGTTTTTGGCAGTTTTTGCAACTTCATTAAAAGAAGAAACATTAGAAGATGGTTCTACAAGAACAGTTCTTAAATTACCTGCAGTTTTAGCACCTACAAAAGCAGCTATTTTGCCATTAGTTAAAAAAGATGGATTGCCAGAAATCGCGAATCAAATTATTGATGATTTGAGATGGGATTTCAATGTGGCTTATGATGAAAAAGACGCGGTAGGAAGACGTTACAGAAGACAAGATGCGTTAGGAACGCCTTTTTGTATTACAGTTGACCATCAAACGATAGAAGACCAAACGGTAACAATTCGTCATAGAGATACAATGAAACAAGATCGTGTAAAAATTGCCGATTTAAAATCAATTATCGAAAACGAAGTTTCGATGAAAAATTGGTTGATGAAAATGTAATTATGTTTTCTAAAATAACAAAAAAAGCTTCTCATTTGAGAAGCTTTTTTTGTTTAAAATTAGTTCAATAAAACCTTTTTAAGGGTAGTTTTCTTGCTGTCTTATTTTAAATTTTTTTCTATTTGTGATTTTATTTTTATTGTAAAAGTATGAAGTGATTCAGGTACTTACATGATTTTTTTTGATAAGAGAATAGCATATTTATGTGTTTTTCAAGAGTATTAATTGTGCATTTCGTCGGATTTATTTGTACTTCATCTTAATGTATTAACATTAGTTTGAAATGTGTTAACAACTCACATGAAAAAAATGTTAAATGTTTATTTTTAGCTTGTTGAGTATGTAATTTTTCTAAAAATCACATAAAATCACTCGATGAAAATTGCAAGTATAGCTTTTTGCGAACTAATAAACCAAACAGGAAAAGCAGCGGATGAATTATTCGTACATTATTATTGATGACGATCAAGAAAGTGTTTTGAAAACAAAAGCAATAGCTGATAGTTTTTCAGAGCTTACTTTTTTGGCGACAGCCTGTAATTATGAAGAAGGCCTAAATCTTATATTGGAATATACCCCAAATTTAGTTTTTCTAGAAATTGATCCAGCGGATAAAAAAAGTAATTTGTCATTATTACTTATTAATGAGCTATACCGTTATTTGAAAATAGTGCCTAAAATTATTGTAACTACTAGCAAAAAAGAATTAGCGTTTGAGGCAATAGGATATGAAGTTGCGGATTATTTATTAAAGCCATTGAATCGAATCGATTTAGTGAAGTCAATTTTGAAGTTAAATAAATCCAACACAGAACCCGAAGCACCAATTTCTAGAGTAGTTGTTGCTGATGAGAAGCCTGTTTCTGTTGTAGAAGTAGAAACAAAAAGCGAAGAAAAACCTCTTATTCTTTGTATAAAATCATACGGTGACTATAGGTATATCGACGCAAAAGATGTTTGCTATTTTCAAGCCGATAATAATTCAACGGATATATACTTGAATAATGGCGAAATGATTACAGCTTTCAAAACATTGAAACATTTTGAGGGTATTCTTTCTGCTCCTTTTATTAGAATTCATAACAGCTATATAGTAAACCGCAATTATATTTCCAGAATACACACTGGAAATGCGGTATGTTACATTAAAAATACTACTGTCAAAATACCGTTTTCTAAATCGTATAAGTCAAATGTTGATCTTGTGATTTCAGAGTTTTCTAACGGAAATTACATAGAAATTTAAAAAAGGTCCATTCACCTGAATTTGACAGTCATTCACTATCAAACGGCCTCATTCCACCATAAACGCCTTATTTTCTGATATAAATCTGGGAACACTGTGTAGTTTTACAATGTGATTTGCTCGAAACAATTCGCTTAAGTGTAAGATAGAAACATAAAAACATAAAACCCCAATATTATGAAAAAAGCAATTTTAACATTCGGATTATTTTCATTAATGATGATATTAACATCATTCACTGCCCCTGAAACAGTTACCGTAAGTTCAAACAATAATACTTCAATTGACTTAGTAGGTGGAAGTAGCGTAGGAGGAAACAGAAAAGTTGATTTGGTGGGAGGAAGCAGTGTAGGAGGAAATAGAAAAGTTGATTTGGTTGGAGGAAGCAGTGTAGGAGGAAATAGAAAAGTTGATTTGGTAGGAGGAAGTAGTGTAGGAGGAAATAGAAAAGTTGACTAATTAATAATATATAATTCCTTTAAATAATAAGAAGGCTATCATTTTTTTGGTAGCCTTTTTTATATTAATAGTATTTTATTTTAGTATTTTTGATTAAAATAAAGAAATTCTATTGAAACATATACATATAATATCACTACTTCTCATATTACTTTTTTTTGGTTGTAATAAGGAAAAAGAAGGAATTTCATCTAATTCTTCTACAAAAGACAGTTTGTCTTTGTATTTTTCTTTAGCAAATGATATAAAATTACCTCTCATAAAAAAGCAACAATATAATCAAAAAGCTTTTGCTATTATAATTGAACAGCCAAATGATTCTTTAAATAGAGTGAATTTATTTAAAGTTGCAAACCGTTATTATAATATGAACGATTGGCAGGGTTTTAATAAAACTGTTGGAGTAGTTTTAGAGAAATCTAAAAGCAGTAATGACACTATAAATATGGCCAAAGCTTATATTTATTTAGGAGATTATTATGGTGCGCAAGGTGTTCCTGATAGTGCGTTTATGTATTATTTCAAGGCGGAAAAAATGTATCTTAAATTAGATGACACTTATAATTTGGCTAGAACCCGTTTAAGTAAGGCTAATTTACAATACAACGAAAGTGATCTTTTGGGTAGTGAAATAGCGGTTTTTAATGCTTTACGTGCTATAAAAGAAGAAAAAGCGAGTGATATAGTATATGATTCTTATAATCTTTTAGGGGCTATTTATAATGAACTGGATGAGTATGACAAGTCATTAGAATATCATACGAAAGCATTAGTTAGTATAGATGATAAAATGATTCCAATAGATTTTCAACCAAGAGCTACTTCTTTGAATAATATTGGATATGTTTATCAAAATTTAAATAAACAAAAAGAAGCTATACCTTATTTTCAAAAAGGATTGGCGCAAAAAGATTTAATAAATTATAAGCCCTCTTTATATGCCATTTTATTGGATAATTTAGCATACTCCAAATTTAAAATTAACGACTCTAAAGGACTTCCAGAACTTTTTTATAAATCTTTAAAGTTGAGAGATAGTTTGCAATTGACAGCAGGGATTATTTTAAATAAAATTCATCTTTCAGAATATTTTGCATCAAAAAAAGATACTGTCAAAGCAATTCAATATTCAAAAGAAGCTCTTGAAGATGCCCGTGTTTCTAAAAACTATAGGAATGTTTTAGGGCCACTTAAACAATTAGCTGTTGTAGAACCCAAAAATGCTTCTTTATATACTAAAGAATATATTCATATAAACGACAGTCTCCAAAAGGCTGAACGTAAAATGGGAGATAAATTTACTCGTATAGAATATGAAACAGATGAGATTAAAGGAGAGAATACAGATTTAGTAACTCAAAACAGAAATCTACTTTATTTCTTTAGTATACTTACAATTCTTGGGATGCTGTTATTTGTTATTAAAACACAAAAAGCTAAACATAGAGAGCTTATGTTTAAACAACAGCAACAAAAAGCAAATGAAGATATCTATAACTTAATGATTTCTCAACAAAACACTATTGAAATTAATAGAATAAAAGAGAAAAAACGAGTTGCTCGTGAGTTACACGATGGGGTGCTAGGAAGGATGTTTGGGGTACGAATGAACTTAGATGGGTTGAATACAATTAACAATGATTCGGCAATTGATCAAAGAAATAGTTACTTGTCAGAATTAAAAAATATCGAACAAGATATTCGCGAAATTTCACATGATTTGAATAGAGAAAAGTCAGAATTAATTAATAACTTCGTCGCTATAGTTAATGATTTATTTGAGGAACAAAAAAAGACTTATAAATCAGTATTAGCTGTAACTGTTGATTCGACTATAAAATGGGAATTAGTAAGTAACTCCATTAAAATTAACTTATACCGCATAATACAAGAAGCTTTACAGAACATAAATAAGTATGCTAACGCAAATAACATTAAAGTTGAACTGAAAAAAGAAGAGGATAATCTAATTTTGATAGTAAGTGATGACGGTGTTGGTTTTAATGTAAAGACAGCAAAAAAAGGAATTGGATTGCAAAATATACTCTTTAGAGCAAACGAATGTGAAGGAGTCGTTGACATACAATCAAAAAAAGATAATGGAACAACAATTACATTGACAGTTCCAATTGAAGAGAAAAATAAATCCACAACGTAGAAAAAATGATAAGTGATTCGTCTGCTAAATCGGTAATTGAAAACAATATATTAATTGTTGACGACCATCCTTTTATTATTGAGGGTTATAAAAATGCAATTAAAAGGTATAATCCAAGTGAATTTGTATTCACAATTACACAAGCTAAAGATTGTCAATCAGCCTACGAGATAATTACTAATCCAGATATTGAACCTTTTGATATTGCTTTTTTAGACATTAGTATGCCCGCTTATGAAGAGAAAAATCTTTTTTCGGGGGAGGATTTAGCTAGGCTAATAATGGAGTACATGCCTAAATGTAAAATTATTTTGCTGACAATGTATACGGAATTGTTAAAGATAAAAACAATTATCAAGACAATTAACCCTAGTGGATTGGTTATAAAAAATGATTTAACTTTTGATGAATTGCTTTTTGCTTTTGATAAAATTTTAAAAGATGAATTTTATTATAGTGAATCCGTTAAGAAAATGTTGAGTTTGTCAGAAGAAGATAGTATAGAAATCGATCAATTTGATGAGCAAATATTATTTCATATATCCAAAGGGACAAAGACAATTGAAATGCCACAATACATTCCTATATCTTTAAGTGCAATTGAGAGAAGAAAAATAAATCTGAAAGAATTGCTAAAAGTAGAAGAAGGCAGTGATACTGACTTAGTTCGAGAAGCTAAAAATAGAGGATTACTTTTCTAACTAATATTTATAAAAAAAACGACACTTAATAGTGTCGTTTTTTTTGTGTTATAAAGTATTGTTATTCTGATAGCGCGTCCCAACCTCTAGCTTTTAAAGCAATTTTAGTATTGGCTCTAGTAACTAAATGTATGCCTTCGCTCTCGTGAGCCATATGACCGATAATCGAAAAATTTGGATTTCCTTTTATTTTATCAAAATCTTCAATAGCTATTGTGAAAAGCAATTCATAATCTTCTCCGCCATTGATGGCAACTGTAGTGCTGTCAATATTAAATTCTTCGCAAACATTGATAAATTGAGGGTCGATAGGTAATTTGTCTTCGTATAAATTACATCCTACTTTTGATTGTTTGCACAAATGCATAATCTCTGATGATAATCCATCTGAAATATCAATCATAGATGTTGGTTTTATCTCTAGAGCATGTAATAAAGTGCGAACATCTTTACGTGCTTCTGGTTTCAATTGACGTTCTATCAGGTAAGTATATGCATCTAAATCAGGTTGTGAATTTGGGTTTACCTGAAAAACTTGTTTCTCACGTTCTAAAACCTGTAATCCCATGTAGGCAGCTCCAATATCTCCTGTTACAACTAATAAATCCGTTTGTTTTGCGCCATTTCTGTAGACAATCTCGTCTTCATTTGCTTCTCCAATGGCGGTAATACTGATGATTAATCCTTTTTGTGACGAAGTGGTGTCTCCACCAATAACATCTACTTTATATTCATTAGCAGCGTGCGTTATTCCTTCAAATAATTCTTCTAAGGCTTCAAGTGGGAACCGATTAGAAACAGCAACAGAAACCGTAATTTGCGTTGGTTTTGCATTCATAGCACAAATGTCAGAAACGTTCACCACGACTGCTTTATAACCCAAATGCTTTAACGGCATGTAGGCCAAATCAAAATGTACACCTTCAATCAATAAATCAGTCGAAACAACTGCTTTTTTATCCTTAAAATCAAGAACAGCAGCATCGTCGCCAATTCCTTTTATAGTAGAAGGTTGTGTGATTTCGAAGTTTTTTGTCAAATGATCAATCAATCCAAATTCTCCTAATTGTGAAATACTCGTGCGTTGTGGGTTTTTATCTTCAATCATTTTTGTTTCAAAGTTTTGAATTGCAAAGGTACAAACTTGCAATCTTTTTTGGCTGTAAAGTTTTAGTGTTTTTATCAGGGAATTCACATGTATATTTACTAATTTTTCAGACCTTTATAATAAAAATATTCAAACAATGGAATCATTCGATATTGTTACCCTTACGGTTAATCCTGCTTTAGATAAAAGTTCTCATTTCAAAGGTTTAGTTCCTGAGCAAAAAATTCGTTGCGAAACACCACGTTTTGATGCTGGTGGTGGCGGAATCAATGTTTCTAAAGCCATCGCACGTTTAGAAGGTATTTCTAAAGCCATTTTTACTTCGGGAGGAGCAACGGGTGAAAAGTTAAAGGAACTTATCGAAAACGAGAAAATTCCATTTGAAGCTATCGCGATTGGCAGTTGGACAAGAGAAAGTTTTGTTGCGGTCGATGATAACACAAATCTCCAATATCGTTTTGGTTTTAAAGGAGCAGCGATAAATGAAACTGAAAAAGCTGAAATTATTCAGGTAATCCAAAAATTAAAATGTAAATATTTAGTAATTAGCGGAAGTTTAAATGAAGGTTTGCCACCTGATTTTTACAAACAAATAGCCCAAATAGCGAAAGCTTCTGGTATAAAAGTGGTCGTTGATGCGTATGGTGAAGCGCTGACTAATGCGCTCCAAGAAGGAGTTTATATGATAAAGCCCAATGTTGGCGAATTAGCTAAGTTAGTAGGCGTAGAAACCCTTGAAATAGGTGAAGTAAACGAGGCAGCTAAAAAAATAATTGCTCAAGGTGGCGCTGAAATTGTAGTGGTTTCTCTTGGTCCTCAAGGTGCAGTTTTAGTTACTAAAGATACTTATGAATTTGTTCCAGCTCCTAATGTAGTCAAACGAAGCACTGTTGGTGCGGGTGATAGTATGGTAGGAGGTATGGTTTGGGCGCTTTCGCAAAATAAAAGCCTGAAAGAAGTTATTTGTTGGGGAGTAGCTTGTGGTTCAGCAGCAACTATGAACGAGGGAACGCAATTATTTAAAGGGGAAGATGCGAAGCGATTATTCAGTTGGTTAATGGATAAATAAAAATAAAAAAACCTGACAAATTTAATATTGTCAGGTTTTTGTCTTTTTTCTGTTCTCCAGAAAAATTAATCGTTCAATTTCAAAACAGCCATAAATGCTTCTTGAGGAATCTCTACGTTTCCTACTTGACGCATACGTTTTTTACCTTTTTTCTGTTTTTCCAATAATTTACGTTTACGAGAAATATCTCCACCATAACATTTGGCTGTAACGTCTTTACGTAAGGCTTTTATAGTTTCACGAGCAATAATT
>CAUPOP010000050.1:0-14662 GCA_963512955.1 uncultured Flavobacterium sp. | reverse complement strand
TTAGACAAGGCTCATTTTTTTTAATGTATCGACGTGTTTGCCCTTCGGGCTCGGTTCGTCGCCTTTCTTTAAAAACCCTTCATCATAAATGAAGGGTTTTTTGGTTTTAATAAGTTTTGATGTTATTTATTGAATGTTTTTACTTCGTTTGATTCTATCGCTTTTCTTTAAAAAACTGGCATCAATAATAGTTGTGTTTTGTTTTTAATGTCTATTGGGTTTACATTAGAACTTATATTTAAAGATTGTATTCTCTTTTATTGATTTAATAGAAAAGCTATACTAGAGGATGATTTTACATTATTACATTTCGTGCAGATAATTTCTAAATCTATTTTGTGTTTGTTTAGAATTTGATTGTAGATATTGATGTAGTTCTGTGTTATTGCTTTGCGTGATGGATAGTAGTGAAAAGCCCACAGCAAAATGGAATGTAATGGAGTTTTGTGAGGACTTGCAACGGATAGCCAGACCCGAAGCTTTGCGTAGGGGCACGCCCATATCAATGAAGTTGTTTTGTGTTTGTATTAATATGTATTATAATATTGAGGATTATTTTGAAGGGTTTTCTTCTGAAAACTAAAGAAAAAAAAACCTCAATTACAAACTGTAATTGAGGTTTTGAAATTAGGATTAAGATTGGTTTATTCGTTTACAATAACCCATTCTCCAGAAGATAATAGACTTTCAGCCTTTTTATACTTCATGCTTTCTGTTTTTCCAGTAGCTATTTGTTTAACAGTAACAGTGTCATTACGATTGATTTTAGGCATATCCCTAACAATTGTTTCAGTAACTTGTCTTTGTTGTGTTTCGCCAGCTTCATGATTTACATTTTCACTGTTTGGAATTTCGTCTTTAGTTAATTTATAGTCTTCGTTTTGACGAACTTCTTTAGCTTCTTTAATTTGTTGGTTTTGTTGTGCTGGTAAATCACCTTTGAATAAGAATGAAATTACTTCTCTATTTACATTATCAAGCATTCCTCTAAATAAATTAAAAGCTTCTAGTTTGTAAATTAGTAATGGATCCTTTTGTTCGTGTACAGCCAATTGAACCGATTGTTTCAATTCGTCCATTTTACGTAAGTGTTTTTTCCATGCTTCATCTACAATAGATAAGGTGATATTTTTCTCAAAATCAGCAACTAATTGAGCTCCTTCTGTGTCGTAGGCTTTCTTCAAATCAGTAACAACATTGAAAGTTTTTATTCCATCTGTAAAAGGAACAACTATACGTTCAAATTGATTGTTTTTTTCTTCGTAAACTCCTTTTATGATAGGAAAGGCTTCTCTAGCACTTCTTTCTGTTTTTTGAGTATAGAATTCAAGTGTAGCTTTGTAAATTTTGCCTGTTAATTCTATTTCTGATAATTTGATAAAGTCACTTTCTGATACTGGAGAAGTAATAGAAAAATAGCGAATTAATTCAAATTCGAAATTTTTGAAATTATTTGAAATTTTGTTCTCGTTAACGATTAGCTCGCAAGTATCATAAAGCATATTCGCGATGTCTAATTTCAAACGTTCTCCAAATAATGCATGTCGACGACGTTTGTATACAACTTCACGTTGTGCATTCATAACATCATCATATTCTAATAAACGTTTACGCACTCCAAAGTTGTTTTCTTCCACTTTTTTCTGCGCACGTTCAATAGATTTAGTCATCATTGAATGTTGAATAACTTCTCCTTCTTCTAATCCCATTCTGTCCATAACTTTGGCTACTCTTTCAGAACCAAATAAACGCATCAAGTTATCTTCAAGAGATACGTAAAATTGAGAACTTCCAGGATCTCCTTGACGACCTGCTCTACCACGTAATTGACGGTCGACACGTCTAGAATCATGACGTTCAGTACCAACAATTGCTAAACCTCCAGCAGCTTTAACTTCTGCAGATAATTTGATATCTGTACCACGTCCAGCCATATTTGTTGCAATTGTAACTACTCCTGGTTTTCCGGCTTCTTCTACAATTTGTGCTTCCTGTTTGTGCATTTTTGCATTTAATACGTTGTGTGTAACACCACGCATTTTTAACATTCGGCTTAATAATTCTGAAATCTCAACAGAAGTTGTTCCAATAAGTACTGGTCTTCCTGCTTTTGATAGTTCTGTTACATCTTCAATTACAGCATTGAATTTTTCACGAGTAGTTTTATAAATAAAATCCTCTTTATCAATTCTTGCCATACCTCTGTTAGTAGGAATCTCTACAACATCTAATTTATAGATTTGCCACAATTCGCCCGCTTCAGTTACTGCTGTTCCAGTCATACCGCCTAATTTGCTGTACATTCTGAAATAGTTTTGTAATGTTACTGTAGCAAATGTTTGTGTTGCAGCTTCAATTTTTACGTTTTCTTTTGCTTCAATAGCTTGGTGTAAGCCATCAGAATAACGGCGACCATCCATGATACGACCCGTTTGCTCATCAACAATCATGATTTTATTATCCATGATAACATATTCTACATCTTTTTCAAAAAGAGTATATGCTTTTAAAAGTTGTGTTAAAGTATGGATACGCTCACTTTTTACCCCGAAGTCTTGGAATAATCTTTCTTTTTCTTCCGCTTCAGCGTCTGAGTCTAATTTTTTCTTTTCGATAGCTGCAATTTCAGTTCCAATATCTGGAAGCACGAAAAAGTTGTTATCTTCTGAATCTGACGATAAGAATTTAATTCCATTATCAGTCAATTCAACTTGATTGTTTTTTTCTTCAATAACAAAATACAAAGCTTCATCAATCTTGTGCATTTCACGATTGTTATCTTGCATGTACTGATTTTCTGTTTTTTGAAGCAATTGTTTGATTCCTTCTTCACTTAAAAATTTGATTAAAGCTTTATTTTTAGGTAAAGCTCTGTAGGCTCTTAGTAAACTAAATCCACCATCTTTTGTATTACCTTCTTTAATTAATTTTTTTGCTTCTGCTAAAAATCCATTAGCTAATTGTCTTTGTAAGCTAACTAAATTTTCAATTTTTGGTTTAAGTTCATTGAATTCATGGCGATCTCCTTGAGGAACTGGACCAGATATAATAAGTGGTGTTCTAGCATCATCAATCAAAACAGAATCTACCTCATCAACAATAGCATAGTTGTGTTTTCTTTGAACCAAATCTTCTGGCGAATGCGCCATATTATCTCTTAAGTAGTCAAAACCAAATTCGTTATTAGTTCCATAAGTGATATCAGCATCATAAGCTTTTTTTCTTCCTTCAGAACTTGGTTGGTAATTGTCAATACATTCAACTGTTAATCCATGAAATTCAAACAAAGGAGCTTTCCAAGTGCTATCACGTTTTGCTAAGTAGTCATTTACAGTTACTAAATGCACACCGTTTCCAGTTAAAGCATTTAAGTATAATGGTAATGTTGCCACTAATGTTTTACCTTCACCTGTTTGCATTTCGGCTACTTTTCCTTCATGCAAAACCATTCCACCAATCAATTGCACATCATAGTGGATCATGTCCCAAGTAATTTCTTTACCAGCAGCACTCCATGAGTTTGCCCAAATAGCATTATCACCATCTAAAGTAATGTAACTTTTAGTAGCTGAAAGTTCACGATCTTTAGGAGTCGCAGTTACAATAAGTTGCGTGTTTTCTTTGAATCGTCTTGCAGTTTCTTTAACAACTGCAAATGCTTCAGGAAGAATTTCCATTAATGTTTTTTCAGAAATATCGTAAGCTTCTTTTTCTAAAGTATCAATAGCGATATAAATATCTTCTCTTTTGTCAATATCTTCAATGCCTTCTACTTCAATTTGTAATGAAGCAATTTTAGTATCTTTTTCACTTCTTGCTTGTTTGATTCTTTCTTTAAAGAAAACCGTACGCGCTCTAAGTTCATCATTAGATAATGACATTAGACTACTTTCAAAAGTCTTGATTTTATTAAGATAAGGTTGTAAAACTTTGACATCTTTTTGTGACTTGTCACCAACAAAGACTTTAATAATACTGTTTATGAAACTCATGATTTATTTTATTTCTATTTTATGTAAATGTGTAAACTTAAACAAAAAAAAAGCCTCTTTTGAGACTTTTTCCTTGGGTTATTTTTTAATATTCATCCTCGTTCCAAAGATAATCTTCGTCTGTAGGATAATCTGGCCAAATTTCTTCCATTGATTCATATATCTCGCCTTCATCCTCAATTGATTGAAGGTTTTCTACTACTTCTAATGGAGCTCCTGCTCTAATAGCGTAGTCAATAAGTTCGTCTTTGTTAGCAGGCCACGGTGCATCACTAAGATAGGATGCTAATTCTAATGTCCAATACATGTTTTGTCAATTTAGTTTTGTGCAAAAATAAATTTTTTACTGAAAGAGACAAGTAAAAATCGATTTATTTTGATAAAAAGTTAAGAACGTCTTTTTTTGTTTAATGTTTTAGATGAATAGTGCTAATTTTTAAATTAAAACTCTTCTCTAAATACAAATAACTATTTCCTAGGAATCCATTGAACTTCCTCGGCGTTTAAATCATGAGACAACTTTCGTGCCAACACAAAAAGATAGTCAGAAAGTCGGTTTAAGTACTTAATTGCAATTTCGGCAACAGGCTCATTATGGCTTAAATGTACTGCTAAACGTTCTGCACGACGGCAAACACAGCGCGCAATATGACAATATGACACTGTAGTGTGTCCTCCAGGTAATACAAAATGAGTCATTGGCGGTAAGGCTTCTTCCATAGCATCAATTTCTTTTTCAAGTAATTCAATGTCGGATTCTATAATTCCGAGTTTTTTTAAACGGAGTTCGCCATTTTTTAATACTTCTTTGTCAGCAGGTGTAGCAAGTATGGCACCTATGGTAAACAATCTATCTTGAATTTCAATTAGTGTTTGTTTATAATGAACATTTATATTTTGATCCCGAATTAAACCAATGTGAGAGTTTAATTCGTCAACTGTTCCATAACTTTCTATTCGGGCGTGATCTTTTGGCACTCTGGTTCCTCCAAAAAGAGCCGTAGTTCCTAAATCTCCTGTTTTTGTGTATACTTTCATTTTTGTTGTTTAATCGGTTAAACAATTAATCAATTAACCGAATCAATTATTTAGTAGTGTCGCTTTCTATCAATCCATCGCGTAAACGAATTACTCTATTGGCGTAAGCTGCAATTTCTTCTTCGTGAGTTACTAAAATAACGGTGTTTCCTTTAGAATGGATGTCTCCAAAAAGCTTCATTATCTCAACAGAAGTTTTACTGTCTAGATTTCCTGTAGGCTCATCAGCAAGTATAATAGATGGTTTGTTTACCAAAGCTCTAGCGATAGCTACACGTTGACGTTGTCCTCCTGAAAGCTGGTTGGGTTGGTGGTCCATTCTGTCAGAAAGATTGACTTGTTCTAAAACTTCTGTGGCACGTTTATTACGATCTGTTTTAGAAAAACCTGCATAAATCATTGGCAGTGCCACATTGTCTAATGCCGTAGTTCGTGGCAAAAGATTGAATGTCTGGAAAACAAAACCAATTTCTTTGTTACGAATTTCTGCCAATTCATCATCTTTCATTTGGCTGACATCTTTTCCGTTCAAAATATAAGAGCCTGAAGTAGGAGTGTCTAAACATCCAAGAAGGTTCATTAAAGTAGACTTTCCAGATCCTGAAGGTCCCATCAATGCTACATATTCTCCTTTGTTTATTTCTAAATCAATGCCTTTTAACACATAAACGATTTCATTTCCGAGAACAAAATCTCGTTTGATATTGGTTATTTTTATAAGCGGTTTTGCCATCGGAATTTACGATTGTTGTATTAGATATTTTAGATTTTAAAAGTACAAAACACTTTTGAATTAATCATAAGTAGTATTGAATACATTTTTGTTACAAAAAAAAGTCTCTGTTTAGGCTAAACAAAAGGATTCTTGAAGATTATACTCGAATTATAAAATGCTCTTTTTCTTGTTCTTTTCTAAAAAACACAAATCCCCATTGAAAAGTGTCAATGGTAACTTTAACTTTCGGGTGGTTTTTAATGCTCTCCCAAGCTTCTTCCATTTCTGTTGACCAATGAATATCATCAAATATCCAGATAGAATCGTTTGTAATAGTTGGTAATAAACTTTCAAAATAGTTTAAAGTGGCTTTTTTTGAATGATTGCCGTCAAAGTAAATAAGGTTGATGGCATCCGGTTGATGGTTGATGGTTTTGAAGTAGGTTGAAAATTCGGTTACGATAGATTTTACCGTATTGATATTGAATTTTTGTAATTGCAATTGACATTGATTTGCCGTTTCTGGACAACCTTCCAATGTTACGATTTTTGCATTTGGATTTCCCAAGGCAAGGGCAGAAGTAGCAAGTCCTAATGAAGTTCCAATTTCTAAAATAGTGTCTGGTTGAAAATAATTAACAACCCTAAATAGTAATTTGGCTCGTTTTCGACTAATTCCAGCTGTTTTTGCAATCTTTGCGATTTCTCTTGTATTGGATTTGAAAACTTTGGAACCTGCACCAAAATCAGTGACTTCAATCAGGTTTTTATTTTTTAACAGAAGGTTTCGGTAGTTTTTTAAAATGGAATATTCTGGTTTTGATTTTCGGTCATAAAAGCATTTGGTAATCAAATTAAACACAAAAGGCGAATGCACCGCATGTTCATTTTTCGATTTCCAAAGGAATGTTATATATGATTTTATACTGTGCAGCATTTTAAATCTGAAATCAAAACCGTTATCAAAATTAATTACCCTTCAATTTTTGCCGAAAGTTCAAACCAGCGTTCTTCTTTTGCCTCTATTTTAGTGATGATGTTTTTCAATTCATTTGCCTTTTTCTCAATATCGGTATCGACCACTTTTCCTTCTGAAAATAATTGCTCAATAGTTGCTTTTTGAATTTCTAAATCCTTGATTTCTCTTTCAATTTTTTGATATTCTTTTTGCTCGTTGAAAGTCAAGTTTCCAGTTGGATTATTTTGCTTCCAATCTTTTTTATCTGCTTTATTTTCTTCTTTTTGAGCGACATCAGCACTATCCTCATAAGCTCTAAAGTCAGAATAATTTCCAGGAAAATCTTCAATTACGCCATCGCCTCTAAAAACGAATAAGTGATCGACAATTTTATCCATAAAATACCTATCGTGAGAAACTACAAGTAAACATCCAGGATAATCCAAAAGAAAGCTTTCTAAAACATTCAAAGTAACAATATCTAAATCGTTTGTTGGTTCATCAAGAATCAAAAAATTTGGATTCTGAATTAAAACCGTACACAAATACAAACGTTTCAATTCGCCACCACTTAATTTTTCGACAAAATCGTATTGTTTTTTAGCGTCAAAAAGAAAACGCTCTAACAATTGTGAAGCCGAAATGATTTTTCCTTTTGTCAACGGAATGTATTCACCGTATTCTTTAATGATGTCAATTACACGTTGATTTGGTTTTGGATTTATTCCTGTTTGGGTATAATATCCAATTTTGATGGTTTCACCAACTACAACTTTCCCTCCATCAAGCGGAATCGTTCCAGTCAATAAATTTAGGAAAGTTGATTTTCCAGTTCCGTTTTTCCCAATGATTCCGATGCGTTCACCACGTTGAAAATCAAAACTGAAATTATCTAAAATAACTCGGTCTTTGAACTTTTTAGAAATCTTGTGAAGCTCAATGATTTTGCTTCCCATTCGTTCCATATTAATTTCAAGTTCCACTTTGTTCTCTTTACGGCGACTTTGGGCTTTTTCTTTGATTACATAAAAATCATCCTGACGCGATTTAGATTTGGTTGTTCTTGCTTTTGGTTGACGGCGCATCCATTCTAATTCTTTTACAAATAAGTTTTGTGCTTTGTCAATACTAGAGTTTTCTGAAGCAATTCGTTCTTCTTTTTTCTCTAAATAATAAGAGTAATTTCCTTTGTATTGGTATAATTTTCCGTTGTCTAATTCGATAATTTCATTGCAAACACGTTCTAAAAAGAAACGGTCGTGCGTAACCATAAACAACGTGATGTTTTCTTTGGCAAAATAGCTTTCTAACCATTCAATCATTTCTAAATCCAAGTGATTCGTAGGCTCATCTAGAATTAATAAATCAGGGCGATTGATTAGAATTATTGCTAGCGACAGCCTTTTTTTCTGTCCTCCAGAAAGATTTTTAACTTTAAGTTTAAAATCTTCGAGTTTTAATTTGAATAAAATTTGTTTGAATTGGGTTTCAAAATCCCAAGCATTATGTTGGTCCATTTGATCAAAAGCTTTTTGGTAGGCTTCTTCGTCTTCTGGGTTTTCAAGTGCTTTTTCGTAGCGCTCAATTACTTTTAAAGTTTCATTATCTGAAGCGAAAATACTTTCTTCAATCGTCAACTCATCTTGTAAGTTGTGGTCTTGTGACAAAAACGCCATTTTGATTTCCTTACGAAGTACAACCTGTCCCGTATCAGGCTCATCTTCGCCATTGATGATTTTCATAATACAGGTTTTTCCCGAGCCGTTTTTGGCTATAAAAGCAATTTTTTGGTCTTTATTAATTCCAAAAGAAATGTTTTCAAAAAGGGTTCTCTCACCAAAAGATTTTGATATATTTTCAACAGATAAGTAATTCACAGGGCTAATTTTTTTGCAAAAGTAATCTTTTGAAGTGAAACTTTGTTACTTTCATCCTTTGTGTGTTTGTATCTTAAAATATATCTTTGAAAAATGCAATTATCTGTCATCATACTGAATTATAATGTCCGCTATTTTTTAGAGCAATGTGTCTTAAGTGTTCAAAACGCTTTGGAGTCGATAGATGCCGAAATTATTGTTGTAGATAATGCTTCACCTGATGATAGTTGCCACATGATGAAGCAACGTTTTCCCAATGTTAAGCTCATTCGAAATAATGAAAATTTAGGTTTTCCAAAAGGGAATAACATAGGTGTGGCTGAAGCTAAAGGAGAATATGTTTGCATACTCAATCCAGATACTGTTGTTGCAGAGGATACATTTATTAAAGTCTTGGCTTTCGCCAAAAAGCAATCCGATTTAGGAATTGTAGGAGTAAAACTCATCGACGGAACGGGTAATTTTCTACCAGAAAGTAAAAGAGGAATTCCCACTCCTTGGGTTGCATTCACTAAAGTTATGGGTTTGTATAAGGTGTTTCCAAAATCAAAAATATTTGGAAGATATTATGCACAGCATTTGCACCAAAATAAAACAGGGAAAGTTGAAATTTTAGTTGGAGCCTTTATGTTTCTGAAACGCGATTTGTATCTTGAAGTTTCAGGATTTGATGAAGATTGTTTTATGTATGCAGACGATATTGATTTGTCTTATAGGATTTTGCAAAAAGGAAAATCAAATTATTATTTTCACGAAACAACGATACTACATTATAAAGGAGAAAGCACACTTAAGGATGATGTGTATATAAGACGTTTTCAAGAGGCTATGCAGCTTTTCTACAAAAAGCATTTTAGAGGCAATGGTTCGGGATCCGTTTTATTTTCGTTTTTTATGCAAATAGGAATAGTTTTCTTTTCTTTTATAAAAATGTTTCAAGGACATTCTAGAATCAAGATTTCCCCTAAGCAATATCTTCTTTGTTCGGCTAATAAAGATTTAGCGGATAAATTGGCTTTGATTTTTCAAAAAAAAGTATCATTTCACGACTTGAAAACAGAAAAAATGGTAATTTCGTCCTTGTTTAATTTTAGTTCCAAAACGGAAATTATTTTAGATAATGAATTCCTTTCTTTTAAAGAAATTATATCGGTTTTAGAAATTTTAAAAAAGAAGCCACAAAGCATGGGAATTACTTTTAAGATAGTACCTAAAAATACTAATTTTTTAATTGGAAGTAATTCTAGCAATGATAGAGGAGAGATTATTCAAATTGATTAATAAATTGCATTAAATTTAATTTGTGTGCAAAATATTTAGTAATTTCGCAAACAGAAAATCAAAAACACCTTTTAGGTTAACAATATGGCAAGATTTGAATTAAAACTTCCTAAGATGGGAGAAAGTGTTGCAGAAGCAACCATCACAAATTGGTTGAAACAAGTTGGTGACAAAATTGAAGCGGATGAAGCGGTACTTGAAATTGCTACAGATAAAGTTGATAGCGAAGTTCCTAGTGAAGTTTCAGGTGTTTTAGTAGAACAATTGTTTGGAAAAGATGATTTAGTTCAAGTAGGTCAAACTATTGCTATTATTGAAACCGAAGGAGATGGTCAGGAAGCTGCTCCAAGTCAGGAAGCTGCTCCTGTTGAAGTTGATGTAATTGAAAAATCAGTTGCTTCAGTAAAAGAAAGTGTTGCCGCTCCAGTAAACTTTGCTGAATCGGAAAAATTCTTATCACCATTAGTAAAAAATATTGCAAAAGAAGAAGGAGTTTCTTTGGCGGAATTAGAATCAATTTTAGGAACCGGTAAAGAAGGAAGAGTTACTAAAAATGATATTTTAGAATATGTTCAAAATAGAGGAAGCCAAACTTTAGTTAACTCAGGAAAATCGGTTGAATCGCCAAAAGTGATTGAATCTGTAACGCCTGTTAGTCAAACGGCAGCTCCAGTATCTATAAGTGGTGGTGATGAAATGATAGAAATGGACAGAATGCGCAAGCTGATTTCTGGTTACATGGTAGCTTCAATTCAAACATCAGCACATGTTCAGTCTTTTATAGAAGTTGATGTGACGAATATTGTAAAATGGAGAGAAAAACACAAAGTTTCATTCGAAAAGCGTGAAGGCGAAAAGTTGACGTACACTCCTATATTTATGGAAGCAGTTGCAAAAGCCCTAAAAGATTTTCCAGGAATGAATATTTCTGTTGAAGGAGATTATATTATTAAAAAGAAAAATATCAATTTGGGAATGGCAGCTGCTTTGCCAAATGGAAACTTAATTGTACCAGTTATTAGAAATGCTGATCAACTGAATTTGGTTGGAATGGCAAAAGCAGTTAATGATTTAGGAAACCGTGCCAAAATGGGTAAACTTAAACCAGACGATACACAAGGAGGAACCTATACGGTAACTAATGTGGGGACTTTTGGCAGTGTTTTTGGAACGCCAATTATCAATCAGCCACAAGTAGGGATTTTAGCTCTTGGAGCTATTCGTAAAATGCCCGCTGTTATTGAAACTCCAGAGGGAGATTTTATAGGTATCCGTCAAAAAATGTTCTTATCTCATAGTTACGATCATCGCGTTGTTGATGGAGCTTTAGGAGGCAGTTTTGTAAAGAGAGTAGCTGAATATTTAGAGGCTTTTGACGTGAATCGAGATGTTTAAAAGTTTATAATTACAATAAAAACCCGATTGATTTTTGAAAATCAATCGGGTTTTCTTTTTTTGAGGTTTTCTGGAACTTTATACTTTAAACTTTAAATGAAATAAAACCAAATCTATATATTTGTAATCTTATTAAAATTTAAAATGGAACTGAAACTCAACAAACCAATTTGCTTTTTTGATCTTGAAACAACAGGAATTGATATTGGAAAAGATAGAATAGTAGAAATATCAATATTCAAAGTTTTTCCAAATGGAAACAAAGAAAGTAAAACTTGGTTAGTAAATCCTACTATTCCAATTCCACCACAATCAACAGCAATTCACGGAATAAGTGACGAAAAAGTTGCAAATGAACCTACTTTTAATGAATTAGCGTCTCAGGTTTATGCTATGATTAAGGATAGTGATTTAGCAGGTTTTAATTCAGATCGTTTTGATATTCCATTGTTAGCGGAAGAATTACTTCGTGCAGGAGTTGATTTTGATATGAAAAACAGAGTTTCTGTAGACGTTCAAACTATTTTTCATAAAATGGAAGAACGTACTTTGAGCGCTGCATTGAAATTTTACTGTGGTCAAAATCTTGAAAATGCGCATTCAGCAGAAGCAGATACGATGGCTACTTATGAAATATTAAAAGCTCAGTTAGAAAAATATCCAGAGTTGGAAAATGACATGAGATTATTATCTGAATTTACAACAAGGAAAAAAATTGCGGATTTCGCCGGAATGATAGCTTTTGATAAAGATGATGAGGAAATTTTCACTTTTGGAAAACATAAAGGCATGAAAGTGGATAAAATTTTAGAAACGGAGCCGGGTTATTTTAGTTGGATACAAAATGCTGATTTTCCTTTATATACTAAAAAGGTTTTGACAGCGATTAAACTTAGAAAACTAAACAATAAATTAAGCTAATTTTCTTATTTAAAAAGCATGAAAATAATCTGTATCGGTAGAAATTACACCAATCATATAGAAGAGTTACAAAACGAAAGGCCTACTGAACCAGTGGTTTTTATGAAGCCAGATTCTGCTATTTTATTGAAGCAGCATCCGTTTGTAATTCCTGAATTTTCAGAAGATGTTCATCATGAAATAGAAATAATCGTAAAAATAAGTAAAGTTGGGAAGTATATAGAGCCTGAATTTGCAAATAAATATTATGATGAAATTAGTGTTGGGATTGATTTTACGGCTCGAGACTTGCAAGAAAAATTAAAGAACAAAGGATTGCCTTGGGAAAAAGCTAAAGCATTCGATGGTTCAGCAGTCATTGGAGAATTTTTACCAAAAAATCAATTTAGTTCATTAGAAAATATTACATTTGAATTGAAAACTAATAATACCACAGTTCAAAAAAGCAATTCAAGTTTTATGTTGTGGAAAATTGACGAGCTTATTTCATATGTTTCTCAGTTTTTTACATTAAAAATAGGAGATATTATTTTTACAGGAACCCCGGAAGGAGTTGCGGCAGTAAAACCCAATGATGTTTTAGAAGGATACTTAGAAGGACAGAAACTATTTAGAATACAAGTAAAATAATGGCTTTAAAATACAACCTTTCCAAAGTGTACGCACTTTCAGATAACGATCCAGAATTTGTAAAAGAAATTCTAACATTGTTTGTAACCGAAGTTCCAGAGGATTTGGCGCAAGTCAAAGAAGGAATTAAAAAGAAAGACCATAAACATGCTTATGCTTTTGCTCATAAAATCAAACCAAGTTTGGATTTGATGGGTATGAATGTAGCTTTTGAAGAAATTCTCCAAGTTGAGGCTTGGACAAAAATCGAAGGCAACAAAAAAGATATCATGGAAACTTACAAAAGTATCAAGAGTCAAGTAAAAGAAGCTATTAAGGAAATCAAAAAAGATTTCGATTTATAGTTTTTATTTCTCGATAATTCTCAATTTTTTTAGTTGTGTTTAAAAATCCAAAATATAATTTTGGATGCTGTTTTCTCGTGTCTTAGTGTTAACTTTTTTGAATACTGAACCTTATCCCATAAAAATGAAGGCAACTATAATTACTATTGGAGACGAAATTCTAATAGGACAGATCGTCGATACAAATTCAGGCTATATTGCAAAAGCATTGGATAAAATAGGAATTGAAACCAAGGAGATGATTTCTATAAGTGACAATAAGGAACACATTTTGGATACTTTTGTCGCGCTTCAAAACACAGTTGATTTAGTTGTTATTACTGGAGGTTTAGGTCCAACGAAAGACGATATTACTAAAAAAACATTTTGTGATTATTTTGAAGATGAATTAGTAGTTGATCAAGATGTACTTGCTCATGTTACGCAACTTATAGAAGGTTTTTATAAACGCACCATCACACAAATAAATAAAGATCAAGCACTTGTTCCGTCAAAATGTACCGTACTTCATAATCAAGTAGGTACTGCTCCGGGTATGTGGATGAAAAAAGGGAATACCGTATTTATTTCACTTCCAGGAGTTCCTTTTGAGATGAAATATCTGGTTGACAATCAGATAATCCCTAAAGTAGTTCGGGAATACAAGCGGCCTTATATTCTTCACAAAACCATTCTTACCTACGGACAAGGTGAAAGTATGGTTGCAGAACGTATTGAACAATGGGAAAATAAGCTGCCAGATTTTATTAAACTGGCTTATTTGCCTGCGCCTGGGAGAGTTTGTTTAAGGCTTACTGCGCGTGGGATTGATAAAGAAAAACTAGAGGCAGGAATAGAAGAGAATATAAAGTCATTAGACGCTATTATTCATGATATTATAGTAGGTTTTGATGAAGATGAAACATTAGAAGTTGTAGTAGGAAGAATTTTGAAAAATCAAAATAAAACGATTGCTACTGCAGAAAGTTGTACAGGAGGTAAAATCGCTGAAGTAATAACATCAGTTCCAGGAGCTTCAAATTATTTTAAAGGAAGTGTAGTTTCGTACGCAACAGAGGTGAAAATTAATGTTTTAGGTGTTCCTGAAGCGCTAATTAATAAGCACTCAGTAGTCAGTGCAGAAGTAGCTTCGGCTATGGCTTTGAATGTAAAAAAAATGATGAATTCAGATTATGCTATTGCTACAACTGGAAATGCAGGTCCAACAAAAGGAGATACAAATGCAGAGGTAGGGTCCGTTTTTATAGCATTGGCAACACCAAATGAAGTAATTGTTGAAGAATTTAATTTTGGTCAACCCCGTGAAAAAGTGATAGATAGAGCGGTGATTAAGAGTTTGGAAATCCTACAGAAAGAAATTTTAAAAAATCTATCATAATTTTTTTGCTTCATCCGTTTATTTTTCTTTTCTTTGCACCCTGATTTTGAATAACGATAAAAGATAAGTATAATGTCAAGAGTTTGTGACCTTACAGGTAAAAGAGCGATGGTAGGAAATAACGTTTCTCACG
>CAUPOP010000049.1:0-15772 GCA_963512955.1 uncultured Flavobacterium sp. | reverse complement strand
TCACATCAGTTTGTGAACTTGTAGCACTTAAGGCTGCTAATGGCTGAGTTATAGTAACAGACTCTGTTTTTGAACACCCTTTACCATCTGTAATAGTAACGATGTAAGTTCCTGCTACTAACCCATTGGCTGTAGCCGAAGATTGAACTGGATTTGTATTCCAAGAATATAAATAAGGAGCTGTTCCGCCTGTTGCCAAAACTGTAGCACTTCCATTAGAACCACCAAAACAACTTACATCAGTTTTTAAACTTATTGATGCATCCAAAACTATCGGTTGTGTAATAGAAATCGTTTGAGATTTTGTACAACTACTAGCATCGGTAACGGTTACCGTATATGTTCCTACTGAAAGTCCTGTAGCTTTAGCTGCGGTTTGAACTGGAATTGTGTTCCAAGAATATGAATAAAGGCCAGTTCCTCCTATTGCAGAAGCAGTTGCAGTTCCATCACTATCGCCAAAACAACTAACATTTGTTTGCGATGTCGCAATTACTATTTGTGCACTAACATTGATTTGTATCGTAAAAGGCATTCCTGTACATCCTCCGCTAGATGGCGTAACTGTATAAGTTGCAGTCTGAACAGCATTGGTTGGATTTGTTAATGTACCATTTATTATTGTCTGATTTGTTCCTGATTGTCCGCCTGTAATTCCGCCTGTAACAACTGGTGCTCCCCAAGAATAGGTAGTCCCAGAAGGGATCACATTTCCTGTTGTTAAAACTGACGGAGTTATTATGAATGAAGAGCTATTACAAATAGATTTAGTTTCATTTTGTATAATAGGTCTTGGATTAATGGTAAATGTATTACTCGTTGCAGAAGTAGTTCCGCACTCGTTTTTAACATCTAATTTAATAGAATAATTACCAGGTATAGTATAACTAACCATTGGAGGTGTAACACTTGTTGAAGTAGATGGAGTACCACCATCAAAAGTCCATAAATACTCTAATGCCGAGTTTGGTGTTGTAGAACAACTATTAACTAAAGCCGATAGAGTAATTGGGGAATTAACAC
This sequence comes from uncultured Flavobacterium sp., assembly GCA_963512955.1. GTDB lineage: Bacteria > Bacteroidota > Bacteroidia > Flavobacteriales > Flavobacteriaceae > Flavobacterium. Next base: position 14,749 of record CAUPOP010000049.1, on the reverse strand, counting down.
AATTAGCACCAATAATACTTAAAACTACCGTTGGAGGTTGCTTTACCGTTACCGTTTGAGCTGCTGATGTAAAAGAACCACAGGAATTAGTAGCCGTTAATGTAACCGAATATATTCCTGGATTTACAAAATTAAAAACTGGACTAGCAGATATACTTGAACCATTTACATAATTATGTGAAGACGTTGTCCCGCAATTAGCTGCCGTATAAGTAACATTCCATAAATAAGTTGTATTACAAGAATTTGTGGTAATAGTTGTATTAGTTGTACTAACTGATAATGGGCCGCAACCATAATTAGTACTTAAGGTGAATTGGGGATCTGGTGGACTTTCAACACAAATTGTTTTTACTATTTCATCAATATAACATGAATTTCCAGTTTTCATTGTAATTGTATAGGTTCCTGGTACACTAAAAACTGGACATATCGAATTTGTCCCAAAAGTCCATGTACTCGTATTTTCAGAACCATTATTATCACTCCCTAACGTCCCACTATTTAATGTGTATCCAGTTGAAGGAGAAATTAACCAAACTATTTTGGGATTTACACAAGATGAATTTGTTGCAGTTGCTCCTCCTGTTGATGAATCTGTAAAACATACTTGAGTATTTATACAAACCTTATCTTGAGGCAATATAAAATTTGCTACAGGAGGTTCTGAAACACGAATTGGGATAACAGATCCAAAAGATACATCACAAGGATTAGACGCTTTAATCGTTGCAGAAAATGAATTTTGCTGACCACTACTCGTAACTCCGCAAGAAGACTTCAAAAATGTATGAGTAATACTAGCTGGTGGTGGATGATTAAAGGTGGTTGGGACTGAACCATCATTAAATGTGACTGTATAAATTGTTCCAGGTGGATTATTTTCTGTTCCAGTAATTGGAAATGTAAGTGGTGATGATATACATATATTAGTATTACCCGGATTACCTATACCTACTGCTGGATTATTACCTACAAATACCTTATATGTTCTAGTTATTACACATCCATCTTGACCTGTGACAGTATAAGTTAAGGTCCATAGCCCAACAGAATATGTGTGAGAAGTCGTTGAAAATGTTGTTGCTGTAAAATTAGGTGTTGAATCCCCCCAATCAATATCATAATTTGTATCTGTGGAACTCGTAATTGAAGTATTTATAAAATTAATTTGAGAAATATCATTCGTACATACTTTAAAAATTGGAAAGCCATTAAAGACATCAGAATCTACATTTGAATTTAAAGTAGCACCCGGACTTTTTATAGAAATAGATTTAGTTATTGAATTTACACAACCATTAGCATTAGTTATTTTTAAAGTTACATTAAATGATTGCGTTGTGTTTCCATTTGTATTATTAAAAACATAAGAAGGATTTTGTAATACAGAAGTACTTCCATCTCCAAAATCCCAAGCATAAGTATAAGTTCCTGAATCAGTGACATTAGAATTAAACTGAACTGCAGTTCCTGAACAAGAATTATCATTCGTAAATGTAAAATTCACAACTGGTAAAGAGGAAACCGTTATAGTAGTAGAACTTGTTTGAGACTGAGTAGCTCCAGAACTATCCTTAACACTTACTAATTTATATTCAAAACTCCCTACTACATTAGTTGGCGCATTCAATGTTACACTATTTCCAATAGATTGGGAAGTAATTATATCTGGTCCACCATTAATTTTGTAAGTAAACGTATAAGGTGCAACGCCTCCACTTCCGGTAAAAGTTACTATTGGCTGAGTTTCATTAATACAAACAGCAGAATTACTAGTTGTTATAGTAGCCGTTGGCAATACAAAAGCACCCGATTTTATTTTCTCTACCGCTAAATAATTATTGTTAGCAATTAATGTATTAACTGAAATTATTAAAATAAAAATAAGCGTATAGAATTGTTTCATAATTATCTAAATAATTCGGCTTTATTCTTTAATCTTTTTTATATTTAAAAGAACTAACCATACAAATATATAGCATTGGATAATCATAGCTCAACTCTAAAGCAACTGACTGATACGTTTTACTTTTGATTACAAAAATATTACCTATAATTTAAAAAACAACGACAGAATATCCTTCCTTCAAAGATTAGAACACAAAAAAACCGCCTATTTCATTTGAAAAAGGCGGCTATTTATTTTAAATTAAAACCTGAATTACAAAATATAATCGGTGTTAATGAAATTTGATTCTTTACTATTTAACAATTCCTGTAGAATGTTATTATTGTATTCATTATCCTTAGAAGCTACAAAAGTTCTGATAGAGAAAGAACGCAAAGCATCATGAATACTCAATGTTCCTACAGCAGAATCTTTTCTTCCTGTGAAAGGGAATACATCAGGTCCTCTTTGACAAGAACTGTTTAAGTTAACTCTACAAACTAAGTTTACCAATGTATCAATAAGTGGAGCGATAGTTTTGATGTCTTTACCAAACAAACTCACTTGTTGACCATAATTTGACTCTGCCATATCATTCAAAGGCTCTTGAATATCTTTGAAAGTTAAAACAGGTACAACTGGTCCAAATTGCTCTTCATGATACACACGCATGTCTTTATTTATAGGAAACAAAACTGCTGGGAAGATAAAATTATCAGAATGTTGTCCCCCTTTTGCATTAATCACTTTTGCTCCTTTACTTGTAGCATCATCAATTAATTCTTGTATGTAAGCTGGTTTCTCTTTTTCTGGTAATGGAGTAAGCATCACTCCTTTTTCCCATGGATTTCCGTATGCTAAAGCATCTACTTTAGCTGCAAAACGCTTGTTAAATTCTTCAGCAATAGATTCGTGTACGTATAAAATTTTCAATGCAGTACAACGTTGTCCATTAAAAGATAAAGACCCTGCAATACATTCTTGGATAGCCAAATCTAAATCAGCATCTGGTAAAATAATAGCTGGATTTTTTGCTTCTAATCCTAAAACTAAACGCAATCTGTTTTTGTTAGGGTGTTGATCTTGTAATGCAATAGCTGATTTACTATTTCCAATCAAAGCTAAAATATCAACTTTTCCTGATTTCATAACTGGCGAAGCTACTTCACGACCTCTACCATACAAGATATTAATAGCTCCTTTTGGGAAACTGCTTCTGAAAGCTTCTAATAAAGGAGAAATCAATAAAACTCCGTGTTTAGCTGGTTTGAAAATCACAGGATTACCCATAATCAACGCTGGAATAAGCAACGAAAATGTTTCATTCAATGGATAATTGTATGGTCCTAAACACAATACAACACCTAGAGGTCCTCTACGAACCATCGCATGTATTCCTTGAACTTTAGAAAAATGAGCACTACGACTGTTTAATTCTTTTAAACTTTCGATAGTATCATAAATATATTCTACAGTTCTATCAAATTCTTTTTCTGAATCTCCTAATGATTTTCCAATTTCCCACATCAATAGTTTTACTACTTCTGCACGAGTTGTTTTCATTTGAGTTACAAAATTCTCCATACATTTAATACGGTCTACTACTTTCATAGTTGGCCATAAACCTTGTCCGTTTTTAAACGCAGCATCGGCAGCAGCAACAGCTTCAAGAGCTTCCGCTTCTCCCATAAAAGGAATTGAACCTAATAAAGTGGGCTGATAATTTTCTGTTGAAGAGATAGTAGAAAATACAGGCGTAGTTTCTCCAGTCCATTTTTTCAATTCTCCGTTTACTAAATAAGTATCTTGAATAAGTAAATCGTTAATTTGATATTCTTGAGGTATTGTATTCATTTTAATATTTTATATTTTTCAAATAATTAAGCTCGGATGTTACGATTGTCTTTTAAGGAGCAACAATATCTCCATTCCATTCTATAATCCCACCTAACAAATTATAGGCGTTTTTAAAACCTAATTCATTCATGATTTCGCACGCTTTAGCACTTCTTGCTCCAGAACGGCAATACACGTAATAATTTTTATTTTTATCCAATGATTCTAATTCACTAATAAAACCTTGACCCATATGAATATCAATATTTATGGCATTTTCTATAATCCCATCATTATATTCATCTTCAGTTCTCACATCAAGTATTACCGAATTTTCATCGGCCTCGTATTGAGAAATCCAATCTTCTTGTGTTAAATTCATAGTCTATTTTTTTTGTAAAAATACAATGTTTTTGCCTAACAATACAGCCCGATTTTGTTAATTAGATAATATTTCAAAGAAAACGTTTTCGCATAATCGTAATTATCACCAAATTACGAATTTGGTAAATAACCTTCAAAATAAATCAATAAATACCTAATATTTATTGTCTAAACTATTTTTAATTCATGTTTTCTACTAATTCATTCATTAAAAAAATCAAATAAACTAATAAAATTTACCGTACTTTTACACTGATTTATTTAAAATTCAACCCTATCAAAGACTATCAAAATGCACAGTCAAATAAAGAAAATATTCCCTTCTTTTTCTAACGAATTAATTGCTGATATTGAAGCAAATGACTCCATAAAATCTTTTGAATCTGGTAGTACAATCATGCGAACAGGTCAATATATAAAAAATACCGTTTTAGTTACTAAAGGTCAAATCAAAGTATATCGTGAAGGCGAAGATGGCGGAGAATTTTTCATGTATTATTTACAGCCAGGTCAAGCTTGCGCAATTTCAATGGTATGTGCTACTAAAAATGAAAAAAGCCAAATTATGGCAAAAGTAGTTGAAGACGCCGAATTAATAATGGTTCCTTTATCCTTAATGGATATTTGGATGATGAAACACCGCAGCTGGTATGAATTTGTAATCCACACCTACCGCAGTCGTTTTGAAGAAGTGCTAGAAGTAATTGACAGTATAGCATTTAGAGCGATGGATGAACGTTTAGAATTTTATCTAAAACGCCATAAAGACGCTTGTGGATGTAAAGATTTGAAATTATCTCATCAAGAAATTGCATCAGAATTGAATACATCTAGAGAAGTTATATCCCGTTTACTAAAAAAAATGGAACAACGCAATCTACTTAAATTACACCGCAATCATATCGAACTGTTAAAATAGTAAAATGCTAGTGTGATAAAAGTTACTGTGTTTTATTTTTTCACAGCTGATCTTTGCAGTAAATTTTAAACAGATGGAATATTTAGGCTATTTTGCTTCTATAATTATTGGACTTTCACTTGGACTTGTTGGAGGTGGTGGATCTATTCTGACCATTCCTATTTTAGTTTATTTATTCAAAGTAGAGCCTGAACTAGCTACAAGTTATTCTTTATTTATAGTAGGTTCTACCTCATTGTTTGGCTGTTTAAGCCATTATAAAATGGGAAATTTAAAAATTAAATCGGCGCTTTATTTTGCCATTCCTTCTGTTTTTTCAATTTTGATTATTCGAGAAGTCATTTTTCCTAAAATTACAGAAACACTCTTTTCAATTGCGAATTTTCAAGTTTCAAAAAATTTCATGATTATGGTTATTTTTTCAATACTCATGATAACCTCAGCAATTTCTATGATTAGAAAAACAAGTCCAAAGCTTAAACTTATAAAAACAAATTATCTTCAACTCTCTATAATAGGTTTCATTGTAGGAATCGTAACTGGTTTTCTAGGTGCTGGAGGTGGATTTTTAATAATTCCAGCTTTGCTTTTCTTTGCTAATTTACCTATGAAACAAGCTGTGGGAACTTCACTACTCATCATCTTTATAAACTCAAGCATCGGTTTTGGAGGAGATTTGTACATTGGAACACCAATTAATTATTCTTTTTTACTTACCATTTCTTGTTTTGCATTTATTGGAATGATTATAGGAACTAAACTTTCAAAGAAAATAGACGGAAACAAACTCAAACCTATATTTGGTTGGTTTGTTTTAATAATGGGAATCTATATAATTTCTAAAGAAATTTTCTTAAATTAGATGCATTAAGTAACTAGTATTAAAGTATTTATAAAAAAAACCAAATTATCTTTATCTCTCAAAATTAAAAAGCAAAAAATCATGCAGATAGAACAAATATATACTGGTTGTTTAGCACAAGGTGCATATTATATCACTTCAGATGGCGAGGCTGTAATTATTGACCCACTTCGTGAAGTGCAGCCTTATTTAGATCGGTTGGAACGCGATAAAGTAAAATTAAAATATATTTTTGAAACACATTTTCATGCTGATTTTGTTTCTGGTCACATTGATTTAAGTAAAAAAACAAATGCTAAAATTGTGTATGGACCAACTGCTAAACCCGAATTTAAAGCTATTGTTGCCGAAGATAATCAAGTATTTGAAATTGGTAAAATCAAACTAAAAGTACTGCATACCCCAGGTCATACTATGGAAAGTACAACTTATCTATTGGTAGACGAAAAAGGCAAAGAGCATGCAATTTTCTCCGGTGACACATTGTTTATTGGTGATGTAGGAAGACCTGATTTGGCTCAAAAAGCAGCTTCAATGACTAAAGAAGAGTTAGCGGCTACTTTATACCATTCTTTAAGAAATAAAATAATGACTCTTCCTGATGATGTTATTGTATATCCAGCACATGGAGCAGGAAGCGCTTGCGGAAAAAATATGAGCAAGGAAACCGTCTCAACCATCGGGAATCAGAAAGCAACTAATTACGCCTTGAGAGCTAATATGACCGAATCTGAATTTGTGACCGAAGTAACAGAAGGTTTATTGCCTCCGCCAGCTTATTTTGGTATGAATGTGGCCATGAATAAAAAGGGATATGAAAGTTTTGAGACTGTTTTAAACCACGGAATGAGAGCAATAAAAGTTACTGATTTCGAAAAAATTACCGCTGATTCAGGTGCATTAATTTTGGATACTCGAAAAAATACTGTTTTCAGCAAAGGATTTATTCCTCAATCTATAAATATCGGAATTGACGGCGATTTTGCGCCTTGGGTTGGAGCTTTGGTTGCTGATGTGAACCAGCCTATAATTTTAGTTTCAGAAATTGGACGTGAAGAAGAAACGGTAACTAGATTAAGCCGCGTAGGATTTGATAATTTGATTGGGCATTTAGACGGTGGTTTCGAAGCTTGGCAAAAAGCGGGACAAGAAATTGACATCATAAACCGAATTACCGCAGAACAGTTTTCTAATGAAATCAAAATTGGTGAAAGTAAAATAATTGACATCCGAAAAGAAAGTGAATATTGTGCTGAACACGTTGAAGAAGCTTATAATAAACCCTTGGCTAACATCAATGATTGGATAAAAGATATAAATCCGAAAGAACATTTTTACTTGCATTGTGCTGGTGGTTATCGCAGTATGATTGCAGCTTCAATTCTTGAAGCTAGAGGTTTTAGAAATTTCACAGAAATTGAAGGTGGCTTTAATGCAATTGCAAAGACGAATATTCCTAAAACAAATTTTGTTTGCCAAAGTAAAATTTTAAAATAAGTAACCCAATAATTCCAATATATTATGAAAAAAAATATAGGTTTATCAGACAAAATTGTTCGTATAGTTTTAGCAATTGTAATTGCTGTTTTATATTATACAGATACAATTAATGGGACAATAGCAATTATTTTAGGCGCATTTGCAGTCATTTTGTTGCTAACGAGTTTTATTAATTTTTGCCCATTGTATTTGCCTTTTGGAATTTCAACACGAAAAAAAAATTAAATAATGAATGATAAAGAATGCTGTGTAGCTTCAAATGAAAATCCTTTGGATCAAAACTATTGGGATACGCAATACAAAACTAAAACAACTGGTTGGGACTTAGGACAAATCTCACCTCCAATCAAACTTTTTATTGACTCTTTAGAAAATAAAAGTTACGCTATACTGATTCCGGGTTGCGGTAATTCTTATGAAGCTGAATACTTAATTGAACAAGGATTTACAAACGTTACCGTTATTGATATTGCTCCTACTTTAGTAGATAATCTAAAAACAAAATTTGCTGGTAATCCAAATATTAAAGTGATTTTAGGTGATTTTTTTGAACATAAAGGCAATTATGATTTGATTATTGAACAAACATTTTTCTGTGCATTACCTCCAACTATGCGTCAAAAATACGTTTGGAAAATGCATCAGCTTTTAAGAGATTCTGGAAAAATTGTTGGCTTACTATTTAATAAAATTTTTGAAATCAGCCCACCTTTTGGAGGAAGTAAAGAAGAATACATTTCGCTATTTAAAGATGCTTTTTATGTAACAAGTATGGAAATTTGTAAAAATTCAATTGCACCAAGAGCTAATGCTGAACTTTTTATTGAATTAATGAAAAACCCAAAATCAGTGGTTACTCTTTATGAATTTGAAGGAATTACTTGTAGCGGTTGTTTAGACAGTATTACAAAATTGATTTCAGATTTAAATGGTGTATTCAATGTGAGTATGAATACAAGCTTTTCAGAGCTATTGATTGTTAGTGAAAAAGAAATTGACTTAAGTGATTTACAGCAAGTTATTTCTTATGATCAAAAATATAAGATAAACAAAATCAATGCCTAACATGAAAGAATTGTTGTTGAAAAATTGGCATATTATGCGATGGATTCGTTTGGCTTTTGCTTTATTTCTTTTTAGCCAAGCGTACATTTTAAAGGAATGGATGTTCGTTGGATTTGGTTTATTTTTCCTGTTTCAAGTAATTTTTAACTTTGGTTGTGGTGCAAATGGTTGTGCTTTACCAAACAAAAAATATAGAAAAAATGAATAACTTTAATCAAATTATAAAATCAGAAAAACCAGTTTTAGTTGATTTTTTTGCCACTTGGTGCGGTCCTTGCCAAATGTTAAGTCCAATACTAAAACAAGTAAAAGATAGTTTAGGCGATCGTGTTTCAATCATAAAAATTGATGTTGACAAAAATCAGCTCATCGCATCTCAATACCAAGTTCGGGGCGTTCCTACTATGATTTTATTTCAGAACGGGAAACAATTATGGAGACAATCTGGTGTTGTTTCAAAAGAAGATTTAATCAAAACCATTGTTGAAAAAAGCAATTAATATCATCTAAAAAAACAATTGTTTTGTTTTTATTATTTCTCCAAAAACACAAGACGTCAACGAATCATTTATCTTTATTGTATTTAAACGAAAAGGCTAATAAAAATTATATTTTTTTAATATAAAAAACAAAATTTGTGTTTTTATTCAATAAAACTCGATTAAAGACATAAATATCATGTTTAAATCAATTTATATTTATTATCTTTAATTTGAGAAAAAAAATAAAATTAGCGCTCTTTAAATTATATTTCAATTTAGATATTACTGTACAAATTTTTATAACCTACAAAAAACATAGTATTAAAAATATTTAAATATAAAATGAAAAATAATTGTGCTCCTGAAAAAAAACTGAAATCTACCCCAGATCATGAAAAAATTAGTTTTAATACTATTAATAACTCTTTCAACTAAAACATTTGCCCAGAATGACAAAGAACATTATGTAGCATTTTCAGCAGCGGTTGATATTAAAAATTTACTTGTTGGAAGTTATCCTACCGACAATAAAAGTGCGCTAGATTATTTTCTTCAATTTTCTTTAGTTTCAAATAACATTGAAGTCAACATTGGTTACGAACGTTTTCAAAGAGTACAATTTAGCAAAAACACTGTAGGAATTGGATACCATTTCCCATTATACCTCAACATAGGCAGCAAAGAATTAAAATTTGTGTTTATCCCATCAGCAGAACCAACTATTATAAATAGATGGGGAACCTGGGGAGGAGGGCTTTCATACGAACAAGCAAGTTCTCATTTATCTTTAGGTGCAAACTTAGCGTTACGCATTAGTTTGTCTGACAAAATAGCTTTAGAATACTTATTCAATGCATTGCCAAGAATAGATATTCACGGAAAATACGACAATAATAACTGGCAGAACAGAGCTAGTACAGAAGGTGTACCAATTGTAGGAAGTAACTATTTTAAATTAATCTATAAAATCAATAGAGCTTATTAAGTTTAATAATAAATACAAATAAAACAATACTTTACAAAAATTAAAAACAGACACTAAATTAATCCAGCGTCTGTTTTTTTTATTAAAAATTGAAAAAATATAACTTTATGTTTTAAAATTTATCTTTTAATTCTAAAGCATCTATATCACTATGAGATGCATCATAAATCGATTTACCATCCTTAATCAATACTAATTGTGGCGATTGATGCACAACCTGAAATCTGCTTGCAATTTCATTTGAAATATCGCGATAAGAAATTAAGTCTAGAAAATAAGTGTCAACTTCATCCATCAAATTAAATTCATTTTCAAATTGTTTTAAAGCCATTCTGCTCACACTACAACGCGTACTATGCTTAAATACAACAACTGGTTTTTCAGCAGAATCTTGAATAATTTGATTCAGTTGACCTAAGTCTGTCAAATCAATCCAATTTATATTGCTCTTAGAATCATTTGGCTTTTCAGAATTGCCAAAAAAAGAATTAAACATGCTCATTTGTCTTGTTTTTGTTTGTTTTTTTAATTGTAAAGCTTTCAATTCCAGTCATTTTGTCGTAACTTTAAAGTATGGAATATGAATTGCTTACTGGTTAGCAAAGTTAGTTATTTAAACCTAAATAATAATCTTAAAAACTATAATCATGAACATCAATAAATTTACAATCAAATCGCAAGAAGCTATTCAACACTCCCAGCAATTGGCTCAGAGTTTTGGACAGCAACAAATAGAAAATGAACATATTTTCAAAGCTATTTTTGAAGTTGATGAAAATGTTGCTCCTTTTATATTAAAAAAACTAAATGTAAATGTGCCTTTATTTGAACAAGTATTGGATAGCACTATACAAAGTTTCCCGAAAGTTTCTGGTGGCGAAATAATGCTTTCCCGTACTGCAAACACTACCTTAAATGAAGCGGAGATTATTGCAAAAAAAATGAACGATGAGTTTGTTTCTATCGAACATTTAATTCTGGCTATTTTTGCTTCAAAAAGTAAAGTTGCACAAATATTAAAAGATCAAGGCGTAACCGAAAAAGGACTTAAAGCCGCTATTGACGAATTGAGAAAAGGAGAAAGAGTAACTTCTGCATCAGCCGAAGAAACCTATAATTCTTTGAACAAATATGCTAAAAATCTTAACGAGTTAGCCAGAACCGGAAAACTAGATCCTGTTATTGGTCGTGACGAAGAGATTCGTCGGGTACTTCAAATTCTTACCCGAAGAACCAAAAATAATCCAATGCTTGTTGGAGAACCTGGTGTTGGTAAAACTGCCATTGCCGAAGGTTTAGCGCATCGTATTGTTGATGGTGACGTTCCCGAAAATCTAAAGGACAAAATTGTTTTTTCTCTAGATATGGGTGCTTTGATTGCTGGTGCAAAATACAAAGGGGAATTTGAAGAACGTCTGAAATCAGTAGTCAAAGAAGTAACTTCTGCAGAAGGTGATATTGTCCTATTCATTGATGAAATCCATACATTAGTTGGCGCTGGTGGTGGCGAAGGCGCTATGGATGCTGCAAATATCTTAAAACCAGCTTTGGCTCGTGGTGAATTGCGCGCTATTGGTGCAACCACATTAGATGAATACCAAAAATATTTTGAAAAAGACAAAGCACTAGAAAGACGTTTCCAAAAAGTAATGGTGGAAGAACCTGATACAGAAAGTGCTGTTTCTATTCTGCGTGGTATCAAAGAAAAATATGAAACACACCATAAAGTTCAAATCAAAGATGAAGCTATTATTGCTGCTGTTGAATTGTCACAACGTTATATTACCAATCGTTTTCTTCCTGATAAAGCTATTGATTTAATGGATGAAGCGGCATCAAAATTGCGTATGGAAATCAATTCAAAACCAGAAGAATTAGATGTTTTGGATCGAAAAATAATGCAATTGGAAATCGAAATAGAAGCTATCAAAAGAGAAAAAGACGAAAGTAAACTCAAAGTTTTAGGACTAGATTTAGCGAATCTTAAAGAAGATCGAAATGAGATTTATGCCAAATGGAAATCTGAAAAAGATGTAGTTGATAATATACAAGCCGTTAAAACTGAGATTGAAGATTTCAAATACGAAGCAGAACGCGCAGAACGTGATGGTGACTATGGAAAAGTAGCTGAAATTCGTTATGGAAAAATTAAAGAAGCACAAGAACGATTAGATGTTTTGTTAAAACAATTACAAGAAAATCAATCTGGGACTTCTTTGATAAAAGAAGAAGTTACCCGAGAAGATATTGCTGAAGTAGTCGCGAAATGGACTGGAATACCTGTTGTGAAAATGCTTCAGGGCGAAAGAGAAAAACTACTTAGACTTGAAGATGAATTGCATCATCGAGTTGTAGGTCAGGAAGAAGCTATTGAAGCGGTGAGTGACGCTGTACGTAGAAGCCGTGCAGGATTGCAGGATATGAAAAAACCGGTGGGAACCTTCTTATTCCTTGGAACTACTGGAGTTGGAAAAACAGAATTAGCCAAAGCATTAGCGGAATACCTGTTTGACGATGAAAATGCAATGACGCGTATTGATATGAGTGAATACCAAGAACGCCACAGTGTAAGCCGATTAGTTGGTGCGCCTCCAGGATATGTAGGCTATGATGAAGGTGGACAACTGACTGAAGCGGTTCGTAGAAAACCATATTCTGTTATTTTATTAGACGAAATTGAAAAAGCGCATCCAGATACTTTTAATATTTTATTACAAGTATTAGATGAAGGGCGTTTGACGGATAACAAAGGGCGCTTGGCTGATTTCAAAAACACTATCATCATTATGACTTCTAATATGGGAAGCCAGATTATTCAAGAAAAATTTGAAAATTTAAAAGGCGGAATTGAAGCCGCTACCGAAGCTGCTAAAATAGAAGTGTTAGGTTTATTGAAACAAACTGTACGACCTGAGTTTATCAACCGTATTGATGAAATTGTAATGTTTACACCGCTTACTAATGCTAACATTGCTCAAATTGTAGGTTTACAATTAAAAAGTGTTACTAAAATGCTTGCCCAACAAGGCATTACTATGGATGCAACTCCGGAAGCAATTGCCTATCTATCTGAAAAAGGATATGATCCACAATTTGGCGCAAGACCAGTAAAACGTGTAATACAAAGAGATGTTTTGAATAAATTATCCAAAGAGATATTAGCTGGACATATAAAAACCGATAGTATTATTCTTTTGGATGCTTTTGATGGCGAATTAGTATTTAGAAATCAAAGTGAATTGGTATCTTAAAACAGGTGTTTAAAGACCTTAATTTAACAAAAAACCGAAAAAAATATATTTTTTTTCGGTTTTTTATATTTGAATAATCGAATATCATTTATATATTTGTTGAATCAAAAAACAACATGAAAACAATTACAAACAATACTTGGTGGTGGAAAAATTTACGTCAGTCGTCGTGAACAAAGCTCCTATAGTATTAGTAAACTATAAATATAAAAGGCTTGTCATCACGACAGGTCTTTTTTTTTGTTCCATTTATTAATAAGTACACAACTTTAAATTATATACTAAATTGAAATCTTTTATACTAAATACAAAATACAAGCAAATCCTTGCTGATACCATCACTCCTGTGAGTGTGTATTTTAAAATTCGTGATAAATTCCCGAATAGCTTATTGCTTGAAAGTAGTGATTATCATGGAAACGATAATAGCTTCTCTTACATTTGTTGTAATCCGATAGCTTCCATTAAAATTGAAAACGAAACAATCTCAAAGACATTTCCTGACGGAAGTTTCGAAAATATCTCTATTGATGCCAATACCAATATTCCAGAAGTAATTCAAGAGTTTTCAGGCCAATTTAAATCTGAGAAAAATGATTTTAAATTCATCAATAATGGTTTGTTTGGTTACATTTCATACGATGCGGTTCGTTATTTTGAAAAAGTAAACATTGCCAAAAAAGAAAACAGCAATACCATTCCAGATGTATATTATGCTGTTTACCAAAATATAATCGCCATTAATCATTTCAAAAATGAAGCGTATATTTTTTGTCACAGCTTAGACGGAAGAAATAATATTGCCGAAATTGAACAATTATTACAATCCCGAAACATTCCTTCTTATAAATTCCATAAAGACGGAGAAGGTTTTTCTAATTTGACGGACGACGAATTCAAACACAATGTGGCTTTGGCCAAAAAACATTGTTTTAGAGGAGATGTATTTCAATTAGTATTATCCCGAAGATTTACGCAAGGCTTCAAAGGAGATGAATTCAATGTATACCGTGCCTTGAGAAGTATAAATCCTTCCCCATATTTATTCTTTTTTGATTATGGTGATTTCAAGATATTTGGTTCTTCACCTGAAGCTCAAATCGTTGTGAAAAATCGTAAAGCTGAAATCCACCCTATCGCTGGAACTTTCAAACGCACCGGCGATGATGAAAAAGATGCGGTACTGGCTAAACAATTATCTGAAGATAAAAAAGAAAACAGTGAGCATGTGATGTTAGTAGATTTAGCCCGAAATGATTTGAGCAGAAATGGGCATGATGTAAATGTAGAACGGTACCGAGAAGTTCAGTTTTTTTCACATGTTATCCATTTAGTTTCAAAGGTAACAGGTCATTTGCATGAAAAAGCTTCTACGATGCAAGTTGTAGCCGATACTTTTCCGGCAGGAACTTTAAGCGGCGCTCCTAAACACAGAGCGATGCAACTGATTGAGGATTACGAAAAAACAAATCGTAATTTTTATGGTGGAGCAATTGGTTTTATGGATTTTGAAGGAAACTTTAATCATGCTATTATGATTCGTACGTTTCTAAGTAAAAACCATCAATTGCATT
>CAUPOP010000048.1:0-19167 GCA_963512955.1 uncultured Flavobacterium sp. | reverse complement strand
CTAGTGTTTCTGCGAATCTCTTTAATGTAATTTTCAGTTGTTTGCTTTCTTGGTGTTTTCATAATAATTCAAATTTAAGGATTTTGAAAACACTCTCTTAGTTTTGACTTAAATCAGTACACTTTTTGCTGACGATTTACATTATGAACAAAATAAATTTTTCGCTAGAATACTTAAAAAAAAATTGTGTTGATTCTAAATTAATAAATATTAATGAAGATTGGAAATCATTTAAGAAATCAAGTTGTCAATACGTATATTTTATTATTTGGAACGAAAGAGATGAAATTTTTTCCTGGGGAACTACAAGCGGAATAAGTGATAGGATCAGAAAGTCATCACTACTTAATGATAAATTGACAGGGAAATATGATCGTAGAGTTGACTATTTGATGCTAAAGATAATTTATGGGAATCCAAAAATTATTGTTTTTGAAATGCCTCAAAAAGCAACTGAATACGAATTATATTTAAAAAATCATTTCTCTCAACTTCATTGTTGGAATGGATTACCTGGAAGAGATAGAAATGAAATTTCAAATGGAATAATTCAAAAATTCAAAGAAACGAATCATTTTACAAGTTTGCCTGTTACTGTTCAAGTAGAATTTGAAAATTATTTGAAGAATGTATTTTTCGCAAAAAGAGTTCACCCAAAAAATCCAAAGAGGACATTTTATTGGGGGGATAGTTTAGAACCTAATTTTTTACCAATCATAGGTTACAGCCATTATGAAAATGTAATTGAAAAGGTGTTAAAAGTGAAATTTTATTAAAAATTACAAAAGTATGGAACAAACAAAAAGAATAAAAAAAAGTAATTATTTCTTTATTAAGTGTAATAAATTAGGTGAAAATTTAATTGTAGAGTTCAAGGATAAAAATGGTTCTATTTGGCAATATGACCACGATTTAGTTTATAAATTACTACAACCTCATTTTGATAAAATGAAATGTTTTATTAAAAAGAAAGAATATGTTAGTACTGATTCAGTTCCTCAGTATATTCAGGAATTGGATTGTGTTAAAATTATTAATAGATTATAAATAGAACTCACAGAGTAAAAACTAAATTTAAGGATTTTGAAAACACTCTCTTAGTTTTGACTTAAATCAGTACACTTTTTGCTGACGATTTACAATCTTTAAACAATATACTTGTGCCAATAATTTTTCCATTGAACGATTTTAAGTTAAAATAGAATTCATTATTTAGAGTTCTTTTACATTTGAACTTTGAATTATCTTGTGAATTCCGCTTAATAGATTCAATTCCATTAATACACATTGTTTTTCTAGTATAACTACCACTTTTTAAAAGTATTTGCCCATTATTATTCAAAAAATCAAATCGAAACTCCCTATTTTTTTTGCTAATTATAAATTTTTCCATTCTAAAATTGCTTATTTTTTTATGTTTATAATCTAAATTAAATGATAGTTTATATAATATTAACTATCAAAAATAATCTTGAATGTAGTTCCTACTCCTACTTTACTTTTGACACTAATCTTTCCTTTCATTGCCTCAATTTGTATTTTTGTAATATAAAGACCTATACCTTGAGCATTTTCATTTTTATGAAATGTTTTGTACATTCCAAATAATAGATGTCCATATTTGTCTAAATCTATGCCCAATCCATTATCACTTACAGTTAAGACTTTTTCATTATTTTCTATAAAAAAATCAAATTCAATAATTGGGAATCTATCCGGATGAGCATATTTTATTGCATTTGTACTAAAATTTAACAAAACACTTTCTAGATAAGCAGCATTAAAATTTACAATTGCATCATCTGAAACATTGCTTATAATTGTAATTTTATTATCTGTTTTATATAAATTAATTATATTATTGTTGTTTTTCAAAAATGTGTTTAATTTTAATGGTTCGACTAGAATATCTGAGTTATTTTGAATGGCAATAATTTTAGACAAATTAAGAATTGTGTTATTTAAATCATTTGAGACTGTTCGAATATGTAGAAAGGCTTCTTGCTTTTTAAAAATATTATCTTCTAAATCTATAATATCCAAAAGCAATTTAATGTTCCCTGCATGTGAGTTTAGATTATGAGAAACAATATGAGAGAAATTTAATAATCTACTATTTTGATCACTATATAATTTCATCATTCGTAACAAATCCAATTCCCTTTCTTTTTGAGAAGATATATCAGTATGAACTCCAATAACACGCAACGGTTTTCCTGCAGTATCACGCTCAATAACTTTTCCTCGATCCATAATCCATTTATATATTCCCGTTGAAGTAAGCACACGGTGTATATTTTCATAAAACGGTGTTTTATTGTCAAAATGATCATGTATAGTTGAATAATATTTTTCTAAATCATCCGGATGTACAATTTTATCCCAACGCTCTGGATTATCAAAAATATCAACAGAATCCTGTTCTAATATTTTCAAAGATTCGGAAGAATAAAAAACCTTATTTGTTCTTAAATCCCAATCCCAAACTCCAGTATTTGAAGCCTCTAAAGCAAATTGAAATCTATCATCTGAAAATTCTAGTTTATACTTTTCAAATTTTAGATCTGTTATATCTAGTATTGTACCATAAAAAATAACTTTACCATCTGCATGCAATTCTGTTTTTGAAGAAATTTTAAGCCAAGACAATCCCTTTTTAGGGAGCAAAACTCTGAATTCAATTTCCCACTTTTTTAAATTTAATCTAGATTCTTGAAAAGATTTCGCAACTAGAATTTTGTCTTCAACAAATATTCTATCATAAATACATGCCACAACATGATGTGTAATCTCTTTAGACGGTATTTCAAATATTTCAAACATTGATTCACTTACTATAAGCACCTCATAATTATTATCATTTGAAATAGCAAATGTGAAAACTGTGTCTTTTATTTCTTTTAATAGCTTCTGATAAAAATCACTGTCCTTTAAGCAAGTATCAACTTTGGCGAAATTTAATTTCATATTTTCTTTATTAAACAGATTATAATCATTGTCATATTAAAATCAATAAAATGATTGTAGCGATTTTTAATTTGTTTATAGAACAATTTAAAAGCAATCAAGCTTTAGTTAAAATATTACTCTACAAAATTAAACCCAACAAAATCAATGACTTGTAGAATATTGAATGTTTTTTAATAGAATTAATTCTACAGAAAATTATTATAAATATTTATAGAAAAATAATTTTTTCTTAAACAAAAAAAGTTCGACTTTTATTTAAAAAAGTCGAACCTTAAATTAGTAATTACTCTTCTTGAGTATTAAAATATTGTATTAATATGCAATTTATCTACCAAAATCATCTTGTAAACGAACTATATCATCTTCATCAGATGGGTTCTCAGGATCTGTATGTTGCCAAATTTCTGCAACTATTCCCCATGAATCCAATCCTATTAAGCGATGACGTTCTCCTTTATTCATTTGGATGAAAGTACCTGGTAAAAGTTTTTGAATTTCTCCTTCCTCGTCTGTTAAACTCGTTTTTACTCCAACAATTCCTGAAAGTATCTTCCATATTTCTGCTCTACGATAATGAAATTGCCATGACAAACGTTTATTAGGTGCAACCACTAAAATTTTAGGGCTTAACTTATTTGTAATTCTGATTGTATCCATCTCAAGATGCGGAAAAAATTTACTAGCAAAAGCGCTAGCTTCATTCTCATCTATAACAAAAAAACCTCCCCAAGGACGAGTTTGATCTTGTTTTACAACAGTGAAATTTTCTTTTTTCAATGCTGCTGAAATTTGTTCAAAAACAACACTTTTTTCTAAAGTATCAGGTATAGTAAGATTCATTTTTATTGTTTTTTAAAAGTAAAAAATATTCGATTTATAAAATTTTGTTATTATTTAGTTTTTATAAATAATAAAATCATTTGATTTTAATTCAGAGCTCCCCATCAGGATTCTTGTTCCTTTAGGAATGTTTATTGTTTTTTGTTTTCCAAAATTTATTACCACAGTAATTTTATCTCCTTGAAAAGATCGGGCAAAGATAATTTGATTATCCATATATTCAAGCTTATCATATTTTCCATACTGTAAAACTTTTTCATTATTCCTTAGCGCTATCAACTTCTTATAGCTAGCCAAAATCGTCTTTTTTCTACTCATTAAATGCTGAACATTAATTTGTTTGTAATCTGGATTAATTTTAATCCACGCTTTATTGGTTGAAAAACCAGCAAAAAGACTCTCATCCCAATGCATGGGACTTCTTGATTTATCACGATTATGTTCATTGCCTTCAACAAGTGCTTCTTCTGGATCTTTACCTTTAGCTAAGGCCAATTCATAATGCGTTTTTCCTTGAATATCGACCATTTCATTAATATTCTTGGCCAAAATATTATGCATTCCTATTTCTTCTCCATAATACACAAAAGGAACTCCTTTTGCGGTAAGCATTAAAGCCGCAAGAGCCAAAGCTTTATCTGGATTCCCGTCCGCTAAACGGTCAATCATTCTAGGCATGTCATGGCTCCCAAAAAATAAAGTTGGATAATTGCTCATGCTTTTTTCCATAATTTGCAACTCTTGAAAAATACGTTGCGCAGAAAATATTTTAATACTTCCAAAGTTGAAATTAAAAACTACGTCTAGCAAATCTTGTGATTGATATTGTTTTAACACTTCGATTTTATCGCTTCCGATTTCGCCAACAATGAAACGATTATCATACTCGCTTACAGTCGATTTTATTATGCGCATGGCATTTTTAACACCCTTCTGATCAACATCATACAAATGTTCCTGTTCTCCTTTTTTAATTGGATTATCAGCCGTAATTCCATTAGTGTTCAAGAAATTAATTACATCCAATCGAAATCCATCAACACCACAATCTAGCCAAAAACGAAGTATCTTTTGAACCTCAGCCACAACTTTTGGATTTGACCAATTCAAATCCGCCATTCTTTTATCAAACTTGTGATAATAATATTGATTTGTTAAAGTGTCTTTCTGCCAGGCAGTACCTCCAAAAAAAGATTCCCAGTTGTTAGGTTTATCTTTCCAGATATAATAATCCCTGTACGGATTATTGGATGATTTTTTTGACTCCTGAAACCATTTACATTCCGTAGAAGTATGATTTAAAACCATATCCATAATCACTTTAATTCCTCTTTTATGAGCTTCATTCAAGAAGATATCAAAATCAGCTTTGGTTCCATAAGTAGGATCTACCTCATAATAATTAGTAATATCGTAGCCATTATCAACCTTTGGTGAATCAAGAAATGGTGTCAACCAAATACCTTTTACACCTAACTCTTTCAAATAATCCAACTTATTAGTAATCCCTCTAAAATCGCCATATCCATCACCGTTGCTATCTGCATAACTTGGCATATAAATTTGATAAAACACGGATTCTTTCCACCATTTTTGAGTAATTTCTTTAGGTTGTGCTTTTACGTAAAATCCATTAAACATGAGTATAAAAAGTAGTGTAATGTTTACCTTTTTAGAATTCATAACAAATGACTTTTATTTATTCTGTTGAAAGTTATAATCAACCACAACTCCATTTACTAACATTTTAGAACCTCTAAAAGTAACTTTACCACCTGCTGGAATGCAAACAATAACAGCAGCACTTTCAGGCGCAATTTTTATTTTAGCTAAAGAAGAAACGTTTCGAGCTACAAAACGGCCTAAAACAGTATTATATAAATCTACTTTTTTTTGTTTATCTATAGCCATAGAAACTGTTTTATCAGCAGTATAAGGATTATAATATAAAAAAGAAGGATAGGCTTTATCGTGGTAAAAATCAGTTGCCAATAAATTTAATTGTAATATTCCAGAAACATCAGTAGCTTGAATAATACTTCCAAATATTCCTACGTGTCCACTGCCATAAACACTAAATTGAGATTCCCTTGGATTTTGTCCAGGAACCCATAATGGACCATCTCCTTGTGCAACTGGAGCTTTAATATTTTCATACTCTTGATAATTTGATTGACGAATTATTCCTTCATATCCAATTACTCCCTTTGAAACACTAGCTAATTCTGGATTTGTTTCATGTTCATCTGGCATGTATTGAGGATAAAAAAAGCGAGAAGCATTTGCAGCGTTTAACATCCATTTCCCAATAGCAGTAGCATATGATTGATTGTATCGAACCATAGGAACAAGTGGCCAAGCTGCATCATAAGTGTTCATTAAAAATCCGTATCCTCCATGATCAACTGTACTACCCACAATCCCTGAAATATCAATTCCATTCCAATTCCCTACTAATACACCCCAGCCTTCGCGACATACAGCGGTACCATCAAAACTCCAACCCAACATTTTATTAGTATCAAATTTTTTACTTTGTTCAGCATTTATTCTTGCAGATAAGTATGCCCCAAAAGGCATTAATAATTCATAAGTAGGATTTATTTTTTGAGATTCCAATGCAGTTAATGCACTAATTGCTCCTTTTAAGTATCTTGGATCACCAAATTTTTTATAAGCAGCATACAAAACCCATGCATGACCTGCAGCTGCATCTGGTTGTTCACAGATGTTATTTTTCATGGGTTTCATTTTACCATAATCAAAATAGGAATAATTATAATTCCCATTCAATATAGAATCAGCTTTCAAAAATTTGTCTGCTATAGTTTTGGCTATCTCCTCAAAACCTGGTTCATTAGGATATTTATCATAAACTGCATAAAATAATAAATTTGGATACACATCATACCACCAATCACGTCCATAACCACCTCCTAATAAAGCGACTTCTGGACATGTATTATTCATCATTATATTCCAGCTTGTTTCAGAATTAAAATAATTTTTCAGCATCCCAACATAATTCAAATTTTGTTGCTTGCTTTTGTCAATTCCTACTAAACTTGCTCCTAATGTGGCTCCCATCGTTGCTAAAGCTTCGTGAAACATACCTTTATTATTAGTTCCTTGTCTTACATCTGCAACTGCAGTATAAAGTCCTACAACATCTTGAGGAAAATTCTTTTTACTACTATCTACCCATATCATTGGCCAATATTTACCTTTGGCATTAAAATCGTAAACAGTACTATCAAAACGGATTGCTAGTTTTTTATAATCTATAATTTGCAATGGTTTTGGCAAGTTGGGCATTTGATCCACACGAACTATCCTTTGTTGTTTGACCTGAGCAGTTCCATCAATCCAGAAAAGGATAAAAAACATACTCCCAAAAATGATTTTAAAAATAGTATTCATTTCTTATTTTTATTTAGTTGTAACAATATTTTAAATTGTTATTATTTTATTAAACCAATTTCTCTGCTACTTCATTGAGTACTTTATCATCAATATTTGTTTCATCTACCGAAAGTAGTTTCCCTTCAGCAATAATCTTTTTAGCTACGAAAATAGAACTCAATTG
The DNA here is from genome assembly GCA_963512955.1 of uncultured Flavobacterium sp. Classification (GTDB taxonomy): domain Bacteria; phylum Bacteroidota; class Bacteroidia; order Flavobacteriales; family Flavobacteriaceae; genus Flavobacterium. The sequence goes on along the minus strand of CAUPOP010000048.1, from coordinate 11,771 downwards.
CAATACAGCAACAATTACTATAGCGTATCGCAATGCAATTTCAGTAGAAATACTGTACGCTAGAACAAGAAATGTTCCTGCACCCAAAAATCTCCCCACAAATAAACCCGCTTCGTGATTTAGAATATAAGCAAATTCTCCTCGTTTTTCTATTTTCGAAACAATATCAATAACTTTAAACTGAATTGGGAAATAGGCCAAATCCATTAATGGTTTTGCTATTAGTAATAATAGTATGAAAATAATGACTCCAGTCTGATTGAATAAAACCCCATTGATTACAGCTCCTAAAGCAAACAATGACAATCCTGCTGTAAAAATTTTTATACGGTCAGAAGGTTTAGAAAGTCTTCCTAAAACATACATAATAACCGCTGCAATAATTGCTCCTATAGATTGTGCTGTTCCTAAAGCTCCTTCTTTACCTAACAATAGCATAATCAACATTGCGGGTGCTGTTACCAAAAAACCTTGTACTAAACCTTTCAATAAAGCTAAAGACAATAATTTATACCATAATTGATGAAATTTAAAAAACACATATTTCTTCTGTTCTGGATTTTTAAATGTTCCTCTAAAACAAACTATCGATGCAACTACAGTAACTAAAAATACGAGTCCGGTAATGATTAAATAAGACGTATGAATTTGTGCTTCGTTTCCACTTGATTCAATAAACCAGCCAATTGTGATAGGAATAATAACTGCAATAATAGTGTAGAAAAATGTTTCTAAACCATAATAATAATTCCGATTCGTATCATTGGTAATAGCTAATGCCAAATAATCTCGATTAGACCAATAAAAGCCAAATGATAATCCCATGGTAATTCCTGCAAAACCAATTCCTATTAAGTCAAGTGTTTTTAATGACATCATAATCATCATAGAAACTCCGCTTAGCATCATTCCTGCTGAATATAATTTCCTAATGTTAAAATGTTTCAACAAAAATCCATTCAATAAAAAAGTAAGTGGGATCCCTGTGTAAATAGTAAGTTGGTAAATAACAACTTTTACTGGATCATTAGAACTTCTCATTACATAAGCAGCTACAAAAATATCAATCACTGGTAAAACTATGGCATATACCAAATTAGTAAGTACTAATATTTGAAAATTGTGGGTCTGACTTTTAAAATGACCAATTTCTGTTTTTAGTTTTTTAAACATTAGTTAAATTTTAAAAGTGAATAAATAGCTTTAATTGAAAACTCGGCTCCACAAACAAACTCATCTGAAGCACCGTAATATATGGTAACTGTATCTCCATTAGGATGTACAATATGCCCGTTAGTAAATACTACATTCCCAAAAAAACCAGTTAATTCATAGGTTTCAGTAGGAACCATAATAGGTCCTTCTGTTCGTGCTATTACTTTTGTAGGATCTTCTAAATCCATTAAAAAAGCACCTAAACAATATTGATGTGCTGCATTAGCTCCATGATAAATTGACAACCAGCCTTTTTCTGTTTTTATAGGAGCAGCTCCCGCACCTACTCTTTTGCTGTCCCAAAAATCGTTTCTTGTTGTAATCAGACAATGATGATTCCCCCAATGAATTCCATCTGGAGAAGAAGTCAACCAAATATAATTCCCGCCAATATCCACACTACTAGGGCGGTGTAAAGCATAAAACAAACCATTAATTTTTTCGTCGAAAATCGCACAATCTTTATTATGCGGAGGCAAAATCATCCCGTATTTTTCAAAATTTTTCCAATCTGTGGTAGTGCGTAAACCAACGCCCACACCATTTGGAGAAACGGATGTAAAAGTCAAATAATACTTTCCTTCTAAAAATGTAACTCGACAATCTTCAATACCAAAAGTTTCTAACATTCCTTCGCCAACTAAAGAAGGATAATTTTCTGGTTCGTAAAATTGATGGCCATCCTCGCTGCAAAGCAATCGCAGATGAGATAAAGTCGTTAAATAATCGACTCCTTTATAATTAATTACCCTTGCATCACTTGCGTCTAATTCTGGGTCATTTGTGGGGATTTCTATAATTTCTATAGCTCCTGTTTCTGTAAGAATTGGAAAGGAAATGATATTTTCCTTTTGTTTGGGTCTTTCTGCCACTCGAACAATCAACCATGTTTTTCCTTCAAATTGAAATACACCTGGATTAAGCAAACAGGTAATTTCTAAACCTTCTGTACTTGGGGGTAAATCAGCTGGAGATAATAATGGATTTTGTGTAAAGCGCTTTGCGATATCTTTCATGCTATTCTATTTTATTTCTATTTTTAAAATCATTTTATCAGAATAAAAAAGTCATACTAATTGTCAAATAAACTCTTTCATATCTTATTTTTGTCAACTCTTCACTATAAAAATATTTTTTTTTAAAATATACTTCCGTTTTGTTAATGAAATGACTTTTATTTTAAATATAATTAAGATAGTTATTTTTTTTAGATTTTTAACAAAATGATAATCTGACTATAAATTATTACAATTTTCAAAATTATTAAATGGATATTATTCAATTTTAATTCCATAATTCATTTACAACTCCTTAATTAAAAATAGAGAAGTAGCAATTTTCAATATAACTGCTACTTCTCATCGGATATTAATTAAACCAAACCACTTTAATTAAAATATTAATACCCTGGGTTTTGTATCAAAGTACCTGCTGAGGCATCAATTTCTGATTGTGGAATAGGATACAACATATGTTTGTCTTGGAAATTTTTTCCGTGAGCCGTCATAACTGCTTTTGCAATTCCCCATCTTTTTAAGTCCAACATTCTTTGATTTTCAAAACCAAGTTCAGCTCTTCTTTCTGAAATTAGCCACCCTTTAATAGTCGCCTTATCAGTTGACGAAGCCCTATCTGGTAATGTTCCTAGAGGCGGAATATTTCCTAATGCATTAACAGTATTTCTAGCCCTAGCTCTAATTTGGTTGATAATTGCAATCGCTCCAGAATAGTCTCCTGTTTCATTAAGTGCTTCTGCTTTCCAAAGCAAAGCATCAGCATAACGTATGTACACTTTATTGGTAGCGGCATCATCATTTCCTTTGTTAGCTCCATCTAAGCTCCCTAAAATTTTATTTACATTTTGATTATCAGCATCAACTGTATATAGTTTTCTTGGGTCATTTGGTTCAAATGAATTTAAAAAATCCGTACTCGGAGCAAAGAATCCCCATCCTAAAGGAGCACATATTCCATTGCCTTTTCTAGGAGTAGTATTTGATTGATGATCATAAGAAAAAATAACTTCATTATCAGTATATTCTTTGGATGTACTGAAATTATCAAAATAATTTGCATTCAAACCGAAACCTAACCCAGCTAACTCATCAACTAAAGCAGGAACTTCAGTCCATTTTTCTGTGTACAAAGCTGCTTTTGCCTGAAGTGCAATAACTGCTCCTTTAGAAACTCTCCATTTTTCTGTTAGAGAAGAATATTTAGAATTTGGTAACAATGCTTTTGCCAGAACTAAATCTGATTTTATTCTGTCCCAAACTAATCCTTTATCAGCTCTAACTGCAACATCAAAAGCTTCTTGATATGTTTTTACAGGTGCAAGAATTAAAGGTACATCTCCAAAATTTGTAACCAAAGAAAAATAATAGTATGATCTTAAAAAATAAGCCTCTCCTAACAATTGATTTTTTCTAGCAGTAGTTATTCCAGTAATTGCTTCAATATCCGACTTTGTCAATAATTCAATTGCAATATTTAGTCTTTTAATCCCTTCATAATCGTATTTCCATAATCCGTTTGGACCACCATTCGTAGAAGTAAATGTGAAATTGTTTATTTCATCCATCCATGGTTGATCTCCATCGGAATTCCATTTTTTCTCCATATCATCTGATGCAATATCTTGCATAATATAATCATTTTGAAAAACAAGACCTCCACCCCAATCCCATTGTGCTAATATGTTCAATCGGTTAGAAAGCAATTCATACGAAGAATTTACAGAACTTTCAACTGTATTTAGTGTAGGGGTACTATTTGCTTGATCTAAAGTTACTAACCCTATTGGCTCTTGTGTAAGTTCATCTTGACAACTGCCCAATGATAACAAACCCAATAGAATACCTGTTTTAAATAAATTTTTCATAATTTATATTTTTTAATTTTTTTATTTAAAGTTTAACTTTTACTCCAAAAATAAATGACTTGGATTGTGGATATGTTCCTTTGTCAATCAATAAAGTAGATTCTGGATCCAAGCCTGTGTATTTTGTTATTGTAAATAAATTTTGACCTGATGCATACAAACGTAAGTCTTTGATTCCTAAAACTGATTTACTGAAAGTATACCCAATTTCTAAATTTTTCAATCTAAAATAAGAAGCATCTTCAACAAAAACACTAGATACATTACCGCCACCATTATTATTAAAAGTAAGTCGAGGCATTGTATTACTTGAACCTTCACCATTCCAACTATTCAATACCGCTGTTGTAGAATTGAAAGGACGGCTGTCATAATTTAAGATTTGTTTCAAATCATTATATCGATCTACTCCTTGCACTCCTTGCAATAAGAACGAAATATCAAAATTTTTGTATTCACCATTAAATGCCAAACCATAAGTTATTTTAGGAATTGGATTACCTATAAAAGTTCTATCGTCAGCATTTATTTGTCCATCATTATTTAAATCTTTAAACTTAATATCTCCAGGTTGAGTTCCATTAGTATTCGAAAATAAATAAGAGCTAACTTCTGTTGTGTTTTGGTAAATACCGTCAAACTGATATCCATAGTACGAATTAATTGGTTGACCAACTTCTGTTTTTGTATGTGTATAATCATCACTAATGTTTTTCACAAATTCATGTAATTTGTTTACTCTATTTGTTAATGTGGCAATGTTTGCATTTATACCATATTTGAAAGCATGATCGTGATTTTGAAGGTTCGCTCCAAATTCGAACCCTTTATTGCTTACTTCACCTGCATTTACATAAGTCCTTTCTATAACCCCTACTGATACTGCAGGCAAACCTACTGTTAGTAAGATATCATCAGTAGTTTTTGTGAAATAATCAGCTGTAAAAGACAATTTATTTTTCAAGATTCCAAAATCAACTCCAAAGTTAGTTTGCGTAGTAGTTTCCCATTTTAAATCTGGATTACCGTATCGAACCACGTTTACAACACCCCCTGAAGAAGAGACAAGTGTTTCATAGGCATTATTTGGTAATTCTTGATTACCACCTTGTCCCCAACTTGCTCTTAATTTTAAATTAGAAATCCAATCTACTTTTTGCAAAAAACTTTCTTTAGACAATACCCAACCTCCAGAAACAGATGGAAAATATCCCCATTTGTTGTTAGGTCCAAATCTTGAAGATGCATCAGCCCTAATTGTTGTTGATACAAAATATTTATTATCATACCCATAAGTTCCCGAAGCAAAATAAGATAATAGACTCCAGTTAGTTGCAGTTCCAGCAGTACGCATATTCAAAGTATTACCGTATTCAAGGTATCTAAAGGCATCACTAGTATTGTCAAAATTTTGTCTGCTACCACCAATTCCAGCTTCCTTGCTATTAATGTTTTCCATCCCTGCTAATAGGTTTATGCTGTGGACATCATGAAATGTTTTTACATAATTTAAGGTGTTAGTAAAAGTGAATGTCATGTCTTGGCCTCTGTTTTCATCTAAACCATTAGGTCTATTATTTCTTCCCATACCATAATACTGATTTAAAGGATCGTTGATGTTAGCATCACCATAGTTCGAACTAAAATTTTTGTTATGAGAGAATTTAATGTCAACACCTAAATTACTTTTGAATTTTAAAGATTTGTCACCTAAAAGGGCATACTCACCATATAAATTTCCAAAAGTTTGAAATGTATTTCTTTTGTCATCTGTAAAATGAACAATAGCAATAGGGTTTGAACTATATTCATAATTTTTGCTCCAACCGTCGTTTGGTCCTGTGTAAAAAGGCAAATCTGTATAAGGATTACTTTCTGTATAAGTAGGATCATTAATATCTTTGTAAACTCCTAAAACGGGAGGACGAATCAATGCATGACGAATAACTCCTGGCACATCTCCGCTTGAAGATAATTTATCCTGTTTAGCGTAACTAATTTGAAGATTTGTTCCTACTTTAAAACGATCTGAAAGATCTGCATTAACATTAGATCTAAAATTAAAGCGTTGAAATTTATCATTGTCTTCTACCACAATACCATCTTGTCCAAAATAACCTCCAGAAATTAAATACTGAACATTTTCAGAACCGCCACTTGCTGAAACTTGGAAATTTTTAGAGATACCTGTTGTAAATAGTTCATCTTGCCAATTAGTATTTGCCAAATCTGTTCTACTTCTATCAGCTGCATAAGGGCTAATCGCAGATACTGAATTTCCAGCAGTATTGTGCCAAGCTTGATCTTTAACTGTTAAATATTGATCTGTATTCAACATTTTTGGAAGATTAGTTGCAAAGTGAATCCCTGAATAATAATCAACATCTAAGCTACTTCTTCCTTTTAGTCCGCTTTTTGTAGTAATTAAAACAACTCCACTTGCAGCTCTAGAACCATAAATAGCTCCCGCAGCTGCATCTTTCAAAACTGACATTGTTTTTACATCGGATTGATTTAGAAAAGAAATATCACGAGTAGGAACTCCATCTATAACATAAAGAACGTCATTCTTTCCAAGGGTTCCTTCTCCTCTTATACGTAATTTTATTCCATCTCCAGGCGCTCCAGTATTAGCTGCAACAAAAACACCTGCAACTTGTCCTTGTAAAGCTTGAGCCACATCTACAACTCTTGTTTTTGATAAATCACCCATATTAACCGAGCTTACTGCACCAGTTATAGAAGCTTTCTTTTGACTCGTATACCCAACAACAACCACCTCATCTAATTTTTGTGAATCACTAGTTAATATTGCATTGATAATACTGTTTCCTTTAACTGGAATTTCTTTAGTTAAATATCCTATATAACTAAAAACTAAAACAGCATTTGAATCTACTTTATTAACAGTATAATTTCCATCAAAATCAGTAACTGTACTTATTGCTGTTCCTTTTACGGTAATATTTACTTGTGGCAAAGGACCACTACTATCTGAAACAACACCTTTAATAGTTTGAGCACAAAGTGCGCTCCCTGATAATATTGTCCAAAATAGAACTATATTATAAATGACATTTTTTCTCATCATAGGGATGTGTTAAATTGATTAATAATTCGAGATAATTTTTTCATGTTCATAAAATTTAGGTTAATTAAATGCATTAATGGTTTTTTTTAGCTGATATAAAAATCATTTGATAAAAGTAATTGGAGCATACAAAAAAAGGTGTACACTATTTCTTCAAAAGTGTACACCTCAATAAAACATACTGACTTACAAATACTTAAAAAATAATCATCCCTTAGACCTGTATTTAAGTTGGTAATTTTTGGGAGTCATATTATATAATTTTTTAAACTCCCTATAGAAATAAGAGCGGTTGTTAAACCCCGATTTATAACACACTTCAGAAACAGTCAATACATTCTTACGCAAAAGTTCTGCTGCGTATTTTAAACGTATGGTGCGAATTAAGTCACCAGGACTAAAACCAAAAATTTGTTTGACTTTACGATATAATTGTGAATTACTAATCCCTAATTCTTTCTCAATGAACATGCTTTGAAGATTCTCGTCATCAATATTTTTACGAATCAATTCAATTACTCTTTTTACAAAATCCTTTTCTTGTTTATTAATTGGAAGCGCAGATAAATTTTCAGACAAACTATCTTGAGAAAAATACTTTAATATAAGTTCTTTTTCTTCCAGCAGTTTTTGAATTCGTATTAATAAGTGTTCTGGGTAAAATGGTTTCGGGATATAAGAATTAGCGCCACTTTCTAAACCTTCAATTCTATGTATGACAGAATCTTTTGCAGTAAGCATAATAAATGGAATATGGCAGGTACTAATTTCGGTTTTGATTTTTTTACAAAGTTCTACCCCATCCATCAAAGGCATCATTACATCGCTGATGATAATATCTGGAATTTCTTTTTCAATAATTTTTAAAGCTTCAATACCATTATAAGCAGCTATCATTTTATATTTATCTTTTAATAAATCATTCAAAAACAAATGAATTTCTTTTTCATCCTCTACTATTAATATCGTTTTGCGATTATCTTCTAATACTTCAAGTGATGATATCTTATTAGGAGTATCATCAGACTTAGTTGGAATATCTTCCAAAATATTTTTGAGATGATGAGAAATTAAAACTGGACTTACTTGTATGTCTAATTCTCTATCAATAAAAGCCTCTTTGTTACAAGGCACAAGAATAGTAAAAGTTGTTTCCTCATCAGCAATACTCGAAGCAATAACTTCTCCTCTTAATACAGTAACCAGTTTTTTTATATAGGCAAGCCCAATACCTGTTCTAAACATGTCATTATCAGTACCTGTATTAGTATCAGACAAAAAGAAGCGATCAAATAAAGATTCAAATTTCTGTTTAGGAATTCCTTTTCCTGTATTTACAATAGTAATATTTAATATTCCTGAATCTTGAATCTGAAATTTAAGATCAATTTTTCCATTTACAGGAGTATATTTGAAAGCATTTGACATTAAATTAAATACTATCTTTTCAATTTTATCCTTATCATACCATCCAGGCAATGTAGATGGAATGTCAAGACTATAAACGATATTTTTATCTAATGCCCATTCATCAAACAATTCGGCTATTTGTTCAATCAAATTAACAAGATCAAATTCTTTTACAGTAACTTCTAAATAGTCATATTCTGCTTTTCTGAATTCTAATAATTGTTGCGTTAGGAAAAGTAATCTTGATGAATTACGCTGAATCATCTGAATAAATTTCTGGTTTTTATCACTGAGATTTTCAGTTTCAGACAACTTTTGAGCGGGACCTACAATTAAAGTAAGGGGTGTTTGAAATTCATGTGCTACATTTGTAAAAAACGTGAGTCGATTTTCGTGAAGTTCTTCTTCTCTTTTTCGAAAAAGTATATTTTGACTTAATGATTGACGTTTTTTGTAATAACTCTGTACAAACAATATAAAAAGGGCTATTAATATCAAATAAATTATAATAGCTAGATTAGATTGCCAAAACACCGGTTTAATTCTGATATCAATAGCATGAATGGGTTTACTCCAAACCCCATCGCTATTTGTCCATTTTATCCATAACGAATAATTCCCTTTAGGTACGTTAGTAAAAGAAATAGTTTTTCTATTACTAATGAAATTCCAATTGGGGTCAAAATTCTTCAATTGGTATGCATACTTACATTTTTCATTATTAATATACGTTAAAGCAGCCAACTCAATATCAAAAAAGTTCTGATTATGTTTTAATTCAATAGAAGGATGTGTGACTACATCAGTTGAAATTACTAATCCTTGATAATATGGAATAGCTTGATTTTGACCACTAATTCTATTAATAAGAATAGATGGGATAAAGGATGATTCTTTAATTTTTTGAGGCAAGAAATAATTAAATCCTTTTATTCCTCCCATAAAAATATAGCCCGAATTCAAATTTTGGTAAAAAGCACCATCTGCAAATTCATTATTTTGAAGCCCTTCATTTTTGGTGTAATTAATGAATTTTGTCTCGTTAAGAATAAAATTAGATAACCCAAAATTCGTACTTAACCAAAGATTGGATTTTTTGTCCGAAACAATTCCGTGAATGGTATTATTTGGAAGCCCTTGTTTAACGGTAAAACTTTTAAATATGGCACTCCCATCACTTTTTAAATCTTCTAATAAATTTAATCCAAAACTGGTACCAATCCAAAGTCTTTTATTAGCATCTATTTGTAAACACAAAATATCGTTATTAGATAGACTTTTAGTGTCGTTCTTTATATTTTTATAGGTGCGAAATTGTTCAGATTGTTTATCAAATAAACTCAAACCTCCTAAGCGGGTTCCAATCCAAAGTTGATTTTCGTTCTTTGGAATTATTGAAAAAATGATATTACTGCTTAACGCTTTTTCACTATTGCCTGCTAAATATTTCTTGAATTCTGTTACTTTTAATTGATCTCCTGAACGGCTAATTTTGCAACGTATCATTCCGTAGCCATTAGTTCCAAGCCAAATAAATCCTTTTTTATCTTGATAAATCGTATATATTGACTTAAAATAATCACATTTTTCATTACCATTAATTGCAGACCAATTAATAATTTTTGATTTTTTTAAATCAAAAACAGTAATTCCGTCTCCATCAGTTCCTATAAAAATCAGATCCTCTTGCCCTTTGCTCAAAGCAAATACAGCATTATTTATCATACTATTACTTTCATTGAAAGTTGTGTATTGCAATTGTTTTTGAGAATTCAGATAAAAATCAGATGAAAACCGAAACAACCCTTTCCCTTTTGTTCCAACCCAAAAAGAATGCCCATCAACTTCAAGAAATGACCTTACGATACCACCATCCAATTCTGGGATTTGCGCTTTAGAAATTAAATTAAAAGATCTTTTTAATGGGTACATTTTAAACAATCCATCGCCATCAGTACCTGTCCACAGTACGTTTTCACTTCCTTGTATTAGTGTCGTTATTTTTTGATTACTCAGGTATTTCAACCAAGGTTTACTAGCCTTTTTTCCCTCATTATCAATAATAAAGTATCCCGAATTTCCTGAAACAACAAGACCTTCAGCTGTACGCCCAATGATGTTTTTAATTTTATCACCAATAAGTTGTTGATTTTTTACATCTCCCAAAGAATATAGTTTAGCATCCCCATTAGTTAAGATAAGACAAACTTTCTGATTTGATATTGTTCCAAAAGTTCTAATATTATTCGAAATTAAAACAACACTTGAAACTGTTTTTTTACCGTTAGCAGTAGTTTTAAGTGTCAAAGCATAAAGATCATTGTTTTCAAACAAAACCATTAATTCTCCCGAAGGTGAAAACTCCATTTTTCTTACCGCTTTTAATGGTATTTTTTTTAGACGAAAAGACTGGAAAGTTGTACCATCAAAATAGCCAATACCCCAGTCTTTTACCGAACAAAACACTTGTTTTGAAGCATCAAGTGCCATATTAAATTCAGATTCTGTTAATGGAGGTTTATTCTTTCTAGAAAAATAATACCTATTAAACGTATCTGTTTTTTTATCATATCGATTTATACAATGAATTGTTAGTATCCATATTTGTCCTTTAGCATCTTCTCCTATTTTAAGAATGACTTGATTACTCAAGCTATTTTCATTGTTTAATTCAGGACGAAAAATTTTGAAACTATTCCCATCATATCGATTTAGACCATCCCAAGTACCAATCCATAATAAATTTTCAGAATCTTGAAAAATAGCATTAACAGAACTATTAGATAATCCTTTTGTATTATCTAATTGCTCTAATGAATATTTAACATCTAATGTTTTTGAATAATCTAAAAGCTGCTTATGATTATCACTATTAACTTTAAGATTATTGTTAAGGTGAATATCTTTAGGTTCTATGACATTTGAAACTGGAGTCTTATTGTTATTTTTACAAGAAAAAAATCCTATAAAAACAAAGCTAATAATTAGTGTTTTTATTTTCAACTGGGTAAATGTTTGGGTCTTATATTTAATTGTATGTCTTCAAACTAAAGTGGACTTTTCCTAAGAGAGTATTTAGTTAATAATTCAAAGATAAATGTTTTTATTATTTGTTGTTAATTTTATTTTTTGGTACTCATTTCTGCGATTAATAATTGCAATTTTCTTTAATTT
>CAUPOP010000047.1:0-19553 GCA_963512955.1 uncultured Flavobacterium sp. | reverse complement strand
TTCACGTAATTCTTCATCATTTAATTTAATAAAATCAGCCTGCAACATAAGTTCATTTAATACATCAATCGTGTAATAAGGTGCTCTTAAGTTTACATCAAAAATTTTATAATTTGCTTTTTCTAAAAGCTTGTTCAAAGTGGTTCTAGTTACCTCATCTCTACAAGCTAAACTTCCAAAAACAAAAGCATCAGCTTCAGCAACTACTTTGTCCATCATATCAGTTTCTATAATCTTATCCCAAGCCGATGGATATAAAATATCATAAGAAGCATTCCCTTTTTCATTAATCATTACTTGAACAGCTCCTGTTTTATATTCTCCAGTAATTTGAATTAAATCAGTAGCTACCTCTTGATCGTTTAAAAATGACAAAATATCTTTCCCATTATCATCGTCACCAATGCGGCTTATCATAGTCGTATGTACTCCTATAGAATTCATACGCAAAGACACATTCAATGGCGCTCCCCCAATTTTTTTATGCGTCGGAAAAATATCCCATAAAACTTCTCCAAAACAAACCGCACTTAAACTATATTTTTTTTCCATTTTTAATAAATTAATACATTAAAGGGCAGGATAAACCTGCCCAATAAACCACAAGCAAAAACCAAATTATTATTTTGTATTTAAATAGTCAATCGAATTACGATATATACCTTGGATGTTAGAAGCATATGCATTAGTTCTTCCGTCATTCATAGCCCATTCCATACCGCCTACACCTATTGCAATTATAGTCCCAGCATATACTGAATTTGACTTAAACTCAATTATACCTGGACAACATTCATCACTAACACCACTCCAAACAGCAAGTACTTTACCTCCATAAAGGTTTTCAAACTCTGCAAATTGGCCTTTTTGATGACCTGGCCCTAATAATGGACTTAAATCCCACAAATTGTTATGATCTTCTTTGTAACCTCCATTAATTATTGGAAAATATCCATTAGAATCCGTAGAAATTACTTGAGTAAAATTATAAATAGGGCTGTTTCTTTGGTCATTTTGAAAATTCACACCTCCATCAATTGCCCAAGTACCTCCATCAACAAATCCAATACCATTCCCTTTGATTGTTAAAAGACCACTTTTATCACGTCCAATTACTTCTGCATAACTAGTTGCCATTCCTCCTAAAAGCATTTTACCTCCTTCAACAACATATTGAATTAATACATTCTTTTTATCTAAACTTTCTTGTGGTAAAGCTGAAGTCCCTTGAGTATCATAAAAGAAGAAAACAACATTAACTGTTTTCAAAGAATTAATAGTTAATTCTGAGAAAGGAATAAAAACAAATCTACTACCGTAAGTATCTTTAGCCCATTGAGCAGCAGCTTTTACATCTTCGTCAACAATATTATCAATAGATGTAGCATCACTAACAAAAGCTATTTGATTTGGCAATACACGTGCATTAACAATATAATGTCTGGTTTTACCCCCTGACATAGCAGTTATCTCAAGAGGATTAGTCAAATCAACAGTTGTTCCTGAAGCAGGACTTATAGTCACACCTTCTGGGGTTTTAATATCTAAAACAACTGAAGCTAAATTTGTTTCTGAAGGCAAAACGAAATTAACAACTCCAGATAAATTATCTATCGTAGCACTTGTTTGACCTATTTGTATTGACTCAATTATATTTAAAGTACTCGGCAGTTGATCGTCATAATTAAGACGTTCCTCACATGAGTATGTAATTGTTGCTATAACTAGCAACAATACATACTTTATGTAAAACATATTTTTTATTTTATTTTTCATTTTTCATTTTTTTTATAATTAAAAAAATTCTGTTTAAAAATTACTAATCATTATTTAAATTATATAAATGATCAAGAATATTCTTGGTGAAAACTTTTAAGTTATTTTGATAATCATTTGTAGTCCCATTAGAATTCCATTCATATCCTACAATTGTATTTGAAATTGTAAAGATGTGTCCTTTAAAATCTGTTGGTATTTGAGAATCGAATGCTGCGTTATTAGTTAAGTCCGTTCTTTTGAATTCAACTGCACCATATCCAAAAGCATCACCAATATGTCTTAAAGTACCATATTTAACTGCTGTTAAAGTTTTTTCAAATTGTAAAGCAGCATCTGAACCACAACAGCTTGGATTAAGAATTCCATCAAAGTGTTGCCACCAAATTAATCTAACTTCTCTATTGGCACTATTTTGTAATGGTAAATATTCATTTCCAGCTCCTCCTTCAAAAGTTAAACCATCAAAAATTGCATCATTACGTCTGTTTCCAGAATTGTTTGCATCTCTCATTCCTAATCCCCAGATATCGTCTGAAGGTTTCCCTGTATCATAACATCCTGTTTCAGTAGCACAACCAAATTCAGAGAAAACATAGTTTCCTGGCGCTCTTGAAGCTCCAAAATTTGCAGGAACTCTTCCTAAAGAAAATATAAATGGACTAGGATCTCCAGCGATAAGCATATCTCCTCCTCCTTTTACCCAAGATTTAAGGACTTGAGCTTGTGAACCTCCTGGTCTTAAACCAGCTGGTAACATAGTTGAAACATCATTAGAAGTTGCAGAAAAACCTTGATTTTCTTTTGGTGTCAAATAATACAACATAGCAACTTTTACATCACCTATATTAAGTGCTGAAATATCAGCAATTTTAATGTATTTAAAATCTGAACCATATGTACTTTGCATCCAAGTAGCGGCTGCTTTTGCATCATCATCAACTAATGAATTGATATCGTCTTCTAGTCCTAAAAAGGCATATTTTGTTGCAGCTATAGATTCAACTTTCACATCGTAAACCTTAGTAAGATTTTCTTTATTCTTAACGGTATACGTCACTGAACCACCACTGAAATTTTGCGTAGCACCAGAAGAAGGAGTTACAGTTTGCTCTTCAGGCAATGTAATAACAGGAGCTAGATTAGTTAAATTAGTTCCTGGAGGTAAAATAACAACAATTGAATTAGCAGTATTATCAATAATTCCAATTGCCCCATTAATAGAAAACGACTCAATTCTAGGCGCTTGTATTTGAGTAACTGTAACAGTATATTGCTTAGCAGTGTATCCATTGTTTGACAAAACTGTATACACTTTAGGAGAAGTAAAATTTCTTGCTACACCAGAAGCAACATCCACAGTTGTACCTTCAGCTATAACAAATGATGGAGCTAAATTACTTAAATTACCATCTTGACTACCAATTTCAATTTTAATTGTTTTAGCAACTTCATCGACTACACCCAATTTATCCCCAATTGAAAATGACAATATTTTAGGATCACCATAAGCCGCAATACTAACCGTATAAGTTCTATGGGCTCCGTTAGTTGAAACTACTTTAAAAGTTACTGGACCATTACTAAAATCTACAGTTGATCCTGAAGCAGGAGTAATTGAAGCAGATTCAGGAAGTCTAATTTCAGGTTTCACATTTTTCAAATCTGTTCCCGAAGGTAATGTCATTGTAATTGTTCCGATAGTGTGATTTATATCTGCATACTTATCCCCAACTTTAAATGATTGAACTATCGATTCCGTATAATCTGGAACTTTATCTGAAAAATTATCGTCTTTTACGCAAGAGATTGCTGTAAAAATAAGCATCATAAAGACTAATGCTATTTTATAAATATACAGTTGATTTTTAATTGTTTTCATATTTTTAGTATTTGGTTAGTTTTTAATTAATATCCTGCTCTTTGTTTATATACTCCTGCACTTGCATCAATTTCTATTTGCGGTATAGGTAAATATTCTTCATGAGGCTGCAATGATGCACTTTGTAAATAAGTTCGGCGTGTCTTTTCAACTTGAATATAATTATTGACATAAGATTCAGCAATGCCCCATCTTACTAGGTCATAAAAGCCGTGCCCTTCATTTGCCAACTCTAATCTGCGTTCCATTCTAAGTGCTTTTCTAGCAGCATCTTGCGATAAATTCAACGGATATAGATTTATTAAGTAATTGGCAGCGTTTTTAGACGGATCATTAAAATCTTTTACATAAGGAGAAAGTTTAGCTCTATTTCTAATTTCATTAATAAGAGCAACTCCTTCAGATACATTTGATCCAGATTCAATTAATGCTTCTGCTTTCCACAACAATAAATCACTGTATTTGATAATTGGAAAATCTAGATTACCTAATGCCCATGGGAAACCTGTTGGATTTGAAGCCAAACCATTTGAATTTGGAGAAATTACATTTTTCTTACCTTCAAAATATCCATAAGTTGCAGGATCTCTACTCCAATCCGGTTGTTGTGCTCTGGCAGCCCAATCTTTCCAAGTAATACCTGGTCTACCTATTTCATGGTCTAATCTTGGGTCTACTAGGTCTGTTGGTGTTAGATTCGCATTATTATAACTATCAAATAGAGGAAGCCCATCTGATCCAACTTTAAAAGCATTTACTAAATTTTGAGAAGGTTTATCGAAATCATCTCCATTCAAATAGGGATTATTAGTATCATCACCTGGACTATCAGGTGCATTTAATAGATTTCCGAAATTTAAATTCCCAAATTGTGAACCGTCATTTATAGAATATTGAATTGCAAATATATTTTCACGATTCCCATAACCAGGAATCGAATATAATTTTTCGATATCAGTTACTAATCCATACTTACCTGAATTAATTACATAGTTTGCACTTTCAATAGCTTGAGGCCATTTTTTTTGAAAGATTTGTGCTTTACATAAATAGGAATAAGCCACAACTTTGTTTACTCTACCTAATTCTGTTTGTGAGTCTGGTAATAAAGAAATTGCATCTGTCAAATCTCCTTCTACTTTTGACCACATAAAACTAAAGTCAAAAGTGTTTGGGATTTTATTAATATCTGCTATTGGAGTGTTTTCGTCATACCAAACTATAGATCCAAAATTTTTAATTGCTTCAAAATAAAAATGAGCTCTTAAAACTTTTAATTCTCCTATTCTGGCATTCTTATTAGGAAATTTAGCTTCATCTATTGTGCTTATAGTTCTTAAAGCAGAATCTACCCTTTTGATTCCAAAATAAATAGCTCTCCATACATTGTAGGCATTTTCACTTGATGGAAACAAATCATGTGTTTCAAGCTGATGCATTCCTCCACCAGGATTATCACCTGTTCCTCCTCCACCTTTATAGGCATCGCCGCAACGAATATCACTTGTTGCCCAGTTAGACGGAGCATGATCAAAAGGCCATAAGTCTCTAAAATCGCCCGTATTATAACGATAATCTAAAGCGCTATATGCTGCAATTACTAGTTGTTCTGGATCTATATTTTCGGCAGACAAGACATAATTTTCTTTTACATCTAAATCACTATCATTTACACATGAAAGCAATTGCATGCTTATCATTAAAGTAAATACTATTTTAAATTTTGTTTTCATATATAAGATATTAAAAATTTGCATTAATTCCAAAAGTCATGGATTTTGTATGAGGGATTCCATAACCTGCTACACCAATACCTCCAGCACTTAAACCAGAAACCTCATAGTCAAATCCTGTAAAAGAAGTTAGAGAAAACAAATTTTGACCCACTAGATAGAATCTTAACTTGTTCATTCCTAATTTTTTTGTGAAGTCATTATCGAAATTATAACCTAATGTTATTGTTTTTAGCCTAACATAAGAACCGTCTTCAACAAAATAACTTGAAGGTTGTAATTCGTTGTTGCTATTTAAAGTTGATAATGCAGGAATATTAGAATTAGCCTTATTAGGTGTCCAAGCATCAAGAGTATTTATATTATGATTAAAACTGAAATAATCAAAATCACCTATTGCACGCTGTGCATTATACAAGTCATTCCCTTGTTTTCCGTCAAAGAATAGCGTTACATCAAATCCTTTATAAGAAGAATATAAATTTATTCCATATATAAAATCAGGGTGTGGATTACCAATGATTGTTCTGTCAAATTGATCAATTTTTCCATCAAAATTGATATCTCTATATCTAATTTTCCCTACAGCTTTTCCAGGTTGATCAGCATGAACAGCAACTTCTTCAGGAGTTCTAAAAAGTCCATCAGCTATTAATCCGTAAAAAGAAGCTATTGGCGATCCCTTTTTAGTAATTGACACACCATTAAGTAAAAAATTTGAATCTGTATCTAAGCTTTCTACATTGTTTTTGTAGGTTGAGAAATTCAAATCAATCCCATATTTAAATGCATTTGAAGGATTGCTTTTATAACTCAATATCGTTTCAAATCCTTTATTACTTACAGAACCTGCATTGATTAATGGTGGTTGACTTTCTCCATTTATAGATAGAGCAATTGGTCTTAAAATTAAATCTTTAGTCGTTTTAATGTAGAAATCAGATTGTAAAGTAACTCTTTCTTTAAAAAAACCTAAATCAAATCCAACATTGTATTGTTCCGTTGATTCCCATTTAAGATCTGGATTAGCCTGACGAGATTGCAATACACCACCTGTAGAACCTAGGCCTATTCCATCTATGTTATAATCTGAAAACTCAACTACATTACCTACAGTATTATCCACATAACTTGAAAGATAAGAATAGTCAGCTATTTGATCATTACCATTTACACCCCAAGATGCTCTTAATTTTAAATTGGAAATCAATTTACTTTCCATTAAAAATTTTTCATTCCTTGCATTCCAAGCTAATGACGCTGATGGAAAAATACCGTATTTATTATTAGTACCAAAACGGGATGAGCCGTCTCTTCTTAAAGTACCTGAAACAATATATTTATCATCAAAAACATATTTAAGAGACCCGAATTGTGATATCTTAAATGTTTCAACTTTTCCTACTAGAGTTTTGTATTGTGCATTATCATTTATTATATAACTTGTAGGATCGGTAATGTTTACACCGTTAATTTGATTGTTATGAAAATTTTCTTTTCTTGCTGAATTCTCTATACCTCCTAATAATGAGAATCTATGTTTACCAAAATTTTTATCATATTTTAATGTGTTTGTAAAAATGGTAGCTAAATAATCATTGTCTACATCATCAGTTGTGATTTTTTGAAAGACTGAAGGTATTGTTCCATTTGTAGAAAAAGCTTCTGTTCTAGTTTTAAATCTGTAAGTTCCTTTATCGAAATTTAAAGTTGTATTGAAAACCAAGCCGTCAAGAATTTTAAAATCTAAATAAGCATTCCCTAAAAATCTTTGATTCATTTGCTTATTATTTCTATTACTCCATAAATTCGCCACAGAGTTAGGCTTGTCTTGCATACCTCCAGTTATAATTGTGGCGTAATCCCCAACATTAGAATATAAAGGAAGCATTGGATTTTGAAGAATTGCATTTTCGAATTCGTTAGCTTTTACTTCATTAAATTTAGAATACAAGAAATTTTCACCAATTGTTACTCTTTCATTAAAGAGTTTATAAGAAGTGTTTAATCTAGCATTTAAGCGATCATATCCTGTATATCTTTGAATTCCGTTATCTTCTGAATAACTTAATTGTGTGTATAAGCTCAAGTTTTCAGTTCCTTTTCTGTATCCAAAATCGGTATTATTTGAAAACGTATTGTTTGTAATTTCATCTACCCAATTAGTATTAGCTGATGTTTGCAAACCATTAGGATCTAAATATTGAGGTATAGTAAACCCAGAACCATTATTAATTAAAAAGGGATGTGTAGGAGAAGTAATTCCTGCTCCAAGCTGAGCTTGATATTCAACATCTGCCCATTGTTGTGAATTAAGTAAGCTAATTTTATCTCTTAACATATTCATAGTTATTTCTGATTTGAAAGTAAATTCAGAAACTCCTTTTTTACCTTTTTTAGTTGTAACTACAATTACTCCATTAGCAGCTGATGTTCCATAAATAGCAGCTGAAGCACCATCCTTTAATACCTGAATTGATTCGATTTCTTCTGGATTTAACGAAGATGAGCTTGTAGTTTGTACTCCATCAATTACCCATAATGGGGCAGATCCACTTGTTACAGTAGTTAATCCTCGTATGATAATTTGAGAATCATTCCCTCCTGGTGTTCCACCAGAATTGATTTGTAAACCAGCAACTCTACCTTGTAAAGCACTTAAAATATTAGGAGTAGGTTCTTGACTAATATCTGCAACCTTAACAACAGAAATAGCACCTGCTAAATCTGATTTTTTTTCTTTTGTATACCCTACAACAACAACCTCAGAAAGGTTATTTAAATTAGATTGTAATTTGATACTATAGAAGTCTTTTGATGAAACTTTTATTTTAGCATCAGCATAACCAATATAAGAAACAACTAAAATAACACCTTCATTAGTAGAAATTTTAAAATTACCATCTATATCCGATGATGTCCCAATTTTAGAACCCTCTATCTGAACATTAGCTCCTGGCAAAGGTTGTCCATCCTCAGCTAAGACTGCCCCCGTTATTTGTCTTTGTTGAGCTGAAGCTACAAACACAAAGAGCAATAAGCACATTGTAATTATGCTTTTTTTGTTTTTAAAATACTTAATTTTCATATATTTATAGTTTTGGATTAGTTAATCATTTAACAATTAGTTGGTTTATTAATACATTTTTAAGTTGAAATTCAGCATTGGCGTTAGCTATTGAAAAAGAATCCATCGGTTTATCTGAAAAATAAATTTCAGTCATAACCGTTTTCCCATTATCATAAAACACTTCGATTGAAGTCTTGTCAATAACAATTCTAACATCTATTGTATCAAAATCTGATCTAATTGGTGCCGTTGATATTTTCTTAGCAAATTCATCAGAAAAAGATATTTTACTTACATTTCTTCTATATATATAAAAGCACTTCTCTTTTTTATTAATTCCAAAATGAATGGCATTATTTTCTTTATTGGAAAGAATAAAATCATACTTATCATTCTTTAAACCATTCATTGTAAAACGAATATCCAATCTTGACATATCAACTTTAGATTCATCAACAATTACAACTGGTTTATCTGTAATAAGTAGATTCTTTTTAATTGATTTAGAAACATATTTATCTAATTCCTTTACTGGTAAAGAAACAATTTCATAATGTCCATCGTTATTTTTAAGTTTCAATTCTCTAGGAATGGTTGTTGCACTTCTCCAGTTTTTTGTAGGTACTTTATTAGCATATTGCCAATTCGACATCCATCCGATAAATAATTTACGACCATCTGAATCTGGAATATTAGACCAAGTAACTCCAGCATAATTATCCTTTCCATAATCAACCCATAATGCTCCAAATTTGTTTAAATCTTGATTAAAAGAATCCTCTAACGAAAAAGTTCTTCCATCAAAATTTCCAACGAAATATTGTGTCGCTGACCCTCCATTTGGACCACCTGGATTAATACTTTGTAAAAGAACCCATTTCATTTCCGTTGAACCTTCGACTTTAATAGGAAAAAAATCTGGACACTCCCAAGGAGCTCCATGAACGCCTAGATTTTTACCAAATCCAGAAACCAATTCCCAGTCAATTAAATTTAAAGAACGATATATTTTAGTTTCAACATCTGCAGCCAAGACCATTATCCATTGCTTATGCATTGGATCCCATGTCATTTTTGGATCTCTAAAATCTTTAATATTTGGGTTTTTAATCACTGGATTATTCTTGTATTTTGTCCAAGTCATTCCTTCATCTAAAGAATAAGCTATAGCTTGTGATTGACAATCTTTTGCTCCAGCTTTTTCTTTTACTGGATCATGATACGTAAACATTGCGACTATTGGCGGATTCTCTAAGCTCCCAAATCCAGAAGTATTATTAACATCAACTACGGAACTTCCTGAAAATATATAGCCCATATCATCTGGATAAAGTGCAATTTTTTCTTCTTTCCATTTGATCATGTCTTTACTCGTAGCATGCCCCCAATGCATAGGTCCCCAAACATTATCATTAGGATAATGCTGAAAATATAAATGATACAATCCTTTATAAAAAAACATCCCATTAGGATCATTCATCCACCCTTTTTTAGGTGTAAAATGAAAGTTAGGTCTATATAATTCTTCATTTGTCAATAGTGTTTTAGTACTTACTTTAGTAGAACTACAACTATTCATTACAACCAGTATTAGTATTAAAAATGATGTTTTAAAAAATTTATTTATTGCTATTCTCATTTCAATTTTATTTATTGATTAACCCTTTACTTACCTCTTCCAATGAAATTCCTTTGGTTTCTGGCATCATAAAAATTACAAATAGCAATTGAAAAACCATCATGAAAGCAAAAAAGGCAAATACATTACCAACACCGAAACATGTAAAAAGAATTGGCACCATAGAAGGAATAATAGCTGCCAAAACCCAATGAACAGAACTACCGAAGGACTGCCCAGAGGCTCTCAAATGATTTGGAAATATTTCAGAAATAAAAACCCAAATAACAGCTCCTTGTCCAATTGCATGAGATGCAATGAAAACAAATAGAAATATAGGCACTGCCATTCCGGTCCAGTTTAAGTAAAAAGAAGTTGCCACCATTGAAAGAGAGAAAATGTAACCAATAGATCCGAAGATCATTAATTTCCGTCTCCCCAATCTATCTATAAGATAAACTCCAATTAAAGTGAAAATCAAATTTATAAAACCAATACCTATGCTACTTAATAATGCGGTTTTTGCACCTAATCCTGCTTCTTCAAATATTCTAGGAGCGTAATATAAAAAGGCGTTAATTCCTGATAATTGATTGAAAGAAGCAATCAAGAAAACTAATATTAGTTGAAAACGGTATTTTTTCATAAAAATATTTTCATTCAAAGGAGTGCTATCGCTATTTTTACTTAGATCTTCCAAAATACTTTCAACATCTTCTTTTGATCCAATCTTTTCAAAAATAAGTTTCGCTTCATCGATTCTTAACTTAGAATACAACCATCTTGGACTTTCTGGCAAACTAAATGCCATCAAAGAATATATTAAAGAAGGGAATACCTGAACACCAAGCATCCATCTCCAAGCGTTTACACCAATATCACTTAAAAGATAATTAGATAAAAAGGCACAAAGAATACCTAGGACAATGTTGAATTGATATAATCCAACCAAAAGTCCTCTATCCTTAGCTGGAGCTATTTCAGAAATATAAGCTGGTGCCGCAATTGTTGAAGCCCCAATACCTAAACCTCCTAAGAACCTAAAAAAGGCAAAAACAAAAGGGTCATTGGAAAGTGCTGAACCTGCCGCTGAAATTGAAAATAAAATACCAATAATTAGTAATGTCTTTTTTCTTCCTAACTTATTTGTTGGAATTCCTCCAAAAATTGCCCCGATTACCGTTCCCCATAGTGCCATTGCCATTACAACTGAACCGTGGAAAACATCACTTGAATTCCATAACAACTGAAGCGTCTTATCTGCTCCTGAGATAACTACTGTATCGAAACCAAATAGAAATCCTGCGAAAGAAGCAATGATTGACCATCTCAAAATTTTATTATTCATAAATCATGTTTTTAATTATTCCAAACTTATTATTAAACAGTAAGATAACGTTTTCGTAATGTTTCCATTTACTCCAAATTTGTTACATGAATTACAAAGTGTTGATTTTCAATATTTTAAATTAAATTAAAAATATAAGTCTATAATATTGTAACATGAAATTATAATTTTGAAACAAAAAATAAATTGGAAAATAATTTTCAAATAATTTTAGTCGCTAAAAATTGCAGATAGTGTTTTTTTATTTTTAATTATTTACACATGTATCAATAGTAGTCTTTGATATAAAACACAAATCATCGAATTGTGACCTAAATAATTTCTCAATTTGATGGTTCCAAACGTATACTTATGATTTTTTTATAATAATTTATATGAACAATCACCTATTTGAGAAAGAAAGCCAACACAATAGATGACTTACCTATTTAACAGATCCTTTATATTCCTTAAAGCCTATATTCACCTAAAACCTACCTCTACTATTGAATAAAACATCAAAAAAATAGGTGCAAAAAAAATAGATTGTACAATACTATTTTTTATGGTATTGTACAATCTATTTAAGATTAACGAGGCTATTTAAATCACTTTAGAAGAAAATTTTCAGTACAGTTTACTTAATGTCTCAAAATATTTATGTTCAATGATTAAAAAATTAATTTATAACTATTCTACAATTATTTTAGCATCAAATAATTCATTTTCCAAAAGTCCTTTTATAATATAAAGCCCCCTAATTGCTTTATTTCCATTCTCCATAATACCATCCCAATGAATTATTGGATTATTGGCATCTACAACTTTTTGAATCTTTTTAACTGGAAATCCTGTTATATCAAAAATATAAGCATAAACGGGAGTCGCCTCAGTTATGGCATTAAATTTAATATTGAAATTTTCACTAGATGGATTCGGAAAAACAACCGGATGGATTATTTCACTTTTTTTTTCGATGTTCTTTGCTGTAGATACAGTTCCACCTCCTTGAATATTGTATATTTTCAAATCTGTTGCGGTTGCGGTACCTCCTTGAGCATATAAATCAATCAAATTATTCCCAGTCGAAGGAAAAGATCGTGTTGCAAAAGCTAATTCATCATTAACAAAAACTTCTATTACAGATGCATCAACAAAAATCCTCCAATTCATATTTCCTGCTGGTAGTACGTAATTAGTAGACTGATTAGATAGTGGAACTCCTGTAAGGATAGATGATTTACTTCTGTCAACAACAAAACTACTTGTCGTATAATCATAATAGATTAATGTTTGTTCCCCAGTTGCAGTATTTTTATTTAGTGAAAAACCAACTTTAGTAGCCGTACTTGGATTAATTGTAGCAACAATCTCATATTGAGATCCTGTTGAATTATTCAATACATTAGAACTATTTTGGTCAAAAATAACATTTGTGAAATTTTTAGAAACTCCTCTTAAGCTTAATAAATTTGGATGTGGAACTTGTTTTATTTTACCATTTACTAATGTCCATATTCTTGGCAAACTAAATACGTGCGCCCATCCTTGCTCTTTGTGTTTTGCAGAAGTAACACCATCTGGAATAATTCCAATTGCAGTTAAATTACCATTCGAATCAGGATGGATAGAGGGTGATAATAATTGATTGATTACATCTAATCGTTCAGGAACAGGATTATCCCTAACGAATTGCGACCCATTAAAATTTCCTGTCCAATACAATGCATTTGCATTAGGAAGCTTATTTATTAGTACAATTGATTTTGCTCCAAAATTATAATAAATAGGCATTTCCCAAAAATCACCAGTCCCATCGACAACAGGGTTCCCCTCCAACATTGTACCTTGAGGTGACCATTGTTTAAAATCGGATGAAGTTGATTTATACAAATACAATCCTCCTCTTGAGGTTCCACTTCTCAAACCCGTGCCTATCATCATATACCAATCTGAATTATGTTGAAATACAAAGGGATCTCTAAAATCGGCATTAGCAGAAGACGTTGGTGCATTTGGAATAATAGCGGTTGAATTCTTGTTCCAAACATCATATGGTGGATTAGAAGTAGCTAATCCTATTGCAGCTTTAGCTTTATTCACGCCAGTATAAAAGATAAAAGGCTGTCCATTGCTAATTATAGCATGCCCCGACCAAATTCCAACTTCATCAAATCCTGGTTGTGGCCATAATATTTGTGTTTTTTCTTCCCAGTTTATTAAATCACTACTAACATAATGCCCCCAATTAATATGCTCTAAATAAGGTCCGTTAAGGTTTCTTTGACTAAACAGATGGTATTTATTGTCAATATATATCAAACCGTGCGATTCATTTGTCCAGCCAGCCGATGGAAGCAAATGGTATTTTGGCCGATGAATATCGTCAGCAAATCGGGCTGAAGTTGGGATTTTAAGATCTGGATCTGATGGTGTGAATTTATTATATTGCGTTTGTATCTCGGTAGTTGTTAAATCCTTGTTCCAAAGCATAACTTGATCGATTGCTCCCGTTAAACCATTAGTATCAAATCCCGCTATCGTCTTAGATTTTGATTCTTTTCCAATGTAAATGGTGGCATTATTATCCCATAAAAGTGACCCAATATCAAACGTAGCACTTTTAATTTGAACTCCATTCAAATATAAAGAAGCCGTTCCAGTAGAAGCATTTATATTTAATGCAATAAAACTCCACTTTTTAAGTACTACTTCTTGATCAGATAAAATTTGAATCACATTTGTACCAACTTTAAATTGGCCAATAACTTTTCCATGTTGATTTATACCCAAAGCAATACCAGCGCTAGTGGAAGTGTTTACATTTGAAAAAATAGCTGCATTTGTATTTTCAGTAATTGGATCTAAATCTTTTCGTTGTACAGGGAACGCTGATGGTGCTATCCATCCAGATACACATACTTTTGAAGTAGGATAAGCTACACTTGCATTTCCAGTAGCCCACCCATAAAAACCATTAACCCTTAGCGAATTACCCTCAACTCCTCCAATTCTTTCTGCAGAACCAGAAGGACCATTTATATTAAAACTTGTCTTAGTATTAGTTTCAGAAAGTGTTTGTCCGGAAGTCTCGTTAAAATTAAATGACAAAAGCTCTGTAGACCCAGTTGGGGTAGGATTTGGTTTTGGTGTCGGACTTGGGTCATTTTGAGATTTACAACCAACAAGTAGAATACCTAAAAGCATAATAGCATTAAACGTTTTCATTTTAGAATAATTTTTATTTAAAACTACTGTAAAATTCTACGAAACTAATTAAGTATTGTTACATCAAATGCTATACAAATAAAAAAAAAAGTAACTCCAATAAAACAAGGAGTTACGAAATAAAAATCATTCAAAATGAATATCAAAATACATTTAAAATTGTAATATGTATAAAAATGTTACATTGCTTTGATGGAATTAATTACCCCCTAAAGTCTTTTGGAGACACTCCGTATTTCGATTTAAAGGCTGTTGAGAAATAATTTGGCGAAGCAAAACCACAAGAATAAGCAATCTCTGATATATTCATTGAAGTTGAGATAAGTAATTCTTTTGCTTTCTCTAATCTAAAATTATTAATATAATCCCCAACACCTATACCTAAAACTGCTTTTACTTTTCTGTAAAGTTGTACTCTAGATATATTTAATTTACTAGCAAGTTCTTCAACTGAAAAAGAAGATTCATCAAGATTATTCTCTAAAATTAAATTGATTTTATTTAAAAACTCTCTTTCAATTAAACTAAGTCCATCGTTTTCAATTTTATTTGTATTATTAGTATAATAGTAGCGTAACTTTTCTCTGTTAAATAATAAGCCTTTTATGGATTGTTTTAAAACTTTAAAGTTAAACGGTTTTGTTAAAAATAAGTCAGCTCCAACCTCTAATGATTTTATGTAGGTGCTATTATCATCCATTGCTGTTAAAATGATTACTGGAATATGAGAAGTAATCATATTTGTTTTTAATGCTTCACAAATTTGAAACCCATCTTTCTCAGGAAGATTTAAATCACAAACTACTATGTCTGGAATTAACTCTAGAGCTTTTTCAATCGCTTTAATTCCATTAGATCTGATAACCGTATAATCATCTTTTAGTTTTACAGAAATAAAATCTAATAAATCTGGATTATCTTCAATAATTAATATCGAATGTTTGTTTTCTGTAATTAAAGACTCTGCACTAGGTGTTAATTCTGTTTCTAAATACTCATATCCATTTTCACTGTCTGATATATAATTACTTTCATCAATAATTTTAGATTCATCTAAATGGCTCTTGCCTATTTTCAAATAAATTGAAAATTCAGCACCATTGATTGACTTAACTTCTATCGAACCTTGGTGTAAATCAACAAAGTTTTTAGATAGATTTAATCCAATACCTGATCCATTTTTAGAATTATTAGAACCTTGAAAAAACGGATTAAATATTTGATTTATTTCCTTTTCAGGAATACCAATCCCTGAATCTTTAAAATTGATTTTAACTCTATCTTTCTCTGTACTTATTTTAATTTCAATTTTCCCTCCATCAGGTGTGAATTTGAAGCAGTTTGACAGTAAATTATAATAGACCTTGTCCATTAGATTGGGATCAAAATAAATTTCTAATTGTTCATTATCCGTTACAATAGTATAATTAATATTTCTTTTATTAGCCTCTCCTTTAAACTCTTTAAACATATTTACTGAAAATTTCCAAAGATTATTCTTTGATAATTTTATAGTAAAATTTTTATCTTCAACTTTTCTAAAATCTAATAATTGGTTAATCAATCGAAGCAGTCTCAAAGAATTATTATACATAATATCTAAATCTTTTTTCACAGAAATACTCTTATTATGAAATTCATCGTGTAAAGATTCTACTGAACTCAATATTAAAGTCAAAGGGGTTTTAAATTCATGTGAGATACCAGTAAAAAAATTAATTTTTGATTCATTACTTTCCTTAAGTCTCTCAACAAATTTTTCAATTTCATTCCTTTGGCTGGTAATTTTATCATTATTTACTTCTAATTCTTTTTTCTTCTTTTTGATAGAATAAATAGAGTAAACACTAAAAACAGCTAAACAGAATATTATAATCAAAAGAAAAATCAACACCTTGATAAGGTTATATAAAGTAAAATAATCTTTCTCTTGTTTTTCAATTACATTTTGTTGTGTTTCTATATTTGATTGTTGAACAGTAATCCTATCAAATTGATTACTCATTATATCAGCATTTAAGGAGTCAATCAAAATAGTATTCAGTGTACTATTCTTTGGGACTATCTCTTTATTTGCAAGCTTAATTGCAAGCTTAATTGCTTCGCTACCACCTGTTGGATATAATATAGTAGCAGTTAATTTACCATCTTTAACAGCTTGAATTCCTCCATTTGGATCATTCAATCCATCTATTCCAATAAATTTTATTTTATTTTCTCTGCCTTTTTGTTTGGCTACATCCCATGCTTGAAGAGCAATATTATCATTAAAAGCAAAAACATAATCTATTTTTGGCATTCTATCCAGAAGTTTACTAAAATCGTTATTAAGGGATCCTAAATCCTTTGCAGTTATGCTAACTGCATTAATATTTGGATATTGATCTATAATTTGTTTGAAACCTAAACTTCTCTCTAATCCTGGTGAAATATCAGTAGTCGCCTTAATTTCAACAACATTTGCATGTGCCTTAGACATAGAAACTATGTATTTTCCAGCAATATGGCCAACCTCAACATTATCTGCTCCTAAAAACGAAGCGTAATCTGTTGTATTAATTTTTCTGTCGACTATGATTACAGGTATGCCCTTTTTATTTGCTTTTTCTATTACAGGTACAATAGAGTCTGATCCATATGGAGCTACTATAATAACATCCAATTGGTCATCAATCATTTTCTCAATATCTTCAATCTGCTTTTTTGTGCTACTATTAGCATTGTAAATAGTTAAGTCGATTTCTGGATGAAGTGACGCTTCTACTTTTACAGTATTATCCATCGATTTCCTCCAGCTATCATCCTCAGATATACTTTGAGAAAACCCAATTGAAATAGTTTGTTGATCCTTAGTATTTGAATTACAAGAAAATAACAAGAGAAAAAAACTGATTTGAATTATATAACTAAGTTTTCTTAGCATTTAGTTTCTTATTTAGAGAGTTGATTAAAAAAATAATAACAAAAAATAGTTAAAACTATTTAATGTTAAAATGAAGTGTCATATCCAAAAAGCTATTAATTATTTTTTGAGAACAATAATTAAATTATATAAAACAATGTAAATATATAGAAAACCTATTTACAGTAATAATTTTCAAACTATAAAATTTAATTTCCTATTTACTTGCATTTATAATTATCAATAAAAAATGTTCAACAATATGATTTAAACTATTCGTTATTTAAACAATAAATAATTTTTCAGAAATATATTTATTTAAAATTTTAGGCATTTACAAAATGGTTGGGCAATGGTTGGGCAATTGTCAAATAAAAAAACCGTAATATATTGATAAACAATACAATTACGGTTTTTTAAAGTACCCGGAGCCGGAGTCGAACCGGCACGGTTTCCCACAGGTGTTTGAGACCAGCGCGTCTACCAATTCCGCCATCCGGGCTTAGCAGACATGAAATAACAGCAGTTATTTCAACGCAATAAAAGAGGAGATTGTTTATAAATCAACCATCGATTCCTTTAACACGGTGCAAATGTAAAAAATAATATTAAATGTCCCACTAAAAATACTTAAATTTTTCCTTTCAGAGTTGAATAAATTTTATAAATTTGCACCTCGTTAAAACAGCACACAACTAACTAACTACACCCGAGGCGTATACAAATATTCGACTTTAAAAAAATAACAAAGACGAATTACATAAAGCGTAACGGAATAAAAACAACAAATTAAATGTCACACCTAGAACCAGAAGCTAAAATTTTTGCGTGTTCACAAAGTGTATATCTAGCCGAACAGATCGCAGAAGCGTACGGAATCCCATTAGGAAAAATCACCACTTCTAAATATAGTGATGGTGAATTTCAACCTTCATACGAAGAGTCTATTAGAGGATTACGTGTTTTTATTGTTTGTTCAACCTTCCCTACAGCAGATAATTTAATGGAATTATTATTGATGATTGATGCAGCAAAACGTGCTTCAGCAAGACACATCACTGCAGTAATTCCTTATTTTGGTTGGGCAAGACAAGATAGAAAAGACAAACCAAGGGTTCCAATAGGAGCTAAACTAGTAGCTAATTTATTAGATGCTGCTGGAGCAACCAGAGTCATGACAATGGATCTTCACGCAGATCAAATACAAGGTTTCTTCGAAAAACCAGTAGATCATCTTTTTGCATCTACCATCTTTTTACCTTATGTAGAAAGTTTAGGTTTAGACAATTTAACCATAGCTTCTCCAGACATGGGAGGTTCAAAAAGAGCATATGCCTATTCTAAATTTTTGGAATCAGATGTAGTTATCTGTTACAAACAAAGAAAAGCAGCTAATGTTATTGACACCATGGAATTGATTGGTGAAGTAAAAGGCAGAAATGTAATTTTAGTAGACGACATGATCGATACTGGAGGAACATTAGCAAAAGCAGCTGATTTAATGATGGAAAAAGGAGCTTTGAGTGTAAGAGCAATTTGTACTCACGCCATCTTATCAGGTGAAGCTTATGAAAAAATAGAAAATTCTAAATTATTAGAATTGATAGTTACCGATTCTATTCCATTGAAGAAAAAATCGAACAAAATAAGAGTGTTGAGTTGTGCGCCTCTTTTTGCTGAAGTTATGCACATGGTGCACCACAACAATTCCATTAGTGGAAAATTTATAATGTAAGACTCAAGTCTTAAAGTTATAAAGTCATGCCGATAGCCAAAAGCTAAAAGCCAAACAAGTAATATTATTAATAACTATATTTTTTTACAATGAAATCGATTACAATTAAAGGATCAGAAAGAGAAAGCGTGGGTAAAGTTTCGACTAAAGCCTTACGTAATGCTGGATTGGTTCCTTGCGTATTATACGGAGGAAATCAGGCAGTTCATTTCTCAGCAGAAGTTATGGCTTTCAAAAACTTGGTTTACACTCCAAACGCACACACAGTTGTGATTGATCTTG
>CAUPOP010000046.1:0-21272 GCA_963512955.1 uncultured Flavobacterium sp. | reverse complement strand
ATGTCTTCCTTTAGCTCTTCTACGCGCAAGAACTTTTCTTCCATTAGCAGAAGCCATTCTGTCCATAAATCCGTGCTTATTTCTTCTTTTTCTTTTCGATGGTTGAAACGTTCTTTTGCTCATTGCTTTGTATCTTTAAAATCTTAATTTATGTGTCTTAATGTTTTTGAATAACCGTTATTCTAAAACCGAGTGCAAATATACAAAGACTTTTTTTTCTGGCAAGTAGTTTTATAAAAATATTTTTAATTCCTTTTACTATCTTTGCAATCATAAAAATATACCTATTATGTTTCACAAAAATATTAAACTTATTATTGCCGGACTTATTATAGCTACTGGCTTTTGGCAATTTACAGAAAGTAATATTGGAAATGGGATCTTCCTTATTTTATTAAGTGCTTTTCCAATTTTTCTTTACTTTAAAAATGAATTCATCTTACTTGCCTTCTTAAAACTAAGAAAACAAGATTTTGAAGGCGCAAAAAAATGGTTAGCATATATCAAAAACCCAGAATCGGCTTTGGTACAAAAACAACAAGGATACTTCAATTACCTTCACGGAATAATGCTTTCACAAACAAATATCAATCAAGCAGAGAAATATTTCAAAAAAGCAATCGAATTAGGTTTGTCAATGGATATGGATTTGGCTGTAGCCAAATTAAACTTAGCTGGTGTGGCGATGTCTCGCAGAAGAAAACTAGAAGCTACTACCCTATTGAATGAGGCTAAAAAACTAGACAAGCAAAACATGTTGAAAGATCAAATCAGCATGATGAAAGAACAAATGAAGAAAATATAAATACTAAAAAAGGGCAAATCTATTTATTTGCCCTTTTTTTTTATCTTATAACTTAGTATCCCTTCAAAGGAATATCTAACAAGTACTTTTTATTTGCGCTATTCACAAATTTAGTTTCTCTCAGCCAAGGATTATGAATTTTTAAAATTTTGTAATTAATCCCTTGGCTTTTAGCAAAACCAGCTAAGTCAATAATAGAACTGTCTATTTCGATTTTCTTAATTGGCAGAATTTCATATTGCGATTCTGATGTAATTACAAAACCATATTGTGACGGATTTTTCATTATTTCTTTCAAAGCAAGAATTCTAAACACATATCGTGATGTTTCTTCTGTGAGCAATAAATCATAATAGTCGGTCACTTTTTGAATATCCATTTGTTTCTTCAAACCTGTTTCACCTACATTATACGAGGCTGCAACTAATGTCCAACTTCCAAATTTTTCTTTCGCTTTCAAAAAATAATCACAAGCAGCTTGAGTAGATTTTTCTAAATGATACCGCTCATCGACATTTTCATTAACCTCAAGTCCTCTTTCTTTAGCCGTTTCAGGCATAAATTGCCAAATCCCTTTGGCTCCAGCCGGAGAAACAACGTTAACCAAACCACTTTCAATAACCGCTACATATTTAAAATCATCTGGTACACCATTTTTTTTCAATATGGGTTCAATAATTGAAAAAGCACGCTTCGCTCTTTTTAGAATCAAAATAGTAGCCGCATGAAGATTTTCGTTCACTAATAATTCTCTATCAAAACGTTCTTTTACATCCGAAATTTTCAGTGGAGTTTGCTCTCCCGCAAAATCTACACGGACTGGAAAATAATTTGAATCAGCAGTTTTAGAAATTTCATTATTAGCTTCTGGACTAGTTGCAAAAATAAACAGACCACTTACACAAACGAGGAAAAAGACAAAAGTTAACTTCTTGATTTTAGTTTTATTTTGCATGATTTTAGTTTTCTATATTAGTATTTGTTCCCAAGATAATATTGGGTAAATTAGCATTCAACCATTTGTATTTACTCAGTATCATAATATGAGTTCCTCCTTTTACAACGATACATTTCTGAATATATTTTATAGGAAAAACATCATCATTATCACCATGTAAATGAATTACGCTCTCATCAATTACGGTTCTATCCCAAAGAATTACCTTTTCAACCGCCCATTCTAAATAATTAATATCACGTACTGATAAGTATTTTTCATATAATTTAATTCGCTGATTTATTTTCCCCCCGAAAGAAAATTTAGCTAAGTTTTCTAAATTTAAAATCAAACTCATTGGGATTAATTTATATGCTTTAGTCGTTTTAGCAATTTTCATTCGCCTTGGAAATTCTAAATTACTTTTGACACTCGAAATAATAATTACTTTTCTTGCCTGAACAAATGCAGCGATTTCCTGAACTAAAATACCTCCAAAAGAAACTCCAATTAAAACGGGATTAGGATGTGTAATTTTAGTTGCAATTCTCTTTGCATAATCTGGCAAGCTTTCATTATAAAGAGGAATTTCCCATTCTAACAACACAATTTCAAAAGTAGCTACAGGAAGTTCAATTCGTTCAAAAATAGCAGAACTAGCCGCCAAACCCGGCATCAAATAAACAGCAATTTTATCCATATATTGTTTTAACGATTTTACAACGGCATTCCGAATTATTATTCCGAATTTTGCATAAAATTAATTTTTTTATTGAAACCTGTCTAATAACATCCTTTATATTAGCAATAAATTATGACTACAAAAGTATTTAAATCCAGCTCAAGAGGTAAAACCGATTTTGGTTGGCTAAAAGCTAATTTTTCCTTTTCGTTTGGAAATTATTTCAATCCTGAGAGAATTCAATTTGGAATGCTACGTGTTTTAAATGACGATACAATAGCTGGCGGAACAGGTTTTGGCACACATCCACATGCTAATATGGAAATTATTACCATTCCACTTGAAGGAGGATTGAAGCACAAAGACAGCATGGGAAACGAAGGAATAATTCGTTTTGGAGAAGTTCAAGTTATGAGTGCAGGAACAGGAATAGAACATTCAGAGATGAATGCTAGTCAAACTGAACAAGCAAAAACATTGCAATTATGGGTTTTTCCAGATCGTGAAAACGTTCAGCCAAGATACGACCAGAAATCATTTGATATTGAAAATCAAATCAATACCTTTGTAAATGTTGTTTCTCCGAAAGAATATAATGACGGAAATGCGCTTTGGGTATACCAAAAAACTTTTTTTAGTTTAGGGATTTTCGAAAGCGGTAGCAACACAACCTACAAGGCAAAAATTTCGAAAAATGGTGTTTTTATATTTTTGATTGAAGGACAAATTAACGTCGAAAATCAAATTTTAAACCCAAGAGACGCAATGGAAATTATTGATTTTGATGAATTTGAAATCAAAATCAACACTAAATCAAAAATACTTTTGGTCGAGGTACCAATGAATCACTAGTAGTTATATGGAAGCAACAATCACTATGGAAATAAAAGACAACACATTTGCAAGGCAGTTTGAAACCATAGTTGAAAAAGGGGTAGTTTCTGTCGAATATTCCTTTCAAGAAAAAAAAATATTCTTAACCAGAATCAACATACCAGATTCCTTTGATGACGAAGAATTTATCTCAAATTTCCTGAAAAATATTATGGAAATAGCTATTGAAAGAAAATTAAAAGTTGTTCCTATTCTCCCAAAAATAGTAGTGTTTTTTAAAAAAAATCCCATTTATAAAGAATTACTTCCTCCAGGAATTAGATTATAAAAAAAGAGGTTGTTCATATGAACAACCTCTTTTTTTATATAATATATATCGAACTTATTTTTCAATCTCTCGTAAATTTTCCATTTTCTTATGTGCTAAGAAACCAGTAATATCTTCAAAATGCTCTTTTACTCTTTTGTTACCAAATTCAAAAACTTTAGTAGCCAATCCATCTAAGAAATCACGATCGTGAGATACTAATATCAGAGTTCCGTCAAAATCACGAAGCGCATCTTTAATAATATCTTTAGTTTTCATGTCTAAATGATTTGAAGGCTCATCCAGAATCAACAAATTCACTGGCTCTAACAATAATTTAATCATTGCTAAACGTGTTTTTTCACCACCTGAAAGCACTTTTACTTTCTTTGTAATATCATCACCATGAAACATAAATGCTCCAAGAATATTTTTAATTTGTGTTCTAATTTCTCCTACTGCGATTCCATCGATTGTTTCAAAAATAGTAGCATTTTCATCTAATAAAGAAGCTTGATTTTGAGCAAAATAACCAATTTGAGCATTATGACCAACTTCTACAGAACCACCATTAATTTCGATTTCTTTCATTATGGCTTTAATCATTGTAGATTTACCTTCACCATTTTTACCAACAAAAGCTACTTTATCTCCACGTTCGATTACAATATTGGCATCTTTGAAAATTAATTTATCTCCATAAGATTTCTCTAAATCTTTGACAACAACTGGATATTGACCAGAACGAACTGCAGGTGGAAATTTTAATTTTAATGCTGACGTATCCACTTCATCCACTTGAACTAAAACAAGTTTTTCTAGCATTTTAACCCTTGATTGAACCGCATCCGTTTTAGAAAAAGTTCCTTTAAAACGATCAATAAAAGTTTGATTATCAGCAATCATTTTTTGCTGCTCATCATAGGCTTTTTGTTGGTGAACACGACGATCTTTTCTAAGTTCTAAATAATGAGAATATTTAGCTTTATAATCGTAAATACGTCCCATTGTTACTTCAATAGTACGGTTTGTAATATTATCCACAAAAGCTCTATCGTGCGAAATTACCACAACGGCTTTAGCTGAATTAATCAAGAAATCTTCTAACCATTGAATACTTTCAATATCCATGTGGTTAGTAGGCTCATCTAATAAAATCAAATCTGGTTTTTGCAAAAGGATTTTTGCTAATTCAATTCGCATTCTCCATCCTCCTGAAAACTCTGAAGTTTGACGTGAAAAATCTTCTCGAACAAACCCTAATCCAACTAAAATTTTTTCTACTTCAGCTTCATAATTCACCTCTTCAATAGCATAAAATTTCTCACTTAAATCCGAAACTCTTTCAATCAATTTCATGTACTCATCACTTTCATAATCTGTACGAATGGTTAATTGCTCGTTGATTTCATCAATTTCAGCTTTCATTTTGAAAATTTCCCCAAAAGCTTTTGAAGCCTCTTCCATAACTGTAGCACCATCTGTAGTCAATAAATGCTGTGGCAAATAAGCTACAATAGCATCTTTTGGTGCTGAGATATTTCCTGTTGATGGCTTGCTTTGCCCTGCAATAATTTTAAGAAGTGTTGACTTACCAGCTCCATTTTTACCCATAAGGGCAATTTTATCATTTTCATTTATCGCAAAAGAAACCTCACTAAAAAGTGTAGTTCCACCAAATTGTACTGATATGTCGTTAACTGTAATCATTGTTTTTGTTTAAAGTTTAATCTTCAAAAATTAAAGTTATTCTCAAAATATTGAACTCTTTTTTTTGAAGTTGCAAAGATAGTTTAAATAAGGAATTGGGCAATTGTAAAAATTTAAAAGGTTATTTTAAAAAAAATATTTAAAAAAAAGCTTCAAAAAACTAAGATAAAGAAGCGTTTCAAATGCTAACAAAGCATTCTTTTATTGAAAAATTCATTCTTTTTCTTCAAAAAACATATTAAATTATTGTGTTTTTAAGTGTTTTTAGCACAATTAATAGGCTATACAAACAAAATACAGTCAGTTGTAATTAATAAAATAAATCTGAACAAAAAAATTAAAATTCTGATAATCAATAATTTAAAAATATTATAAATACACGAAAATATAGTTTCGTGTATTAAAAAAAAGAAAAAAAATTAATTGTTGTAAATTAGTAGATAACTCAAAGAACGACAGATTAATCTCTGTTAATACACACAAAATACAGAAAATTTATTTTTCCTATATTTTTAAAAATGAGGAAAACCGTAAAAAAAAAACACCCCATGATACTAGTTTTACACCAGCAAATACAAGCTTCTACATTAGAAACTGGCATTAACATTAACTTATTAATAGGAATTGAAATATTTGCTTTATTCATCGGCGCAGCTAGTGTCATTTATATCATTTTAAAAATTAGAAAAAAATAGAAGACGATATATTTAAGAATTGGAGCAACAGTAAAATTAATCAAGATGGCAAAAATTCATATAGATACAGTTGTAGAAGTAAGCGACAAATATTTGATTATGGTGATTGAACTTTGGCAACAATATGATGTCAATTCAGTACTGGTAGCTTATTCAGAATTAAAACGAAGGAACACGACAATTCCAGACGAAATATTTAGAGAACTTAACAAATTCTGTGAAACAAATAATATTTGAAAATATTTTTTAGCAAAAACCCCCAATGCTAAATTAAAAATTAGTTTATCAAAATAATTCCTTCCAAATTTTAAAATTTAAGCTGCAAAAAACAGCAACCCAATTTCTATAAAAATTTATTTAGTTCAGAATAAAATTGCGCTTATTAAATTAAAAATCATGTCAACAAATAAATTTAAAAATATTAGCGTATCTGATAATGGAATCAAATTAAGTTTAAAATCAAAAGAACTTAAACAAATATCATTTTCTGAAATAGACAAAATTTATATAACCGTTAATAATAAAAAAACGAATTATGTTATACTATTAACTGTTATATCTTTAGGAATAGTCCTTTTATCGTTATTTTATTTGCCTTTAGGTATAATCTTTTTAATCCCTTTATCAATGGTTGTAATTGGAATTATTGTAAGCAATAATTACCAAAGTTACAGACTGAATATAGCTTTAAAAGATGGCGATGTCTTCATAAAAAGAATTTCTCAAAAATTAAAATATGAGACTATTGATGTAGTCAACAACATCAAAGAAAAAATCTATTAAAACAAAATGATTTCTCTCTCTTCTACAGACTTAGAAGAATTTTATAAATTCAAATAGTCTCAAAACATTTATAAACAGAAAAACCAACATGAATCGATATTTCTTTATTTTTACATTCTTCTTATTCATAACAGGAATAGAAGCTCAAAATATTGAATTTGACGAAAATTGCATCTTATTTCGAGATTACAAAACTAAATTACCAGTTTTAATTCTTAAAGATTCTATTCTATATACAGGGAATCCATTAAAAAGAAAAACCTATCATCATACAAATTACCCTGATAAACTATGGAATTATCAAAATTTTGAAATAAACGGTAAAAACTATTTAGTTCATAACGGTGGCGGACCTGTTTTAGAATTTCGGAATGATTCAATACTGAAAATCAACAACTCTAAATTGTTTGAGAACCAAATTGGGGCAGCAACTTTTGTTTACAAAGGAGAAATCTATTTTTTCGGAGGATACGGCATGTTTACTTATAAAAACATCCTTACAAAATATGATTTAAAAAATAAAGATTGGATTCAAGTGCAAACTTTTGGAGACAAAATCCCTAATCCAAGAAGTAGATTCTACAGCCATCTTGACCATGAAAATTTATATATTTTTGGTGGAGATGAAGAAGACCCAGATAATTTTCCAAATTTCAAAAAATGTGATAATGTCGTTTGGAGATTACACCTGCCAACTATGCAATGGCACAGATTAGGTAGTAGTAATTTGAACTTGTTAGGAGAAAACATCTATATCCATTTTTCCGCAAACAACAAATTATATTTAATTTCAACTGATGAGTACAATAAAGTTTATGAAATAGATATTATAAAAAAATGCTTGTTTAAAATTTAATTCAAACAAGCATTTTTAGTTTATCAGAATTCTGAAGTTATTCCTTTCGCCATTTTTTTGTTTCTTCAAAAACATGCTCTAAAATAGCAGCTTCTTTTTCGTCAAATTCAACTCCTCTACGGCTCATCACCAATCTAGCTGTTTCAAAAGCTTTTTTAGTCATATAGGTGGTAAATCCAGAAGCTCCACCCCAAGAAAAACTCGGCACAAAATTTCGAGGAAATCCACTACCAAAAATATTAGCACTAACTCCCACAACAGTTCCTGTATTGAACATAGTATTTATTCCACATTTGCTATGATCTCCCATCATTAGCCCACAAAACTGTAAACCTGTTTTAGCGAAACCTTCTGTTTCATAACTCCACAATCGCACTTCTTCATAATTATTTTTCAAATTCGAATTATTGCTGTCTGCGCCAATATTACACCATTCACCAAGTACCGAGTTTCCTAAAAACCCATCATGACCTTTATTAGAATACGCAAATAAAACCGCATTATTTATTTCGCCACCTACTCTAGAATGCGCTCCAACAGTAGTAGCACCATATATTTTAGCTCCCATTTTTACAGATGCATTGTCACATAATGCAAAAGGCCCTCTAATTAAACTACCTTCCATTATTTCGGTATTTTTACCAATGTAAATAGGACCTGAAGCTCCATTCAAAGTAACAAATTCTAATTTAGCTCCTTCTTCTATAAAAATATTTTCAGGGGCAATTACATTCACACTTTTTGGAATTGGTTGTGATTTTCTACCTTCTGTCAAAAATTCAAAATCTTCTCGAATAGCCAAATCATTTTTAGAAAAAATATCCCAAGTGTTTTTTACTGTAATACAATCTTCATCATATTCTAAAATTTCATAGGTATCAAAATCTACTTCTTCTTGCTCCTCATTGGTATAAAAAGCAATTACTTCGTCTCCTTTAAAAATAGCTTGATTAGGCTCTAAATTACTCACCATTTCAACTAATATATCATTAGGCAGAAATGAAGCATTAATCATTACATTTTGCTCTAATTCAACCATTGGGAATTTATCCGACAAATATTCTTCTGTTAATGTAGTGGTGGTAGAACCTAAACGCATTTCCCACTTTTGACGAATGGTCATAATCCCAATAAGAATATCAGCTACTGGGCGCGTGAAAGTGAAAGGTAATAATGCATTTCTGGACGGGCCGTCAAAAAGTATATAATTCATAAAATTGTTTATTGGTTATTCGGTTATTTGTTGATTCGAAATTAATTTACCAACCTACCGTTTAATAATATTGACCTCAAAGTTACAAAGTTTTCAAGTAGATAAAAAACAAAAAGCCTCCCAAAAGGAAGGCTTTATTATATTTAAAAACAAGTTAAAATTATTTAACGTGTTTAGCGTATTTAGTTTTAAATTTATCAATACGTCCTGCAGTATCAATAAGTTTAGATTTACCTGTGTAAAAAGGGTGAGAAGTTCTTGAAATCTCCATTTTTACAACTGGATATTCAACACCATCAACAATAATTGTTTCTTTTGTATCTGCAGTAGATTTAGTAATAAAAACATCTTCGTTTGACATGTCTTTAAAAGCTACTAATCTGTAATTTTCTGGGTGTACACCTTTTTTCATCTTAAATCTTTTTTATTTGTTTCAATTATAACTTGCTTTGAAGCTTTTCTTCTAACAGAAAAGGTATAAACGCATTATAACTTTTTGTTTTACATCATTATTTTGAGTTTGCAAATTTACACTTATTTTTTAATAATCAAATCTTTGTTAGTTTTTTTTTATATAATTCTAAAAAGCATTTTTTAAGCCTGAATATATCGGGAATTGCTATATTTGTAGATTAATAATAAAAGAGCTACTAATGCTAAACGAAATTATAAAACGCAACGGAATAACATTTGGAATTACAACAGGAATAATCTCCTCTTTAATTACCGCTTCTATATATGCAATTGACCTAAACCTTTTTACTTCTTGGTGGATTGGAATTTTAAGCATCGCTACTTATCTAACAATTGGTATTGTTTTACTTTCAAAAACCAAAAAAGAGTTAAAAGGAGTTTTTCCGTTCAAAGATGCTTTCACAACTTATTTTATATCTGCGGTTATTGGCATCTTAATTTCTGTGGCTTTCAATATTATTTTATTCAATATTATTGACCCATCAGCTAAAGATGCAGTAAAAGATTTAACCATCAAATATACCGTAAATATGATGCAAAAATTTGGCACACCTGCATCTGCAATAAACGAAGCGATAGCAAAACTTAAAGAAAATGATCCTTATTCAGTTGTTGAACTATTAAAAGGTTCCCTTTTTAGTATTGTTTTCAGTTCAATCTTTGGCTTAATTATGGCAGCATTTTTTAAAAGCAAACCTTCATCACAAGAATAATCCGTAATGAATTTATCTATACTCATACCGCTTCTCAATGAAGAGGAATCACTTCAAGAATTGTACAATTGGATTATTTCAGTAATGCAATCAAAAAATTACACCTACGAAATCATTTTTATTGATGATGGTAGTACGGATAATTCATGGGGAACAATTGAGCAGTTTGCACATAAAAATCCTCATGTAAAAGGCATTCGTTTCATGAAAAATTTTGGAAAATCACAAGCCTTACATGCTGGTTTTGCAAAAGCTCAAGGCGATGTCATAATCACTATGGACGCCGACTTACAAGACAGTCCTGAAGAAATTCCAGGATTGTACGACATGATTATCGATGAAAAATACGATTTAGTTTCTGGCTGGAAAAAGAAACGTTATGATTCGGTAGTAGCAAAAAATTTACCTTCAAAATTATTTAATTGGGCAGCCAGAAAAACTTCTGGCGTAGAACTAAATGATTTTAATTGTGGATTAAAATCCTACAGAAACGTAGTCGTTAAGAACATTGAAGTTTCTGGCGAAATGCACCGATACATTCCTGTATTGGCAAAAAATGCGGGTTTTAATAAAATTGGAGAAAAAGTAGTTCAACATCAAGCTCGAAAATACGGTGAAACTAAATTTGGAATGGAACGTTTCATAAATGGCTTTTTGGATTTAATTACCATTTGGTTTCTTTCCCGTTTTGGAAAAAGACCAATGCACTTATTTGGGGCTATGGGTTCTTTAATGTTCATTATTGGATTTTTGCTTGCTGGATATATTGGAATTTCTAAACTATACCATTTATATGCTGGATTAGATTATAATTTAGTTACAAGTAATCCTTGGTTTTATATTGCTTTAACAACTATGGTCTTAGGAACACAATTGTTTTTAGCTGGATTTCTTGGCGAAATTATTTTGCGCACAAAAAACAACGAAGGCCGATACAAAGTTTCAAGTGAAGTAAATTTTTTGTAATTTCCAATTTCGGTTAAAATCAAAATTTCAAACTAAAAATACATACTAATATGGACATCAAACAAAATATTTTAGACGCCGTAAATGAATGGTTAGCCCCTACATTCGATGCAGCTACGCAAGAAGCTGTTAAAACAATGATGACTTCAGCACCAAAAGAACTAGAAGAAAGTTTTTATAAAAATCTTGAATTTGGAACGGGTGGTATGCGAGGTATAATGGGCGTTGGAAACAACCGAATCAATAAGTACACGCTTGGAAAAAGCACACAAGGGCTTTCGGATTATTTGCACACTGCATTTCCTAACCAACCTTTGAAAGCGGTTATTGCTTTTGATTGTCGTCATAATAGTAAAAGTTTAGCAAAAGTTGTAGCGGATGTTTTCTCTGCAAACGGAATTGAAGTCTATTTATTTTCAGATTTACGTCCTACACCTGAATTGTCATTTGCACTTAAATATCTAGGATGCCAATGTGGAATCGTCCTAACTGCATCACACAATCCGCCAGAATACAATGGTTACAAAGTATATTGGCAAGATGGAGGTCAAATTGTTCCACCAGAAGATGAAGGAATTATCAATGTAATTGAAAATTTAAATTACAATCAAATCAAATTTGATGCGAATGAAAGTTTGATACATTATATAGACAAAGATATTGACCAAGCTTTTATTAAATCATCTATTGAAAATGCCAGTTTTAATACTCCGGCTGAAGCCAAAGAAAATCTAAATATTGTTTTCACTTCTTTGCACGGAACATCCATAACATTAGTTCCAGATACGCTATCACAAGCAGGATATCCTAATGTAAACATCGTTGAAGAACAAAGAGTTCCAAACGGAGATTTCCCAACTGTAAAATCACCAAATCCAGAAGAACCTGAAGCTTTATCAATGGCATTAGCATTAGCTGATAAAACCAATGCCGATATTGTAATTGGTACCGATCCAGATTGTGACCGATTAGGTGTTGCTGTTCGAAATAACGAAGGCGAAATGACTTTGTTGAATGGAAACCAAACCATGATTTTGATGACTGCTTTCTTATTAGAAGAATGGAAAAAAGCTGGCAAAATTAATGGTAAACAATTTGTAGGATCCACCATCGTTTCTACGCCTATGATTATGGAATTAGCATCAGCATACGGTGTGCAATTCAAAGTAGGATTAACAGGATTTAAGTGGATTGCCAAAATGATTAAAGATTTTCCAGAACTAAAATTCATTGGTGGTGGAGAAGAAAGTTTTGGATATATGGTAGGTGATGCGGTTCGTGATAAAGATGCTGTTGCGGCAACTTTATTGATTTGCGAAGTAGCAGCTCAGGCAAAAGCCAAAGGAAGCACCGTATACAAAGAACTATTAAAATTATATGTAGCACACGGTTTTTATAAAGAGCATTTGATTTCTATTACTAAGAAAGGAATGGAAGGTTTAGCCGAAATCAACAAAATGATGGTGACTTTACGTGAAAATCCAGTGAAAGAAATCAACGGTCAACGCGTTATCATGCTAGAAGATTACAAATCATCTGTAGCGAAAAATCTATTAACTGGCGAGGAAGA
This sequence comes from uncultured Flavobacterium sp., assembly GCA_963512955.1. Lineage (GTDB taxonomy): Bacteria > Bacteroidota > Bacteroidia > Flavobacteriales > Flavobacteriaceae > Flavobacterium. Next base: position 8,727 of record CAUPOP010000046.1, on the reverse strand, counting down.
AATCATGGATATGCCTAAAGCAGATGTTTTGATTTATTATACAGAAGATGGTTCAAAAATTTGCGCTAGACCAAGTGGAACAGAACCAAAAATAAAATTTTACATCAGTGTAAATACAGCATTGGATTCTGTTGAGAACTTCAAAAAAGTAGAAGACTCATTAAACGATAAAATAAAGAATATTATTATTGCAATGCAATTGAACTAATGGACAAAAACCTAATAAAACTTATTCCTTATACAAAACCTTATAAGTATAACATTATTTGGAATGTGATATACAACATTTTATATGCTTTGTTTAGCACTATTTCTATGTTGACATTATTCCCGGTTCTTGAAGTACTTTTTGGTAAAACCAAAAAAATTGAAAAAGAACCAATATATACTGGATTAGGGAATATTAAGCAATTTGGCTCTGATTTTTTATATTACAAAATTTCAGAATTAACAAAAGAGAACAGCATTCAAGTTGCGTTACTTTTTGTTGTTTTATTAGTTATTACAACCTTTTTATTCAAAAACTTATTTAACTATCTCGCTTCTTATCATATCATGCACCTTAAAAATGGAGTGCTCAGAGATTTGAGAAAAACAATGTATGATAAAATTGTAGAATTACCCATATCATATTATTCCGAAAAAAGAAAGGGTGATATTATGGCTCGTATGCTGGGTGATGTTAACGAGGTTCAAAACTCTTTTTTTTCAATTTTAGAGCTAGTTGTAAAAGAACCGCTGACTATCATTTTCACATTGGTAACGATGTTTATAATAAGTTTAAAACTTACTTTGTTTGTTTTGATTTTTATGCCAATTTCTGGTTTAATTATTTCTAAAGTTGCTAAAAACCTAAGAGCGCAGTCATTAGAAGCACAAAAAGAAAGTGGCTTTCTTATTTCCATTGTTGATGAAAGTTTAGGCGGTCTTAAAGTGATTAAAAGTTATAATGCTGAACCAAATTTCAAAGGTAAATTTCTCGATTCTGTAACTCGTTTACTGAATTTATCAAACAGCATAGGAAGTAAAAACAATTTAGCAACACCGCTGAGTGAATTTTTGGGCGTTACCACTATCGCAACCTTACTTTTTTACGGAGGAAATTTAGTTTTAGTAGACAAAACATTAGACGGATCAGCTTTTATTGTTTACCTAACTTTAGCCTTCAACATTCTAACTCCCGCTAAAGCAATTTCTAAAGCATCTTATTCTGTGAAAAATGGATTAGCTGCAGCAGAACGTGTTTTTGAAGTTTTAGAAGTTGAAAACGAAATTACTTCAAAAGAAAATGCTCTTGAAAAGACCTCTTTTAATTCTGAAATAACAATTAAAAATGTCAACTTTAAATATGAAGAAGAAACCGTTTTAAAAGACTTTACACTTGAAGTTAAAAAAGGACAAACAGTGGCATTAGTTGGACAATCTGGAAGCGGAAAAAGTACAATAGCAAATTTATTAACCCGTTTTTATGATGTAAAAGAAGGAACTATAAGCATTGACGGAACAGATATTAAAGACATAAATCTTCAATCCTTAAGAGGTTTAATGGGATTAGTAACTCAAGATAGCATTTTATTTAATGATACCATTAAAGCAAATGTTTCGCTTGGAAAATCAGATGCTACAGATGACGAAATTATTGAAGCTTTGAAAATTGCCAATGCCTTTGAATTTGTAAATGAACTTCCAAATGGTATTCATACCAATATTGGCGATAGCGGAAATAAACTTTCAGGAGGACAAAAACAACGATTATCAATTGCTCGTGCTGTACTGAAAAATCCTCCTATAATGATTTTGGACGAAGCCACCTCTGCATTGGATACAGAAAGCGAAAAATTTGTTCAAGTTGCTTTAGAAAACATGATGCAAAATAGAACTTCAATTGTTATTGCGCACCGCCTTTCTACAATACAAAAAGCAGATAAGATTATTGTGATGAAAAAAGGGAAAATTGTAGAACAAGGTTCACACGAAGAGCTTATTGCTATGAATGGAACTTATAACAAATTAGTAACTTTACAATCCTTTGAATAACGTATAAATTTGTAACTTTAAATTCCTTTACAAAGCTACAATGTACCTAAACAATTCAAACATAAAACTTCCAAACGACACGGATACGGTGGTTTGGAAGTATCTTGATTTATCTAAATTTTTAGACTTATTACTTTCTCAAAAACTATTCATGTCTCGATCTGACAAATTTGAAGATCAGTACGAAGGCACATTTAGCGAACCTACTTTTGAAGAAATTAAAAAATTAGCCACGGATAATCCTGACTTTTTGAATTATTACAAAACACATCGGGAAAAAGTAGCCATTAGCAGCTGGCATATTAATGAATATGAATCGTTTGCAATGTGGCAAATTTTCACACAAAACAGTGAAGGCCTTGCTATTCAATCCACTATTGGACGATTACAAAAAGCATTAGATCCTGAACAAAACATCAGTCAATACATTGGGGAAGTAAATTATATTGATTACAAAAAAGAATACATTCCTTTTGACGATATGTTTTTCCCTTTTTTATTCAAACGAAAAAGCTTTCAATACGAGCGCGAAGTCCGAATCATTTCAGATATTTCCGAAAGCAAAATTAAAATAAATGATGGCTTAAAAATAAATATTGATATCGACCAGCTAATCGAGAAAATCTATATCCATCCTAAATCTGAAAACTGGTATAAAAAACTAGTAATTCAACTGGTTTCTGAATTAGGCTTCAATTTTGAAATTGAAAAATCTGATTTAGAAAGCGATATTTTGATTTAACAAACCTTTAAACTGGTTTATAATTAATCACAGTCCAGTTCTTGTTTGACAAATCAATATAATTGTAATGTACAACATCTTTTTTATCAAATTGACCATTTTTATTGGTATCCTCAACCGTTCTAAAGTACAAACGATTATTTGATTCTATCAGATTCCAATCTATTAATTCTTCAAAATCAGAAGAAACTTTTGTGAATTTTTCTCCGCTAATATTACTTAAATACAATGCTTTAATATCGCTTGTGTCTAATTTCCCATCTTTGTTAGTATCCATATCCACCATGGTATACACCAAAATTTGTTTATCAATCTTATCCGAAATTGATTTTAAATACGTAGCCGTCTGAATCAAAACGGGTTTGTCAGTCAAAGGTTTTATAGAATCTGAGTCGATTTTTTGAAATTTTAGATTTTGCAAATAACCTGTAATTTCATATTTCGCAACATTCGAAATAGTAAAACTCAAATCATTAACACTCGAAGAACCATATTTAGTTTTTGTCCCTTTGTCAAAAATGCTTAAATCTCCCACTGGATGAATCAGGTAATTTGTTCCTTCCATCTGTATTGGCAAATCAGCAATTTCGATTTGTGTTGAATCTGTTTTGGCAATTACTTCCGTTTTATTAGACGCATCATAAATCACCCTTGGTTTATCTACTTCTTCTTTACAACTTGCTAGTAACAAAAGTGAGATTCCTAATAAGGCTATGTGTATTTTTTTCATGTTGCTATTTTATTAAAAAATAAATTCAAATGTAATGATTTTTAAAAATGCTTTAACCGTATCCAATTCATTTATTTTCAGAAGAAATTACAAACGCACATTTAATTTTACATTAAAAACTCTTGTGGTCATATAATTAGGGATCGCATATTGATTTTTAGAATACACATCGCGAACCCAAGTATTGGTAATTGCATTTTGATTGTCAAAAAGATTAAAAATCTCCAATCCGATGGATAGTTCTTTAAAATTCTTGAGCCAACTATCGTTTGATACTTTTGTCGAATTATCTATAAATACTTTTGAGAAACCAATATCCGCTCGACGGTAATCATTCAATCTGTTTTGGTACAAATAAGGATTCGCATAAGCAGGTGATCCACCCGGTAATCCTGTATTGTACACTAAATTCAAATACAATTTAACGCTTGGAATATTTGGCATATAATCCTGAAACAAAAGTCCAAATTTTAGTCTTTGATCTGTTGGCCTACTGATATATCCTAGTCCATTACTATTTTCCTCTGTTTTTAAATACCCAAAACTTATCCAAGATTCTGTTCCAGGAACAAACTCACCATTCAACCGTAAATCCAATCCTTGTGCATAAGCAATTGCATTATTTGAAGCGGCATATCGAATTCTGACATTGTCTATCGTATACGTATTCACATCCGTCATCGATTTATAATACAATTCCGAAACTAATTTAAAAGGTCGCTTCCACATTTTAAAATTATAATCAGAACTTACAACAAAATGAATGGATTGCTGCGCTTTGACATTGGGTTGAACCATTCCTTCATTATCACGCAACTCTCTATAAAACGGCGGTTGACTGTACAAACCTCCAGAAAGTCTAAAAATAATATCTTTTTCCCAATCAGGCTTCAATGAAAATTGCGCTCGCGGACTTAAAATAGCCTGCTTTTTTCCATCAATAGCGGCACCCGAAACATTCCAACTATGAAAGCGCACTCCAGCATTATACCAAACCTCACTCGAACCAATAGTGCTTTTTAAACTCCATTGCGTATATCCTGAAAATCTGTTAATGGTATTAAAATTTGTTGCTATAACACTTTGATATGGCGCTAAAGGCCCTGCAAAAGAAGTGTAAGGTTGATTGTTTTTAGGCAAAATAACAAGAGGTGGATTTAAAGAAAACCCAGCGGAATCAATAACTTCCCATTCTATAATTCTATCCCTGATAGACTCTCTTGTATATTTAGTCCCCCACTCTAACTTATTCTTTTTCCAATCATAAGACCCTTTGATTTCTATATTTGCGATTAAAGCATCTAAATCATTGCGAGCATGACTAAGTTCAGAACCAATTCCTCGAGTAAAACCAACATCCCCATAGGTTTCAGAACCAATAGTCGAATCCACTTCACCTAGTCGATATTGAGCCAAAACATCAAAATGTTCTTGTTCCAAAGTATGAAATAACGAACCTATAAATTTCAAAGTAAATGTTTCTGAAGCAACAAAAGTTGATTTTATTGCTCCAAAATAGGTATCATATTTATCCTTTTCCTGACCTTCATAATAAACAGTCAAAGCCATTGGATTATCAATCGTTCCAAAATTAGTATTGCGAGATAAAGGCTTATATTGGTATTTATTTTGAGAAATATTCCCAAGAAAACTCCATTGCCATTTGGCGGAAGCCTGATAATTTATGTTTGTCTGAATGTCTGCAAATGCAGGCGTGTAATTTGTTTTTGTTTCTTGGCTTTTGACCAAAAGACTATTGTTTCTATACCGAACTCCTGTTATTGCGGACCATTTTTTATTTTTTGAAACAGCATCAACCGATACATTTCCACCAATAAAACTGGTTTCAAGAGTTGCTCCAAATTGACTAGGTTTTCTATACGTAATATCTAAAACCGAAGATAATTTATCTCCAAATTTAGCTTGAAAACCTCCTGCCGAAAAATCTATATTTTGAACTAAATCTGTATTGGTAAAACTCAATCCTTCTTGTTGACCCGACCGAATCAGAAACGGACGATATACTTCAATTTCGTTTACATAAACCAAATTTTCATCATAATTACCACCTCGAACAGCATATTGAGCACTCAACTCATTATTAGAATTTACTCCCGGCAATGTTTTTAAAATATTTTCTATACCAGCGTTTGCGCCAGGAATTTTTCGGAGGATTTCAGGTTGAATTGATTCAATACCTTCGGCACGTTTTCTGTTTTTTGAAGTAACAATCACTTCACCCATTTGCTCCTGATTTTCATTCAAAACAGGATTAAACTCGAAAGATTCATTTGGTTTTAAAGCAATTCTCATCGTTACTTTTTTCAATGAAATGTGCGAAAAAACAATAGTTACCATTTTATTTGCAGGAATAACTATTTCATAAAAACCATTTGCATTTGATTGTGTGCCTTTGCCTAAACAAGAAACATTTACACCCTCAACAGCTTGTTTATTTGTATCGAGAACAATTCCTCTAACAAATGCCGATTGAGCTAAACAGGAAGATCCGATCCCAAAGAATAAGAAAACAAATATGATTTTGATACCATTCAAATGATGAAGATTTTATTTTTTTTGACTTCTAAAGAAATGCGTTTCAAAGGTAGTTGAATTTCCTACATTATCGATTACAACAACTTTTAAATCATTAGCACCTTCAGCCACAATACCATCGCTGAAATTATGAGTGATTTTTTTGGTTTTATTATCGTATTCAAACAATATCCATTTCCCATTTAAGAATCCATTATATGATTTTATACCTGAAAGTGAATCACTAATTGTGAGTTGAATATTCTTTACTCCAGTCAACCATTTTCCTGCAATAGGTTTTAAAATAGAAATTTTCGGTGCAATTGTATCCAAAACTAATTTATACTGTCCTAAAGTTTTTGATCTGGCTGTAAAAACATTAGCTTTTCGATAGGTTGTGTTGTAATTGATTTTATTATCTTCAATTCTGCCAATAAATATTTTTTCCCGCTGTGCTTCTGTGAAAAGGGAGTCTGCAATTGTAATAGTGAAATTAGTATGAGCAGGAACTGTATCCTCATGAAGATATAAAACATTGTTTTTTACATCAAAATTCATATCAAAATCATCATAAAAAGTATTGGCAGGAAAAAACACTGACATATTCCCTTTAGCAAAATTATTGTCTTTACTAGATTTTATAAAATAACTCGATGCTTTAGATTCTGGTTCAATTATAGTGGATAATAAATCATATTCAATAGGTATTGAAACCACCGTTTGATTGTTATAAAAATCAGAAACTTCAATACGACACACCGAAGATAAATTTGGCACAACATCAGTTACTCCATAAGTAGCATCTGCGCCTATAAAGTTCAACGCATAGGGCTTTTTCATAAATAATTTTTGAACTCTTTGAGCAGTTTTTTTATACTTCGAATAATCAATTAGCGCATTAACATAACGCATATCGTCAAAAGAATACGTATCAAACTGATAACCGAAATTAGGAGTTCCATTAAGATAAGACTGGACTTTATACACCCCGTTTTTATTAAATGAAACATCATCAAAATCATTGGCAATGATGCCAAACCCTATTTTACCATTAGCAATAACTTTATCTGACAAGTAGCTACCGTCTTTTTGCAAAGTCATATTCAATAACAAGGGACGCTTAGATTGATTCACACTTGTTTTTAGATCCAATGGATAAACATAGACACCTGAAACTATTGGTTTTGTAGTATCTCTAAGAAATTTTTGAAATCCAAAAAGCATTGGATTAATAATTTTTTCTGTTTTTGTATCTCTAAACTCAAAATGCAAATGAGGTCCTTCAGAAGCACCTGTATTTCCAGAAAAAGCAATTAATTGTCCTTTTTTGATGGGAATTTCGTTTGGTTTATAGAACATTTCTATTTCAAAAGATTGCTCTTTGTAATGTGTGTTTTTAATAAACGTTTCGATTGAATCTGACGCTCTTTGCAAATGCCCATAAACTGAAGTATAGCCATTTGGGTGGTCAATATAAATTGTTTTTCCGTTACCAAAAGTTGATATTTTTATTCTCGAAATGTAGCCATCCGCAACAGCATATACATTAAGTCCTTCTCGTTGCATGGTTTTAAAATCAAAACCAGCGTGAAAATGATTGAGTCTTAATTCTCCAAAATTACCTGACAATTGCACCGGAATATCAAGCGGTGAACGAAAATAATCTTTAGGATAATCGTTTTGAGCAAAAAGAGTGCTACAAAATAGAATAGAAAATACAAATAATTTCATTGGGTTCATTTTTGCTAAGATAAAAAAAGTAATGCATAAAAAAACACAAAACATATCAAATCGTAACCAACTGGCTACAAGAAGATTATTTTTTTTAATATAAAAAAACAAATAAAATATTGTAATAATAAAAAGGAATACTAACTTTGTAAGATTAAGTAATGAATAGGATATATAATGAGTGTAATTGCAGAAATAATTGATACTCTTGAAAATAAGGTTGGTAAACTTTTTATAAAAATTAAAAGTTTAGAAAAAACCAATCAAGATTTGAAAATAGAATTAACAAATGCTGCAGCTATCATACAAACGCAATCTCAGGAGATTGAAACGCTTAAAAAGCAGTATGAAACACTTAAAATTGCCAACACATTACTAGGCAGCGACGATAACAAAAGAGATACAAAGCTTAAAATAAATTCATTAATTCGTGAAATTGATTACTGTATAGCACAGCTATCAGATTAGTAAAAAATATGGACGATAAGCTTAAAATTAAAATATCAATTGCAGACAGAGTTTACCCGTTAACGGTAGATTTATCTCAGGAAGAAGGGCTTCGAAGCGCTTCAAAAAAAATTGATATAATGATAAAGCAATTTGAAGAAAATTATGCCGTTCGTGATAAGCAAGATGTATTAGCCATGTGTGCGTTACAGTTTGCATCAAAATCCGAACAAAAACAGATTGATAATGCCATTGATGGCGAAGCGACTATTGAACGAATTAAAAAAATCAATGCGCTTTTAGATCAATATCTCGACAATTAACGTTCTTTACATAGACTAAGATACTGCCTACATTAGTTCACATTTGGTAAACTCAACACTAACAATTTAGAATGAGCAAATCATCGTTACTATAACAAGCCAATTCAGTTTGGAAGTTTGAACAACGAGTTAGCTCAAAACTTGTCTTTTCGAGTTTATTCAAGCAATCTAATGTAGGCTTT
>CAUPOP010000045.1:0-21386 GCA_963512955.1 uncultured Flavobacterium sp. | reverse complement strand
TATGATTTTCACCCATTTTTTATGTTCAAAGAACCACTTTGAACGTATTGATGGAAAACCTTTTGTAAGGTATGCTGCCACAAATGGATGTACGTTAAGTACAACATCAGAGTGGGCTTTTAGAATTCTTTCTAAATCGGAGGCGATTCTGTCAATGATTAAAATTGGAGCTTCAATCTCTGCATTTTCATTGTTAGGATCTTCTTCTCTAGTTTTGATATTCACTTCCGGTCTTACTCTTTGTCTTGTAATTTGGACTAATCCAAATTTACTCGGTGGTAAGATTTTGTGTTTCGCTTTGTCATCGCTCATTTCTTCTCGAAGGAAGTCGAACAAAACCTTACGATTTTCGGGATTAGACATATCAATAAAATCAACTACGATGATTCCACCCATATCGCGAAGACGCAATTGTCTTGCTATTTCGGCAGCTGCAATCATATTAACTTCCATGGCGGTGTCTTCCTGATTAGTAGCCTTATTGGAACGGTTTCCGCTGTTTACGTCAATGACGTGTAAAGCTTCTGTATGTTCTATAATAAGATAGGCTCCTTTACTCATGGAAACTGTTTTCCCAAATGAAGTCTTGATTTGTCTCTCAATGTTATATTTCTCAAAAATAGGCGTATCGTTTGATTGATAAAACTTAACAATAGACTGTTTTGAAGGTGCAATTTCTTGCAAATAATCCTTAGTTTGGTTGTACAACTCTTCGTCATCAATTTGAATACCACTAAAGGTATCATTAAATACATCTCTTAATATTGAAGAAGCTCTGTTGAGCTCTCCTAATACCTTGGATGGATGAGGAGCAGTTGGTAATTTTTTACACATTGCAGTCCATCTGCTAAGCAGGTTCTGCAAATCTTTTTCTAATTCGGCTGTATTTTTGCCTTCGGCTACTGTGCGAACAATAACACCAAATCCTTTTGGTTTGATGGATTGTACTAATCGTTTCAAGCGTTCTTTTTCTTTTTTGTCTTCTATTTTTTGAGAAATAGAAACGCGGTCAGAAAACGGAACCAAAACTATAAATCTTCCGGCAAGTGATAGCTCAGCGCTAATTCTTGGTCCTTTTGTAGATATAGGTTCTTTAACGACTTGTACTAAAACAGATTGATTGGCACTTAATACATCAGTAATTGTACCATCTTTGTCTATTTCTTTTTCAAACTGAAAGGTTTTTAGGGAGAAATCTTTTAATTTACCTGCGCTTACAAGTTTTATGAATTTCAGTTGAGAAGATAAATTAGGTCCTAAATCGTGATAATGTAAAAAAGCATCTTTTTCGAAGCCTACATTTACAAAAGCAGCATTAAGTCCAGCAACGGGTTTTCTTATTTTGGCAATAAAAATATCACCAACTTGAAAGTTGCTTTTTTCTTCTTCTTTGTGTAATTCAATTAGTTTTCCATCTTTTAATAAGGCAAAATCTACGAAATCAGAACTAGATCTAATGATTAATTCTTTATTCATTTGTAAATTTTTATCCGAACTTTTAGTTTGAGGTTTAAAGTTAAAAAACTCAAAACTCCGCACTGAATTGTAAGGATGGATTAAACAATAATTATACAGGTATTGAACCCGGGGAAATTAATTGATTTTAGAATTAAGCGGCATTTTTCAGATACTCAAATCTTATATTGTGATTTTTAAATCCTGAATCAAAAAACTTCAATTTCAATGAACGTTTAAAAAGAAAAAAGTAGTTATAAACTACTTTTTCTTTTTGTGACGGTTAGCTCTCGCTCTTTTCTTACGTTTGTGCGTCGCTACCTTATGTCTTTTTCTTTTTTTACCACTTGGCATATCTTGTAGATTTTATGATTAATTAATATTTTTATTTTGCTTCGTTGTTAATTTTTACTCCTTCTACAAAAACTTTTGCAGGTTTGAAAGCAGGAATGTTGTGTGCAGGAATTTTGATAGTTGTATTTTTAGAAATATTTCTACCTGTTTTTTCAGCTCTAGTCTTAACGATAAAACTTCCAAAACCTCTTAAATATACATTGTCTCCAGTTTCTAATGAAGTTTTTACTTCATTCATAAAGGTCTCCACAGTTGCTTGAACATCTCCTTTTTCAAGACCTAATTTTTCTGAAATTTTCGCTACGATATCTGCTTTCGTCATTTTCTTTCCTATTTATAATGTTGTACTATTTTTTTGAGTTTGCAAATATATGAATTTAAAAAACAATAATTCAAGCTAATTCATTAAATTTTAATTACATAAACTTTTACTTTTGCAAGCAAATATTTAATCATGATTTTTTCTAAACTGTTGATAAATTGGTATTTACAAAATAAACGCGATTTACCTTGGCGAAATACCACTAATCCTTACCCAATTTGGCTCTCAGAAATCATGCTTCAACAAACGCGAGTTGCGCAAGGAATGCCTTATTTTCTATCTTTTACAACTGCTTTTCCAACGGTTTTTGATTTAGCTAATGCTAATGAAGAACAAGTATTGAAACTTTGGCAAGGCCTTGGCTATTATTCACGCGCCAGAAACCTGCATAAAACAGCACAATATGTAGCTCACGAATTATCAGGTGTTTTTCCCGATAACTATAAAGATTTACTTAAACTAAAAGGAATTGGTGATTACACCGCAGCTGCCATTGCTTCTTTTTCTTATAATGAAGCCGTGCCAGTTGTTGACGGAAATGTATTTCGGGTTTTATCCCGTTACTTTGATATTGAAACTGACATTGCTCAGGCTTCAGCCAAAAAAGAATTTGCCGCTTTGGCTTTTGAATTAATGCCCAAAGAAAACCAAGGCGAAGCTAGTCCCGCTATTTTCAATCAAGCCATTATGGAGTTTGGTGCTTTACAATGCGTTCCTAAAAGTCCAAATTGTAGCATTTGTATTTTTAACGAAAGTTGTGTCGCTTTACAAAAAAAGAAAGTAGATCAATTGCCTGTAAAATCCAAAAAGATAAAAGTTAGAAATCGGTTTTTTAATTACCTAGTTGTTGCTGATGAATTAGAAAATACTATAATCCAAAAAAGAAGTGCCAAAGGAATCTGGCATAATCTATATGAGTTTCCATTAATTGAAACGGAGTCAGAAGAAGACTTTGACTCTATTGCAAAACGCATTCAAAATGATTTTTTTGCAGATAATACCATTCTAAATATAGGTGAACACAATCAAAAAAGCATTATCCACAAACTATCGCACCAGCATTTACATATTAAATTTTGGAAAGTAAATCTAGAAGGAGTTGTTAAAAATGGAGTAGCTGCCAGCACTTTAAAAACCTTCCCTTTCCCGATTGTGATTCATAATTTTATTGAAATGAATTAAATTAGTGTTTCTAAAAAAATGTATCTTTGACTTAAATACCACTATTTACAATGAATGGAACGTTAAATAAAGTTATGCTTATCGGTTATCTTGGTGACGATGTCAAAATGCATTATTTTGATGGCGGAAATTGCATTGGAAGATTTCAGTTAGCCACACACGAAGTTTATGTAAACAAAACCACTAACGAAAAAATAACTTCAACGGAGTGGCACAACCTTGTGGTGCGAAATAAAGCTGCTGAAATATGCGAAAAGCATCTAACAAAAGGAGATAAAATATACATTGAAGGTCGCATAAAATCTCGTCAGTGGCAAGGTGAGGACGGAACTACAAAACACACTAGCGAAATTCAAGTTACTGAATTTACTTTTTTATCAACAAAGAAAGATTCTGAAAACAACAAAACGTTTCCATCATCAGAATCCACAAAAAATACTAACTTTGAAGCGCAAAATAACGGCTTACCTATCAACGACTTGCCGTTTTAATGTTTAACTAATCTCATTTAATTTGGACCCAGAGCCCAGTATAAATTTAGCGTACACTTTAGATACTACATTAGTATTAGGATTTACAGGAATATTTGCGTTACTCTTTTGTTCCGCATTAGTTTCTGGTGCAGAAATCGCCTTTTTTTCTTTATCTCAAAAAGACATTGACGAAACCGTACAAGAAAATGCTTCAAAAGGAAAAATCATTGCAGATCTTTTGGAGAAACCTAAAAAACTTCTGGCTACACTTCTTGTAGCAAATAATTTTATAAACATTGGCGTTGTCATCTTGTTTTCATTTGTTGGAAAAGGAATTTTCTCAGAAATCACTTCTCCTGTTTTAAAATTTATTTTAGAAGTTATAGTTGTTACTTTCTTGATTTTATTGTTTGGTGAAGTATTACCAAAAGTATATGCCAGCCGAAACAATATAAAATTTGCGAAACAAATTGCCTATCCTATAGCGATACTTGACAAGATACTTTCGCCAGTGAGTTTACCGATGCGATCAGCCACGATATTTTTACATAATAAACTTGGAAAGCAGAAAACCAATTTTTCCGTAGACCAATTATCACAAGCTTTAGAACTTACTGATTCAGAAGAAACCAGCTCTGACGAACAAAAAATATTAGAGGGAATTGTCACTTTCGGAAACACCGACACAAAACAAGTGATGAGTCCTAGAATTGACATTTTTGCACTTGAAATAGAAGAATCTTTTAGCATTATCTGTCCAAAGATAATCGAAAAAGGATTTTCAAGAATTCCTGTTTACAGAGACAATATTGATCAGATAGAAGGCGTTTTGTTTGTGAAAGATTTACTTCCGCATATTAACACTAATGATTTTGACTGGAAACCATTAATTCGAGAACCGTTTTTTGTTCCTGAAAATAAAAAATTAGATAATTTGTTAAAAGATTTTCAGAATATGAAAAGCCATTTAGCAATTGTGGTTGATGAATATGGCGGAACTTCAGGATTAGTATCGCTTGAAGATGTAATTGAAGAAATTGTAGGCGATATTAGCGATGAATTTGATGATGAGAATATAAATTTTTCTAAAATTGACGACAAGAATTATCTTTTTGAAGGAAAAATAAATCTCAAAGATTTCTACAGAATCGTTGATGTTGACGAAGAGTTGTTCGAAATCAAAAAAGGAGAGGCTGAAACCTTAGCAGGATTCATTCTTGAAATTTTGGGCAACTTTCCTAAAAAAGATCAAAAAATCACTTTTGAAAACTGCTTGTTCACAATAGAAACAGTAGATAAAAAACGCATCCGACAAATTAAAGTAACCCTTGAATAGATTAAAATGTTAAAAAAAACACTCGCTATTACCCTCTTGTTCATAGTGTTCATTTCTGTTTTTAGCTGTAAAGACGATGTTTTACCTAAGCCATCAAGTCATTTGAGACTGGATTATCCAGAGGCTAAATATGTGCATTTTGAAAATAATTGCCCCTTTAGTTTCGAAATCAATTCGGATGCAATAATTAAAGGAGAGAAAGATTGTGGATTTGCCATTTCATATCCAAAGATGAAAGCAACTATATATTTAACCTACAAACCCGTTAACAACAACATTAATAATTTATTACGAGATGCTCAAAAACTAACTTATGAGCACGTTATTAAAGCAGATGACATCTTAGAACAACCTTACTTAAATCCTGACAAAAAAGTGTACGGTATGTTTTATCAAGTAGACGGGAATGCTGCTACAAATTCACAGTTTTACGTGACTGACAGCATCAAAAATTTTGTTATTGGTTCCGTATATTTCTATGCAAAACCCAATTTTGATTCTATTATGCCAGCAGCGAGTTATGTCAAAAATGACATGCAGCGTTTGATGGAAACTTTGAAGTGGAAATAAATAATTATAAAAAAAGGCATCCTAAAACGGATACCTTTTTTATGAAATTACAAAAGTCTTTTTACGACTTCATATTTGAAACTTTATATGTTTTACCATCTCCAGTAGCTTGAACAATTTTAGTTAAACTTTCTGGACTTTGAACCGTTTTATCAAAAGTAACCGTAGCTAATTTTTTATCAAAATCAACCGTAGCTTTTTGAACACCTTCAAGAACTGACAATTCTTGCTCTATCGTTTTGGCACAGCCTATAGCACAAGTCATTCCTTCAACTTTAAAACTAGCTGTTTGAATATTAGCCGCGGCAATTTCTTTTTTTACTTTTGGAGCTTCCGCTTCTGCTGAAACACTTTCTGAAGTTTCTGCTGTCTTTTCTTTACAACCCACAAACATAAGTCCTGAAAAAACAATAGCTGCAATTGATTTAGTAAAATTCATTATATTTTTATTTAAATTATTTCCATTTTAATGAAAAACAAAAATAATTAAAAAACGATTGAAAATTCATAAAATAATTACAATTTTGAACCAAATTAAAATCATATGTTTTCAAAACAATTGAAATGGGTTTACTTAGGGATTCTTTCTCTTGTTTGGGGAAGTTCCTTTATATTAATTAAAAAAGGATTAATTGGACTAACCGCTTTGCAATTAGGTTCTTTACGAATCATATTCGCTGCCTTTTTTTTATTGATTATTGGATTTAAAAGTCTTGGAAAAATCACTAAATACCAATGGAAATTTATTGCAATGACATCCTTATTCGGAACATTTATTCCAGCTTATCTTTTTGCAATTGCACAAACTCAAATTGACAGTTCAGTAAGTTCTATTCTGAATTCCTTAACGCCATTAAATACATTAATAATTGGAAGTTTAGCTTTTGGTTTACAGTTCAAAAAAAATCAAATTTTTGGAGTGCTAATAGGTTTAGTTGGTTGCGCTTTATTAATCCTGAATGGAGCTATTCATCATCCAGAACAAAATTATTACTATGCAATTTTAGTTTTAATTGCTTCTATTTGTTATGCCACTAATGTCAACCTCATCAAGAGGCATCTTCATGATTTAGCGCCACTGAGTATTACTACTGGGAATTTTTTGGTTTTACTTTTCCCTGCCACAATCATCTTGTTTGCATCTGGTTTTTTTGAGGTAGTTCATGTAGCTTCGGTTCAGAAATCGGTTTTATTTATAATGATTTTAGGAGTTGTAGGAACTGGAATTGCCAACATTCTTTTCTTTAAATTAATCCAAATGTCTTCACCAGTATTTGCAACTTCTGTAACCTATTTAATTCCTGTGGTTGCTTTTTTTTGGGGACTTTTAGATAACGAAATGCTTTCGGCGGTACAATTCATAGGTGCATTTATAATTTTGATTGGAGTTTATTTATCTGCTAAGAAATAACACAAACATTATAAAACAACAAAGGCTGTCCAAAAAGACAGCCTTTGTTGTTTTATGCTAAATTCGATTATTTAAAATCAGTATCTGATACGCCTTCGTTGATTTTCACTTCAGACATTTTAATATCCAATTCAAAACCTACATTTTGAATTACATTAAAAGGAACTTTTACTCCTTTTACCGCTCTGTAATCTCCAAAATTAGTTGTTTGTGTCATTGTTTGACCAGCTTGTTCCATAGTTTTCGCTTCTGCAACTTTAAGTCCTGAAACCACATCATAATAATAGGTTGTTTTACCATTTTTCACAGCAAAAGCATCACTTCCATTCACGGATTCGATACCGTCTAGAATCAATCCTGTTTTCTTAGCAAGTTTTAATTCTTCAAAAGGTGTTGCACTTGCCTTCATTTCTGACAGGTCTTCCCCTTCTATATTTCTACGCTGCCCTTGTTGAAGCACATACGCTCCTTTTTCATCAACAACTTGTTTCATTAAGCTCATCGTCCCCATGACTAATTCTGTAATTAGCTTTCCTTTTACATCAATTTTCGAACTAAAACTAAGCGGAGAAGGCGCTTGAGGGATTGTAGTCGAACCAACCATTGCAATTGTTTTTACAGCGATTACTGCTTTTTCACCACCAATAGCTTTGATGTAATTGTCTAAAACTATTTTGGCGGTCATTCCTAATGGAACTTCTTTTTTCAAAATAGGTTTTGCTAATGGATTTGCATATTTATCAAAAAAGAACATTGGAATTTTTAGTCTCTCCAAAGCAGGAATCACTTCTGAACCTTTACCAGCAATTACAATTCGGGTACTGTCAATAGAAAAATACTTATTTGCCACACGAATTACATCATCAGCAGTTACCGCATTTATAGTTTGGATGTATTTTTCATAGAAATCAGCTGGAAGTCCTTCTGTCTCTATATTCAATGCATATCTTGCAACCGCTTGAGGTTTTTCGACCTGCATTACAAATCTACCAACATATCCCGCTTTTACATTATTTAATACTTCATCAGAGACTTTTTCGGTTCTGATTTTTTTAATTTCTTTGATAAATTCAACCACCGCGCTATCCGTAACAACATTTCTAACTGCTGACGTTGCTTTGAATTTAGTCACATATTTACCACTTCCTATAACAGAATTAGCTCCATAAGTCCAAGCGTTTTTTTCACGCAAATTCATATTCAAATAACTATTAAAATCACCTCCAAGAACTTGGTTAGCTATAACTGCTGGAAAAAAATCAGCATCTCCCATTCTAAGATGCAATGTGTTTACCAATGAAATTTCAGATTGCACTGCATTTGGAACATCTACAAAATTAATTTGCATGAAAGACACATTTTTAGGTGCATCATAAGTCAATTTCGGCGTACTCTTTTTTTGCCAAACACCAAATAATTTTTCCACTAATGGTTTTATTTTATTGTATTTAATGTCGCCAATGATAACCAAATATGCATTTTCTGGAACAAAATAATTACTATAATTTGTTTCAACATCCGCCAAAGTAACATTTTTAATTGTCTCTTCGGTCATATATTCACCTGAAGGATGACTTTTACCAAAAGCTAAGGCATCTACAACTCTATTTGCAATTGCAGGAACACTTTTCTCTTCTGATTTTAGCCCTTCAATAAGTTTAGCTTTTTCTTTATCAAACTCTTCTTGAGTAAAATTAGGATATAATGCACCTTCGGCCATTAACTCTAAAATTCTTTGTGCATATTTTGAAAGTGAGCTTGCATAAGCACCTTGAGAACTAAAATTGATGCTTGCTCCAAGAAAATCGACTTCTTCATGGAAAGCATCTTTAACTATTTTTTTACTTCCATTACCAATCAAGTTGCTGGTTAATTCATCAACTCCTTTTTTATTTCCTTCAACAAATGGAGCATTATCCAAAGTCAGATTATAAGAAACTCTAGGCAATTTATTGTTTTCAACAATCATAACCTTTAACCCATTTGGCAAGACAAATGATTGTGGTTTTTTAATATTTACAACTGGAGATTTACCAGGTTTAGGTTGAGTTCGATCTTGTGCCTGCATAATTCCTGTAAGGATCAATAGAATGAATACTATATTTATTTTTTTCATGATTTGCGATATATCTTAGTTTTGAGCTTTTTCTTTTGATGGAATGTAGTCCAAAATCAATCTTTGATTTGGGTTCAAATATTTTTTCGCGACCTCTCTGATTTCTTCTCGTGTAATAGAATGGTACAATTCAATTTCAGTGTTAATCAGATTTACATCTTTATATAACAAATAATAGGTAGCTAAATTTTCGGCTATTCCTTCAACACTAGCGTTTGCATTAACAAAATTATTGTCAAACTTATTTTGTAATTTTTGAAAATCTTTATCCGAAATCAAATCTGTTTGAATTTTTACAATTTCTTCATCAATTTCTTTCAATAAATCTTCGGTTGTGTATGTCCCCATTGGCAAACCATAAACAATATACATTCCATAATCTTCTTGACTAAAACCAACAGCTCCTATTTGTAGTGCCATTTTTTTATCGTCAACAATTTTCTTGTATAATTTAGAACTTTTTCCATCGCTTAAATAAGAAGAAATCATATCCAAAACTCTGGCATCTCTAGTTTTCATTGAAGGCGTTCTGTAAGACGCAACAATCATTGGAATTTGAATATTTGGATCTTCGTATGTTGCTTTGATAGTTTCTGTTATTGGCTCTTCAGTAAAAACTTGCTTTGTTACCACTTCTCCTTTTTTGATAGGTCCAAAATACTTGCTAATCCATTCTTTAGCCTGTCCTTTTTCAAAATCACCTGCAACCACTAAAACAGCATTGTTTGGCGTATAGAATTTTTTGTTGAAAGCCTGAAATTCTTCTAAAGTTGCAGCATCTAAATCTTTCATGGAACCTATAGTATTCCATCGGTAAGGGTGATTTTTAAACATGTTTTCTTTAACCACCGTAAGAATATTTCCGTAAGGGCGATTATCAAAATTGGTTCTTTTTTCTTCTTTTACCACTTCGTTTTGAGTATCGACTCCTATTTTATTAATCACAGGATGCATCAATCTTTCGGATTCCATCCAAAGTGCTAATTCTAAATTATTAGAAGGAAAGACTTCATAATAATAGGTTCTATCATCCGAAGTATTAGCATTATTAGTTCCTCCATTTGCCGTGACTATTTTCATCCATTCGCCACGCTTTATATTTTCGGTTCCTTCAAATAATAAATGTTCGAAAAAATGTGCAAATCCAGTTCTATCTGGATTTTCATCTTTTGAACCAACATGATACATTACCGAAGTTACTACAACTGGCGCTGAAGTATCATTGTGCAAAATAACATGCATACCATTATCTAAATCATATTCTTCAAAAGCTACTTTTTGAGCTGAAGCAACTCCTCCAATCATAAGCGCTGCACTTAACATCATTATTGATTTTTTCATAAGGATTAATAAAATTTTATCTCCAATTTGTACTATCGGGTAAATTATTGTTACGCCAAAATTACCTTTTTTTAATTAGCAAATAAAAATCAAAATGTTTTTATATAAATTTTAACAGTATTTTTCTGCAACTATTTTAATGAATTACTAATTATAGATTCCTTGAAATACAAGAAGATAAGAGCTAAAAATATTTTTCTGTTTAAGAATTGCATACTAAATTTTTAATTGTATATTTGCAACCTTAAAATTAATAAAACAATTTCGTATGTATGCAATCGTAGAGATAGCAGGGCAACAATTTAAAGTAAGCAAAGACTTAAAGGTTTATGTTCACCGTTTAGCTAATGAAGAAGGTTCAAAAGTTTCTTTTGATAAAGTTCTTTTATTAGACGACAATGGAAATGTAACTTTAGGCGCCCCAGCTATAGAAGGAGCTTCAGTAGAAGCTAAAGTGTTACAACACTTAAAAGGAGACAAAGTTATCATTTTCAAAAAGAAAAGAAGAAAAGGATACAAAAAGAGAAATGGTCACAGACAATATCTTACTCAAATTGTAATTGAAGGTATTACTGCATCAGGAACAGCTAAAAAAGCAGCTCCAAAAAAAGCAGCAGTTGAAGCAACTACAGAAGAAGCAGTAGCTCCTAAAGTAAAAAAAGCTCCAAAAGCTAAAAAAGAAGATACACAAGAATAATAACAATATTAAAACCAATACGTCATGGCTCACAAGAAAGGTGTCGGTAGTTCTAAGAATGGTAGAGAATCAGAATCAAAACGTTTAGGCGTTAAGATTTTTGGTGGTCAAGCTGCTATTGCTGGGAACATCATCGTAAGACAAAGAGGTTCTAAACATAATCCAGGTGAAAACGTTTACATTAGTAAAGATCACACACTACACGCAAGAGTAGATGGAGTTGTTAAGTTCCAAAAGAAAAGAGATAACAAATCATACGTTTCTATACTTCCATTCGAAGTTGAAGCATAATTGATTTTCTCAATTTATTTAAAAGCCCGTTTCGTGAGAAACGGGCTTTTTGTTTTACCGAAAACGAACAAAAATCACACAGTTAAATAAATGTTATTTTTAAGTTTGTCAATACTATAAATTTGTATTTTTAATGATTTAATATTCAGGCGTTTATAGCTTTATATTCCGTTTAAATAATACTAACCCCCTAATAAATATATTATGAGTACAACAGATCAACACAATTCACTTTACGACAGACTTGGTGGAACTAATGGAATTTCATCTATTGTAGACAATGTTTTTGAAGCACACATGACTAATCCTGTTGTTAAAGCACGGTTTCTCCCTTTAAAAGAAGACCCTGCACATTTTGCAGAAGTAAGACAAAACGTAATTGATTTTTTCGTGACTGGTAGCGGCGGACCTGAAGTATACAAAGGCAAAGACATGACAGCTGCTCATAAAGGAATGAACATAAGTGAAGCCGAATATATGAATGCTATCGATGATATCCTTTTTGGACTTAAAAAAAATAATATTGACGAACAATCAAAAAATGATGTACTTGCAATACTTTACTCGCTAAAAGGTCATATGATTAGAGTTTAAAACCTAACCCAAAACAAAGTTTTACGCAAAAACAATCCAAAACAAAAAAACCCTCACATTGCTGTGAGGGTTTTTCTTAATACTTAGACTTACTAATACTAATTAATTAGTATCTGTAATATTCTGGTTTGAATGGTCCTTGAACTTCAACACCAATATATTCTGCTTGGTCAACGCGTAATGTTTCTAATTCAACACCTAATTTAGCCAAGTGTAACATAGCTACTTTTTCATCTAAATGTTTTGGTAACATATACACTTCATTGTTATAAGCTGCACTGTTTTTCCACAATTCGATTTGAGCTAAAGTTTGGTTTGTAAATGAATTACTCATTACAAAACTTGGGTGACCTGTAGCACAACCAAGATTTACTAAACGTCCTTCTGCCAAAATGATGATATCATTTCCAGCAATAGTATACTTATCAACTTGAGGTTTGATTTCGATTTTTGAAGCACCGTGGTTTTTGTTCAACCAAGCCATGTCAATTTCGTTATCAAAATGTCCGATGTTACAAACAATAGTTTTGTCTTTCATTTTCTCAAAATGAGAACCCAAAACGATATCTTTATTTCCTGTAGTTGTAATGATAATATCAGCAGTAGCAATAACTGTATCAAGTTTTTTTACTTCAAAACCGTCCATTGCCGCTTGTAGCGCACAAATCGGATCAATTTCAGTAACTGTAACAATAGAACCAGCACCTCTAAAAGAAGCCGCAGTTCCTTTTCCTACGTCACCATATCCACAAACAATTACTCTTTTTCCAGCTAACATAATATCAGTAGCACGACGAACTGCATCTACAGCAGATTCTTTACAACCGTATTTGTTATCAAATTTAGATTTAGTAACTGAGTCATTTACATTGATAGCAGGCATTGGTAATGTTCCCGCTTTTACTCTTTCGTATAATCTATGAACACCAGTTGTAGTTTCTTCAGATAATCCTTTGATTCCAGGAACTAATTCTGGGAAACGGTCAATAACCATATTTGTCAAATCTCCACCGTCATCAAGAATCATATTCAATGGTTTTCTATCTTCACCAAAGAATAATGTTTGCTCAATACACCAGTCAAAATCCACTTCATTCAACCCTTTCCAAGCATAAACTTGAATTCCAGCAGCAGCAATTGCAGCAGCAGCTTGATCTTGAGTAGAAAAAATGTTACAAGAACTCCAAGTCACTTCAGCACCAAGAGCAATTAAAGTTTCAATCAAAACCGCAGTCTGAATGGTCATATGCAAACATCCCGCAATACGAGCCCCAGCAAGTGGTTGTTCATCTTTGTATTCCGCACGAAGCGCCATTAAACCTGGCATTTCAGCTTCTGCTAATTCAATTTCTTTTCTTCCCCAAGCCGCTAGAGAAATGTCTTTAACTTTGTAAGCCACAAAAGGCATAGTTGTAGTACTCATATTTTATTTTATAGTATATTTGTAATTACTTCGTCCGTTCGCCTTCAAGGCTAGGGTGTAAAAATTTTTGCAAATTTACGCAATAACTTTAGAATTAAACTATTTTCTAAAAGATTTATGAATTGTTTAATTCGTTAGTCTTTTGGACATTAGATAAATAATTTTGTTTCTAGAGCTATTCCCGCCGTTCACTATATCTTTCGTGTCAAAACCTGACACAAAAGGATGCCGTTGCCGTCGGGGCTAAAAAATCAAAACGCTAAACGATGCCGCTTTATAAAGTCACACATTTTAACGCTAACACCCAAATCCTAATTTGGAAAACAACCGAATCCTTCCAGGAATTATTGGGACAAGTAATTTTAAATGATTCCAATAAAAAGAGACTGGACGGCATGAAATCCGAAATGCACCAACGCGCTTTCCTGAGTGTTCGTAAATTAATGCAAGAAATAGGGCATACCGATTTAGACTTGTATTATGATGAATTTGGAAAACCTCATCTTCACGGAGAAAAACATATTTCCATAACCCATTCTCACGAGTTTTCGGCAATTATTGTCAGTGACAAAACTGTAGGAATTGACATTGAATTACAACGAGAAAAAATCATTCGCATTGCAGACAAATTTATAAACCAAAATGAATTACAGCGTTTAAAAAGCAGCAATAGCGAAGATTACATCAAAAAACTAACGGTAAAATGGGGCGCTAAAGAAGCTATTTTCAAAATCAGAAATGAAAAAGGAATCAGCTTCAAAGACCACATCAAAGTCAATGCTTTTGAAATACAAGATGCTAGTGCAATAGCAGAATTACATTTTGACAACATAATCAAAGAATTTAAAATTTATTTTGAAGAAATTGAAGATTTTACCTTAGTTTACGCTTTCGAAAAATAGCCCCCAAAAATGAATTTTATTTACCACGAAATTATTGAATCAAAAAAGAAGAATCAAAAGCTATTGGCAATTCTTCTAGACCCAGACAAAATCGTTTGGAGCATGATGCCAAATCTAATTTCAAAAATTAATCAATCACCAGCCACACATATTTTCATTGGCGGAAGCCTAGTTGAAAACAATATTTTAGACGAATTAATTATAGAAATAAAAAAATACTGCCCACTACCAATTGTTTTATTTCCAGGAAATCCTTCTCAAATTTCAGATAAAGCTGATGCTATTTTATTCTTGTCATTAATTTCGGGGAGAAATCCGGACTTTTTAATTGAACATCAGGTAAAAGCAGCTCCAATTCTAAAACAAACACAATTAGAAATTATTTCAACTGGCTACATCCTCATTGAAAGTGGTAGCGAAACAGCTGTGGAACGTATTAGCAAAACAAAACCAATGAGTCGAGATAATCTTGATTTAGTCTTGTCAACCGCACAAGCAGGTGAAATGTTAGGCAATAAATTAATTTATTTAGAGGCTGGAAGTGGAGCAAAACAAGCTGTCCCACTAGAAATGATTAAAAAAGTTTCAGAAAACATAGAAATTCCTTTACTAATTGGAGGTGGAATTATAGATTTACAAGGAATTCAAAACGCTTACAAGGCCGGTGCTGATTTGGTAATTATTGGAACAGCATTTGAAAACGATTTGAATTTTTTTAATCCCTAAGCAAAAACAAAATAATGTTCGAATATTTATTTTCTCAATATAAAGACTACCCTACTATTCATGTTGTTTTAGAAATAATTGCTGTGATTTTTGGATTACTAAGCGTTTGGTACGCTAAAAAAGATAACATTTTAGTATTCCCAACTGGAATTATAAGCACCTCAATCTACGTATATTTGTTATGGCAATGGAGCTTATTAGGCGATATGATAATCAACGGATATTATTTTGTAATGAGTTTTTACGGCTGGTATCATTGGACAAGAAAAAAAGGTGACACGGTAGAGTTTCCTATTTCGATAATTTCTAATTCTGAAAAACGAATTGCTGTATTTATTTTTATATTTACAGTTTCTGGAGTAGTTTTAGTATATCATTATTTTGATAAATTTACTACTTGGTATGCTTATGTAGACACCTTCATTACGGGAATTTTCTTTGTTGGAATGTGGCTTATGGCCAAAAGAAAAGTCGAAAATTGGATTTATTGGATTATTGGAGATGTAATTTCCATTCCTTTATATTTTTCAAAAGGCTTTACTTTTACAAGTTTTCAATACATAGTATTTACAATAGTTGCCATTTTTGGCTATTTAGAATGGAAGAAAATCTCAGACAGCTCGCTAAAAACGACAGAAATAGAATCATAAAAATTGCGTTATTTGGCCCTGAAAGTACAGGTAAAACCACCTTGTCTAAGCAACTTGCTGAATACTACAATACCAAATGGGTTCCTGAATTTGCAAGAGAATATCTTCAGGAAAAATGGGACAATCATCAGCAAATTTGCGACATTGATGACATGCTTCCTATTGCTTACGGGCAAACCAAATTAGAAAACGACACCGTTTTACTGTCAAATAAATATCTTTTTTGCGACACCAATCTTATGGTGACCAAAGTTTTTTCAGAAGTATACTATAATTACTGCGATCCAGCTCTTGATAGAGCAGCGCTAGAACACGAATACGATTTGTTTTTTCTTACTAACATTGATGTTCCTTGGGAAAAAGACGACTTAAGAGATAAAGCCGAAGGCAGAGAATCCGTTTTTGAAGTTTTTAAACAATCTTTAATAGACAATAAAAAGCCTTTTATAACTCTTTCAGGGGATCAAAAAACACGATTAGAAAAAGCAACAACGATTATAAATGATTTGGCAAAAGCACAAGAAATGGGATTTTCTTCTGTTGATTTTGTTCAAATATATGAATATGGAATCCCTATAGAGAATATTGAAAAACAACTGTCCTATTTCAAAAATGGAATTTCAAAAATTGATTTGGTTAGTCCTGCGTTCTTATCATCAGGTATTTTGAAATTATCCGAAAATGATTTTCAACAAAAAGCAGCTTTCTACGATGCACATAAAGCAAATCTAAAATTAAAGAAATTTGTTCCTGCTTCAGGAGCAGCAACCAGAATGTTTAAATTTCTGAACACTTTTCTTAATGATTTCGACATAGAAAACGAGAGTATAAATGCGTATATCAACAGAAAAAAAGAAAGCAAACTATCTATTTTTATTATTGGTTTAGAAAAATTTCCTTTTTTTGAAGCTGTTGACGCAAAATTGCGAGAAGTGTTTCCTGACTTTGATTCATTAGAAAGAGACTATAAAAACTATTATTTTATCAAATTACTTTTAGGAGCAGATTTTTTCAACTTTGCAAATAAACCAAAAGCGATTCTTCCTTTTCACAAATACAAAACTCATATTGCAACAGCTTTAGAAGAGCACTTATATGAATGCGCTTATTATTCGAGTTCCAATAAAAAATCACATTTGCATTTTACCGTTTCAGAAGCACATCAAGATCAATTTGAAAACATTGTCGCAACTATAAAAGAGCCGATCGAAAAAAAACTGGACACAAGCATAAATGTTAGTTATTCTTACCAAAACAAAAATACCGATACATTAGCAGTAAATCCAGACAACAGCCCTTTTAGAAATGAAAACGACGAATTAGTATTCAGGCCCGGCGGACATGGAGCTTTGATTAATAATTTAAACAATCTGGATGCAGATTTAATTTTCATAAAAAACATTGACAATGTTATTCAGAACAACATCAAGAGAATAACACTTTATAAAAAAGCTTTAGGAGGAATTCTGATGGAATTACAACAGCAAATTTTTTCATATCTGAACGATATTGACAGTAATGAAATTAAAGCCGAAAACATTGATGAAATAATCTTTTTTGTAACTAAAAAACTCAATGTAGTATTTGATTCTGACTTTGACACATTGCCTTTAGAAGATAAAATTTCTGAATTGAAAAAAACCTTAAACAAACCGATAAGAGTTTGCGGAATGGTCAAAAATGAAGGAGAACCTGGAGGTGGACCTTTTTGGATAAAAAATAAGACAGGAGCTGTTTCACTCCAAATTGTTGAAAGTTCGCAAGTCAATTTAAAAGACAAAAAGCAAACAAAAATAATGGATAGCGCCACTCACTTTAACCCTGTTGATTTAGTATGTGGTATAAAAAATTATAAAAACGAAAAATTTAATTTGAATGATTTTATAGATCACGAGAGTGGTTTTATAGTTGATAAAAATAGTGCCGGAAAAAACATAAAAGGATATGAATACCCTGGTTTATGGAATGGCGCTATGGCAAATTGGCTCACTGTTTTTGTTCAAGTTCCTTTAATTACTTTTAATCCGGTAAAAACCGTAAATGACTTATTAAAACCAGCTCACCAACCTCAATAATATTTTCAACACAATAAATGGAACCTCATAAGATAATTTCAGAGCTACAATACAAAGCGGTACGAAGCAGTGGTGCTGGTGGACAAAATGTAAATAAAGTTTCCTCCAAAGTAGTTTTGACCTTTGATCTTAAAAATTCACAAGCATTACTTGACGAAGAAAAAAAGGTTTTAGAAAAAAATTTAGCTTCAAGATTAACTGCTGATTTAGTTTTAATCTTGCAGTGTGATGAGGATAGAAGCCAACTAAAAAACAAAGAAATTGTCACAAAACGATTTTTAGAAATCATAAAAAAAGGGCTTTTTGTTCCAAAAGAAAGAAAACCTACTAAAATTCCTAAATCAGTGATTAGAAAGAGAATTAAGGATAAAAAAAACGTTTCCGACATTAAAAAAAATAGACGAAAACCAGATTTTTAAATTTATTGCAATTCATAATTCATAATTCACAATTTATAATTAATTTTGTCCCGTCTCAAAGGGGTGCTCTAAATAACGAGCTGAGATTATACCCAACGAACCTGAACAGGTAATGCTGTTAAGGGAAAAAATGACAAAACTTAGAGTGCACGCTACATTTTTGTCATAGGAAACAATCATTTATTAATTTAACAAAAGAATAATTCCCCCTTTTATTCGTAATTTTTTTTACGGATGAATACTTTATTTTACAAAAAAAGCCAAAAGCTAAGCGCTAAGGCACAAAACAAAAGCACATTTATAACTGCTTGCTTCTTCCTTCTAATTTCGTTTGCCTCTTTTTCGCAAGAGAAACAACAAGACTCAACCAAAGTAAATCAACTTGATGAAGTACTAGTTTCAGCAGTACGTGTTACTTCAAAGACTCCTGTAAGTTTTAGTAATTTAGACAAAAAAGAACTTAAATACCGAAACTTAGGACAAGACATTCCAATCTTAATGAATTTTTTACCTTCGGTTGTTACGACTTCAGATGCTGGAAACGGTGTAGGTTACACAGGTATTCGAGTAAGAGGTAGTGATGCAACACGTGTAAATGTAACAATCAATGGAATTCCTTACAACGATTCTGAAAGCCATGGAACCTATTGGGTAAATATGCCTGATTTTGCTTCATCAGTTGAAAGCCTTCAATTGCAACGTGGTGTTGGTACTTCTACAAATGGAGCTGGAGCTTTTGGCGCAAGTTTAAACATGCTAACTGATTCTTATTCGGATAAAGCTTCCGGAGAAATCGCAAATTCTTTTGGAAGTTTTAATACTCAAAAGCATACTGTGAAATTCAGTAGCGGTTTGATGAATAATCATTTTGAAATCGCAGGTCGATTATCAACATTAAAATCAGATGGTTATGTTGACAGAGGTGCGTCGGATTTAAAATCATACTTTTTGCAAGGAACCTATGTTGGTAAAACAACTTTAATTAAAGCATTGACTTTTGGTGGAAAAGAAAAAACATATCAATCTTGGAACGGAATTGACATAGCAACTTTAGAAACTGACAGAACGTTCAATTCAGCAGGTATGTTTACAGACGAGTTTGGGCAAACACATTACTATGACAATGAAACGGATAATTACCAACAAGATCATTATCAGCTGCATTGGAATGAAAAAATATCTGAAAATTGGAATACAAATTTAGCTTTTCATTATACCAAAGGAAAAGGCTATTATGAAAATTACAAAGAAGACGCAGATTTTGCTGACTACGGATTACTTCCTATAGGCGGTGGAGTTGTTGCAACGGATTTAATTCGTCAAAAATGGTTGGACAATAATTTCTACGGAACAACATTTTCAGCAAATTATAAAGATGAAAAATTAGATCTAATCTTTGGTGGTGGCTATAACAAATACGAAGGAAGTCATTTTGGAAAAGTAATCTGGGCAAGATATGCTTCACAAAGTGAATTAGGAGATCATTATTATGATAATTTCGGAAGTAAAACCGACGGCAACGTTTTTGCGAAAGCAAATTACCAAATATCAGAGAAATTGAGTTTGTTCGGTGATTTACAACTTAGAAATGTACATTATAAAGTTGACAGTCCGGAAACTGGTTCTGTAAATGACAACTTCAATTTTTTTAATCCAAAAGCTGGATTAAACTACACGTTAAATAGCAAAAGCGCATTATACTTGTCTTATGCCAGAGCAAATCGTGAGCCAAATAGAACGGATTATGAAGGCGGAAATGCTAAACCTGAAAAATTAAATGATTTTGAATTTGGTTGGAGATATGCAGCTGATAAAATAAAATTCAACTCAAATATCTATTATATGGCCTACAAAGACCAATTGATATTAACTGGAAAACTAGATGATGTAGGAAGTCCAATCCGTTCAAACAGCGAAAAAAGTTATCGATTAGGGCTTGAAGTAGATGCAACAATTGCAGTATCTGACCAAATCATCATTAGACCAAACTTTACTTTGAGTAGTAATAAAAATATTGATTTGAATGTAGCTGGAGAAAATTATGGGACAAAAGATATTTCATATTCTCCAGCTGTTATCGCAGGAAACATAATTGTTTACAAACCAACAGAGAACTTTCAAATTTCTCTTTTACAAAAATATGTTGGAAAACAATATATGAACAACATTGAATTAGCAGATGCTAAATTGGCAAGTTATTTTGTAAATGATTTGAATGTGGCTTATGAAATCAAACCTAAATCTGTTTTCAAATCTATCATAATTACTGGATTAGTAAACAATGTTTTAGACAAAAAATACGTTTCAAACGGATACATGTGGGATGTTTATCCTTATTATTATCCACAAGCTGGAATCAATTTCTTAGCTGGTTTGACCTTGAAATTTTAAATTACCTAGATTATATATTTCCAAAAATCCTGACTGTTAATTCGGTCAGGATTTTTTGTTTAATTATAAACATGCAGCACATTCCCATTTACCTCAACAAGGTATTGCTTCATGGGATATTGTTTACCTGCGCACAAACCTGTAAATAAGCTATACGAAGATTCATCACAACCACAAATTGCATTTATTCCATTTATTGTCATGGTAGAACAAGAACTTAAATTTTGATTCGGACAAGCGGCATCAAATGCATTATAACCACTGCCCGTATTAAAAATAATTATCCCTCGAGCTCCTTGGGACGGATAATATATAGAATTACTAACATACAACAATTTAGAGTAAGCCGGCAGACTCATATTAATATCTAATGCAACTGTATAATTAGGAATATAAGGATTCTTATTATTGAAATCATTATTGCTACATGAAAAAAACAAAGAGAGAAAAAGGCCTAAAAAAATGTATTTTTTCATTATTTAATAATTAATTAAAAGAATTAGCGAAACAAATTTAATTTATTTACATTTGAAATGTATATGATTAACATATATTTATAGACTATAAAAAATAATAGTATCTTTGTGGAAAGAAATCCCGTCCTGATGGGATTTTTTCTATTTATATAAACGATGAAGTTATGAGTAAAGTATCTTAT
>CAUPOP010000044.1:0-23297 GCA_963512955.1 uncultured Flavobacterium sp. | reverse complement strand
AACTTTAAAATGAGTATTCAAGTTTTCAACAACTTCGGGCGAAAGTCCCCAAACGTCATTCATTTGTTCCATAGATACAAATCCACCTAAACTTTCTTTTTGTTTTAAAATTCGAAGTGAAATTGCCTCTCCTATTCCGTATATTTTAATTAAATCTTCTTGTGAAGCTTTGTTAATGTCTATGAAAACTATCTTTTCTTTTTTGGCGAAAGCCGTATTTGAAAATTTCTTAAAATCCTTAGAATCCTTTTTGGCATTAACCCAATCCGGAAATTTAAAATACGGAGCTATTATTTTTAATAAAGAATCAGAAATTTTTGTGACGTTTTGAAATTCCTGCGGAGAATTGACATATTTATTTTCTTTTCTAAAAGCCAGCAATCTGTCTATTTCCTGCACAGACATCCCTAATTTATAGCCTTTATAATCTGTAATGAAATTTGGATTGAAAGGATATATTTTTGTCGAATACTTTGAGACTTCCCCTTTCATCGAATCAATTTCAGATTGTAACGAAAGCCATTTTTGCTTTTCGGGATATTCTTTTGAAATCACACTAAAATCAACAAAAAAATAAATCATTTGCAAGGCAATAATAAAACAAAAAAGTACCAAAATACCGTTACGTTGGTCGCGGGAAAAATTAAAATATGATTTTATGATTTTAAAATTCATTTTTCAAAAGGAAATTACTGAATCTGATTTAATATTTTCATCTTCTAAAAATACGAAATAATTTCCTACTTACAATTCCTTTGAAAAATATTTAAATACTACATAAAGACAAACTAAAACAACTACCCCTATTATATGAGTATATATCACCCCAAAAAGCATCTTATACCGAAGTTACCCATCAACAAAACTGCTTTTGAATTATTTTTTATAACTTAAAACATAATTTTTGTTTTTATTTTTTATAAAAAACAATACATTTGAAAACTAATAACAATAAAACTATAAATAATATGTCTATTTGGAAAAGAAAACCATTGGCACAACTTTTAGCAGAAGCTGCTGACTCCGAAAAAGGATTAAAAAGAACGCTAACCGCTTGGTCATTAATTGCATTGGGAATTGGCGCTATTATTGGTGCCGGATTGTTTGTAAGAACTGCAACTGCTGCTGCTCAGAGCGCAGGACCTTCCGTAACAATTGCCTTTATTGTTGCTGCAATTGGGTGTGCTTTGGCGGGCTTATGTTATGCAGAACTTTCATCTTCAATTCCAATTTCAGGTAGTGCATATACGTATACATATGCCACAATGGGAGAGTTTCTAGCTTGGATTATTGGTTGGGATTTAATCCTTGAATACGCAGTAGGTGCAGCAACTGTTGGGATTGCCTGGAGTGAATATTTAAACAATCTATTAATTAATGTGCTCCATATGAGCCCCATACCATATTCGCTGTGTCATTCCCCCTTTCAGACTTCATTGACTGGAGAACAAGGAATAATCAATTTACCAGCACTATTTATAGTAGGTGCAATTAGTTTATTGTTGATAAAAGGAATTCAAGAATCAGCTTTTGTAAATGGAATTATCGTAGTGGTAAAAGTTGTAATTGTTGTACTAATTATTGTTATTGGTTGGAATTTTGTAAACCCTGCAAATCATACTCCTTATATTCCACCAAGTTCTATTTTTACAGACGAACATGGTGTTGGTCATAATTACGGAGGAGTATTAGGTATTTTAGGTGCTGCAGGAACCGTTTTCTTTGCATTTATTGGATTTGATGCTGTAAGTACAGCAGCCCAAGAAACTAAAAACCCAAAAAGAGCTATGCCTATTGGAATATTAGGATCTTTAGCCATTTGTACTATTTTATATATACTTTTCGCACATGTATTGACAGGAGTTGCAACAGTTGAAGACTTCAGAACTGGAGGTAAGGAAGCATCAGTCGCATTCGCTATCGATAAATACATGATTGGGTATGCTTGGTTAGGTCAATTAGTAACAGTAGCTATTTTGGCCGGATTTTCTTCTGTTATTTTAGTGATGCTATTAGGTCAATCTAGGGTTTTTTATGCAATGGGTAAAGATGGATTATTACCAAAATCATTCAGTGATCTTCATCCAAAATACAAAACACCTTACAAAGCAAATATTGCTATCTTGGTAATAGTTGGAGCTTTTGCAGCTTTTGTACCTGGAGATATCGTAGGTGATATGACAAGTATAGGAACCTTATTTGCTTTTTCACTTGTATGTGTTTCGGTTATCATTCTTAGAAAAAAAGAACCAAATATGGCTCGTGAATTCAAGACTCCTTTCGTACCTCTTGTTCCAATACTAGGAGTTGGTGTTTGTTTTGCTATGATGTACGGATTAGGTTGGACAAACTGGCTAAGACTGTTTGTGTGGATGGCATTAGGAGTAATTTTCTATTTTGCATATGGCAAGAAAAATAGTGTTCTAAACAACACCAAGGAATAAATTTTAGATTGAAAAAATTAAAAAAAGGCCAATAAAGTAGGAATACTTTATTGGCCTTTTTATTTGATAAAAATATAATTTATAAATCAAAAACAGAAGTTCTTTTGGCTCGTATCAAATCTTTCAAACGAATCCAAAATGCCAAGGTCAAATAAACTCCAAACCATAATCCCGCTGTAACAAAGGAAATATAAATAAAAAA
The DNA here is from genome assembly GCA_963512955.1 of uncultured Flavobacterium sp. Lineage (GTDB taxonomy): Bacteria > Bacteroidota > Bacteroidia > Flavobacteriales > Flavobacteriaceae > Flavobacterium. Next base: position 20,651 of record CAUPOP010000044.1, on the reverse strand, counting down.
CAAACGTACGCTTGTTACTCGCATTCCTAGTTTATCAGCCAAACGGGAAGACACATGGAAACCATGTTTTTCAAAAAAGAATTTAAGCCTAATAACTGCAGACATCTTTTGGGAGTTTATTTTTAATTCATTCAGAAGCAAATTTACAACATTATACTATTTCCTTGTAAATAAATCCAAGATTAACTTAGGTATCTTTTTTCAACAATTCCATTCCTATGCCACATTTCAAACAGTTACTTTTATTACAATATTCATTTTTGAGCTGCAACAAAGACTGTGTTTCAAATGCATTTGTTGATTTTATTCCAAAAGAACTGAATTTATCTATAATTGCATTTTTCTCTGGAGCAACCTCATGAAGCAATTGCATCAGTTCTTCCAAAACATCTTTCCCTTGGCTTTTGGCATATGCGAACTGTAATGGAATAATTGTATTTATAATAATCAAATCCATGAAAGATTTTGACAGCGCTTTCTTTTTCTTTGGACTTTCTCTATCAAATTGATAATGATTTTGCCAATATAAAGAAGCTGAAACCGCAAGTATTTGATAGGTATCCGCAACGGAATTAAAACGAATAATTTTCGAAAATAAATTTTGCTGACTATGATACAATCCTGCTAATTGCGAAAGACGAATGGTAGGAAAGTTATCTGGGCGATGTTTAAAAAAATGAACTGGTTCAAGTATTGGTTTTTCCAATTGATACTTATGCAGCAAATAAAGATATCTGAATTGTAAGTCTTTGAAATAAGCATCTTCTTTTTCTGAAGCCAATAATCCCGCTGTACCAAAGATTAAAGCTTCTAAGTTCTGCAATTCAAAAATCTCTTTTCTAATTATTGAAAAAGGAATTGATTTCGCGATTTTCAAAAAAATATCACCATTGGTATTTAAACCGAAATTCTTGGCTAAAAGCCAAAACAAAACAGCTTCCCAATCCTGATTTGTTTCTTCTAATAAATCATAAATGGGTTCAGATTTTCTCTCTAAACGTTCCAAAAACAAACGTTCTTGCCAATTTTTAAAAACAAAAGAATTTATATTGCTTAATTCCTTCTCACAAAAAATCCATGATTTTGGAGCAGTCAGCGATTGATAATTTGCAATAGTTACAGCATCAACGTATTTATTGAGTTCTAAAACGGGAATTTCAGAATTGTCGCTCCTAAAAATCTCCGTATCGTGTTCCCAAACCACATGCAAAATCACATTTTCATAAGCAGCATCTCTTTCATGATGATGCACATACCAATCCGAAGATTTAATATGGATTTCAACATTTCCTGCCCATTTTTGATTTCCAATTGTTATTTGAGCATTAAAAAAATCTGGTCCTGCCAATTCTAAATATTGACCAACATGAATGATTGTAATTTCTTCCCCTTTGAAAGTTCTGAGATTTAGCAAGTCAAACTTTTTGAACTTCCAGAGGTAATGAAGAAAATCTTCTTTCATGTTTCAGTCTTTAATTTAAAATAGATAAAGACTAAAGTAACAAAAAAATATAAAAATGAAAGAAATTTACTTCAATAAATACAATTTAGCACATGCGCGGGCATCTGATAAAGCTTCATGATGCTGGAGCTGAATATTCATTTCTCGACAACAATCACTCAGTTTTGTAGGTTTTAATCCTTTAGCCTTATAAATTTTTACCGTGCATTCCCATCGTGAAGCTATATTTAACTCGGCATAATCTAAATTGCAACTTGCCATAGATTTGGCCAAAACATTTCGATCAAAACTCTCATTATGAGCTACAACAACTCTATTTTGAAGTCGTTTTTTTATTTCAGGGTAAACTTGTGCAAATGATTTTGCATTCACCGTATCCTTTGGATAAATACCGTGAACTTGAATTGTAAAGGGAGAATATATATTATTCGGTGGCTTAATTAAACTGACAAATTCATCTACAATTATTCCGTTTTCTACAGTTACAATTCCTACAGAGCAAGGGTGGAATGCTGTAGCAGTTTCAAAATCTATTGCGGTAAAAGTCATTTATTTGTATTTATAAAAACTAAAAACCACAAATCTAACGAATTTAATTCGGTAAACTTGTGGCTTAAAATTTAATATTTGAATGTAATATTATTCGAAAAAATTCCAAACTAATCCAAAACGGATTGTAAAATCACGATACGGATTATTAGGAGAAGCGTAAAAATTATTGCCTGTCAAAGCGGAATTAAAATGCTCTGCTTTAAAATAAATTCTAGTTCTTTGAATTCTAGCATTAACAAAAAAATCAAGATTTGGGAAATTTCCAATTTCTTTTTCTTTTTGAACAAAGAACTCTCCAATTACAGGATTATAATCATTCGCATAGTATTTTGTAAAATAATTAAACCCTATACCTGTTTGCAAATACAAAGCTTTCTTGAAAAAATAATTAGTAAAATAAATCGTATTTCTAGTTACAATTTCAGGCACATTCAGAATTGATTCTTGTTGAGATGTTTTTTGATACAAAAGGGTGTTATCTAAAGCGAACTTTCCAAATTTGAACTCTTTGCCTACTTTAACCGAAAGGTAATTTATAGTTCCATCATATTGTGCAGGCGCAACAATTTGCGTCATATTCAACGCCTGAGTTGGAGTTGAAACATCTGCAAAATACAAATGATCATTCAAAACCGAAAACTGAAATGAAGCATTAATCCAAGGCGTAGTTGCATTAGCAATTAAGGAATTAATTTTTTCGTTCTTAAAATCATTCGACCAATTGTATGCTACGTAACTACTTTGGTACAAATTATAATTATTATTCGGTAATTTATTTATGTTTTGATATTGAAAAGTAAGTTGATTATCCTCATCAATATCATATTGCAGCTTAGCATCTAAATTAGATAACGACTGGTTTGTAATAGAGCGAGAGTACAAAAAGGCACCATTCCATTTTTTTTTTCGATATTGATATTGCCCGCCAACATTATTTATATTTTGACTTAAAGAACTTGGAACTGTTTTCGTGTCAAAAATCAAAATTTGATTGTAATAATAGTTCGATCTGAAGTCATCTACAAAAAACTGAAACTTTCCTAAAGTAGTGTTCTCATAAGCAAGCCCTACCCTATTGTACATTTTATTATAATGCGTCTGGTCATTTATACCACTGTTTTTATAGGAATCTCCAAATCTATACACAGTTCTTCCATTAGCGGATGATGTAACAGTAGCTTGATTGAATTCGAAAAACTTGTTTTCGTAATTGAATTGATGTGCGATGTATAAATTATTAGCTCCTTTGGTTGGATTTATTCTAAAAGAATGGTCTAAAAATATTCTTTTTCCCTTCAAAAAAGATTTAGCATCCGTCAAATAAACTTCTAATCGTTGACGGTTTTTATAATCTATATTTTCACTTTCAAAATCTTCAACAGTTGTGATTCCACCGTTTTCCTCGTTTAGAATATCTTGGTAGGTGTAATGCGTGTTGGCAAAATAACGCTTGTTTTTAGAATTATAGCTTAACGTAAATCTGAAATTTCCAGTACTTGACATTTGGTTAATATACTTTCCTTCTGAACGCAAACCTCTGTAAGCCAATGAAAAATTAAGATTTTCAGAAGTATTCAAAGTAACAAAAGAATCAACGGATTGTCCTTTCATTTGTGTCGTTTTAAAATACAATTCCGTTACTGGTGTAGCAACTGAAGCATATCTAATTTGGTTCGCTTCCAAGAAATTAAAATGTTTCGCTTTGAATCCAAATTCAGGATAGGGAGAAAAATTAGTCAAACTATATTGCAATGTATTGTAGGTCTGACCGTCATTTGAGAAAGGCAAAAGTCCAAAATTATCCTTACGTAAATAATTATGGCTATACTCTTTTTGGATAGTTAACGAAGTGTCAATATAAGTTGTATCGCGTTCCAATGTAATTATTCGATACATATCCAAGGTCGCTACTTTTTTCGGAATTACATTTTTGGTTGAATCCGTAACACTGGTATATTTACTATTAAAATCTAACTCTTTACCACTCTTTATTTGAGAAAACAGTAACGTAGGTAATGCTAAAAAAATTAAAGAAGTAAGAATTCTCATTTGGAAAAAGATATAATTAGGCAATCGTTTTTTACAATTTTTATTCCCGCAAAGGTAAATGATAAAAACATATAAATAATAAAACCATTTAATTTATGATTTGTTATAGTAAATAGCGTTAGAACGAAATTTTATAAAGAAAATTTTATAATATTTGTTACCAAAAAAAGTTATGCTCCAACTTAATTATTCTAAATTCATTCTAGAAACGGGCACTGACGAAGCTGGTCGCGGCTGTCTTGCGGGTCCCGTTACTGCTGCTGCCGTAATTCTTCCAGCTAATTTTGAGAATAAAATTTTAAATGACAGCAAGCAATTATCCGAAAAAGTACGAGAGCAATTAAAACCTATCATTGAACAACAAGCGCTTTGTTTTGCAGTAACGCATTTAGAACCATTGGTTATAGACGAAATAAATATTCTAAATGCTTCTATAAAAGCCATGCAAGAAAGTATTTTGAAGCTTAATCCAAAACCCGAATATATTATTGTAGACGGAAACCGTTTCAAACCTGTTCTTGATATTCCGCATACTTGTATTATAAAAGGCGACGCTAAGTTTATGAGTATTGCTGCGGCTTCAGTACTGGCAAAAACGTATCGCGATGAATACATGAATCGAATTCACGAAGAATTTCCTATGTACAATTGGAAACAAAATAAAGGGTATCCAACCAAAGAACACCGAGAAGCAATTCGAAAATATGGCACAACTAAATACCACCGAATGAGTTTTAGACTCTTACCCGAACAATTAAAATTAGACATCTAGATTGTTGATTTCTCGAAAGTTCTTTAGATAATTTGTAAAAAAATTATTTATATATTTGAGAAACAAATAAGTCTGCTATTTGTCAGAACTATCTACTCAAATCTGGGTGGCTTTGTTTGATTTTGTCACACATATATAGAAGTTATGGGCAATACTAAAGAACCGAAATGAAAAGAGCATTAATTTTTACGGTCATATTTCTAAACGCTTTAATAAGCTACGGACAAAAAGAACATCTCGAACCTGCAACTTTTGACGTTGGTGGAGGATTGGAAATATATTATAAAAATTTAAATACATTGCTTTACGATGGAATGACTGACAAACCATACGCTAGGTTTACTGCTATCCCATCATTTTCAAAAGAATATGCCTTTTCAGTCGAAAAAGAAAAAAGAGAATACTTTATAATTTCTATTTCATTATCTGAAAGTTATTGGCGAAATTGTTTGCGAGCTGAAAATAAAGAAAATGTCAAGTTCATAACTCACAAAACAAAAATTGACAAAAAACTTTATACTCAAATTGGAGTCTTGTTTCAAATCCTAGCAGAGCAAACAAAAAGTGATGAAATTGAAGACCATACTTTAGATGGCGAAAAATATTATTTTATAACATCAGATAATAAAGGAAAAATTAAAATAGGAGAAACTCGGGGAATAGGAAAACTAATCGCTGTTTGTCTCAATTTATATTCAATTGGAAAAGGGAATAATGACTTAATTAATGAAACTATAGAAGAAGTAGATAAGTTAATAGTCGAATTCGGGAAATAAGTAATGCCCACAACAACTAATACAACGAATTTGGGCAATTGGTTTAATGGAAAGTTAGTTTTGTATTTGGGATGATTTGATTCGCTGAAATTAAATATTTAGATTTTTGAAACAATTGAACAGTCAAACAATGCTGTAAAATGTTTTAGGATTTTCGCTTTAACTTCTTCTTCATCAACTCTTTCAACTCCTAGTTCTACATTCAAAGAGGTTACTGCTTTACCACGAATTCCACACGGTATAATATTATCAAAATAACCCAAATCTGCATTTACGTTTAAAGCAAATCCGTGCATGGTTACCCAGCGGGAAGCACGAACACCCATAGCACAAATTTTACGAGCAAATGGTGTTCCTACACCCAACCAAACGCCTGTTTCGCCTTCGCTTCTGCCGCAAGTTAACCCGTAATCCTGAAGTGTTAGAATTATAGCTTCTTCCAGAAAACGCAAGTATTTATGTATGTCCGTGAAAAAATTTTCCAAATCAATAATTGGATAACCTACTATTTGGCCAGGTCCGTGATAGGTAATATCTCCACCACGATTGATTTTGTAAAACCTTGCTCCTTTGGCTTCCAATTGCTTTTCGGATAAAAGTAAATTGCTCAAATCACCGCTTTTCCCTAAGGTGTAAACATGAGGATGTTCTACAAAAAGAAAATAATTAGCTGTTGGAATGTTTGTTTCTTCTCTTCTGTTCTTGATTTTTAAATCAACAATTCCTTTGAACAATTCTTCTTGGTATTCCCAAGTTGCTTTGTAATCTTTATTTCCTAAATCTTGAAGTTGGATTGTTTTGTTCATTTTCATTGTAAAGCAAGAAGCGATACTGAATTTGTTTCGCTTATTTTAGAGATGCAAATGTACAAAGTTTTGAAAGATGAATTTTTATTTTATTCTTATGATTTGAAAAACAAAAAGCTGTAGAATAGCCCCGATAGCAGCGGCATCCTTTTTATCTTGTTTTTTTTAGAACAAGATAAAAAGATAGAGCGGATAGCGGGACTGGTCGTCTTAAAAAAACAAAATCTTCTGCTTCAAAAAACCTTAAACTTTAAACTTTAAACTTTAAAACTTATATAGTATCTTTGCGCTCTTAAAATCAGAATATAATGGCATTATCCGAACAAGAAATATTACGTAGAGAAGCTCTAACTGAATTGCGCAATTTAGGTATCGAACCTTATCCTGCTGCTGAATTTATCACAACTGCTTATTCAAGCGAAATCCTTGCTGATTTCGAAAAGTTTGAAGGTAAAGAAGTGGTTCTTGCTGGTCGTTTGATGGGAAAACGTATCATGGGAAAAGCATCGTTTGCAGAATTGAAAGATGCTGAAGGACGCATTCAAGTGTATGTTTCAAGAGATGATATTTCGGATGATGAGGAGAAAACAATGTACAATGTGGTTTTCAAAAAACTATTGGATATTGGAGATTTTATTGGAATTCATGGAACTGTTTTCAAAACGCAAGTTGGTGAAATCTCGATTCATGTTTACGGATTGACCGTTTTAGCAAAATCTCTGAAACCGCTTCCTGTGGTTAAAACAGATGCTGACGGAAAAACGCACGATGCATTTGCTGATCCAGAACAAAGATACCGTCGCCGTTATGTGGATTTAACCGTGAATGATCATGTAAAAGATACGTTTATCAAGAGAACAAAATTGTTTAATTCGATGCGTTCTTTCTTTAATGATAAAGGATATCTTGAGGTTGAAACTCCCGTTTTACAACCCATTCCTGGTGGTGCTGCTGCAAGACCTTTTATCACGCACCACAACTCGCTTGACATTCCGTTGTACATGCGTATTGCAAACGAATTGTATTTAAAAAGATTAATTGTTGGTGGATTTGATGGCGTGTATGAGTTTTCAAAAAACTTCCGTAACGAAGGTATGGACCGTACTCACAACCCAGAATTTACCGCAATGGAAATATATGTAGCCTACAAAGACTACAACTGGATGATGAAATTCACCGAAAACTTATTGGAACATTGCGCTATTGGCGTAAACGGAACCAGTGAAGCTACTTTTGGCGAACATACCGTGAACTTCAAAGCTCCTTATGCTCGTGTTACAATGACGGATTCTATCAAACATTTTACTGGTTTTGATATTTCTGGAAAAAATGAAGCGGAATTATTCGAGGCTGCTAAAGGAATGGGAATTGAGGTAGATGCTACCATGGGGAAAGGTAAATTGATTGATGAGATTTTTGGCGCAAAATGCGAAGGAAATTATATTCAACCAACATTCATTACGGATTATCCAAAAGAAATGTCGCCTTTGTGTAAACAACACCGCGACAATCCAGAATTGACAGAACGTTTTGAATTAATGGTTTGTGGTAAAGAAGTAGCCAATGCTTATTCGGAACTTAACGACCCAATTGACCAAAGAGAGCGTTTTGAAGACCAAATGCGTTTGGCTGAAAAAGGGGATGACGAAGCTAACGGAACGATTGACGAAGATTTCTTGAGAGCTTTAGAGTATGGTATGCCTCCTACTTCTGGATTAGGAATTGGAATGGACCGTTTGATGATGTTCTTAACAAACAACGCTTCTATTCAGGAAGTATTATTGTTTCCACAAATGCGCCCTGAGAAAAAACAAGTTCAAGTTGAATTAACGGAAGAAGAAAAATTAATCCTTGATTTATTGAAAACCAATGAAAACCAAATGGATTTGGGATTATTGAAAATCAAATCTGATTTGAGTGGAAAAAAATGGGATGCTGCAACCAAAGGTTTAGCAAAACACAACTTGATCAAAGTGAGTCTTGTTGGCGAAAGCAAAATAGTGGAATTAGTGGGTTAAACTAATTTCTTTACAATAAAAAAAAGGAGCTTCAACTGAGGCTCCTTTTTTGTTTTATGAGTTAAAATCCAACGGTAACATTCAAAAAGAAATTTCTTCCTTTTCGGGGAATGTTGTTCCAATCTGAAAAGGTGGAATAATTTGTATCCAAAATATTCTCTATACCGGAACGCAAACTCCATTTTGTTTTTTCAAAAGCAAAAGAATAGCCTGAACTCATGTTCAAAATCGCATAATCAGGTGTTCGATCTTCGCCGTAAAACGGACTGTATTGTGTTTGAGCTGCATTCCCTTGAACTGCCAGCTCCAACGAGAATTTATTTATTTTATAAAATAATGTTGACGAATAACGCAACGGACTTATAAAAGGCAGATTCGCTTTTGCATTGTCTTTCCCGTAGCTGTACACTAATTGCCCAGACCATTTGAAACTATCACTAAACTGATATGCTACATTCAAATCTGTATTAAAAATTGTGGCAAAATCGAGTGCCGTATATACTTTTATTCCGCTTGCGCCAATAGTCATTGGAATCAAAGTGGCATCTGGTTTACCAACAATATAATCTGAAATATGAAAATAAGACGCAGTAATCTTGGCACTTATTTTATTGTTTTTATATCCAAAAAAAGCATTTCCTTCCGCTGATTTTTCATTCTTCAATTCTGGGTTTCCAATATAATCATACCGATCAAAACTGTTAAACAAATAGAAACCATATCCTTCAGAAACCGATGGTGCTCGCTCTCCATATCCAAAACCAAAACCGTACTCAAACCCATTTAATCCATTGGAGTAATTCGACGAAAAACTCTTTAGGATTCGACTTTTGGTGTCACTCATATTCGGATAAAAAATCTGTAAACTTTCTAATCCAAATTGGTCTGAAACTGTATTAACATGATTTGCAATACTTGCAGAAAACCTCAAACTCGAATGATAGTTCAAAGCAACGGCATATTCCAAAAACAAAGAACTATAAAACGTTCGCACATCTGGCCAAGTAAACATGAACATCAAACTTTCGTTTGAATCAGCAGGATACATGGTCATTTCAGCTTTGGAACGGTTGTAAAAAGAATTCAAATCAATTGTAAAATGATGCTGCTCAACCAATCCTTTAAGTTTTGAATAAAAGCCATACGTAGCACTCCAACCTGGCATATCCATATGAATGGGCACTGATGGTCGCTTGGTATCATCCATCCTATGCGTAATAGTATTGTAATACATTTTGGTTTCCCAATTCTCTATTATTGAAGATTCAGGAACATATTTATATTGGAGAGAAGTGATTAATGCTTCAGCCAATGAAACATCCATTGGTAAAGCAGGATAGCCCACATTAGTCGCTTTATCATAAATTAATGAGGCTTCAATTGCTTTATTTTCATCGAAAGAAAAACCAGATGTAGTTGAAAAATTAAACTTTCTAAACTGAGAAAACAAAACTTCTTGATTGTTTCCAGCCAAATAATTCCCTGCATCACGATACATAAAATCCGTATCCACGTAAAACAGATTATCTGAATAATTAACCGCAGAACCTATAATTTTTTGCATGCTGTTGGTTTCAAAACCAGCATTTAAAGAAGCATCCCAACCCGTATTCGCAAATCCGCTTCGGTTTCTTTTTAAATCAATTCCTCCACCAATAGTTGCTCCATGACAACTAGCTTGCTGACCTGATTTTACAGTAGCCTCTGATAGATTAGAAACCTCAACATAAGATGTTATAGGATCCATTTTATCGGTACAAGCGCCAAAAATCCGCATTCCGTCGATAGTAATTAATGTTCTTTCGGTTGCCATTCCGTCGATGATTGGCTCCCAAGCATAACTTCCTCTTTTAATCATTCCTACTTTACCTGACTGTTGCAAATAATCATCAACTGTTGTTAAAGGCTTGGTTTGCTTTTCATACAATTCCTTTTTTTGACCAATTACAATGACTTCTTGAAGTTTTTTGGGTGCAATTGTATCTTGTGCAAAAAGCGACAATGAACTTACAATCAACAATAAAAACAAATAATATTTCTTTTTCATACTAGAAAAATTTAAAAAGGCTGAAAGTATATTCTGAAATTTATCCTGATAATTTCAGCCTTTTTTAGTTAAGAAAATGAAATTCGATTAGAACTCAATTTCAAAGTAGATGCTACTCGCTGGGACGACATCCGTAACGGTTTCTCCTTTTAAAACAACATCAGATGCGTTTAAAAGTTGTAAGTTGATTTTCCAAAAACCTGTCATGGTCAATGATAATTTTCCGTGATATAATTGATCCGCAACCGATTGGGTTAAGTCAACATTGTTTGGAGATCCATGATTTCCCATGCTTGGCATTCTTGGATCAATTTTGACTTTGTAATTATCAACAATAGGAAATGACATCATGGATTCCATTTTATAAACTGCCACTGTAATATCGTTTAATGCCACTTTAGGGTGGTGTGGCTCTGCATACGCTAAAATATATTTTATATTATCAGTTCCTATAAAAGTTGTCACTCGCTGCTTAGCTGAAGCGGGAACATCTATCACAGATGTTGCGGTATAATTTGTACCATTAATTGTATAATCTATTTTCAAATCCCAATATTCGGTAGCATTTTGTGCCATTTGAAAAACAATATTCCCTTCATAAAGTGTCCCTGCAGTAGTCACTTTTTCTACTTCTGATTTAGGACAAGAATGTGTCATCATTGTCATGTGCATTAATGGCAACCAACTAACAGAAGCATTTTTAACATATTCTCCCGTCGCATTGTCTTTTATTCTCAAACTGATTTCGTTAAATCCTTGTTCCAGATATCCCATATGCGCATACAATTCGATCGTATGTGTTGCATTTACAATTTCTTTGAATTTTGTAATACCATCTAATTCATTAACGGTATTTGTATCTTCAGTGTTAGAACAAGAGGCAAATGCAAAAGCTATAACCAAAATGGCTATTATATTTTTTAATTGAAATTTCATTTCTTAATGTATTAATTTGGAATATAATTATTATTTTGCATGCCATTTTCAGAAAAAAAATTATTCTAAAAAACAGCATACAGCGATTTATCCGTAGAAAGAAACGGACAAAAAAAGCACGATAGCGCTTAAAATTTAAGAAATAAAAGTAGGTGGATGAAAAACAGAATCTCTATTCAAATAAAAATACAGATTAGAATAGAATTGGTTTATTTTTTCTTTGGTGCCAAAACAAATTGGAGTAATGGCAAAAGATTTTATTTTTTCAAAAAACAAAACTTCAAATACTTGAGAAGTCGATTTTTTATCCGAAGAAATCGGTTTTTCAGCTTCAGAAGCCTTAGCCAATTCTTTCATCAAATGACATTTTCCGTTACAATGCATCATCGGTTTTGCTTTGTTAACACAAAGTACCTTTGAAATATATTCATAATTAAGTACGTAATCTATAACCGGGAAAACTGGTTTTAGGAACAGCGCAAGTATTATTATGAATAGGATGTTTTTCACAGGGCAAAAATACACAATATACTTTTTGTATTCAAATGATTTAAGTCATGCTTTCAAAAATAACTGCTTTTTTTGAGGATTCATTTACCCACCAATCTTAATCATACTTCTGTTTTGAGAAAACAGTTCTGGATTTTGAAATTTAGCATCATCATCCATTCCGCCTCGCATGGCATGCTTGGATTTTATATTTTGAAATATAAGAGGTTCAATCGCTCCACCAGCTCTCAATGTGTCTAATAAAGAAGTTTCAGAATTGGAAAAAAGACAGTTTTTTAATTTACCGTCTGCGGTTAACCTAATGCGATTACACGTACTACAAAACGGGTTTGTTACGGAACTAATAACCGAAAAACTTCCTGTGTAAGTGCCTATTTTATGATTTTTGGCTGTGTCATTAGGTTTGTCTTCAATACGATTTACATTTTCTGGCGAATAAAAAGCATTCACTTGCGACATAATTTCGGCATAAGAAACTAATTTTTCTTTATTCCATTGATTGCCGTCAAAAGGCATAAACTCAATAAACCGAATCTGAATGTTTCGGTCTTTGGTCATTTCAATAAAATCGATAATTTCATTCTCATTAAATCCTTTTATTACCACAACATTCAGCTTTACCTGAAACCCATTGGTGTCAAGCAAATCAAGATTTTCCCATAGTTTTTCAAAATAATTTCTACGGGTAATTGTGTTGAATTTTTCTTTTTGCAAACTATCTATACTCACATTCAAAGCTTTAATTCCAGCTTCTTTGAAGGTATCTATAAATTCATGAACCAAAATTCCGTTAGTCGTTAGCGTCAATTCAACTCCTAGTTTTCCTAATCGTTGAATAATATCTTTGGCATCTTTACGAACTAAAGGTTCTCCTCCTGTCAATCTGATTTTAGTAACCCCAAGATTAACAAAAGTCTGGGCAATCGTCACAATTTCATCTGCAGTCATCAGATGCGCTCTTGGTGTAAGCGCAATTCCTTCGGCTGGCATACAATAAGTACATCTCAAATTACAGTGTTCCGTAATTGAAATGCGCAAATAATTATGTCCTCTGCCGTGTGTATCCTGCATTGAAATAGTGTTATCTTCCATGGTTAAAGCCATTTAAAATTTTGAATAAATGCAGTACAGATGGAAAAACAGCATCCATCGATTCACTTGCTCCTGCAGTTGAACCCGGCAAAGCCATAATCAAAGTATTCCCTTTAAATCCAACCACACTTCTGGATAACATAGCATAAGGTGTTCTGTCCTGACCATAGGAACGGATTGCTTCTTCAATTCCAGGAATGCGACGGTCTAACATAGGAATCACAGCTTCGGGAGTAACATCTCTGTTGGATAATCCTGTGCCACCCGTAATGACTACCAAATCCATTTTTTTATCACAAAAATTAGTTATACTCGCTTGAATATCTAAAATCTCATCTGGAATAACCGAATAATTTGAAACACGCAATCCTAAATTTTGGATTTTCTCCGAAATTACTTTACCCGCTTTATCTTCTTTCGTTCCGCTTGAAACGCTATCCGAACAAACCATAACAGCCACCGAAAGATTAAGATCTTCTTTTACACCATAATCTGATTTTCCACCTTTTTTATGTAATAATTTAATGGTTGAAATCTCTACTTTTTTATCAATCGGTTTCAACATATCATACATGGTCAAAGCTACAATTGATGCGCCGTGCATGGCTTCAACCTCAACTCCTGTTTTATAAATTGTTTTTACCGTTACTTCAATTAAAACAGAATCTTCTAAACATTCAAATGTTATTCCAGTATATTCAATCGGCATTGGATGACAATCTGGAATAGAACTTGAAGTGTTTTTCACAGCAAATAAACCCGCCGTTCTTGACACTTCCAAAACATCTCCTTTAGGCACCGTTTTATTCAAAATTGCCTGCATCGTTTCTGGCGAACCTACTTTGACAATAGCTTGGGCAGTTGCAGTTCTTTTTGTTACTATTTTATGCGTAATATCTACCATTTTATGTGTTTTTTTTCCAAGTATAGGATTCATCATCCATTATTTCTTTCCCGAAAACGGGTGCTTTTTCTTTTATTTCTTCTACCAAAAATTCTAATGCTTCATAAACCACTTTTCGTCTTGGCGCCGACACAAAAACAAACAAACAAATTTCGCCTGTTTTTACAATTCCTAAACTGTGGTAAATATGCAAACAAGACAATTCATATTTGGCGAAAGCCGCTTCTCTTATTTCATAAAAACGTTGCTCGGCCATTTCTTCATAAGCCGTATATTCGATTGCAGCTACGGTTTTCCCATCAATAACATCAGCACGAACCTGACCTAAAAAAATGTTATGGGCACCAATGGTTGTTTTACTTTGATGTTTTGCAATTGAATTCCCTATGAAATCTGATGTTATCTGTCCTTGAATGAAAGAACTTTTCTTTGGTTTATCTGTTGACATACTTTCTATATTTATCCTCATTCCAACCTTCTTCAAAGGATTGGGAACCGAGTCTTGAAAATTTCAAGTTAATTATTATTCTTTTTTTATTGCAATTGGTTTTTCAAAGATTCAACACCTTTTCCCAAATGAAAAACCCCTACAAATCCTGATTTTTTGAGGTAATTCAAAGCGGCTTGACTGCGCTGACCTGTTTGACAAAACAAAACAATCTCTTGATTTTTATCTATTTTTTTACTGTATTCTTCTAATTCACTCAACGGAATCTGAACTACATTTTCACCTTTAAATTCTGGAATTTCATTCAATTCCCGAACATCGATAACAACTATTCCTAACTGATTGCATTTTTCTAAAAAAGCTTCAGGAGTTAGACTTTCGTTTGTTTTTTTTCTGTTCAAAAGTTGGCTTCCGTTGATAAATCCTTTTTCAACCGCTTTTGCATTTTTGGAAAAATCAATGATTTGTGTCTGAAAATGCAATCCATCATAAACCAATAATTTCCCAGACAACACAGTTCCTATTTCCAAAATAATTTTAAGTACTTCGGTAGCTTGAAGGGTTCCAAGCGTATTCGGTAAAACACCCAAAACACCTGACACCGCACAATTTGGAATCGCATTCAAATTCTCTGTTTCGGGAAATAAGCAGCGATAAGTAGGTCCATTTTTATAATTGAATACTGAAACTTGTCCTTCAAACTTATGAATCGAGGCGTAAACTACTGGTATTCTTTTGGCAACAGCCACATCATTAATTAAATATCGCACTACAATTGTATCCGTACAGTCTACTATGATTTGGTAATCCTGAACGATTTCTATGGCATTTTCTTGTTCAAAAAACTCAGAGAAAAAAGCCACTTTTACTTCTGGATTCTGTTTTGAAATCGCTTGTGCAGCAGTAGCTGCTTTCCCTTTCCCACAATCTTGTAAAGTGTACAACAATTGACGATGCAAATTCGTTTCATCTACCAAATCGCCATCAACAATCCCGATAGAACCAACTCCAGCAGCAGCCAAGTTTTGTAAAACTGGACAGCCCAAACCACCTGCGCCAATTACCAAAACACGAGCATTCTGTAATTTTTGCTGACCTAATATACCTATTTCGGCAAGAGCTATTTGTCGGGAATAACGATTCATCATCTTCATTTAATTTTATCCGCCCGCAAAAGGAGGAAGAAAAGCAATTACATCTTGATCTTTAATTGTATAATCCAAGCTACATATGGATTGATTTACCGCAATGTTATAATTCGCGTTTTTTAAATCCTCGTAAGCAGCTTCCATTTTTGATTTCAAAAAAGAAAGGGAAATTTTACGCTCTTCTAACAGAAAAAATTCCTCTTTTTTTTGAGTAATATCAACTAAAGAACCAAAATATTTAAGGGTTACAGTCATTATTATTATCGTATTTTTTTATAATCTTCTTCTGTATTGATGTTTTGTACTTGCTTGCTCCATTTACTTGGAACTTCTAATGTTTGATGATTCACTTCGGTAATAACATCGCGTAATTTCAATTGATTTCCTGCCAAATGTTCTCCCAAAAGAATTCGTGTCGAACGATCATACACAGCAATCAAAGGACTTGCTTTGTCCTGATCTTGAACTTGTGTCACCATAAAAGAATCTTCATGCTTAGCAACCAACCATTGCAATAATTCAGTTGAAACCAAAGGCACATCGACACTCAAAACCAAATTAAACTTAGTTTTTGACTGTTTCAAAGCTGTATACAAACCTCCTACTGGACCTTTGTCCGCAATCATATCTTCTATGCGATTATAACCTAATGCATCATAATCAGCATTGGATGAAACCACCACAATATTATCTCCAACAATTGGTTTTAAAGCCTCATAAATATGAGTTACAAAAGGCTTCCCTTTTAAGAGTAACAAACCTTTATCTGTTCCCATGCGTTGGCTTTTTCCGCCTGCTAAAATGATTCCTGTCAAATTTTCCATTATGCCGTAGTATATAATTTAAGAATAGCAATTCCGATGACTCCCGACAAAACATAGCGCAAAGCCTTCGAATTAAATTTTGTACTTCCGTAATAAGCCCCAAACAATCCACCTATAAAAACAACGCCTACCAAAAGCCATGATGATTCAGGCAAAGTACCTCCTTGAGAAACAAAACCAAAAAGTCCCGATATGGAGTTCACTAAAATAAACAAAGCTGAAACTGCTGCAGTTTGTTTCATTGTAGCCCAACCGAACAACAGTAAAACAGGGCTTAAAATAATACCTCCACCGATGCCCAACAAGCCAGATAAAAAACCTATCAAAGCTCCAAATCCTAATGCTAATGGCAAGTTAATAGCTTTAATTGTATTTTTTTCTTTACCAAAAATACCTAACAATCGCATCACTGCAAAAACCAAAACTGTAGCTAAGATAATTTTATAATAGAAAGCATCAATTTCTAAATAACCACCTAAAAATGAAAACGGAATTGAACTTAGCGCAAAAGGATAAAACAAATTCCACTTGAAGTTTTTCTCTCTATAATAAAAATAAAAAGAAACAGCCGAAACTAAAATATTAAGTACCAAAGCTGTAGGCTTCATAAACGTCATCGGAAACGAAAAAGCACTCATTAAAGCTAAATATCCACTTGCTCCACCATGCCCAACACTAGCGTACAAAAATGCAACTATTGACAACAATAATAATAACAAAGGGGTATTTAATAAATCAGCTATAGTCATAGTTTGTGTTTTTTTAATTCAATATCTAAAAACTCCCAGCAAGCAACATTAATGGCCTCAAAAGATTCAATGAGCTGTTTCCCGTAAGGAGTTAAAACTGTTCCTCCGCCTTTATTTCCGCCAACTTGGGTTTCAATCAACGGCATTTCAGAAGCTTTATTAGAAGCATCCACTAGCTTCCATGCTTTCTGATAGGAAATATTCATTGCCTTGGCCGCCTTATTGAGCGAACCCATTTCGGCAATCAATTTCAACAATTGAATACGGCCTTCACTAATTAGAATGCCTTCCTCAGTTTCAATCCAAATTTTGCTTTTGATTTTCAATGAAAAAAATGTTTCGTTGTACTTTTACAAATATAACGAAAATGATTTTGACGTAAAAGAGAAAAATTTACTTTTTGCGGAATCGATTTCGTGAGATTTCAATAACCACTCATCAACATATTCTAAGAACTAGGCTAGATAATGCCAATTTCGAAAATTGCTCAAGTCACAACTTACAACAAATACACATCGACTGAATCGCCTTGATTCAATTCATAGCTTCCGTCAGGCACAAAAACCAAACCATTAGCTACCGAGAAAGAATTCAACATTGATGAAGCTTGATGAGATAGGATGATTGCTTCACCGTTTACAATATGCGCTTTCAAAAATTGAGAACGTGTATTATGCACTTTATAATCATGCGCTATTGCAATTGATTTTGCTTGATTATAATCGGTCGCTTTTCCGGAAAGTATGGAAAGCGTAGGCAAAACATATACGTAAAAACAAGTCAACGCAGCTGCAGGATTACCTGGTAATGCAAAAACCATTTTGCCTTTTAATTTACCTGAAAAAAGTGGTTTTCCAGGTTTTTGATTCACTTTATAAAAAAGCGTTTCAACTTCAAGTTCCTTTAAGGCAGCAGCCACAAAATCATAATCACCAACCGAAATTCCTCCCGAAACCAAAACTACATCATTTTCCAAGAAAGCTTCTTGGAGTTTATTTCTGGTGTTTTCATAATTATCATTAACCTCATACAAATTGACCACATCAAAATAAGCTTCATCCAAAGCAGATTCTAGCATAATCCCGTTACTTTCATAAACTTTTCCGTACTCCAAAGGAAAGCCCGGTTTAACGAGTTCATTTCCTGTTACGAGAATCCCAACACGCGGTTTTTGAAAGACTTTTACCGAAGTAAAACCAAGGCCTGCCAAAAACCCAACAGCAGCAGCATTAAGCAAAGTCCCTTTTTCGAGCGCCAATTCACCTCTTGCAATTTGTTCTCCAATAGGCCTTACATTAGTTCCGGCTTGAACCGCTTCTTCTAATACTAATTGCTTTCCATTTACACTTACTTTTTCAATCTGAATCACAGCTTGTGCGGTGTCTGGAACAGCAGCTCCAGTGAAAATTTTGATAGCTTGACCCGGCAATAAAACTACTTGATGTGTATCACCCGCTTTTATTTCTCCAATAATATCATAGACTAATGCTTCATGCAAACACAAAGCAAATCCATCCATTGCGGATTGACGAAACGGCGGCATATTTATAGGTGACAAAAGAGTTTGTGCCAAAACATGTTTCCGTGCTTGGAGTAGTGAATACTCAATTTCTTGCGGAGCTGGTAAATTATTTTTTAGTATCGAAAAGGCGTCTTGAACGGAAACCATATGCTGTGTTTTTTAGTAGATTTCAAAAATACGACTCCCATTTGATTAATTCCTTTTTCTTCCAAAAAAATGTTATTGACCATTCTTAAATAAAATTATCATGTCAATTAACAGGAAATATTTTCTGCTAATCGATTCCAAATGTTAATTAAAATAAAAGTTGCTTTTTGTATACAATAAAATACTAATTTTACGTTACAAAACAATGTAAAACATTAAAATTCAAGCATATGAAAAAAAATATTTTCGTTGCTCTTTCCATTGGATTGTTCTTATTTTCTCTTAAAATTTCTTCAAAAAGTATAAAAAAAGAACCTTCCAACTTTACTGTTTTAACGGATTCAATTGAACAAAAACTCTTGAATAGGGTGAGTATTATTAAGCAATTAGTAAGTACAAACTCTAAATACAATAAGGAAATTGTTTTTTTGATTGACATGAAAATTATGTCTGGAAAAAATCGATTTTTTGTTTATGATTTAAAAAACAACAAAGTTATTGATCAAGGATTAGTGGCACATGGAGTTGGCTCTGGTATGAGCATTGGCAATCTAAAATTTAGTAATTTACCCAATTCTTATTGTACATCTTTAGGTAAATACTCCATTGGTTCCAGTTATAATGGACAATACGGCAAATCATACAAGTTATTCGGATTAGATAAAACGAACAATAATGCCATTTCTAGAAATATTGTTCTTCATAAATATGACAAAATTCCATATGACGAACAAAACATACCAATATGCAATAGTTTAGGTTGCCCAATGGTAAATGAAACCTATTATAAACGAATAGAAAAAATTATAGATAGTTCTAAAAGCCCTATTATTTTAGACATATACTATTAAAAATCAAGTAATCATTTATTAATTCCCCCAAAAACAAAAGAATGCTATTGAACCAAAAAACCTCGCTTATGACAAGCGAGGTTTTTTATTTTAAAATATATTTTTAGTTTATTTTTAAAGCTTCATCAGTTATTTTTTTAACGGTTTCATCTGAATTTACTCCTAATCCTTCTTGCTGATAAGCTAATTCACCCTCTGCATTAAAAACACTAATAATATTAGAATGTGAAAATTCTAAAGGAGCAATTTTTTTGTAATTCACCGCTAATACGGCAGCAAACTCACGTGTGTTTTCTTCGGTAGAACGTAAAAACAACCATCTATTACCTTCCATTTTATTTTCAATTGAGAAAGATTTCAATCGTTTTGGAGTATCAACGGCAGGATCAATACTTACTAAAACCAGCTTTACATTCTCTTTAATATTTTCAGGCAAACGTTGTTCAATATTACGCATATCGGCAACAAGTCGTGGACAGGCTGATTTACAAGAAGTATAAATCATAACCATAACCAATACTTCTCCTTTTAAATCTTTCATTTCAAGGTTTTCCCCATTTTGATTGGTCCATTTTGAAGGAAGATTATAAATAGACAAATCCGAAAAAGGTTTTTCTGTAACAGCATCCGCTTTTTTGACACATGATAGTAAGGATAAAAATAGTACCATACATCCTAGAATCACCTTTTTACTTATGCTCATCACAATCACTTTTTTTTGGTATTCGTGAATTTTTGATTTCATTTTAATTCTAGTTTTTAGTTGATTTCAACTGTATCCCATTATCCGTTGCGCATCGGAATCCAAGGTTTTTTGAAGTATAATTTGCCTTTAGACTCGCTCTGAACGCATAACGCATAAAGGCGGCATAATTCATTAGATCCGTTGCATTGACAGAGCCACTTCCGCAAAAAAGATTCTTATCGGTATCTTTATCTTTTCTGGATTCTCCAGAGAGAAAAATACTGTTGAAATCAGCAGTCCATTCCCAAACTAATCCGTGCATGTCATAAACACCCCAATAATTTTTATAAGTT
>CAUPOP010000043.1:0-24783 GCA_963512955.1 uncultured Flavobacterium sp. | reverse complement strand
CTAGTTTAACCTTAGTTTATCAACAAAATATTATTCACAGAGAAAGTTTCCTAAAAACTTTTTCTGCTATATCTATATACCTAAACAAATGAAAAATCTATATATAATATTCACTCTATTATTCACCGCCTCTATAGTTGGGCAAACACATGAAATAATTAAACATGACGGCAAAATAATTGAAGTAAACTTCATCAAAATCGAAAATAATTTAGTTTACTATTCTAATCCGAATAGTATTGAAGAAACAAAAATCAGTAAATATGCTGTTGCTCAATTGAAGGAAAAGTCAAAAATTAATTCGCATATTATTTCTGAAAAAATTAATTTAGCCGGAAAATCTGATTATAAAAAAGTAGTGATTCTAAAAGAATCTGAAACCATTGGTTTAAAAAAAACTGATACTTTAAATAGCTTTTTTGGAAAAATTAAAGGGCAGTCAAAATTATCATTATTAGAGATGGGAGAAAGACGATTAAAAGAAAATGCTGCTATCCAAGGAAATCAATTTATTGTAATTATTTCGAATAAAACTTCAAATCTCGAGGCAATTACTTATACCTATTAAGGGTTCGTTTTTAAACCGAAAATTTATACCATGCAAATCGGCTGTCCAAATTTTAGACATCCGATTTGTTTTTTAATACTCTCAATTCGTTTTCTAATACGAAAAAGTAACTCCTGCTACTAAAAATTGCTTTCCAAATGGTTCTAAATTAGCTTTATTTGAAGCAGCATTATAAGTATAATTCAACCAAATAGGCATTGTAACCTTTTCACTTAATTTAATATCTTTTGATGCTTTGCAACCTAGGTTTACAAAAGAAGGTTTGTCATAATCTCCAAAGGTATAATAACCAGCTTTGTTATTAAGAACAGCTCCTACAACAGGAAATAGACTTATACCTAAAGGAACTTCAAAACTATAGCCAACTTCCATATAAGTAGTAAAATTTTGTTTACCTTTCGTATCAGCCTCATTTGCATATCGAAAATCATTCCCCACAATCAAGGTACTTAGAGTAACCCAAACTGGAACTCCCTTTTCTGAAAAATCAAATAAAAACTGTAAATCAAGAGTTTGTGAGCTATCATTCCCGAAATTAAAAAAATTATTTGACACTCCTTCTTGCTTATCTGTAGATGGCCAATAATAATCTTGCAATGAAACGATTAAATAATCAGTAACTGCGTAATCAAGAACAAAATCCAACTCTTGATAACCTCTTGAAGCGCCATTCGCATCGTAATATTGTTTTTTAAAATTATGAGTTGCCCACAAACCTACTGAAAATTTATCAGTCACATTATAATTCCCATACAACTGAACTACTGGATGATTTCCTCCCCAAGATTGTCCTCTCCAAATGTATCTGCTGGCAATGTCTAGATTTATATCCCATTTTTTTTCGGCCTTGATTGTGTCTGCAACTTTTTCTTGAGCAAAAGTTAAGAAACTGATTAGCATAAATACTACCAAAATAAGTGGTTTTTTCATGATTTTGGGTGGTTTTAGTTATTCTATAATTAATGATTTCATATTCATGAATTCTTTGATTCCAATCTCAGACAATTCTCTTCCATAACCTGATTTTTTTATTCCACCAAAAGGTATTCTTGAATCAGATCGCACTAATGAGTTAACAAAAACATTTCCTACATCAATTCTTCTTGCTAATTGATAGGCTTTATCTCTATCCTCGGTCCAAATTGCAGATGCAAGCCCATATCTATGATTATTTGCTATAGCAATAGCATCATTTTCATCTTTTGCCCTCACTATAGTTGCTAGTGGTCCGAAAGTCTCTTCTTGAAAAGTAATATTATTAGCATCTACAAAATCAATCAATGTAGGTTGAAAATTACATTGTTCACGCACCCCACCTAATACAAGCTTGGCGCCTTGTTGTAATGATTTTTCTAATTGACTACTTAATTTTTCGGCCAAATCTAATCGAGCTAATGGCCCCATATTAACCCCTTCAAGCAATGGATTTCCTTGATTGAGTGCACTTACTTTTTGACTAAAAAGTGCCACAAACTCATCAGCTACTTTTTCAGTAACAATAAATCGCTTTGCACAAATACAGGCTTGACCAGCATTGAGCATCCTAGATTGAGTAGCAACAGTTGCTGCTTTCTCTAAATTAGCGTCATTTAAAACAATAAAAGCATCCGAACCGCCAAGTTCCAAAACTGATTTTTTAATATGTTTTCCAGCTAATGCCGCAACTGACGAACCTGCCATTTCGCTTCCTGTCAAAGTAATTCCATGAACAATATCCGAAGCGATAACACTTTCTACTTGTGGAATATCAATAACGATTTGCTGGAAAACACCTTCTGGAAAACCTGCTTCTAAAAATGCATTTTCGATAGCTTTTGCACAACCAATGACATTAGGAGCATGCTTCAAGAGCGAAACATTCCCCGCCATAATTGCTGGCGCTGCATAACGAAAGACTTGCCAAAAAGGATAATTCCAAGGCATAATTGCAAAAACAGCTCCCATTGGATCGTAAACAGACATGCTTTTGAAAGGCGTGTCATACTGCTGATCTATCAACATTTTCTCTGCATTTTCCGCATAGAAATCACAGTTTCCTGCTGATTTTTCGACTTCTCCAATTCCTTCAGGTAAAATTTTACCCATTTCATTGGCAATTAACAATCCTAATTCATTTTTATTTGCACGCAAAATATCCGCTAGCTTTTGCATTTTATCTGCTCTTTCTTGAAAAGTAGTGGTACGCCAGTTCTTGAAAGCATTTTCCGCTAATTGTAGTTTGTGACCTAATTGTGTATCTGTCAACACTTCGTGCTCTCCAATAACTGCTTGCGAAAATGGGTTTATAGATTTGAATATCATTTTATTTATTTGCAATAATTACAAACTTTCAGTTTTAATAATTCTAAAAGAGTTAATCTAAAGAATCTGGTTAATAATTCTCCCTTAATTTGGTACACTTTTATTTCTTCTTTTGGGTAATTTATATGTATTACTCACTTTGTTTTCTTGATAATTTTGCAAATTCTAAATCAGGTTGTGCAAATTTGAATATCTTCATGTAAACATTTGTTTTTGTGTCAAAAACACCTTCCATGACGTGAATTTTTTCTCCTAATAATTCATTCAGATGTTCCATGTCTCTACACATAACATTCGCTTCAATATCATAATCACCAGAAACAGAAGCTAAAAAACTAATTTCAGGTAACTTAGTTAGTTCTTCAAAAATGGTATTCATATGCGATTTTGGTTTAACCGAAATTAGCACACTTGCATATGCATTAAAACCAATTTTGTTGGGATCTACCCTACCAATTATTTTTAAAGTACCATCTTCTACTAAATTGATAAAACGGTGTCTGATAGTACTCACCGCTACATTTATTTCTTTTGATATTTCAGTAAACGACATTCTGCCATCTTTTTGAAGCAGTTTCAATATTTGGCAATCTAATTCATCATCTAATACGCTCATATTAAATTTATTTTTTAATTTTATGACGAATCAAATGTAATTAATTATTTTGCGAAAAATCATCGATTCAGTTGTCTTATTTGTTATATTTATACATGTTTTTTGTAATATAATTTCTATTGAATCCAAGATTCATATTTTTCAAATAGTTGAAAATCTAATTATTCACAATAATTTTATCCAAAACCATAAAATCTGCATAATTCCCTCTTGACAAAATTCATTTTTTGTTCTTTTAATTATCCAAAATAGGACTTCCCTTTGTACTAGGAATATAATGCTTACACCGTTGTCTAAAACTATTTTACAAGGATTGACCACATCCAATAATGTATATTGGAAAGTACTTTGAAATTATTTACCAATTCATAAATAAAAATGGGTTGTATTTCTACAGTCATACTCGTTTGTATAAAATCCTTTATCTTTCCATTGGACAAAAATCCAACATGCTCGATTCAATGTTTTAGAGTTGGATTAATTTTGAACAAATCCCGATATGCTTTTGATGTTAAATTCACTGCTTGATGTTTGATTGCATACGCGGAAACCGAGAATCCTTTATCAATAGTTTCAATTGTCTCTAAATGATTAATTACCATAGAATCAGCTTTGTCTAAAGCTGATTCTATGGTAAAAACAATAGCATTACATACTAATTCTGAATGAGCTAACTCTTTAAACAAGCCAATTTATTAAGAATACAGAGATCTAAATTCAATAATAATTTGTATTTTTAAAAACCTAACCTTTTAAAAAACACTGTTATGATACGAAAAGCTACTTTACAGGACTTGGATCAAGTAACCAATTTGTTTGACCAATACGTTGTATTCTATAAAAACCCTTCTAATTTTGAGAAACACAAAGCGTATTTAAAAGAAAGATTAGAAAATAATGAAGCTATTGTTTTTTTGGCTTTTGATGATAATAGCAATGAAAAAGCTATTGGATTTGCACTAATATATGTCACTTTTTCATCTTTGGCACTAAATAAAATAATAATCTTAAATGATTTATTTGTTGATTCGGACGTTCGTAAAAACGGTACTGGCGAGCAATTAATCAAAGAGACTATAAAATTTGCTAAAGAACTCGGTTCAAACACAATTCGATTAAGAACTGCCAAAAACAATGTTGCAGCCCAAGGTTTATACCACAAAATGGGATTTATACGAGAAGAAATGCTCTACAGCTATGATTTGACTATCAAATAACTAAAAAAAAGAATGTTGAGTAAAGAACAAATAATAAGTGATAGTTACAGTATAGTTTTATTTAAAGTTATTACTAAGATTAACGTATGACCATCTCCGGTAGGTTTTTACCTGAAGCAGAATATGTTACAGATTAAATTAATGAAACAACATTATAAAAAAGAAGCTATAAAAAAAATAGACTCTTTTTTTATGATAGTATTTAAACTATTTTAAGCAAAGATTGTTTCTAATAATTTAAAGATTTTTTCTTTATGCAATGGTTTTGTAATATAATCCGTAAAACCTGCATGTAACATTTTTTCTTTATCTTCTAATGAAGAATGCGCTGTTTGCGCAATTATAGGAAGATCCGGCAAGAACTCTTTAATTTTTTTTAGTGCTTCATAACCACTTAATACAGGCATTTTAATATCCATAAAAACCAAATCAATATCAGAATTAGTCTTACAAATATCTACGGCTTCTTGTCCATTTTTGGCTCTCAAAACAACATAATTTTTTAATTCTAAAATCTTTTTTAGTAATAAAAAATTGATATTATCATCTTCTGCAACTAATATGTTTTGATTACCAGAATTACTAAAAACAACATCTGTCGAATTAATTGATGGGCTTTTTTTCTCACTTAAATCATATTGCAAAGGTATTTCGAACACAAAAGTTGAACCAGCTCCAACTTCTGAATTTACGGTTATTACACCACCTAACATTTCAACATAAGCCTTTGTAATTGACAAACCAAGTCCTAATCCACTTGATTCAACAGAATAATCATCTTCAAGCCTACGGAATCTGTCAAAAATTATTTTTAAGTTATTCTCATTAATTCCCAAACCAGAATCTGTTACCTTAAACTTCAAAACTCCTTTTATTTTATTTACTGTATATCCAAAAGAAACATGTCCTTTTTCAGTAAATTTTATGGCATTTGTAATTAAATTGATCAAAATTTGTTTCAATTTTACCTCATCTGTCAAAATATTGTCTGTAATTTTTTCAGGACTTTCTTCAACATAAAACTGTATCTGTTTATCTTTAGGAATTGTAACTTTTATAGAGTTGAATAAATCATGAATACAAGCTTCAATATCAACAGCTTTATAATTTGGTAAAATTTGTCTTGCATCAATTTTAGACATTTCGATAAGGTCTTCAATAATTGAAACTAAATTGACACCACTATTTTTTATAATTTTCAAATACTCTAGTCTTTCTTTTTCTTCAATATCAGCGTCATGAAGTAAATCGCTGAAACCAATAATAGCATTCATTGGTGTTCTGATTTCATGTGATAAATTCGCTAAAAAAGAAGACTTTAATTTGTCATTTTCCTCCGCTTTTCGCTTAGACAACTCTAACTGCTTTTGTTGATTGTCATTCTCTTCAAAGAGATTTGCAATATTAGTAAACTCACCTCGAGCTTTTCTTAAATTATGAATAGCATGTGTACTTCCTGTTTCTAAAATATCTTTAATTAAATTTAAAGGATTGTAAACCCATTTTTTAGTATAATACAAATAAATAAGAATGTTAATTATTGAAGCAAAAACAATAATAAAAAGAATGTCTTTTGAATTTCTATAATTCAAATTAAAAGATCTTTGAAAAAGTATTTTCCCAACACTTTTATTATCCCAATCTTTTAAATCTAAAGTTACATCAATAAAATTGTCTGAATTTTTAGCCAAATAGTGTGTATCAACAAAACCGGCAGAAGAACTACTTATGGCTCCCAAATGTTCAAAAAACTTTTTGTTTAAAAGTCTGGCCATGAAAAAAAAACCTGATGGTTTGGATTTATTTTTGAATGGGTCATTTGAAGGGTGAATTGTTGCTCCAAAAACTTCAACAATCCCATCTGGAACTTTCAAATAAAATTTTGTCAGCTTTGATTTATAAAGACTTGGTAATAGCTTTTTGGGTATAAAATCAGAGGTTTTGATATTAGAAGTAGTAGACTCACCAATTAATCCTCCTTTTAAATCATAAATTCCAATATAATCAACTTCATAAGAGTCAATTTGACTAAAACTAAATTTATCATACCAATTTTTATCTTTTGTCTTAGTAAAATCTACTAATTCATCCCAAAAAGTAACATCAACAATTCTTGCAGTATGCGCTTGTGAATTAAGTTCAGATAAAGACTGTACCTCTTTGTTGTATTGATTAAAAGTAGTTTTATAAAATTGCTTTTCTTCTTGAACAGTATAAAAATAAAGAGAAAGATACAGTAAAAAAAACAGCAAATTTGTTGAAATAATCAACAAAAGTATTTTAAAATAAGTATTTAAACTAGTAACTCTTTTCATGAAGTATAATGAAATATAAAAAAATCAACTGAATTTATTTTATAAGTATATAACTTTTCGCAAGTTAACCCTTTTAACAAAAATAATAGTCTTTACCTCCGAAAAACTATATACCTCAGTTTAAATTTTATAATAATAGTAAATAAATCAATAATTTATAAGATATAATTGTATAAAATAGGAAAAATAATCTCTAAATAGAATCAAATGAATGGTCCTATTATCAAAAGTTGTTTTGAAAGATACTAAAATCAGATAGTAGAATTAAAAATACCTACCAGTTTTTAAATCTACTATTCGTTACATGGTTCATCCAATAAAAAACCACCTGATAAAGGTGGTTTCTATTTCAATTACACTACTACAAAGGAATATTTCCGTGTTTTCTATTGGGCACTACACTTTCTTTATTTTCAAGCATACTGAATGCTTTTATTAATTTTCTGCGGGTATCTTTAGGCAAAATAACCTCATCCACAAAACCACGTTGGGCAGCAGTATAGGGATTAGCGAATAAATCTGCATATTCCGATTCTTTTTCTAGAAGTTTGGCTTCGTGATCATCAGCTTCACTAATTTCTTTTTTAAAGATAATTTCAGAAGCTCCTTTTGCTCCCATAACCGCAATTTCTGCCGTTGGCCAGGCAAAATTCATATCAGCCCCAATGTGTTTTGAATTCATTACATCATAAGCTCCGCCATAGGCTTTTCGTGTAATAACGGTAACTCTTGGCACCGTAGCTTCACTTAATGCATATAATAATTTAGCTCCATGAACAATAATTCCATTCCATTCTTGATCCGTTCCCGGTAAGAAACCTGGGACATCAACTAAAACCAATAATGGAATATTAAAACAATCACAAAAACGAGTGAATCGTGCTGCTTTTATAGAACTATTTACATCCAATACACCCGCCAGAAACATAGGTTGGTTTGCTACAATTCCGATACTTCGCCCTCCTAATCTTGCAAAACCTACTAGAATATTTTCGGCATAATTTTTATGGATTTCAAAAAAGGAATCTTCATCAATAATCCCTCCGATAACCCCATGCATATCATAAGGTTTATTTGGATTATCCGGAATTATTGAATCTAATTGCTCCCGAAGCTCATCCCCTAACTCATACGGTAAATTATGTGGAGTTTCTTTATTATTTTGTGGCAAATAACTCAATAACTTTTTAAGGTCTTCTAAACAAACTACATCATTTGCAGAAGTACAATGTGCTACTCCCGATTTACTTGAATGTGTGCTTGCCCCTCCTAATTCTTCAGAAGTCACCGTTTCATTTGTTACTGTTTTTACAACATTTGGACCTGTTACGAACATATAACTAGTATCTTCTACCATCATAGTAAAATCAGTCATAGCAGGCGAATAAACAGCTCCTCCTGCACACGGTCCCATAATGGCCGAGATTTGAGGTATAACTCCTGATACTTGAACATTTCTAAAAAAGATGTCTGCATAACCACCTAAAGAACGAACTCCTTCCTGTATACGGGCTCCACCTGAATCATTAAGTCCAATCATAGGCGCTCCCATTTTGACCGCCATGTCCATGATTTTACAAATTTTTTCAGCATGTGTTTCAGATAAAGAACCACCAAAAACAGTGAAATCTTGTGCAAAAACATAAACTAATCTTCCGTTTATTGTTCCATAGCCAGTAATAACCCCATCTCCATAATACAGTTCCTTTTCCATTCCAAAATCAGAGGTCCGATGCGTAACTAACATCCCTATTTCTTCGAAAGAACCTTCATCCATCAAGTAATTGATGCGCTCTCTTGCGGTAAGTTTTTTATTTACGTGTTGTTTTTCAATACGCTTCTTACCTCCGCCCAAATGAGCTTGAGCAATTTTATCGTTTAATATTTTTATTTTAGATTCCATACTTTATTGAATTGGTAAGCGTACGATTTTTTGGTCTTCGAAATATTGTTTTAACGCTACCAGAGCAGCGATTTCGGCTTCTTTTGCTTTTTGGTTTTTCAACATCTCAGCATTATAATATTTCTTGACGAAATGGGTGTCAAATTTCCCTGATCGAAATGCTTCGTGTTCAAAAACAAATTTTCCAAAAGGCAAAGTAGTATGAACTCCTTCTACCTGATAGCCTTCGATAGCCTTCAGCATAATTTGAATAGCTTCTTCACGTGTTTCACCGTAAGTAATTAGTTTTGCCAACATTGGATCATAATAAATTGGAATATCCATGCCTTGCTCAAAACCATTATCAACGCGAACACCTTTTCCTTCTGGCAATTGATATACATCTAAATGTCCTACACTTGGCAAAAAATCATTCAATGGATCTTCCGCATAAACACGTAATTCCATGGCGTGCCCTTTAATTTGTAAGTCTTCTTGTTTTATGGCTAAAACTTCTCCTCTTGCCACTTTAATTTGCATTTCAACTAAATCCGTTCCCGAAATTAATTCAGTAACAGGATGTTCTACTTGCAAACGGGTATTCATTTCAAGAAAATAAAAATTATTGTTTTCATCCAATAAAAATTCAACTGTTCCAGCTCCTAAATAATCACAGGATTTTGCCACTAAAACGGCAGCTTCTCCCATTTT
Organism: uncultured Flavobacterium sp.; assembly: GCA_963512955.1. Taxonomy (GTDB): domain Bacteria; phylum Bacteroidota; class Bacteroidia; order Flavobacteriales; family Flavobacteriaceae; genus Flavobacterium. The sequence goes on along the minus strand of CAUPOP010000043.1, from coordinate 15,173 downwards.
TTTCCTCAATTCAGGTGTTAAAACAGAGGAAGGTGCTTCTTCAATTACTTTTTGATGACGACGTTGAATACTACATTCTCTTTCAAACAAATACAAAACATTGCCATGACTATCAGCCATAACTTGAATTTCGATATGCCTTGGCGAGCCAACATATTTTTCGATAAAAACAGATCCATCTCCAAAAGCCGAAACTGCTTCACTTATAGCGCGATCCATTTGTGCTTCAAAATCAGCTTCTGTTTCTACAACACGCATTCCTTTTCCGCCACCACCAGCTGAAGCTTTAATCAAAATAGGAAAACCTATTTGAGTTGCAACCACTTTTGCTTTTTCAACATCGGTAATGGCTTCATCATAACCTGGAACCATGGGGATATTGTATTCCTTAACCGCATCTTTGGCAGCAAGTTTACTTCCCATAATTCGGATTGCCTTAGACTTAGGACCTATAAATATGATGTTGTTTTTTTCGGCTTCTTCTGCAAAATCAGCGTTTTCACTCAAAAATCCATAACCCGGATGAATCGCATCGACGTTTAAGGATTTAGCAACTTCAATAATTTTGCTACCCAATAAATACGATTTACTAGAAGGCGCTTCGCCAATACAAACTGCTTCATCAGCAAATTTTACATGAGGAGCATTTCTGTCGGCAGTAGAATATACCGCTACTGTTTTAATCCCCATTTTTTGAGCGGTTTTCATCACTCTAATAGCAATTTCACCTCTGTTTGCAACTAATATTTTTTTCATATTTAATAAGACTAAAAGAATATAGACCGCTTCGCTGCAAGAGCAAAGAAATATAAATTCTTGGTTCTTTTATCTTGTATCTTTTATCTCTACTCGAATTCAATTAATAATTGCCCTTTATCTACCGCATCTCCCATACTAACTGATATTGATTTTATGATTCCATCACGTGGAGAAAGAAAACTATTCTCCATTTTCATAGCTCCCAAAATGATTAAGTTATCATTCTCTTTTACAGATTGTCCTACTACCACACTAATTTCAAGAATTAAGCCGGGCATAGGTGCTTTGATAGCATTTACTTGTTTGCTTCCAGCGGTTTCAAAACCCATTTCTTTGATAAGAATATCTAATGGATTCGAAATAACAACGGTATAGGTGCTGTTATTTACCTTAATAGTGTAGCTTTTTTGATGGAAGTTATTGCTGATAATTTCAGCTTTATAAGGAGTGTTTTCGTGCAGAATATGGAATTTATTTTTCTCCACACTCACTGCATCTAATTGTGAAATACTTTTCTTTTCTAAGTCAAAATGAAAAGTGTCGTTTACGTTTACTTTGTAGCCAATACTCATTTGTATCTGTTTTATGGCAGTAAAAATAACCAAAGAAAACGTTTTCGTAGAATAAAAACCGAAGATTTATGCTAAATTGATATAGTTATTTGAAAATATTTTTTTACAATACAAGTAAACCAAATTCTCTTAAAGTATTAATTGGCTTTGAGTACCAAAATAATTCAAAGTCCTCTAAATGAGATTCAAAATCCAATTTAATTTCTTGAAAGCTTAGAATTTGAGCATTAGAAACGGATACTTTCTGAAGAATTTCCAAAAGCCATTCCCCTTCACTTTTACTAGTTTGAATGGTAAAACTTTCTTTTTTGTCATGGAAAGTCAAAGACATCATTTCCCAAGAATTTCCTTTTTTAGATTTTGTAAAATATTCTACAAGTGGCTTTCCACCCAACCAAACAACTTTGGCGGTAGGTTTTGTACTTAAATTATTCTCTTCTTCTAAAGCATCAAAAATAAAATCGGGTGTAATTTTAGTCTTTGGAATTTTGAACTCAAACCAATCCTGAAGTTCATAATCAAAACAGATTCCGTGCATAAAATTAAACAAGGATTTTTTCAATCCAAAACTGAATTTTTCATGGTTAATTCCCGTGGAATCGATAAAATTAATATCATTATTTGCAAAAGTTCCAATGGCTTCCGTTTCTTTTAAAACTCCAAATTTTTCTGGATACATTCCAACAGGACTGTGAGCTGTCATAGCAAATTGATGCCAAAACCCAGATTGTAAAATACCCGCTTCGAATAATTGACGCACCATTTCGAGGCTATCCACCGTTTCCTGAACAGTTTGTGTTGGATATCCATACATCAAATAGGCATGAACCATAATTCCAGCTTCGGTAAAGTTTCGGGTAACTTTAGCAACTTGTTCAACAGTAACTCCTTTATCAATCAATTTCAACAATCTATCTGAAGCCACTTCGAGTCCGCCAGAAACCGCAATACATCCGGAAGCTTTCAATAAGAGACACAAATCTTTAGTAAAACTTTTTTCGAATCGAATGTTTGTCCACCAAGTTACAGCTAATTTACGTCGAAGGATTTCGAGTGCTAGTGCTCGCATTAAGGCTGGAGGTGCCGCTTCATCTACAAAATGAAACCCATTCTCTCCTGTTTGCCCAATCATTTCCTCCATTCGATCACACAATAAACTGGCAGCAATAGGCTCATACACTTTGATATAATCCAAAGAGATGTCACAAAATGTACATTTACCCCAATAGCAACCGTGCGCCATAGTGAGTTTGTTCCAACGACCATCACTCCACATGCGGTGCATTGGATTCACAATTTCGATAACTGAAATATATTTATCCAAAAGCAAATCTGAATAATCTGGCGTACCAACTTGCGATTGTTTGTAATCGTGTTTTAGGGAATTATTTTTATAAACTACTTTACCATCTTCCAAAAGAAAGGTTCGTTTATAAGCATTGTAATCTGTCCCTAAATTTCGGGATTCTATATTCGAAATTAATTCTTCGATTGGCACTTCTCCATCATCCAAAGTGATATAATCGAAGAACTCAAAAACCCGAGCATCGGAAAGGGAACGTAATTCGGTATTGGGAAAACCGCCACCCATCGAAATTTTAATGTTTGGATGATACTTTTTTACCCATTGAGCGGAACGAAAAGCCGAATATAAATTTCCAGGAAACGGAACTGAAATTAAAAATAATGTAGGTTGAATACTTTCTATTCGTTCTTTTAGAATCGAAAGTAAAACTGTATCAATATAAGTTGGCTCTTGTTGTAAAGCTTCGTATAGTTCATCAAAAGAATTTGCACTTCGCCCCAAACGTTCCGCGTAACGACTGAATCCAAAATTATCATCAACACATTCCACTATAAAATCCGAAATATCTTCGAGGTATAAAGTGGCTAAATGTTTTGCTTTGTCTTGGGTTCCCATAGTCCCAAAAGCCCAATCTAATTCTTCCAATTGTGCAAATCGTGACGCTTCTGGTAAGAAATCTTCTTGACATATTTGAAGTGCCAATGTTGGGTTTTTCCCTTGTAAAAAAGCAATTACAGAATCGATGGTTTTTAGATATTCTTCTTGCAAAGCAAAAATACGCTTGGAATTATCTGAAACTTCTCCACCTTTTAAATCGAACTCTGAAACTTCAAACAAATTTTTCAACCCTTCTTTCGAAAACAATTTCAAAATCACTTCTATTCCTAAATCGGCTTGTACGGATTCGATGTTTTTAGTATTCAAAAATCCCTTGATATAAGCCGTTGCCGGATACGGAGTATTCAGTTGGGTAAAAGGCGGCGTAATTAGGAATAATTTGGTTTTCAAAAGAAATAAGTTTTGTGCAAAAGTAAGTGATAATTCTATTCTTTCCACGAAAGTAAAAGTTTACATTTTAATTTATTCTTTAGATTAAAATAGAGTCTTTTCAGTTTTTATGTAATTTATAGATATTTAATTATATTTACAATTGTCAAATCATTTCTATGAAACAAAAATTACTTTTACTACTACTTTTAATAATTGCTCCAGTATTTGCACAAAATAAAAATCAATCAATAGGTTTTAACGAAAACAAAGGTCAGATTATTGACCAGAAAGGAAAACTAAATTCTGATGTAAAATTTCTTTTGAAAACTAAGGGATTAAATGTTCAAATTAAAAATAATGGGTTTTCGTATGACATTTATGAAACAAAAAAACATCCTTTATCAGATAAACAAAAAGCAAAACTACATCCTTCTTCCCTTTCAGAAAACAATAAAGAAATACTTCCCAACTATTCATTAAAATATGTTTACCATAGAATTGACATCGATTTTGTAAATTCAAATCCTAAAGTTGAATTGATTAAAGAAGAGGAATCTAAGGATTATGACAATTATTATAATATACCCAACAAACCCGATGGTATTTTGATGGTGCATCAATACAAACAAATTACTTACAAAAATATTTATCCTAATATTGATATTGTTTTCTCTATTCCAAAAGATTCTTTGAAAGCGGTTGAATACAATTTTGTCGTTCATCCTAAAGGGAAAATATCAGATATCCAATTGAAATTTGGCGGTGCCGAAACCGAATTAGCAAACAATAAAATCAAAATGCAGATTCGCTTTGGTGAAATGGAAGAAATACTTCCTACTAGCTGGATCGAAAACGGAAAAGACAAAAAGGAAACTGCTGTTCGTTATAAAAAAATCAGTAAAGATATTTATGGTTTCGAAAGTGCTGAAAATATTTCTAATAAAACATTGATTATTGATCCGGTTCCTATAAGGCTTTGGGGAACTTATTATGGCGGAGAAGGTGAGGAATTCCCCTCTGACATTACAACCAATAGTAATAATGAAGTATTCATTTCTGGTGTTACTTGGAGTACCACAAACATTGCTACATCCGGAACACATTTGTCCAATTTAAATGGAACTACCAATTTGTTCTTTGCCAAACTAGACACCAATGGAAATCGTATTTGGGCAACTTATTTTTATACTGACCAGGGTTTTTGGAACTCACATCCCGCAATAATAAAAACCGACTCTACCAATAATCTATATTTTGCTGCAGCAGAACAATATAGTACAAATATAGTTACACATGGCGCTTTTCAAACAGTTAAAAACGATTATATTGATGTTATTCTTGTTAAACTAAATAATTTAGGTATCAGGGAATGGGCTACTTATTATGGAGGGAATGGGAATGAAGATGTATATTCAATATGTATTGATAATTCTGACAATGTTTATATAGCTGGCGAAACTAATAGCTCAGATGTGATGGCTTCATCAAACGCACATCAAGCCAATAATGGAGCTAGTGATAATAATAACGATGGTTTTATTGCTAAATTTGATGCTGCTGGAAATAGACTCTGGGGAACTTTTTATGGAGGATTAGGAACTGAAAGTTTTCAGAATATTTCAATTTCTGACGACGGTTATTTGTATGCTACTGGAATACAAAGTAGCAGAACTAATATCGCAACTCCAAATGCCTATCAAGAAAATTATTATGGAACTAATTATTATGGGAATAGTTTTATAAATAATATTGGAGGAATGATTGTGAAGTTCAATCTCAATGGGAACCGCCTTTGGGGAACTTATATTTGTGATGATAGTTTAATTTATAGGGCAAAACTTCAAGGAGATAATTTGTACTTAATGGGTAAGACTCGAAACAAAACAACAATTGCTACTCCAAACACACTTTTTGGTAATTTTCAAACCATAGATACTAGTTGGAACGGGTCAAATCTAAACGCTAATGAGAATAGTTGCATAGTTTCCTTTAATGTTAAAACACAAACAAAGAATTGGGGAACCTACTTCATCGAAGAAATGTCAAGTATAGACGTAAATAAAGAAGGAGAAACCTACTTTTCTGGAGGAACAACTCTTTATAATGGGATTGCTACTACCGATGGATATTTGCCAACTAATACCAGTTTATATAAAGTATATTTCATAAAATTAAATAATTTAGGGCAAAGGGTATGGGGGACTTATTATGGAGGTGAAGGAGGAGAACAACTCCCTTTAATCCATCTTGATAGTCAACAAAACATTTATTTGTATGGTGTTACATTTGGGAGTACGACAGGAATTGCGACTCCTGGAGCATATCAAACTACGATTAGATCAAATTCAGACAATTTTCTCGTGAAATTCAAAGACTGCCTTTCCTCAATAATAGCAACCTCAAACTCACCAATCTGTATTGGAAAAACATTAGAACTAAAAGCATCGGGCGGAACAAATTATGCTTGGACCGGGCCTAATAGTTTCACTTCTACTGATCAAAACCCAACAATACTCAATGTAACTTCTATAAATAGTGGGCAATATTCTTGTGCGATTACTGGAACTGGTGATTGTGATGATACAAAAACTATTAATGTAATTGTTGGAGATACAGTCGCTCCTATCCCTAACCTTGTAACACTCCCTATCATAACAAGTGATTGCAACACAATAATTACCACAATCCCAACGGCCACAGATACTTGTGCGGGAACAATTATAGCAACAACTACAAGTCCGCTTTCTTATAGCATACCGGGAACTTATACTATTTTTTGGAAATATGACGACGGGAATGGAAATTCCGTTAATCAAAATCAAACGGTTTCTATTAATAGTCAACCATTACCAACCACAACTTCTCCCCAAAACTTTTGTATTCAACAAAATGCAAATTTAAGCTCAATAACAATCACAGGCCAAAACATAAAATGGTACGATGCTTTAACAAATGGAAATCTTTTATCAGACACAACTCCATTACAAAACGAAAAAACTTATTACGCTTCGCAAACTATTAATGGTTGCGAAAGTGATAGAGTTTTCGTTAGAATCATTATCCAAAATACGAATGCTCCAACAGGAAATGCAAATCAAACCTTTTGTTCAAGTCAGAATCCAACTTTAGATACTATCATAGTATCTGGAACTGCAATACAATGGTACAATAGTACTGAAGCTCTTTTATCTAATTCAACTCCTTTGATAAACGGACAAACTTATTATGCTACACAAACACTAAATGGCTGCGAAAGCCCAACTAAATTATCCGTAACTGTTTTACTTATATCTACCTTACCCGCAAATAATTATACTGAATTATTTTGTGATGAGTTGAATGATGGATCCGAAAAAATAAATTTATCCGACTATAATTCAAAACTAATTTCAAATACTTCTGGCTATACTTTCGATTACTATTCGGTTTTTTCGGGTGCGGAAAATCAATTAGTAGCCAATCAAATCACTAATTTTTCAAACTACGACTTAGCCCTAGGTGATAACAAAATTTACGTTCGAATCAATTCAAATACATCATGTTATGCAATTGCTGAATTAAAACTAACCCTTTTATCCAAACCAAAAATAATGATTCCTGATGTTTTACCCATTTGTGAAAATAATACAATATCGATTGATGCCGGTTCTGGCTTTGATACTTATTTATGGTCAAACGGAGCTACTACACAGTCCATAATTGTGGCAAATCCTGGTGATTTTTCTGTAACAGTAACCGATGACTATGCTGCTTTTTATTGTTCTAGCACAAAAAATTTCACCGTAAAAAAATCAAATATCGCCACAATTACTTCTATTGATACCCAAGACTGGACAGACAATCAAAATAATATAACAACTTACGTTACTGGCAACGGAGATTTTGAATACTCAATAGACGGCATTCATTTTCAGAATAGCAATCAATTTTCGAACATCACTAATGGACAATACACCGTTTCTGTTAGAGACAAAAATGGTTGTGGGACTGTAACCGATGAAGTCTATTTATTGATGTATCCAAAATTCTTCACTCCAAACGGAGATGGTTATAATGACACCTGGAAAATCAAATTTTCAGATTTTGAAGATAGTTTAACAATTAAGATTTTTGATCGCTATGGAAAATTCATCACAGAATTAATTCAAAATGCCTCATGGAACGGAACTTTAAATGGGACAGAACTTCCTTCCTCAGATTATTGGTTTATTGTTACAAGAGCTAATGGAAAAGAATATCGAGGTCATTTTAGTTTGAACAGATAGGACATAATTAAAACTTATGCTCTTTTTTACTAATTGCTAATAAGGAGATCAAAGAAATAAAAGCCGCTATAGAAAGATAAAAACCAACATAAGTCAAACTGTAATGCGTAGCTAACCAAATTGCAATCATTGGAGCAAAAGCAGCCCCTATAATTCCCGCAAGATTAAAGGTTAATGAAGCTCCTGAATAGCGTACTGTAGTTGGGAATAATTCAGAAAGAAAAGTTCCTATCGGTCCATAGGTAAAGCCCATCAAAGACATCCCAATACATAAAAACAAGGTTACCATAACCGTATTTCCCGAATTCAAGAAAAAAGAAAAGGTAAAACCAAAAAGTGCAATAACACTCGATGCATAAATCAACATTTTACGACGCCCAATTCGGTCAGCAATGACCGCAGAGACAGGGATAAAAAGCGCAAAAAACAAGACTGAAAACAACTGAATCAATAAAAAATCTCTTTTAGAATAACCTAAATCAGATGTTGCCCAACTCAAAGAAAAAACAGTCATCAAGTAAAAAACTAAAAAAGTAGTAATGGCTGCAAATGTTCCAAAAATTAATTCTTTTTTATAGGATTTCAGTAAAGCAACGAAAGGAATTTTTACTTGCTCTTGTTCTAATTTTGAATTCTCAAAAGCAGGAGTTTCTGAAATTTTCAACCTAATATAAAATCCAACAATTACTAACAATGAACTAGCTATAAACGGTATTCTCCATCCATAATCTAGAAAATCTTCACTGCTCATTGTATCTGTTAAAATCAAAAAAGTACCTCCTGAAAGCAACAAACCAATTGGCGCACCTAATTGCGGAAACATACCATACCAAGCACGTTTATTTGGTGGTGCATTCTCAATAGCTAACAAAACAGCTCCTCCCCATTCACCTCCTAAACCAACTCCCTGTCCAAATCGACACAACATTAGTAACAATGGAGCTGCAATGCCTATACTCGCATAACTTGGTAAAAAACCAATACATATGGTTGAAATTCCCATAGTCAATAAAGCGGCAATTAATGTAGCTTTACGGCCTATTTTATCTCCATAATGTCCAAAAACAGCCGAACCAATTGGTCTAGAAAGAAATGCTATTGAAAATGTAGCCAACGATTCTAAAACAGAGTTTGTACTGTCTGCACCTGGAAAAAACAACTGTGGAAAAACCAAAACTGCTGCATTGGCATAGATATAAAAATCAAAAAATTCTATTGTAGTTCCTATTAAACTTCCAAAAAGAACATGCTTTAAAGAATTTTCTGTTTGTGAATTTGCTTTCATAAATACGATTTAGTTTTAAAACGGAAACTAAAATGCCACTATTTTTCGAAACCAACAAATATTTAGTTCCAATAATTTTTGGTAATTTTACTCCAAACAAAAATAATCTATGCCAACCGACTGTATAAGCTATCAAAATTCCGGGTATTTTTCTTCATTAATGAATGATTATTTAGATCAAAAACCTAATCTACAGCCTCTATACAACCGATTTCCACAACTTGAAAACTTTCAAGAACAAATCATAGAAAAGCAAGCTAATTTTGATGATACAACAAGAACAACTTTAGTATCGGTTTTAAAAAAACAGTATACAAATGAAGAAATTTCTGTAGTAACAAAACAGAACATTGAAGCTTTGGCACTCCGTAATACTTTTACAGTTACTACCGGACATCAATTAAATTTATTTAGTGGCCCATTATATTTCTTATATAAAATTATTTCAACCATTAATCTGACAACTGAATTAAAAGAAAAACACCCTGAATTTAATTTTGTTCCAATATACTGGATGGCTACAGAAGACCATGATTTTGAAGAAATCAATTATTTCAATTTTAAAGGTAAAAAGTTCAGATGGAACACTAAAAGTTCTGGACCAGTAGGACGATTATCAACAGAAGGTTTAGCTGATTTCTTTGAAATATTTTCACTTGAAATTGGCTCAAGCACACATGCAAACACGATTAAAAAACTATTTGAAGAGGCCTACCTTAATCATCCTAATTTAGCAGATGCTACACGATATTTAGCAAATAAACTTTTTGGAGCATATGGCTTAGTTATTATTGATGGTGATAATTCTGAATTAAAAAGAAACTTCATCCCTTTTGTAAAAGAAGAATTACTGATTCAATCTTCACACAAACTAGTTTTAGAAACAGCCGAAAAATTAAAAAACTATACCGTTCAGGTAAATCCTCGGGAGATAAATCTTTTTTACATTGAAAATGATTTGAGGGAACGAATTATCCTGGAAAATGGAAAATACAAAGTGAACAACACTAAAATAGAATTTTCGGAAAGTGAAATCATTTCCTTATTAGAAAACAATCCCGAAAAATTCAGTCCTAATGTAATCATGCGCCCCTTATATCAGGAAGTCATTTTGCCTAATTTATGTTATATTGGCGGTGGTGGAGAAATTGCCTATTGGTTAGAATTGAAATCGTTCTTTGATGCTGTAAAAATAACTTTTCCTATGCTTTTAGTTCGTAATTCTGTGCTTTTAGCAACCGAAAAACAAGTTAAAAAAGCAGATAAATTAAATTTAAATTGGAAAGATTTATTTTCAAAACAAGAGGAATTAATAAACCTTAAAACCAAAGAATTATCCGAATTTCCAATTGACTTAATCAATCTAAAATTGCAACTACAAAAACAGTTTGAATCTCTTTATGAAATAACAAATCAAACGGATCAATCTTTTGCAGGAGCTGTAAAAGCACAAGAGAAGAAACAGATAAAAGGGTTAGAAAATTTAGAAAAAAGATTATTGAAAGCCCAAAAAAGAAAATTAAGCGATGTTTTAGAACGAATTATAGACTTGCAAAATGAATTATTTCCTAATCAAAGTTTGCAAGAACGCCAAGCTAATTTTTCGGAATTTTATTTAGAAAGTGGAGAGAATTTAATTCTAATTTTAATCCAAAAGTTACAACCTTTGAGTACTAATTTTGAAATTATCGTTATTTAAAAAATATTTCGAAATCATTTCTCTAAACCCAATTTACTAAAAAACCATATTAATAGCAAGCAAAGTCCAATTTTTTGTTTATTTGTCAAAATAAGTCAATAAAAAATAACTAATTTTGCGTAAAATATAAAATATACAAATAAATGGCGACTAATAGAACTTTTACAATGATTAAGCCTGATGCTGTTGCAAACGGGCACATCGGAAACATTTTGGCAATGATTACAAACGGAGGTTTCAAAATTGTTTCTTTAAAATTAACACAATTAACTGTTGCTGATGCACAAGCATTTTACGCAATTCATGCGGCAAGACCTTTTTATGGAGAGTTAGTTGAGTTTATGTCAAGAGGACCTATTGTTGCGGCCATTTTGGAAAAAGAAAATGCAGTTGAGGATTTTAGAACTTTAATTGGAGCTACAAACCCTGCTGAAGCTGCTGAAGGAACTATCCGTAAAGCATATGCAACTTCTATTGGAGAGAATGCAGTTCACGGTTCTGATAGTGATGAAAATGCAGCTATTGAAGGTGCATTCCATTTTGCAGGAAGAGAACAATTTTAGTATTTAGTCACAGTCTAAAACTGTAAATAAAACAGAAAATCCAGTTTCAAAATTGAAACTGGATTTTCTGTTTATAATCTCAACGAAACAATTCGAAATTATCTCAAAACAACATCCTTAACAACATTTCGCTTCAATTCTTCGTTAATCATTGCAACAATTTTCGATTTTCCGTGACTCAACTCTTCCCTCAAAACTGACGATGTTAATTCAACATATAACGTACTCCCTTTTAAAACCACATTTCTAGTATAACTATTCACACCATTTCCCATAAGATTTTTCCATGCGTCCTTAACATCAATTTGATCCATGCCAGGTTGCAATTTATTCTCTTGAATGATATGCTTCAAAACATCACCAACCGTACTTTGATTATTTAGTCTTTTTGCCATCTTCCAAAATATTTATTGGTCCTGATTTCTTATAGTGATATTCTTTTTTTTCAGCATTTTTAACCACTAATTCCTCATCGGTAAGAGTGATTAATTCCTCAGACCATTTCATATATGGTGTCGAATAATCTAAATATGCTTTATCATCCGCAAAACGAACAACTACATTTTCGTAAGTATCATTAACTAAAAAAGTACCGTCAAGTTGAGGCATAACTTTTTTTCTAATGCCCTTATTGTTTTTGTCAATCTGAAAATAATCATAATTTTCATTCATGCCATACTCTTTGTCTTTTCCCTCTTCAAAAACCACTTTTTCAATCTCCCAATATCCGTTTATCTTAGCAATATCAGTAGGTTTTATCTTTTGTTGACACCCAACAAAAAGCAAACATAGAACAAGAACTTTAAATGTATTTTTCATATAATTTTTATTTTTAGAAGCTATTCCTGCTGTCCGTTATATCTTTTTTTGGATTATTCTTCCTCTGTCAGAACAACCCAAAAAAAGGATGCCACTTCCATCAGGGCTAAAAACGCATTTGACCAAACGTTTTACAATTACAAAGTTAAACTTATTCGATTCAAAGAAAACAAAAAAACATAAAACCCATTAAACTATTTTCTATATTTTTGGTCAAACCTCATATTCAACAATATATAGTATGTATAAAATAATCTGCCCCCTTATAATTCTATTATTTTGTATCGGTTGCTCTTCTGAAACTCCAAGTCAAATACCAACTGAAGCGCTTTATTTTCCACCACTTACTGGAACAACTTGGGAAACAAAAACAATCTCAAATCTAGGTTGGAATCAAAATGCCGTTCAACCACTTTTAGATTATTTAGAACTTAAACATTCAAAATCGTTCATCATTCTGGTAAATGGAAGAATTGTATTGGAAAATTATTTCAACGGTCATGACGCTAATTCACCTTGGTATTGGGCAAGTGCAGGCAAAACATTAACTTCTACTATGACCGGAATTGCGCAGCAAGAAGGGCTCCTGAATATTAATAATAAAGTTTCACAATACATTGGTACTGGCTGGACAAGTGAACCTTTAGAAAAAGAAAACTTAATTACTTGTAAGAACCTGCTAACAATGACCTCTGGCATTGAAGATATAGCCAACGGTGATGCTGTAACACCTGAAAGTCTTCAATACAAAGCAGACGCCAGTACGCGCTGGGCTTATCACAATGTATATGTGAAACTACAAGATGTAATTGCTCAAGCCTCAGGACAAACTTGGAGTACCTACTTTAATACAAAATTAAGGGATAAAATAGGAATGAACGGAACTTGGATACAAGTAGATAATAATAGTATTTATTGGAGCACAACAAGAAGCATAGCACGTTTTGGCTTATTAATATCAAATAAAGGAAAATGGGGAAATACAGTAATTGTCAACGAAAACTATATCAATGAAGCTACAAATACATCACAATCAATAAATCTTGGATACGGATATTTGTGGTGGCTAAACGGAAAATCAAGTTATCATTTACCACAAACTCAAGCTGTTTTTCAAGGAAGCATTATTCCAAATGCGCCAAATGATATGTTTATGGCTCTAGGAAAAAATGATCAGAAAATTTATATCATTCCGAGTAAAAAAATGGTAATCGTAAGAATGGGAGATGCAGCAGACAACGTAAATCTAGCTTTATCGGATTTTGACGATGTTTTGTGGCAAAAAATTAATGCTTTATATCAGTAGCTTATTTGGTTTTCATTCGTTTCATAAAACCTAAAATAAAAAAAACTAAACCTGTCAATAATAAGATATAATATACAGGAACACTTTTATCTCGAATAATATTAGCTAAAACAAAGGCAATAATACTGATAAAATAAAAATAGATAGGACTACTATTTTTGAAAGAAAAAAAACTCATTTTATAATTTTATTTAAAAAAACTATCTACAAATTCATACTTATTAAAAACCTGTAAATCTTCAATTCCTTCCCCTACACCAATATATTTTACAGGAATCTGAAACTGATCTGAAATACCTATAACTACACCACCTTTAGCTGTTCCGTCAAGTTTAGTGACAGCAAGCGAAGTCACTTCGGTAGCCGCTGTAAACTGTTTTGCTTGTTCAAAAGCATTCTGACCGGTTGAACCATCCAAAACTAATAAAACATCATGTGGTGCGTCACCAACCACTTTTTGCATCACTCGTTTTACTTTGGTTAACTCGTTCATCAAATTAATTTTATTATGCAAACGCCCAGCGGTATCAATAATAACAATATCAGCATCTTGAGCAACAGCAGATTGTAAAGTATCAAAAGCAACCGAAGCTGGATCACTCCCCATATTTTGTCTCACAATAGGAACTCCTACTCTATCCGCCCAAATTTGTAATTGATCTATAGCTGCTGCACGAAAAGTGTCCGCTGCACCAAGTACTACTTTATGACCTGCTTTCTTAAATTGATAAGCTAATTTACCTATAGTTGTTGTTTTACCAACTCCATTAACACCTACTACCATTAACACATAAGGTTTGGTTTGAATAGGAATAACAAACTCAGTTGCTTCACCTGAATTTGTTTCGGATAATAAACCTGCTATTTCCTCTCGAAGAATCTCATTTAATTCCTCTGTTCCTAAATATTTGTCAGAAGCCACTCGATTTTCTATTCGAGTAATTATTTTCAATGTTGTATTCACACCAACATCTGAAGAAACAAGGATTTCTTCTAAATTATCTAAAACTTCATCATCAACTTTTGACTTTCCAGCAACCGCTTTGGATAACTTAGAAAAGAAAGTTGTTTTTGATTTTTCAAGACCTTTGTCTAATGTTTCTTTTTTCTCTGATGAAAATATTCTTTTGAAAAAACTCATTGTATAAATAGTATTAAAAATGAAGTATTTAACTTCAAATATGCCCTGTTACTTTAGAAAGGTAAATATAGAAAATAAAAAAGCTACTTCCGAATGAAAGTAGCTTTTCTATAAAAATGTATTGTGAATTATTTCTTTTTCAAGAATTCATCAACTGCTTCAGGAGCCATAATAGATTCTACGAATGTATATGCACCAGTTTTTGGAGATTTCACCATTTTGATGGCTTTTGATAATCTCTTAGAAGCTGTTTGTAACGATGCTACGGTTTTCTTTGCCATGATTCAAATGTGTATATTTGAAATTTTTATAAAAAAATAAAAATCTCTAATTATTATTTAATTTCTTTATGAACAGTTACACGTTTCAAGATTGGATTAAATTTTTTAATCTCTAATCTGTCTGGAGTATTTTTTTTGTTCTTTGTTGTTATGTATCTTGAAGTTCCTGCAACACCTGATGTTTTGT
>CAUPOP010000042.1:0-24858 GCA_963512955.1 uncultured Flavobacterium sp. | reverse complement strand
TCTTCACCTAACAAAGTATAAACCACAGTTATTGTTTTTTCTGTTCCAATAGCAGCCGAATCATACGTCGCTACTGCGCTAACACTAACATCGTCTGAACCTATAACTCCCGAAAGTGTTCCTGCAGTTACCGCTGCCGAAACAGTTCCATCATAGGTTTTACTTAGTGTTAAAGTTGGATTAGAAATAGTCAACGCTTTTGCACTAATACTTCCTGTGTTTGTGGTATAATCAACTGGTTTACTGTAATTAACAGCATCTTCACCTGACAAAGTATATACAACAGAGATTGTTTTTTCAGTTCCAATAGCAGCTGTATCATAAGTTGCTACTGCACTAACATTAATATTATCTGAATTAGCAACTCCCGAAAGTGTTCCTGCTGTTACTAATGCTGAAGTAGCTCCATCATAAGTTTTACTTAGCGTTACTGTTGGATCAGAAGTAGTTAATGCTTTAACTGTAATTGAACCATTATTTCCTGAGATTTTATTAGAGAATCCATCTAAAAAGTAATTGTAAACATCATCTCCTGACAATGATAAATTAGTAATTTCATATGATTTATTACTACCAACATTACTACTTAAAAACGAAACGCTACCATCTACAGTTACATTATCATCAATAATCGGACTGGCTAAATTCAACTGAATATTACCTATCTCTTTAGTACCATCATATTCTTTATTAACCTCACCCACACTTACCGTTAGAGCCAATGGATTCACTTTATAGTTACCTACAATTTTTAACGAATTAATATTATTACTAAGACTAATTTCAGAAGCCGATAGTTCATAATTCCCTACGTTCAAATTATTTGAGGTACTGTAAGCTGGATTAGTAGCGCCAATAGTAAACCCTGTTGTTGTTGATCCATCTGTTACTATAACTTGATTGCCTGTAACAGTGGTAGAACTAGTAAGATCTAATAATGTATTACCGGTAGTACTATTAACATATTGAGAACTAATTAATTCATAAACGGGTGTTTCTCCATAATTTTTAGTTGTTTTTTTGAATTTAACAAGCAATTGATCGGCTTGTAAGATTTCGAAATCACCATTTATGTAAGTTATATCATAATTTTCTACAACAAGTCCACTTGGAACTAATACATCCAGATAATTACCTGATTCTTGATTTGTATCAGTTCTAGTAATTACCAAAGTACCTCCAAGTACAGCTTCTGATTCGCCATTAACAAAACCAATGAAACTTACACCAGCATATCCAGGAGTATCATTTTGACCAATTAATTTCACATCGTTATTGGCCGTAACTGTCAATGGTGCTTTAGTTATAACTCCTGTGTTAATGACATAATCAACAGGTTTGCTATAATTTTTATAATTAGCACCATCAATTGAATATACTACTGTAATCGTTTTTTCAGTTCCTGAATTTTTGTTATCATAACTTGCTTGAGCTGTTAATGTCAATTCCTCACCATCTATTAGTCCACTTAAAGTTCCAATAGGTACAAAAGCGTTTGCAGTACCATCATATGGCTTACTGCTTATCATTTGAAGAACATCAATAGATAAAGATTTAGGAGTAATTATTCCAGTGGTAACTGTTTCAGTTGAAGGAGCACTATATTTTGAAACATCTGCCCCCACTAATGAATAAACTATTGTTATCGTTTTGTCAGTTCCTGAATTTTTATTGTCATAAGTTGCTACTGCACTAACCGCTACATCGTCTGAACCTACAACTCCTGAAAGAGTTCCTGCTGTTACCGCTGCCGAAGCATCACCACTATAAGTTTTACTAAGCGTTACTGTAGGATTTGATATAGTTAAAGCTTTTGCATTAATAATTCCAGTATTTACAGTATAATTAGCAGGTTTGCTGTATTTAGCAGCATCTTCTCCTGACAAAGTATATACTACTGTGATTGTTTTTTCGGTTCCAATAACAGCCGAATCATAAGTCGCAACGGCACTAACTTTAACATCATCTGAGCCCACAACTCCTGAAAGTGTTCCTGCTGTTACTACAGCCGAAGCAGTTCCATCATAGGTTTTACTTAGCGTTACTGTAGGATTTGAAATAGTCAAAGCTTTTGCACTAATAATTCCAGTATTTACAGTATAATTAGCAGGTTTGCTGTATTTAGCAGCATCTTCTCCTGACAACGTATACACAACAGTGATTGTTTTTTCAGTTCCAATACCAGCCGAATCATAAGTCGCTACTGCACTAACACTAACATAATCGGAACCTAAAACTCCAGAAAGTATTCCTGCTGTTACCACTGCCGAAACAGTTCCATCGTAGGTTTTACTTAGTATTACTGTAGGATTTGAAATAGCAAGTTGTATTGTACTCTGCCCTAATGTTGTAAAACTAATTTCATTTCCATAGCTGGTACCCGCACTATTGGTTGCATAAGCCCTTACATAATATTTTGTACTTGCAGATAGTCCAGTTAGAGTAGTGTTGAAAACACCACTACCTGTTCCGTCTGTAGTTTTAGTGTTAAGAATTGTTGGATTCGAAGCAGTACT
This sequence comes from uncultured Flavobacterium sp., assembly GCA_963512955.1. Classification (GTDB taxonomy): domain Bacteria; phylum Bacteroidota; class Bacteroidia; order Flavobacteriales; family Flavobacteriaceae; genus Flavobacterium. Next base: position 22,342 of record CAUPOP010000042.1, on the reverse strand, counting down.
CCAGCAAACCCCTCTAACAGTTGCAGCATCATTACCAACTGAAGTTACATTTCCTCCTGTAACTGCTCCATTTGAAGTTATCATGCTTGCAGAACTAGTAGTTACACTAGGCAAAACTATTGAAGATGCAGCAACTATAGCAATTCTTAACGTTGTTGAACTGCTGCCACCCATATTATAAGCTGTTATCGTATAATCTTTAGCTTGACTTAATCCTACTAGTGTTCCTGATATACTACCATCGGCGTTTAAAATTAAACCTCCAGGCAAAGCGGGCGATACCGAATAACCTTTTAAAGTAATTTTTTGGATTTTATAATTGTTTGTATCAGCTACATAAACATTAGATTCCGCATCGACAGCTAAACCATTAGGGAATCTAAAATTGGCTGAAAGTCCCATAGCGTCTCTTACCACACCATTCCCATTCCCCATCAAAGTAGTAACCACTCCTGCTGGGGTAATTTTTCGTATAATATGATTATAAGTATCTGCTACATAAACATTAGCTTCCGTATCCAACGATACACCATATGGGTATTTAAAACTGGCTGTAGCACCCGTGCCATCTGCTGCCCCAACAATTCCACTCCCTGCCAGAGTAGTAACCACTCCTGATGGAGTGATTTTCCTTATTTTATGGTTATCTCTATCGGCCACATAAACATTAGCTTCTGCATCCACAGCTATACCACTAGGTATATTAAAACTAGCTTCAATTCCCGTACCATCTGTTGCCCCTTTATCTCCACTCCCTGCCAAAGTAGTAACTACTCCTGCTGGGGTAATTTTTCGAATTTTATTATTAGCAGTATCCGCTACATAGACATTGCCTGCCCCATCAACTGCAACTGCAGAAGGTAAATTAAAACTGGCTACAGTTCCCGTGCCATCTGTTGCACCTCTGGTTCCAATTCCTGCCAAAGTAGTTACTACTCCCGCTGGGGTAATTTTTCTAATTTTATAATTGAAAAGATCAGCTACATATACGTTACCCGCCGCATCAACAGCAACACCTATTGGGTTATTAAAACTAGCCGAAGTACCCGTGCCGTCTATGGCTCCAATAGTTCCGCTTCCTGCAAAAGTAGTAACTTCTCCTGTTGGGGTAATTTTTCGTATTTTATTATTAAACTGATCTGCAATATAAAGGTTGCCAGCCGCATCAATAGCAACACCTGATGGGTTACTAAAACTAGCTGAAGTTCCTGTGCCATCTGTTGCACCTGAGATTCCATGACTTCCTGCCAAAGTAGATATTCTGTCTTTTATCCCTAAAGGAATTGCTCCTCCAGTATTGCTAACAGCTAAAGGGGTTATTGCCGTATTAACTACAAATTGATTGGGAATAGTGTAACTGATAATTGGCGCTTGCACTTTAGTAGTAAAACTCACTACAGCACCATAAGCTGTACCCAAAACACTGGTGGCATAGGCTCTAACATAATAGGTAGTAAGCGGTGCTAATCCAGATATTTCACTAGTATAATCCCCCATTGCAGTAGAACTATTTATCACTTTGTTATCGGAAACAGTAGGAGTTGCACTGGTACTCCAGCAAATCCCTTTTTCTAATAATGTACTACCTCCATTAGTGCTGACATTTCCTCCTGCAGTAGCTGTTGCAACTGTTACAGCAGAAACGACATCTGTAGTTACTGTTGGTAAATTTGCCGTTGTGATACTAAGTGCAGCAGTACTTTTTCCATAATAATTGTATCCTGTAACCGTATATTCTGTTGGACCACTAAGCGCTGTTGGTGTACCTGTAATAATTCCCGTACTACCATTAAAGCTCAGACCAGTAGGCAATGTTGTTGGTGCTATGGTATAGCCGCCTAAATTTATTTTTCGGATTCTATCACCTGACCATTCAGATACATAAGCAACTCCAGTACTTGGATTTATCACGATATTGGCTGGTTCATTAAAAGTGGCAGAGACCCCATTACCATCTAATGACGATGCTGTTCCGCTACCAGCAATAGTGGTAACATCTCCAGAGGTTGTTATTTTCCTGATTTTATTACTCCATTCTGCTACAAATATATTTCCAGCTCCATCTAAAGTAATTCCGTACGGATTGTCAAAAGTAGCCGCATTTCCTGAACCGTCTACAGCACTTTTTGTTCCAGAACCTGCAACAGTTGTTACCGCATAAGGAGAAGTTTTATTTATTTTACGAATTTTATGTCCACCAAAATCACTTACATAAACAAAATTAGCATCTACCGCAATCCCCGTAGGATCATTAAAAGTAGCAGAAGTTCCTATAACATTATCTAAAGTACTTTGAGTACCACTACCCGCAATAGTCACTACCTGAGCAGTACTTATGGTAATACGACGAATTTTGTTACCCGCTCTATCTGTAACGTATAAATAAGTCCCGCTAGGATCAATTGTAATTCCACTTGGTTTTTTGAAAGTAGCAGCTACCCCTACACCATCAACAGAACTACTAGTTCCTGAACCTGCAAAAGTGGTTACCGCATAAGAAGAGGTTAAGGAAACCTTACGGATTCGATCGTTTTCTTTATCAGCTACATACAAGCAGTTATTTGCAGTATCCAAAGCCAAGTCAGAAGGCCAATTAAATTTAGCCGATGATCCTGTTGCGTTATCTCCATAATCCCCATAAGCACCTAACCAAGTAGTAGCTCCGTTACCTGCAATAGTAGTAACCACTCCCGCAGGAGTCATTTTACGTATTCTATGATTGACTGCATCGATAAAATAAACATTCCCACTAGCATCGAGTGTCATCCCTAAAGGACCATTCATCTTAGCCGCTGTTCCTGTACCATCTAAAAATCCAGAATTAGTTCCTGCAAAAGTACTTACTTGCTTATAGGTTAATGCTGGAATTGTGCTTCCTATGCTAGTAGGTGTTAAAGCGGTAATTGCTGAATTTAAAATATAATTCTGAGGTGTTTCATAACTGAAACTTGGCCCAGAATTAGTACCAAAAGTGGTAAATTGATTAGAAAAGGTATAATTTGTTCCTACCGCATTAGTTGCATAAGCTTTAAAAGTATAAGACGAATTAGCAACTAATCCCGAAATTATACTGTTAAAAATTCCTGTAGTGCCTGACTTAGAAATTTTAGTAACGCCAGTACCTCCTATTGTTGGATCAGAATTTGCAGTCGTTAACGCATATACTATACCCCTTTCTGTCACTGCTCCTGATTCAACAGTAGCCCCTAATACAGCTCCAGTATTTCCAATATTTGTAAAAGTAGGATTTTTGATTAAAGGTTTATTAGTGGCGTCTATGGTTCTTCTCAACAACCATAAATCTGCATTCGGATTAGTTGGCTCATTCGGATTGTTGTCATTCACTAACAACCCAAAACCGCCATCAACATCTTCGAAAGGAATTGCTGTTCCTGAATTAGTTAATACAGGATAACAGTTTTTATAATCGGCAACAAAATTTAAATTAAAATCAAAAAAATCACTATGCGCAACAAATCCTAAATTTGGCCCATAATTTAAATCATTATAACTGTAATTTATCAACACGCCTGTATCAGATAGAATAGGTTCACTGATATAACCCCAACTGTAAATGGTATTTAGAACCACTTCCTCTTTAGCAATTGTTCCATCATCATTATAAATTTTATACGCAATACTTCTGGATGCTGTATCTGTATTCAGTTGTTTTCTATAAACCAATAAAAATTTACCATTAGGCAAAGTTTTTATATAAGTAGACTTATCATAATGAGTGTTGTTAGGACCTGCTATTGCAGGAACGAATACTGAATTAGGTGTAGAAGCATCATTGTTAAAAATCAATCCTTTATAATTCTGACCGTTGCTATCCATAAACAACATGAATTTACCATTGGCATTAGCCGCAATTTTACAAGCATATTCAGAAGTAGTAATCCCTGCCAACGCTCTAACCGAAATCTGGTTAGCATCAACTGCGGTACCGTTCATGGTAAATCGTCTCATTTCATACTCACTCCCGCCCGAAATACCACTATCCCAGGTAAATAAAATATTCCCATTAGACAATTGTTCTACTTGGGTAAATCGGTTTAGTGATCCTGCCAAAGTATTAATTTTTGTAGTAGCCACTACCTCATTCCCAGACAAGTCTATAATTTTAAAATAAGCATCAGTGATACCATTTTTACTACTACTAGAATACCAAGTAACCACCAGGTTCCCATTCGATAAATATTTGAACAAAACCGAAGGAGGTTCATAAAAATTTAGGGTAGTTGGCGAAATCGTAATTGGTAAATTACTAATTGTACCATCTTTACCCACGACTTTGTAGACCGAGGTAAAAATACCATTTCCTTCTGAATCAACAGATCCATCCGAAATTGTATAAGTAATAAGTAATTTGTCCTTAGCAACCGTGATTTCGGGAGACGACGAAGAGTTAACCGCATCACTTTCAATAGGAATTTTTACATTTCCAAAATCGAGACAATTTTGCGCATACCCTAAGTTTGAAATTAGGACGTGAAAAGAAACTAGTAGTAGTACAAGTAATTTTTTGCTCATGTTTAATAAATGATTTTAATTTTTTTATTTATGCTTGGAACTAATTTTATGTCTTTTACTTAATTAGCGCTAAAGCGCAACAAAGTAAGGTTATCAAGCGCTGAACCGCAAAAAGTCGTAGTCCAAAATCATTAAATCAGGCTTACTAAAAAAACATAAAAACCTAATTTAAAGCAGTTTAGTCCAAAACAATTTTAGACTTATTTCCATAATGAAATTTCAAAAAAATAATAGAAATAGGACCTGAATGGCGGTAACACTTATACTCCATTTTGAAAACCTTTTCAAAAAACAATAGGCAAAAAAAAAAGTCAAAACCTTCTATTGAAGGCTTTGACTTGATTTAATAAAATGATACAATTTATGATTTAGATATTACTTTCTCTGCTATTTGACTTCGGAAATAATTAGGTTTTACTCCCGTAAACGTTTCAAATGCATTATAGAAACTTTGCTTGGAACCAAATCCAGCTTTTTCAGCTACACTCTCTATTTTAAAATTTGCATAAGCCGGATCAGAAAACAATTGTTTTAATTCCTCTACTCTGAAGCTATTAACATAAGTGTTGAAATTAAAACCATATTCTTGTTTCAATAACTGAGTGATTTCTTTTTTGGGTACCCCTAATTCGAGTACAATATCTTCTAATTTCAATTTAGGATTCAAATAGGGTTTTTGGCTTACAAAATACTCCCTCATTTTATCTTTTAATTTTTCTGAATAGACTAAATTTTCTTTTAAAACAGGTGCTTTAGTTTCTAAAAGCGTCGTATTTTCTTCTTTAGCCAATCGGTATTTACCCATCAGTATATCATAGGCTTTATTTCTTTCTTTCAGGAATAAAGAACGTTGACGATATAATACAACTAATCCTGCAGCAAAAAAGAATAATAAAAATAATATTACAATCGTTTTTTGTTTGTACCCCAATACTTGAAGTAAATGTTTGTTTTCTTCTTCTTTTTTGGATGTTTCATATTTGATTTCTAATTCATGTAAGGCTTTTTGTTTATCCAATGAAAGCAATGAATCTGTACTTATTTTCATCTGTTCAGATACCCGTAAAGCTGCTTCAAAATTTTTATTTTTTTTATACAAGGCTAATAACGAAGGTTGCATCTGTAAAGCCTCAAAGGACATATCCAATGAATCGGCTAAATGAATTGCGCGAGTCAGGTATGGTAAGGCTTTATCAGGTTGCTGCTTTTTGATGTAAAGATCACCCAGACCTTTACTAGCCATGGCGACACCTTCATATGCTTCGATTTTAATGCAATCAGCAAGCATGCTTTGAAAAGTATGTTCCGAGGATATTAAATCTCCTTTGGCAAAAGTAGCCACAGCAACATTGTAATCGATTTTCATTTTCAAATAAGCACCTGATTTTCCAGATACATATTGTAATGCTCTATAGTAATAATCCAAAGCTTTGTCTTGGTCTTTTATGTCATCTACATAAAAAGTTCCAATATTCATCAATACGGAGGAAATAGAATTAGAATCTTTCACTTTCAAAGCAGCTTCATATGCTTTTTTATAATATTCTAAAGATTTTTTAGTACTCTTAGTATACGAATATGCATTCCCAATGTTCATACAAACATTAACTATGGACTTAATACTATCTAATTTATTCAAGACCTGATACGAATCCAATAAAATTTTTTGTGCATTAACAAAATCACCTTTATGGCACAATATAGCGCCATATGTAGCGCTTAACTTTGCCGATTCAAAAGGCATATTATTATTTTTGAAGGTCTTAATAGCCGAAGGAAGGTAGGTCTCTAAAACCTGTTGTTCACTAAAATCAATATCACCTTTAACCAATAAAAGTGAGTTTGCAATAGCTAATGAATCATCAATTTTTTCTGCAAATGCTCTTATTTGCTTTCCTGTTGATAAAACCGAATCCATATTTTGAAGATTAGAAAACGCTTCTTGACGCAACTTATAAACATGAATCAGTTGTTCGTCATTCAACTTTTGCTTCTTCGAAGATTTTAATATCGTATTAGTCAAAACAAGAACCGAATTAGGATTCTTTTTAATCTCATTTTCTGCATTATTAAATAATTCTTCTGTTGAAATGTCTGTTTTCTCAGAACGATTAAATTCACAAGAATAGAAAACAAGAATAAATAATGATAGGAAACAAATGAATTTAAAATCTTTCATTTAAAAAATAATGTATTAATAGTTTCAACCTAGATAAAAAAAATCACTTTAACTCTTTTAGTGATTTTTAAAAATTAGTTTGAGCGATTCCTTGAAGAAAATTTATAAACTAATAACAATCTGAAAAAGGGCTTTAGATAATTTTAAATTTATCAAAACAAAAGTATATCAATAAATACGGTAGTTTTCAAATTATACTTATATCTTAAAATAAAATACGAATGATTTCATTACAGTTATTATTCCCTAGAACAACTAATATTATGTATCCTGTTTAGCGCTTTTACTATTTAGTTTTTTTGCGTTGATTTGATTCAACAAACGATTATTAATCATAGAAAAAAGTATGTTTCTAAATGAATTAGAAATATTGAAGCTCCTATCCACTTATCAATTAAAAAATCACTAAATTTGTGTAAAGCAACATTAAATTAATGCTGTTTTGACGGTTTTATTTCTCTAAATTATTTTAATAACCACTATAATTTAGAGCCAAAATTATGATGAAGCTCTAAATCTATACGTATTTTATTTAAAGAAAGTCCCCACTTATAAATAAATTTTTATGAAATGGAAATCTGAAAACAAATTAGTTAATTTAGGATTCTTCATCGCCCTTATTATCCTCATCTTGTTGAGCCTTTTTTCTTATCAATCTTTTCAAAAAACCAATGAAAATGAAAAATGGGTTAGACATACCTATATCGTTTTACAAAATAGCACCGAATTATTTTCTGTAATTAAAGATGCAGAAGCCTCTCATCGCGGTTATATTATAACTGGAAACCTAAAATTCCTTGAACCTTTAGCGAACTCCACAAGTAAAAAAGACAGTTTATTCAATCAAATTAGGCTCCTCATCCCGGACAACAAAAAACAGCTACAAAGAATTGAACAACTTATACAGTTAACCAAAGAAAAATACAGTTTCATCTATAACAACATATCATTACGACAAAAAAAAGGAATGAATGAAGCCATGAAGGAAATCAATAATGGCGAAGGAAAAAGAATAATGGATGAAATTAGAGTTGTTTTTCATCAATTTGACAAAGAAGAACAATACTTGTTAGAAGAAAGAGGTATCAAAACTGAAAACACTACAAATACCTCAAAAATAATTTTATTAATAGGGACATTAACAAGTTTATGCATCTTCTTAATAATATTTAATATCCTCAAAAAACAAATTAAACAAAGAAGAGAAAACGAAGAACAACTATTTATCCAAAATGAATGGTACACACAAACGTTAGTCAGTATTGGAGATGGAGTCATCACAACAGATACAAATGGCATTATTTCCATGATAAATAAAACTGCCTGTCAGGTTATAGGTTGTAAAAATGAAGAAGTTATAGGTAAGAATATTGATTTTGTTTTTAATATTCTAAATGAAAGAACAGATCAAAAAGTAACAAACCCAATAAGCATAGCACTTCAAGAAGACAAAACAGTATTACTGGATGAAAATACTATTTTAATAAAAAAGGATGGAACAAAAATATATATTGACGATAGTGGTTCACCAATTCATAATAAAGAAGGAGAAATAATTGGAGCTGTACTCATTTTTAGAGACATCACTGAAAAGAAAAAAGTTGAACTCGAAAGAGATATGTTTTACAACATATCAATTGATATGATTGGTGTGGCTGGAAATGATGGTTATTTCAAAAGAATAAATCCTGCATTTCAAAAAACACTTGGATATACTGATGAAGAATTTCTTTCAAGAGGTTTTTTAGATTTTGTCCATAGCGATGATATCAAAAAAACGCTTGCTGAAATGGAAAAATTAGCCACAGGAGAACCTACATTAAGTTTTGTAAACCGATACAAGTGCAAAGACGAAACTTATAAATGGCTAGAATGGAATGTTATTCCTGTTGACGAAAACTTATACGCCATGGCTCGTGATACAACCGAAAGACATAAAGCCGAACAAGAAATTGATGCCGCTCGAAAAAAGTTCTTTCAAATTTTAGAATCGAATCCTGTTGCTATAGTTATTACAGAAATTAAAAACAGACAAATTAAATATGTCAATGATGCTTTTTGCCAAATGTCAGGTTTTCAAAGAGAAATGCTACTAGGTAAAAATGCTTCCGACTTAAAAACAATAAGCGCCAAAGAAGGTGAAAAGATTACTCAAAAAATACTAAAAGCTGGTGGGCGTGAAAAAAACATGGAATCTAAATTCCGAAGAATGGATGGCGAAGAAATAGATGTTCTCTTTTCAGTGGAAAGTCTTGAAATAGATGGTTCTATGTGTTTTATAGGATCTTTTATTGATATTAGTCAAAGAAAAAAAGCAGAAAAAGAAATAAAAAGACTTAATCAAAGTCTTGAAAAAAAAGTAGAAAAAAGAACCGAAGAATTACAAAAGCAGAAAGAATTTACAGATGAAATCTTAAATAAAATTCCAACAGAAATAGCCGTTTACGATCATAACAAAAACTATTTATATGTAAATCCTAAAGGCATTGAAAGTGAAGAAATCAGAGATTGGATAATAGGGAAAAGCGATTTTGATTATTGTAAGTTAAAAGGTATTGACGATACAATTGCCAATAAAAGAAAGGAATCTTTTGAGAAAGTAAAAGAAAACGAATCTGTTGAATGGATTGATGAATTAATAACGGAAGATGGGGATTTAAAATACATGTTACGCATATTGCATCCTTTAGAAAGCAGTGATAAATACATTTTGACAGGATATGATATTACTGATCTTAAAAAAGCAGAGCAAGAAAAACAACAATACATCAATGACCTTGAGCAAATGATGTTTATGACTTCACACAAAGTTCGGCATCCTATTAGTCAATTAATTGGAATCTCAAACCTATTAGAAGAAGAACTTTCGAAAGAAGAAGTTACAGGAATTATAAGTTATATCAAAAACTCTATATTATCTCTTGAAACTTTTACTCGCGAATTAACAATGTTTATTCACGAATCAAAAAACAAAAACGAAAAAAGAAATCAGTAACTTTTTTTTTAATTACAAAAAACAAACACTTTATAAAAAAGTGTTTCCCAACTTCAAAGTAGGCCTAAGCTTTTAAAATTTAAAATGTTTTTCTATTTAATCGGGTTCTAATGAGTCAAAGAGAACGTCAAATCAGGTAAAAATTTTAGAAAAAAACATCTTGTGTAACAAATGTTACTGAATCCTTTTTTTGTCTGTATTACTTTTGCCCCAATAAATCAAGAACAACGAAATTAATTCCATAAAATACAACTAAAATGAAACTAGAAAACATTATCAAAGAAAAAGAATGCACCATAGTAGATGTTAGAACTCATGAAGAATTTATGGGTGGACATGTGGTGGATTCTATTAATATTCCATTAAGTGAAATTCACGAAAGAATTGAAGAATTAAAAAATCTAAAAATGCCATTAGTGCTTTGTTGTGCCTCTGGAAACAGAAGTGGACAAGCGCAGCATTTTCTTTCTCAAAAAGGAATTGACTGCTATAACGGTGGTTCTTGGTTAGACGTGAATTACTATCAATCTAAATAAATTCAAATCAAATAAATCCATGATAAACATATTAAAAAAAATATTCGGTTTAGGACCAAGTACGAACTATGCAGACTTAGTTAGAAATGGCGCCCTTATTCTAGATGTTCGTTCCAAAGGAGAATTTGCAGGTGGCCATATAAAAGGCGCGATAAATATTCCTGTTGAAGCTCTAAGTCAAAATCTTTCGAAATTAAAAGATAAAGAAAAAACAATCATTACTTGTTGTGCTTCTGGAATGCGAAGTGCATCAGCTAAAAATATCTTAAAATCACATGGCTACATGCATGTTCATAATGGCGGTGGATGGAGTAGTCTGAAAAATAAAATTTAATAATAAATCCTCATATCCAAAGAAAAAAAACGCTGCAATAAAATTAATTAACAGAAAAAATTAAAACAGCTACCCAAATCATCAGACATTAAATAAAATTCATCTCTAAAAAGCCTGCCTAAAGCAGGTTTTTTTTATTGTTCTATAGTAATTCTGTTTAGAAATAAAACCCATTTAATGCCAATTAAAAATTCAAAAAAACGTTTGCTGTAACCCTAAATAAAAATTACATTTGCAGCAGTTTAACTTTTACACACAAAATGAAGCCTAACACACAACAATTAAACGATTTAACTATCCAAGTCAGAAGAGATATTCTTCGTATGGTTCATGCTGTCAATTCAGGTCATCCAGGTGGATCACTAGGTTGTACAGAATTTTTGGTAGCATTGTACCAAAATTTAATGGACCGCAAAGAAGGTTTTGATATGGACGGTATTGGAGAAGATCTTTTTTTCCTTTCAAACGGACATATTTCGCCTGTATTTTACAGCGTATTAGCAAGAAGCGGTTATTTTCCTGTTTCGGAACTAGCAACTTTCCGTCTTATCAATTCAAGACTACAAGGACATCCTACAACTCATGATGGTTTACCAGGAGTTCGTATGGCATCTGGTTCACTTGGACAAGGTTTATCTGTTGCAATTGGTGCAGCACAGGCTAAGAAATTAAATGGTGACAACCACACTATTTATACACTACACGGAGATGGAGAATTGCAAGAAGGTCAAAACTGGGAAGCTATCATGTATGCTTCTGCAAAAAAAGTAGACAACCTTATCGCTACAATTGACCTTAACGGAAAACAAATTGACGGAACAACTGACGAAGTATTAGCAATGGGAAGTATTCGTGCTAAATTTGAAGCTTTTGATTGGGAAGTTCTTGAAATAAAAGAAGGGAATAATATCGAAGCTATTATTGCTGGTCTAACTGAAGCTAAAGCAAAAACAGGTAAAGGAAAACCAGTTTGTGTATTGTTGCATACAGAAATGGGTAATGGAGTTGATTATATGATGTACAGTCATGCTTGGCATGGTAAAGCACCAAATGATGCACAACTTGAAAATGCTTTAGGACAAAATTATAATACTGGAGGTAATTCAGACTACTAAAAATAATTATGAGTTTTGAATTATAAATTAGGAGTGGTCAAACGCATAATTTTAAATTCTTAAATCATTTCAATCTTTAAATTGAAAAATGAAAAAATATACAAATACAGGAAGTAAAGATACTCGTTCAGGTTTTGGGGCGGGAATGACAGAACTAGGTCAGACTAATGAAAATGTTGTGGCACTTTGTGCGGATTTAATAGGTTCATTAAAATTTGACGATTTCAAAAAAAATCATCCAGAACGTTTTTTCCAAATTGGAATTGCTGAAGCAAATATGATTGGAATTGCTGCAGGTTTGACAATTGGTGGAAAAATTCCTTTCACAGGAACTTTCGCTAACTTTTCTACAGGAAGAGTTTACGATCAAATCCGTCAATCTGTTGCTTATTCTGAGAAAAACGTAAAAATCTGTGCTTCACACGCAGGATTAACTTTAGGAGAAGATGGTGCTACACACCAAATCCTTGAAGATATTGGATTAATGAAAATGTTACCAGGTATGACTGTAATCAATACGTGTGATTACAATCAAACTAAAGCGGCTACCTTAGCAATTGCAGATCATCATGGTCCTGTTTACTTGCGTTTTGGTCGTCCAGTTGTACCTAACTTCATGCCAGCTGACGAACCTTTCGAAATTGGTAAAGCAATTCTTTTAAACGAAGGTTCTGATGTAACAATTGTAGCTACTGGACACTTAGTTTGGGAAGCGTTACTTGCAGCGGAAGCTTTAGAAGCTAAAGGAATTTCTGCTGAAGTAATCAACATCCATACGATCAAACCATTGGATGAAGAAGCTATTTTAAAATCATTAGCGAAAACAAAATGTATCGTTACTGCTGAAGAGCATAACATCCTTGGTGGTCTTGGAGAAAGCGTTTCTAGAGTATTAGCATTAAACAATCCTGCTCCTCAAGAGTTTGTTGCTGTTAATGATAGCTTTGGGGAATCTGGAACACCAGAGCAATTAATGGAAAAATACAAATTGAACAATCAAGCTATTGTTGAAGCTGTAGAAAAAGTTATTAAAAGAAAATAATTCCTTTTTAAAATAAAAAAATCCCATTCATTAATTTGAATGGGATTTTTTATATAAGGTCTTTTTATATTAATGACAGGTACTATCTAAGAAATTTTTCTTACCAGAAGTACAAATTGGAATATCTGCAAATGGATAAGCAATTCCTGTAGCAGGATTTTTTATTTCAAGTTTAGTCGTGTAATTATCGCCATCATCATCTACATCTAGAAAATCAGGAATATTATCTGCGTCAGTATCATCAAGGTTTGTAAGCGTTGTAGGATAGTATGCCGTATTTCTATAATCATACATGTATCCATTACCATTTATATCTTCTAAATAAGACGGAATACCATCTGCATCTTGATCTGCTCTTTTTATTTCATACAATTTAAAACTAAATACTAAAGGAGCATATGACGGTATAGCACCACTTCCTGTAGCATAATATCCCAGCCCAGAAGGAAGAAACATTACACCTGCACCAAAATCATTATAAGAAACAGTTCCATCAGGATTTGATGTATACGTTCCAGTCTTAAACTGTGGGAAAGTTTCACCCCAGCCTGGTACAGTTGAGTACAAACTCAAAATAGTTTGTGGATTTTTAACTTCTTCAAATTTATTAGCAGTAAGTGTTGTCACATTTGACACCGCTTGTCGCTCTAAATAATCTCCTCTATATGATGCTAATACACCATCAACATTGCATGGTGACTGCCCTACTCCTTCTCTTAAAACCAAATAATACATTTTATAAGTAATGTCGTTAAGTTTAACTTCTCTACTCAAAAGTTTTGGAAAACCAGTATTATCTTTATAAGACCAAATAGCAGGTTGCGTTCCTCCATCAGGAATTTTAGTAAAAACTACATCTTGGTCATCTTGAAAACCTGGATGCTCTGTAACTGTAATATAATAGGTCTGTAAATATTCTTCAATATCAGTTAGATCAGTAGCATATTGTACTGAATAATCTCTAAGAGGCTCTGATACAGCATTATCATTTTTTGAACATGAAAATAAAGAGATTGTTGCAACTAATAAAATAAAATAATACTTAAATTTGTTCATTATGGTTAATTTTTAAGTGCGCAAGATACAATATTGATTGATTTTTGTAAACTATTTAACTTGGATTTTAGAAAATTTATGAGAATAGATAAATATTTATGGTGCATGCGGTATTACAAAACCAGAAACATGGTAACTGAGGCTTGTAAAAAAAATCACGTTACCGTAAATGGTCAAGTTGCTAAGCCGTCGAAAGAAGTATTTCCTACCGATAAAATTACGTTCCGAAAAGATCAAATCACACAAATTATTACTGTACTTGATATTCCGGACAATCGTGTTGGCGCAAAATTAGTTGATATTTATCGTAGAAATGACACTCCAGCAGAAGCATACGAGCATCTGGAACTACTGAAATTATCTAAAGAACATTACAGAAAAACAGGAACAGGAAGGCCAACAAAAAAAGACCGAAGAGATATTGACGAATATGGAAATGAAATTATAGACGACGACGATTTAGATTAAAAATATTTCTAAAATTTTAAATCTCCACTTTTAACTTTAAAATAAAACAATGAGCAAAAACATCATCTTAACGAATCAAGAAATAGAGCATAAAATAAAAAGAATCGCTTATCAAATCTATGAAACATTTGTAGATGAAGATGAAATTGTGATTGCTGGAATTGCGTCTAATGGATTTATTTTTGCAAAAAAAATAGCTGCTACACTTGAAACTATTTCTACTTTAAAAATATCATTGTGTGAAGTCAAAGTAAACAAGCAAAATCCAGACTCAAAGATTCAAACTTCCTTAACTAAGGAACAATATGCTAATAAAGGTTTAGTGCTTGTAGATGATGTTTTAAGTTCAGGTACGACCTTAATATATGCCGTTAGACACTTTCTTAATGTTCCTTTGAAAAAATTCAAAACTGCTGTATTAGTTGATCGCAATCACAAAAAATATCCAGTAAAAGCGGACTTTAAAGGAATATCTCTTTCAACATCCTTATTAGAACATGTTCAGGTCGTTTTTGATGAAAACGGCGACAATTATGCTTACCTAAGCTAAAATTTCAACAATATCAGCTACAGTTTCGTCAATTGTTTTATTATCAACAATCACTTTCTGTTGTGCTTGATTGTAATAAAAACTTCTGTCGAAAAGATGCTTGGCAATAAACTCTTTCATTTCGTCTTCGCTTTTATCTGCTATAAGTGGGCGCTTGCTTTTATTGGTCACCAATCTATCAAATAAAGTTTCGATAGACGCTTTAAGATAAATAGAAATTACATCCTCACGTATCAACAATTCATGATTATTAGCATAACAAGGAGTACCTCCGCCTAAACCTATAATCATGTTATCAGGTGAATTCAATAATTCAACAAAAACCTCATGTTCTAACTTTCTAAAATAGACTTCGCCTTGAGTTTCAAAAATTTGATTTATAGTTAAATTTGTTTTCTCTTCGATAATTTTATCTAAGTCTACAAACGGAATTTGAATAATTTTTGACAGTTTGTTAGCAATTGTAGACTTGCCACACCCCATATAACCTAATAATATAATTTTTCTCATTTGAATAAAACCTTACAAACTAAGACGTTAAGTACTTTTGTTAAAAAAAGACAAATTTATAATAAAATTGCTTTGAAAATTCAAAAATAAGGTCTTATATTTGCACCCGCATTCAAGAAATGAAATGACTCGATAGCTCAGTTGGTAGAGCACATCACTTTTAATGATGGGGTCCTGGGTTCGAGCCCCAGTCGGGTCACAAAAATTGTGATTTAAAAACATAAATTTCTTGAATGATTGACTCGATAGCTCAGTTGGTAGAGCACATCACTTTTAATGATGGGGTCCTGGGTTCGAGCCCCAGTCGGGTCACAAAAGGTTGAGTAATTATTTACTTGACCTTTTTTCTTTTTAGGGCCACGTGGAGAAACGGTAGACTTGCCATCTTGAGGGGGTGGTGCTCGTAAGGGCGTGTGGGTTCAAATCCCACCGTGGTCACTTTTAATACTTGTTTGCAAGGCTCAACAGTTGTTCTTGTTAACATTTACTTAACCACAAAAAAAACACTCTTTTCATGAGTGTTTTTTTATACATAGCAATATGTTATCCTAAAAATAGCTAAAAAAAATTCACACTTAAATACTACTTATACTGCGCATTGCAATACTATATGCCTTTTACAGTTAGTCTTATTTTGTTAACACCTTGTTACAAAAATTTTAACTGTAAATCAGATTAGTATAAAGACAATCTTAATTTGACATACAATAAAGACCACAAAGATCACATTTATCGGTTAAGGATACTCGTAAATAATCATGGACTCTACTGGGAATTATTTTTCTTTTTTTGGTTCCTCAACAAGTCTAGATACTCTTTTTCGGTATCAATATCGATAATTCCTTTGTCAAAATTAATCGTAACTACATCTTGGATTCTTTTTTCTATTATTTTTTTGGCGCCAATATCTCCTTTTAGGGACATTAATTCTAGAAATACTGATTGATGGAACAATGCGGGAGTTCCTATAATCCCAGCATAAGAACAAGCAACAATGGGCAATCGTGATGTATTTTGAGCCTCCACCAATTGATGCAACTGGGTTGTGTTTATATGTGGCTGATCACCAACGGCAATGATTATTCCATCTGTATCGGGGTATTTTTCTTTTATGAAAGTAATACCCTTTACTATCGAACTTGCCATTCCTTCTTGCCAGTTTTCATTGGTTACAATAATTAGTTGCTGCTCTTGCAAATAGTTTTTTATCAGTTCTTCATTGGCACCCAAAACTACTACTATAGGATACAATTTTGAGTTGTTCGCAGTTTTTATGACATGTGTCAAAAGTGTCCCACTTTCAAATTCTAGTAATTGTTTTGGTCTTCCCATTCTACTACTAGACCCCGCAGCCAAAATAAGTATACCGCATTGATGTACCACACAAGCCATATTAATTTTTAACAAGCTCTACTTGAATCGCTAATGAGTCTCTTGAATGAATTACTTCCTCTTTAAGCGTTAACATCCCTCCTTTTTTTCCTTTCAAAACCGCTTGAATTTCAGCTATAATACTCAAGGCAATTTCTTCGGGTGTTTCAGCACCAATATCCAAACCTGTCGGACTAAAAATAGTCGAAATTTTAGCTTGACTAAAAGAGACACCGCCTTCTTTTAATTCACCTAACATACGGTTTAATTTCTTTTTAGGACCTAAAATCCCTACATAAGGCACATCGGCAGCACATAACGATTTTAAGAAATAATAATCGCATTTGTAGCTATGAGTAACTAATACAAAAAAAGTGCGTTTATCATAAGATAAATAATTTAGCGCTACATCTGGATTAGCAACTAAAGTTTGCGAAGCAAAAGGGAATCGTTCTTTATTAGCATGAGTATCTCTTCGGTCAACAATTCGGAAATCCCAACCCAAAACATCCGCAAATTTCATTAATGGAATGGCATCATTTCCTGCACCCAAAACCACTAGGGAAACCGGAGGGTGAATAAACTCAAAAAATGCTGTTACAGATTCTTGACCTGACTCATATTGTTTAAAAACAGACTCTTCGTTATTCATCACTTCATTCAAATCCCCCAAAATAGAATTTTCAAATAGGCTTAAGGGTATGTTTCCAGAAATTGTTCCGTCTTCTTGAAGCAATAAGCAAGTACCCAATTGCTCTTTTTCTTTATTATCTAAATGGAACAAAGTAACTAATACTGCTTTTTGCCTTAGCGACAATGCTTTACGAAGTAATTCAATAGGATTATCTTTTTTTTCGGAGTCAATTTTTTCAAATAAAACTTGAATCAAACCTTCGCAACCGAGGTGAATTCCCATTTCAGAATCGTCTTCTTTGGAAGTGTCGTAAGTAAAAAGTACATTTTTTTGTTCCGAAATAGTAAAAAGCGCTTTCTTTTGAGCATCTCCTTCTAAACAGCCTCCACTAATAGCACCTGTTATCTTTCCATCTTCATTCACTAACATTCGGGCTCCAGGACGTCTGTATGAAGAGCCATCCAAATGAACTACGGTTACTAATGCTGATTTTAAATTATTCTCATTTGCTTTTTCGTGCTTTTTGATAATGTCTTGTAGTTCTTTCATTTTACTTGAATTTGATTTTAAATTGAAATTGAAAATATCACCAACTTGAGATACCTCAAATATATTGAATTTATTTACCTTTTTAAAGATTCACCCAATAAGTGAATTTTAAATTAATTGACCTATAAGTGGGAGTGAATTCACCCGTGAAATAATTGTCATTATACACTAAATAAAGGTCTGACAAAGGTGCAAATCGCCACTGTAAGCGAGAATTAATTCCCAAATTATTTTTTTGGTTGCTATACTGAATTAAAGTTGACCAAAATAACGATTTAGAAAAAGTAAGATCAATTTTTGGGCTTATCAATAGTATATTTGCTTTCGAATATGGAGCCGGCAAATCAATTCTATCGAAATTTGCTAACAAACTAATCAACGCTTTTGGCATAATTCTTAAGTTAGCAGTTCCACTAAAGGAAAAACTTTTGCCATTAAAAAATTGCCCAACAGTAATTGCACTCTGAAAAGTTATCATACTTGAGTTTTTTGAAGTAAATGAAGCATTTAATTGATTAAAAGTATAATCAACATTTGCAGGTAACGCTTGTCCTCCTGGGGTCCTAGTTGGATCAAACGCTTGTGTTAGAAACACATTATTCCACATATAATTTATTGTTAACTTGGATTGATTTCTGAATTCAATATCTTGAGTTAACCATATAGCGTGGTCCGTTTTCTTAAAATCTAATTGAGGCTTAAAAAACATCAAATTCATTATTCTTGATGTAAATTTATTTACTACTCCACTTTTTGCGTAAAAAGTTCTACCAAATCCTGTTCCTGACTTAAAGATATCTTTTCTCGGTATAAATCCCAAATCTGCATTAAAATCCTTATCTACATATACCCAATCACTAATGATGTTATAGTTTCTAGTATTATACACAATCACTGCCTGAGATGATAAATTACCACTCACATCATCAGGTTGAAATGACTTATGCAAATAGGCTTTTCCAGTCCAAGTATTATCAGCCGAAGCTAAATTGTAATCCATCCCAATTACTCTATTGTATTTATCATTAGCTAGTTCAAACTCATAGTTGCCGAACGTTTGGCGGTTTACAATAAATAAACCTACATTAGATCGACTAAAGACTTTGCGTTGTAAAGCAAACATAGAATTATTATTAGAACCAATACGATTGGCTGGATCATCAGATGTTTGTAAGTTTAACAATCCTAATCTCCAATTTTGATTAATCTTTCCACTTAATCGAATACCACCTAAAATTTTATTTTCAATACTATTCCCTTCTGAATCTCTAATTATTCCTATTCTACGAGAGAAAAAAGGCTTAGCATCATTATAGGTATTCCCGAAATTAGAAAACAAATCACTATTATCTATAAAAAACTGCCTCTTTTCAGGGAGTGAAAGCTCAAATCGTGTAAGATTTGTTACAATATTATCCACTTCTACATTCGAGAAATCCGGATTAACGGTAACATCTAAATTGAGTCCATTGGAAATTGCAATTTTTGCATCAGCACCAATTGAAAGATTAGAATTGTCAATATTATTTTTAAAATTTTTAGAAGATAATGTATTCAAATAAGGTATTACATAAACTGGAGGGCGGTTTTTCCCAAGTGGTTTTTCGAAATGCATTTCACCTAAGAAAGCTAAATTTATCAACAATTGATTTTGAGGTACTCGCGACCATGCGCTTTGCTCATCAGTTTGCAAATCCCAACGATACGTTTGAAAACGCCAGGTTTGACTTCCTTCTTTAAATTTAAGAGAACTAAATGGAATTGCTAATTCTAAAATATAGTAATTACTATATATTTTACCTTCGGACTGCCATTTAACATCCCATGTGGGGTTAAGCGAATCACCGCCTCCTGCGACTAATGATTCTCTTTGGACACCGTAAGGATTTGCACTGAACAAATAAGCATTTGTAGCATCATTAAAAGTATCAAAAACTAACGATACGTTATCATTTGTCGTCCCTCCAAAATCTCTTCTCAATGAGTTGACAATAAAATTACCGTTCTTGCTTTCGGCTTTAATTCCAATATATAAAGTTGACTCATTATAAATCATCCTTACTTCGGTTTTATTGTTTGACTTCAAAGAATCTGTTGGAAAAAATTGCCAAAAATTTGATGCAACATCTGTAGCTACCCAAACAGGTTCATCCATCACTCCATCTAAAACAATTTTATCTGTTGAATATTTCACAAATACACTGTTCTTTGATTGCTGTGCAGTAATGCGGTATTGAAAAACAATTAGCATTAGAATTACTAGTGATAAACCTTTTACTTTCATCTATTTTTTATTTTCAAAAATAAAGGTTGAATCTTTATTAATTTGTTTTATTAGCCCAATGACTTTTATTTTAGACAAACAACTAATTTAATTTGCTGTTTGTCTAAAATAACAGGAGTTAGTCTAAATTATTAGCATAAAAAATTGTATAATGTTTAAATTATATACTTTTATTTAAATTTTCTTCAAATGAATAATAAGAAAGGCATCATTATATTTAACCTGTTATTTTGGAGTTTACTATTCGTTTACAAATGGATAGGTATTGGTTCGTTAACAGAGGAGTATGAAAAATATTTCATGTATTCCATATTCCATATTCCAGCTGCATTTTTAACTACAATGCTATCTTTTCATGTCTTTTTTGAAAAATTTTACAACCCAAAAGACAAAA
The DNA here is from genome assembly GCA_963512955.1 of uncultured Flavobacterium sp. Lineage (GTDB taxonomy): Bacteria > Bacteroidota > Bacteroidia > Flavobacteriales > Flavobacteriaceae > Flavobacterium. The sequence goes on along the minus strand of CAUPOP010000042.1, from coordinate 1,792 downwards.
CTATTTTTTGGGTTTCTATTACCTCTACAGGTTTATTTTTTGTTTTAGCTAAAAGGGCTTATAGCTTTTTCTATTTTGACTCAATTTACTTTTTAACGGAGAAAATAGATGAATCTTTCTTCTCATTACCTAAATTATTATTAGAATTTTTTAGTTTATATTTAATGGTCGGAATGTATGGAATGTTTTACTTTATTGCTCATTGGCACAAGCAACAACAAATTCTCGTTGGTTTAAATGAAGAAAAAGTAAAATCAGAATTGAACTTATTAAAATATCAGGTTCATCCTCATTTTTTATTTAATATGTTGAATAATATTTATTCGACTGCTTTAATTAAAAGCCCAGAAACAGCTGATCAAATCCTTCATCTTTCTAATTTTATCGAATATAATTTATACCATTCAAAAAAAGAAGTAGTACCTTTAAACGAAGAATTTGATTATTTGAATAACTTCATAGAATTGCAAAAAATACGATTAGGTGATAAGCTAAACGTCGAAATAATATTGCCTGAAGATTCTGACAAAGTATTCATTCAACCACTTCTTTTATTACCCATAATTGAAAACAGTATTAAACATGGTGTCGAAAATTCTATTCGAAATTCATGGATAAAAATAAAAATTGATATTAATAAAGAGCATAATGAGCTAACTATTGAAGTTTCAAATAGTACAGAAGAGCCCATTCAAAATAATGGCATCCAAGAAAAAGGTGGTATGGGATTAGACAATTTAAAGAAACAACTGAAGTTATATTATCCAGACAAACATTTGGTTAATATTTTGAAAGAAGACGGGGTTTTTACAGTAGTTCTTAAAATAATATATAATAATTATGTATAAATGTCTAATCATAGATGATGAAGTTCCTGCTAGGGCACTAATTTCAAATCATCTATCTAAATTACCTGATTTTGAAGTAGTAAAATCTTTTGCTAATGCAATTGATGCGTTTGTTTTTTTGCAGCAAAATGAGGTAGATTTAATTTTTTTAGACGTTCAAATGCCCAAAATGAGTGGCATAGAACTCATAAAATCGCTTAATAAAAAACCAACCGTTATTTTGACAACGGCTTTTAGAGAATATGCAGTCGAAGGATTTGATTTAGAAGTTTTTGACTATTTATTAAAACCGATAAGCCAAGAACGTTTTTTAAAATCGATTTCTCGATACATTAATTCAAAAGCTACTAAAGAATCTGTTGTGAATAGTAAAATGATATCTGAATCATTCATAACATTAAAAGTAGGAAAAGAAAATAAACAAATTAATGTGAACAACATTCTATATGTTGAGGGACTGAAAGATTACATCAAAATTATTACAACCGAAGGTGTGCTCATTGTTTATGAGCGATTGCGAAAAATGGAAGAACTTTTAACAAATGATGCCTTTTTTAGAATACATAAATCATTTATCGTGGCTAAACAACATATTACCCATTGGAACACTAATACTGTTGCTATAAAAGACAGAGAGATTCCTATTGGTAGAACTTACAAAACTGATTTTTTAAACAAGAACAAATAATCTAAGCTATATGAAGAAATTTAATTTAAAAATTAACAGCAAAGAGTACCTGTTAGAAGCCGATGAAAACATGCCTCTTTTATGGGCAATACGAGATTTAATTGGCTTGAAAGGCACTAAATATGGTTGTGGAATTGGTGCTTGTGGTGCCTGTACTGTACATTTAGACGGAACACCAGTACGCTCTTGCCAATTGCCTATTTCGGTTATTGAGAATCAAGATATTACTACTATTGAAGGATTGTCTGAAAATGGA
>CAUPOP010000041.1:0-25006 GCA_963512955.1 uncultured Flavobacterium sp. | reverse complement strand
CGTACTTATTTTAGATTTCGGATCGCAATATACTCAGCTTATTGCGCGTAGAGTTCGCGAATTAAATATATTCTGCGAAATTTTCCCTTACAATCACTTTCCTAGTGATTTATCACCTTATAAAGCAGTAATTCTTGGAGGAAGTCCATTTTCTGTTCGTTCAGAAGATGCGCCGCATCCTGATTTATCTCAAATTAGAGGTAAACTTCCTATGTTAGCTGTTTGTTACGGTGCACAATATTTATCTCATTTTAGTGGAGGTGAAGTAGCTGCTTCAAACACTAGAGAATATGGTAGAGCCAATTTGTCTTATATAAAGGAAGATGAAATTTTCTTTGAAGGAGTTTCTGAGAATAGTCAAGTTTGGATGAGCCATAGTGATAGTATTAAAGCTTTGCCAACAAATGGAGTAAAACTAGCAAGTACACACGATGTGGAATTTGCAGCTTACAAAATAGAAGGTGAAACTACCTATGCAATTCAATACCATCCTGAGGTTTTCCATTCTACAGATGGATCAAAAATGTTAGAAAACTTCTTAGTTAAAATTGCCGAAGTTCCACAAAACTTTACACCGAATGCTTTCGTTGAAGAAATTGTGGCTGAAATGAAAGAAAAAATCGGAAATGACAAAGTTGTTTTAGGTCTTTCAGGAGGTGTAGATTCAACTGTGGCAGCGGTTTTGTTGAACAAAGCAATTGGAAAAAACCTGTATTGTATTTTTGTAAATAACGGTTTGCTTCGTAAAAATGAATTCCAAAGCGTTTTAGATCAATACGAAGGAATGGGCTTGAATGTAAAAGGAGTAGATGCTTCTCAACGTTTTTATGATGCTTTAGCAGGAGTTACTGACCCAGAATTGAAAAGAAAAGCCATCGGAAATGCTTTTATCGAAGTTTTTGATGATGAGTCACATAAAATTGAAGATGTTACTTGGTTAGCCCAAGGGACAATATATCCTGATGTTATCGAATCGGTTTCTGTAAAAGGACCATCGGCTACAATTAAATCGCACCACAATGTGGGTGGTTTACCTGATTATATGAAATTGAAAATTGTTGAGCCTTTGCGTATGCTTTTTAAAGATGAAGTACGTAGAGTAGGAGCAACTTTAGGAATTGATCCTGAATTATTAGGAAGACATCCTTTCCCAGGACCAGGATTGTCTATCCGAATTTTAGGAGATATTACTTTAGAAAAAGTACAAATTTTACAAGATGTAGATAAGGTTTTTATCGACGGATTGAAATCTTGGGGATTGTATGACAAAGTTTGGCAAGCTGGAGCAATTTTGCTTCCTGTAAATAGTGTTGGTGTTATGGGTGATGAACGTACGTATGAAAAAGTAGTAGCATTGCGCGCAGTAGAATCTACTGACGGAATGACTGCTGACTGGGTACATTTACCTTACGATTTCTTGATGAAAGTATCGAATGATATTATCAATAAAGTAAAAGGAGTGAATCGTGTTGTGTATGATATCAGCTCGAAACCACCAGCTACAATAGAATGGGAATAGAACAATAGTTTTATTCATTAAAGAAGTCATTAGTTTTTTAATGGTTATAAGGACGGTATCAGATTTTGGAATAAAATTTGATACCGTTCAGTTGTTAATAATTGAATAATTTTATAAATAAAAGGATGAAGTATTTTTTTACGATTTGTATGGTTGGTTTGTTGTTTACGTACAGTCTTTTTGCACAAGAAAAGAATTTAACTCATAAGGTGGAAAAAGGGGAAACTATTAATCAGATTGCTCAAAAATATAAGGTAACTCCTTTTGATATTTATCAGTTAAATCCAGATGCACAAAGCGGTTTGCAGCCCAATAGTATTTTGTTAATTCCTAATACTAAAATCAAACAAATTTCAAATGCCAGCTCTAAGCCTATTTCAAAAGCCAAAACACATGAAGTAGCTCCTAAAGAGACTTTGTTTGGTATCGAAAAAAAATACAATGTTTCGGATGAAGCCTTAAAAAAAGCCAATCCTTTTCTTGAAAAAGACGGTCTGCAAATAGGTCAAATTCTTGCTATTCCTTCAGATAATGAAGTAAAAACCCTTTCGTCAATTCCAGAGAAAGTGATTTATCACGAAGTTCTTCCTAAAGAAACTAAATATTCTATAGCGAAACAATATGGCATCACGATTGAAGAATTGGAAAAACGAAATCCTGAAATTGTTTCTAATTTGCCTATTGGATACAAATTAATCATTAAAGGAACTGCTCCAATAGTAGAGAAAATTGAATCTCAAAAAGCACCTTCAGTACCTTCTTTTTCAGAGGAGAATAATAAAATTGAAATTGCTACACCTGTAAAAAAAGCAAGTAATGAACGAAAAAAAGTAGTCTTGCTGTTGCCTTTTAATATGTCTAAAATTCAAGGAGATACTATCAATACGACTGCTACGCGTTTGAAAAAAGATAAGTTTTTGAACATGACTTTGGATTTTTATTCGGGTGCATTGGTCGCTATTGATTCGGCTAAACAATTAGGAATTAATGTTGATGTAACTATTTTAGATTCGCAGGAAACAAAAACCACATCGAATATCGTTTCTTTGATTAAAGATAATAATCTTCAAAACGCGGATGCAATTGTTGGTCCGTTTTATCAAGCTAATGTTGAAAAAACAGCCGAATTATTAAGTCAAAATCAAGTGCCAGTTATTTCACCTTTATCAAAAGATTTAGGAGCTTCTTTTCCTAATTTGTATCAAACAATTCCAACTGTTTCTATCATCAGAAGCACCGTTTTTGATTTCATGAGATCTAAAGGCGGAAATATAATTGCTGTAGTTGACAAGAAAAAAGAATCAATAAGAAAGTATATTCAAGAAAATCAAAAAGATGTTCGCTTTGTTCCGTTAACACCCACAGGAGGTCTTTTGCCAGAAAGTGTGAAAAGTTTATTGGTTAAAAATAAACTAAACTATGTAGTTATGGAGACTGCAAATACAGCTATGATTAAGACTACTATGACAGCTTTGTTGAGTTCTATGCCTTTGTATAATATTCAATTGGTCATTTTGGAACCAAACGAAACACTTGATACTGACGAGATTGATTTTCAAGCTTTGACAAAATTAAAATTAATGTTTCCAGCTACAAATCGTGAAAATGATGCTCCCGAAGCACTGATTTTTGAAAAGGAATATAAAAAGAAAAACAAAATTTTTCCGAGCACATTTGCTACTCGAGGATTTGACGTAACTTTTGATACGATGATACGATTGTCTCAAGGAAAGACTTATCTGGAAACAGCGGATTCATCAGTTACGGAACAAGTTGATAATAAATTTGAGTATTATAAAAAGGAAACGGGAGGATACGCTAATAAAGGCGTTTATGTTTTATATTATGATACGGATTTAACTACTAAAGAAGCGAATTAATGACCTCAAAAGTAACGTATTTAGGCGATTTAAGAACCTCGTCTATTCATTTGCAATCTGGAGCAGAAATTATATCAGATGCCCCATTGGATAACAACGGAAAAGGAGAAGCTTTCTCTCCAACAGATACTGTAGCAAATGCTTTAGCAAGTTGTATGATGACAATAATGGGCATAAAAGCTAGAGATATGAATGTTGATTTGAAAGGTTCTGTAGCTGAAGTAACAAAAATTATGAATGCTGAACCAAGACGAATTGGCGCAATAGAAATCGTTTTTGAAATGTTTGGAACTGCTGACCAAAAAAACAGAACCATTTTAGAAAGAGCAGCTATGACCTGTCCCGTTTTTTTGAGCCTTAGCACGGAAATAGAAAAACGCATTACATTCAATTGGAAATAAAAAGAAGCAAGAAGCAAGAAACAAGAAGTGTTAATGTTTCTTGCTTCTTTTTTATCAAAAATATGGAACAAAATCAACAACAACTTATAAAACTTGCCCACACAAAAATGCCTTTTGGTAAATACGAAGGCAAGTATCTGATTGATTTGCCAGAGTATTATGTGGTTTGGTACAGCAATAAAGGATTTCCAAAAGGAGAACTAGGCCAACAGTTGCAATTAATTTATGAATTGAAGCTTAATGGTCTTGAAGAGTTAATTCGGAATATAAAAAAACGATATCCAAAACCACTTTAATTCAGCTATTTGAAAATTTGAAAATTAATACGACGCACATTTGTCAATTTTCGAAATTATCTCATTTTCAAATTAGCTTTTTTTCAATTTATAATTGTATTTTTGCCACGTTTTTTAAACTACTACATTACAAACAACAACAGAATGAATCAAACGAAATATATTTTTGTTACTGGCGGTGTGACTTCTTCTTTAGGAAAAGGAATTATAGCGGCATCTTTGGCGAAATTATTACAGGCAAGAGGATATAGAACAACTATTCAGAAGTTCGATCCTTATATTAATGTTGACCCAGGTACTTTAAATCCATACGAACACGGAGAATGTTATGTGACTGATGATGGTGCAGAAACGGATTTGGATTTAGGGCATTATGAGCGTTTTCTTAATGTTCCAACTTCTCAAGCGAACAATGTTACCACAGGTAGAATTTATCTTTCGGTTATTGAAAAAGAAAGAAGAGGAGAGTTTTTAGGAAAAACAGTTCAGGTTGTTCCTCATATCACCAATGAAATTAAGGATAGAATGCAATTGCTTGGGAAATCAGGTGATTATGATATTGTTATTACTGAAATTGGTGGAACTGTAGGTGATATTGAATCATTGCCTTATATCGAATCTGTTCGTCAATTGGTTTGGGATTTAGGCGAAAATAATGCTATTGTAATTCACCTTACTCTTGTTCCATATTTAGCTGCAGCTGGGGAATTGAAAACAAAACCAACTCAGCATTCGGTTAAAACTTTAATGGAAAGTGGTATAAAAGCAGACATTTTAGTATGTAGAACGGAGCACGAAATTTCAGATGAAATCCGTAATAAATTAGCTTTGTTTTGCAATGTTAAAAGAGAAGCTGTTATTCAATCTATTGACGCTTCAACTATTTATGAAGTTCCTAACTTGATGTTAGAAGAAGGACTTGATGTAGTAGCGTTGAAAAAATTAGATTTACCTAAAAAAGCGGCACCAGATTTGAAAAACTGGAATACGTTTTTGAAGCGTTTAAAAAACCCAAAACATACCGTAAATATTGGTTTGGTTGGGAAATATGTAGAAATGCAGGATTGTTATAAGTCTATTTTAGAAGCGTTCATTCATGCCGGTGCAGCGAATGAAACTAAAGTAAATGTAATTTCAATCCATTCAGAATATATTGATGCCTCAAATGTAAATGAAAAATTAGCGGGATTAGACGCGATTCTTGTTGCGCCAGGTTTTGGAGAAAGAGGAATTGAAGGAAAAATTGAAACCGTTCGTTACGCAAGAGAAAATAAAGTGCCGTTTTTCGGAATTTGTTTAGGAATGCAAATGGCAATCATTGAGTATTCAAGAAATATTTTAGGTCTTGCAGATGCTAATTCAACTGAAATGAATGAAAATACTTCTAATCCAGTGGTTAACTTGATGGAAGAGCAAAAAACAATCACTGATAAAGGTGGAACAATGCGTCTTGGAGCCTGGAAATGTGATTTGAAATCAGATTCATTGGCATACAAAATTTATGAAAAAGCTACTATTTCAGAGCGTCACCGTCACCGTTATGAATATAACAGTGAGTATGTAGATCAATTGCAAAAAGCAGGTTTGATTGCTTCAGGAATTAATCCAGACACAGGTTTGGTAGAAATTGTTGAGATTGAAAATCATCCGTTTTTTATTGGTGTACAATACCACCCTGAATATAAAAGTACAGTAGCTAATCCACATCCTATATTTGTGAGTTTTGTGGCAGCAGCTGTTAAAGCAAAGAAAAAATAACAAAAGGAATTTGTTTTCAACAACTTTGAAAATTTAAACCGTAACCCTTTTTACTATTATAATGGAAGAAAAAAAATTAGACCTTAATTCGATTATAGGTTTTGTATTGATTTTTGGAATCTTGATTTGGATCATGTACAAAAACAAACCTGACGAAAAGGCAATTGCGGCTGAGAAAGCTAAAAAAGAATTGGTAATTAAGGAGGCTAAAGCCAAAGAGCTAGCTAACAAAGCTGTAGCAAATGCTACAATTGCTGTTGCAACAACTGGCGATTCTACACAATTAGCACAACTACAAAAAAGCTTAGGGAATTTTGCATATTCTGCGACACTTCCCTCTGCGAAAGGTGATTTTACTATCATCGAAAATGAATTAGTGAAATTGAAAGTAGCTAATAAAGGAGGATTTATTGTTGAAGCTATTCTGAAAAAATTTGAAAAATTTGAGAAAGGTTCAGGTAAATTAGTTGAATTGATAAAAGACAATAATTCCAACTTGAATTTACAATTGTTCACTGCTGACAATCATACTTTGAATACTAAAGATTTGTATTTTGAACCAACAATTACTAAAGTTGGTGCAGATCAAGTATTGTCAATGAAATTGAAAGCTGGAGCTAATGAATTTTTGGAATATAAATATATATTGAAACCAAATGATTATATGATTGGTTTTGATATTCGTTCTCAAGGATTGAACAAAGTTTTAAATACGGCTAAACCGTTGGATTTAGAATGGAACTTGAAAACCTATACAAATGAAAAAAGTATCTCCTATGAGGATAGATACACGCTTATTAATTATGAGTATGATGACGAGAAATTTGATTATGTAGGAGACGGAAAAGATAAAGAAGAAACTCCTGAAAATGTTAAATATATTGCTTTTAAACAACATTTCTTTTCTAGTATATTACTAACAAATACTCCATTTGCTTCATCATCATTAAAATCTACTAAATTAGTTTTAGATGAAAAAGTAGATACAACTTTTACAAAACAATTTAAGGCAAACATCCCATTAGTATTCAATAATGGTGAAGTTGACTATAAAATGAGTTGGTATTTTGGTCCAACAGATTACAAAACATTAAAGGCTTACGACAAAAATCTAGATAAAATTATTCCACTAGGTTGGGGTATTTTCGGATGGATTAATAAATTTATTTTTATTCCATTATTTGGATTTTTAAGTTCGTATATCGCTTATGGAATTGCCATCATTGTATTTACAATTTTGATAAAAATAGCAATGTCGCCTATTACTTTTAAATCATTCTTGTCACAAGCCAAGATGAAAGTATTGCGACCAGAAATTACAGAATTGGGTGAAAAGTTTAAAAAAGACCCAATGAAAAAGCAGCAAGAAACTATGAAGTTGTATAGTAAAGCTGGAGTGAATCCTATGGCAGGCTGTATTCCCGCTTTGATTCAGCTTCCGTTTATGTATGCATCGTTTCAGTTTTTTCCATCTGCTTTTGAATTAAGACAAAAAAGCTTCCTTTGGGCAGACGATTTATCTTCTTTTGATCAAATTGCAAAATTACCTTTCCATATTCCGATGTATGGAGATCACATTAGTTTGTTTCCAATACTTGCTGCAATCGCTATTTTCTTCTATATGAAAATGACTTCTGGAGATCAACAGATGGCGGCTCCTCAACAAGAAGGTATGCCGGATATGGCTAAAATGATGAAATATATGATTTATATTTCGCCAATCATGATGTTGATTTTCTTCAATAGTTATGGAGCAGGATTGAGTTTGTATAACTTTATTTCGAACTTAATTACAATTGGAATTATGATTGTAATAAAAAGATACTTTATCGATAGTGATAAGATTCATGCTCAAATTCAAGAAAACAAATTGAAAGAGCCAAAAAAACAAGGTAAGTTCCAACGAAAACTTCAAGAAGTAATGGAACAAGCTGAGGCGCAAAAAGCGGCTCAACAAAAGAAAAAATAATTAAAAAAATCTCGAGTCATCGAGATTTTTTTTTACAATAATAATTTATTTAAATTCGTTTACAATTAAAAATAGAATTATGAAAATGGTGGTTCGTAAAATTGGATTTGCTTTGATTTTTTTGAATGTGATTTGCTTGTACGCTCAACAAACTTTTAATGCATTAGATGAAAAAGGCAAAAAGCATGGTGTTTGGAAAGGCGTTTATGAAGAGTCCAAAAGACCTCGATATCAAGGCGTATTTTCGCATGGCAAAGAAACAGGTCTTTTTAAGTTTTTTGACGATACAAAAGCAGGTGATGTTATAGCAACTAGAGAATTCAATCCTTTGAATAACGAAGCCTATACTATTTTTTATGACCAAAGCAAAAATAAAGTAAGTGAAGGAAAAGTAGTGAATAAATTATTTGAAGGACAATGGAAATATTACCATCGCGCTTCAACAAAAATAATGACTGTCGAAAACTATAAAAACGGAAAATTAGAAGGATTACGAATCGTCTTTTTTCCGGATGGTAAAATTGCTGAAGAAATGAATTTTAAAAATAATTTGAAAGAAGGGTTATATAAAAAGTATACTGAGAAAGGGATTGTTTTAGAAGAATCGTTTTTTAAAAATAATGATTACAATGGTAAAGCCATTTTTAGAGATACAGATGGAAATGTGGCTTCGAGTGGAATTTTTGTGAATGGAAAAAAAACGGGTATTTGGCAATTCTTCGAAAAAGGAAAATTAATCAAAGAAATGGATATGAGTTTTTCTGAAAATAATACAAAAACAAGTCCTAATTAAGTCTTTATTAACTGTCCTACTTTTGCGAATCTTTTTTGTAACTTTGCAGCCTTGTAAAATTATAATGATTTGAAAATGAAACGTGTTGTTGTAGGTCTTTCAGGTGGTGTGGATTCAAGTGTTGCGGCTTATTTGTTGCAACAGCAAGGGTATGAAGTAATCGGTCTTTTTATGAAAAATTGGCACGATGATTCGGTTACCATTTCGAACGAATGCCCTTGGTTAGAAGATAGTAATGATGCACTTTTAGTAGCTGAAAAGCTAGGGATTCCTTTTCAAACAGTTGATTTAAGCGAAGAATACAAAGAAAAAATTGTGGACTATATGTTCAACGAATATGAAAAAGGGCGTACTCCAAACCCTGATGTTCTTTGTAATCGCGAAATAAAATTTGAAGTTTTCATGAAAATTGCTTTGAGTTTAGGGGCAGATTTTGTGGCAACAGGACATTATTGTAAAAAAGGAGAAATTGAAGTAAATGGTCAAAAAGTATATCAATTGCTTGCAGGAGCTGATACAAACAAAGATCAATCCTATTTCCTTTGCCAATTATCACAAGAACAATTAGCGAAGTCATTATTCCCAATAGGCGAGTTAACAAAACCTGAGGTTCGTGAGATAGCTGCTCAGATGGATTTAATTACAGCTGAAAAGAAAGATTCGCAAGGGTTGTGCTTTATTGGTAAAGTTCGTTTACCTGAATTTTTACAACAAAAATTACAACCGAAAGAAGGTTTAATTGTTCAAATTGATAAAAATAATTCGGTATATACTACCCCAAAACAAGAAGGATTATCTCTTGAAGAAGAATTAGTAGCTGCAGCTAAAAAGATTGCTTACACGCCAGATATGGGTAAAGTTGTCGGGAAACATCAAGGCGCTCATTATTTCACTATTGGGCAACGAAAAGGGCTAAATGTGGGAGGAACTACTGATCCATTATTCATAATTGCTACTGATGTTGTCACAAATACGATTTACACAGGTTTGAGCAGTCAACATCCTGGATTGTTTAGAAGTGCCTTATTTATAGAAAAATCAGAAGTGCATTGGATTCGTAAAGATTTGGCTTTGAAAAACGGAGAAACTATGGATGTTATGGCAAGAATTCGTTACAGACAACCGTTACAAAAAGCGACACTTCATCAATTTGAATCGGGCATGTATATTTCTTTTGAAGAACCTCAATCTGCTATAACGGAAGGTCAATTTGTAGCTTGGTATGATAATGACGAGTTAATAGGCTCAGGAGTTATATCTTAATTTTTATTTTTAAGAATTAATAGCATTCGTGTAATTTAATAGGTTGTTATTTTAAAAGTCATTAACAGACTTTTTTAACAAATAGATTTTAAATACTTTATTATCTTTGAAGTACCCCTTAATCTATGAACATGAAAAAGTTACTACTACTGTCTCTTGTTTTTTTTGTTTCCATGTCTGTTTTTTCTCAAGAAGATGCTTGGGTTTATTTTAAAGATAAACCAGATGCTCAACTCTATTATGATTCTCCTTTATTAATGCTTACTCAAAGAGCTTTGGATAGAAGAACAAACCAAAATATAGTTTTGGACTTGAAAGATATTCCAATCGACCCGTCATATATAAGTCAAATAAAAAATTTGAATGGAATAACGGTTTTAGCTAAATCAAAATGGTTGAATTCGGTTCATGTTCGAGGAACTCAGGCTGATATTAATTCGTTGGCACTTTTGACATTTGTTGATCGAATAGATTTTGCAGATAAAACACTCAATCAGACAGGGAAAAAACCAATTGTAAAAAAGCCAACTAAGGTAAATAAAATCCAAAAGACCAAAGTTGATTATGCTTACGGAACTTCTGCCAATCAAATTCAGATGCTTAATGGACAGGTTTTACATCAACAAAATTATACTGGTTCCGGAAAAATAATAGCCATAATGGATGCTGGATTTCCAGGTGTTAACACAACCCAACCTTTTCAACGATTAATTAATAACAATCAGATTTTAGGCGGTTATAATTATGTTTTGAGAGATTCGAATTTTTATACAGGTGATTCACATGGAACAGCAGTACTTTCTTTGATGGGAGGTTACAAAGAGAATTCTTTGATTGGAACCGCACCAGATTCTTCCTATTATTTATTCATTACTGAAGATGATACATCTGAAAACCCTATTGAAGAATCACTTTGGGTTGAAGCGGCAGAAAAAGCGGATAGCCTAGGCGTTGATATTATAAATACATCTTTGGGATACTTTGATTATGATAAACCAGCTTACAGTCATACTTATAGTGAAATGGACGGTGCAACAGCTTACATGTCTCGAGGAGCTGTAATTGCTTTTAGTCGGGGCATGATTGTGGTTGCTGCAGCTGGAAATTCTAACAATGATGGTGATCCTAATACAGATTCACATATTGCAGTGCCAGCGGATGCGGCAGGAGTAATTGCTGTTGGTGCTGTAAATTCAACGGAGATGCTTACATCTTTTAGTTCTATTGGTCCATCATATGATAATAGGATAAAACCGGATGTTGTAGCTCAAGGACAATCTGATTATGTTTCGGATGAATTTGGAAATATAGTAACAGGTAATGGAACTTCTTTTTCAAGTCCAATAATGGCAGGGATGATAGCGTGTTTGTGGCAGGCTTTTCCAAATAAGACAAATGCTGAAATCAAGCAATTGATTCTAGAAGTATCTGATCGATTTGCAAATCCTAACAATCTATATGGATATGGAGTTCCTGATTTTAGTTTGGCTTTGGCTAATGGATTATCAGTAGCTCATGTATCTAAAAATGATGCGTTGATTTATCCAAATCCAACTAATGATTTAGTATCAATTACGTTTCCTACTAACCTTAGTAAAGGGACTTTTGTGATGTATACTATTTTGGGACAAAAGGGTTTAGAAAAAAACATATCAGGCCAATCGGTTGTCATTTCATTAAAAACCTTGAATAAAGGAATATATTTATATAAATTAGAATCCGATATTTACGCTACAACTGGGAAAATAATTAAAAATTAAAAATTCTGATTTTTTATATGAATAAAATTACAACACTTTTTAAGATTAAATATCCTATTATTCAAGGAGGAATGATTTGGAACAGTGGATATAAATTAGCAAGTGCTGTTAGTAATTCTGGTGGATTAGGATTGATAGGAGCAGGTTCTATGTATCCTGAAGTATTACGAGAACATATTCAGAAATGTAAAAAAGCAACTTCAAAACCTTTTGGTGTAAACGTTCCGATGTTGTATCCTAACATAGAGGAAATCATAAAAATTATTGTTGATGAAGGCGTTAAAATTGTTTTTACTTCAGCTGGAAATCCTAAAACCTGGACTTCTTATTTGAAGGAAAAAGGAATAACAGTGGTACATGTAGTAAGCAGTTCCGCTTTTGCTTTAAAAGCTCAAGAAGCTGGTGTTGATGCTATTGTTGCCGAAGGTTTTGAAGCTGGCGGACACAACGGCAGAGAAGAAACTACGACGCTCACTTTGATTCCGATGGTTAAGGAAAAAATAAAAATTCCTTTGATTGCGGCTGGCGGAATTGCTACAGGCCGAGCGATGCTTGCGACTATGATTCTAGGTGCGGACGGTGTTCAAGTAGGAAGCCGTTTTGCAGCATCAGTTGAATCTTCAGCTCATGATGATTTTAAAAATGCTATTCTAAATGTAAAAGAAGGGGACACACAAGTTACTTTAAAGGAATTAGCGCCTGTACGATTGATTAAAAATAAATTTTATCAGGATGTACAACATTTGTATGAAAAATGTCCAACAAAAGAAGAATTGAGTCAATTATTAGGTCGTGCAAGAGCAAAAAGAGGTATGTTTGAAGGTGATTTAGTTGAAGGCGAATTAGAAATAGGACAAATTGCAGGGGTAATACATGAAATTAAACCAGTAAATGCCATTATTGAAGAAATGATAGTTGACTTTCAAGCCGCCAAAGCAGAACTAATACAATTTGATTTTTAATTTTTAGATATGAGTAAAACAAAAATATTTATACTATTTCTTTTTTTAGGTTTAGGTTTTCAAAAATCATACAGTCAGGTTTATAAATTTAAAACATCTGGTTTTAGTGTTTTAGAAAAAACTGAAAAAGGGAAATGGGGAAAATGGTCAGACTTAGAATTGGTTAATATTCTAGTTTCTTTGGATACTAATAAAAGCAGAATTGTTGTTTATTCTCAAATTATTCAGTTGTTCGAAATTATTGATTATCAAGATAGAACAGAAAATGATACTGATATTGTGTACACTTTTACTTGTAAAGATAATGATGGAGTTGATTGTACTCTCTCAATCATAACTAGAAAAAAACAAGGCAATAGGAAGCAGTTGTATATTAATTATGAGGACCGAATTATAGTGTACAATATTTTCAACATGTAACAAATAATAAAGTCGCTCTCGTTAGCGACTTTATTATTTATGAAAATTTGGTGCTATATTATTCGATATCTTTTATGAATTCATCGTACTCTAAATAAAACAATTCTAGCGCACTCATTTTTTCATTATAAAAATCAAAAATAGCATCCCAATAGTTTCGATTGCTAACACCTACTCCTAATTTTTCAACCCAAATGCGGCTTATAACTTTTCCACTTTCAAGGGTAAAGTCTTTTTCGAAAACTAAATCTTGAATAAATTCTTCGTCTAAGATGTTTTTTAAAGCTTCTAATTTTTCAAAATAAGCAATTCTTTTAATGTTGTTTCGTGGTTCTATATCAATAAGTACCTGTGCTTTTTTATTGTCAACATAAAATTTAAAGGAGAAGTCCTTGATTTTGGTATCATATAATAGCCATTTTCGAGGATATTTTTCTGCGAAAGCAATCCAGAATTCACGCTTTAATCGTTGGGTTTCTTCTTTACTGTACATTTTTAGTGACTTTTTGGTTCTAGAAAAGTTGTTAAATTGTATTTTCTAAACTATATTTATGTGCTATTTGTTTGCAAAAATAGACTTTGATTATGGATTTCCAAGAATTTTTACGGTATGTTCCCAAATTAATTGAAGCAAGACTTCCAGCTTTTGATTCGCATATCAAAATGGCTCCTTTGGAACGAATAGAAAGTTTGAAAAAGAATCAAAGTGGAGATGAAAATCCAAGAATTGCTGCTGTAATGATGTTGTTTTATCCTAAAAATGATAAAACACATTTGGTTTTAATTCTTCGTAATTCATATAAAGGAGTACATTCGGCACAAATAGCATTTCCAGGAGGTAAATTTGAGCAACAAGATGAAAATTATGAGACAACTGCATTACGGGAGACTCATGAAGAAGTAGGAATTCAGCCAGATAAAATTGAGATTATAAAAACATTTACAGAGTTGTACATTCCTCCAAGTAATTTTATGGTGCATCCTTTTTTAGGAATTTGTAAAGAACAAATCACTTTCAGTCCTGATCCTAGTGAAGTAGCTGATATTATTGAATTACCACTTTCTGTTTTTTTGAGCGATGCTATTATTGTGGATACAAAGTTAACAACTTCATACGCGAATAATATTAGCGTTCCAGCTTTTGAAATTGAAAAACACATGGTTTGGGGAGCAACTGCAATGATGTTAAGTGAATTAAAAGAAGTTCTGAAATCAGTTATCGATGATACAGTTTTAGGATAGTTGAAGGTGAAAATGTAAATTGGAAAAAGAATAAATTTCGTATGTTTGCTCGTTAATAAAAAATACAACTAATTATATGGGATTGTTTAAGCGAAATCCTTTTGGTCATATACTATTTATAAAAAAATGGCTTATCCGAATTTTCGGAGCCATTACACATAGACGTTATCGAGGGTTTAATGAATTACAAATAGAAGGTTCTGAAATCATAAGAACTTTGCCAGATAACAACGTACTTTTTATATCAAACCATCAAACGTATTTTGCAGATGTTGTTGCTATGTTTCATGTTTTTAATGCGAGCTTGAGCGGTAGAGATGACACTATTAAAAATATATGTTACCTCTGGCAACCTAAAATGAATATTTACTATGTTGCTGCCAAAGAAACGATGCAAGCTGGATTATTACCAAGAATTTTGTCTTATATAGGAGCTATAACAGTAGAACGAACCTGGCGCTCAAAAGGAGTTGATGTAACAGAAAAAAGAGATGTAAATCCTAATGATACTGAAAATATTAAGATTGCCTTAGCTGATGGTTGGGTAATTACTTTTCCGCAGGGAACTACAAAATCGTTTAAACCTGTTCGTAAAGGAACGGCTCACATAATCAAGCAGCACAAACCAATTGTAATCCCAATAGTTATTGATGGATTTCGTCGTTCGTTTGATAAAAAAGGTCTTAGAATGAAAAAGAAGGGAATTCTTCAATCGTTTATTATCAAGGAGCCTTTGAAGATTGACTATGAAAACGATACTATTGAGGAAATTGTAGAAAAAGTAGAATTTGCCATTGAGCAACATCCTTCTTTCTTAAAAGTAATTCCTGCTGAAGTGATTAAAGAACAAGAAGAATTAAATAAAACCCGTCAATGGGAATATTAATAAAAAAGAGCTTATGTAAATAAGCTCTTTTTTTATAAAATCATAAATCAATCTTTTTTAGTTCCTTGTAATTAGCATACAATCTTCCGAGTAGAATTCCATAAAGCAGTCTGTAGAACAACCAAAAAACACTAAAAAAAGTAGCGATTGTCAAAAGTAGAATACCTATTGTGATCCCCAATACTTTTCCGTCGTTAGCAATTTTATCTCTCAAAATACTTACTTCAGGATTATATGCAAAAGCAATTCCGAATCCAATAAATAAACTCAGAAGTAACATTCCAAGATTATACCAAACATAACACTGAACCGTTTTTCGTGTTTTTAAAATATCTTTCATCAACTGCTTAGTTGAAACAGTAGCCGAAATGTTGATGTAATTTTTATAAAACAAATAGATAAAAACGAGTATTACACCGTAATTAAAAATCGTCAAAACTTCAAAATATTGAATTAATTCATCGTGTTTGATTTTCTTTAAATCATCATCTAAATTAAAAGCAAAATTAATTGAGACCCATAATATAACCTCCAAAATGCTAATAATCAAGATTCTCTTTACAATTGAAGAGGATTTTTTATGGATCATTTTGTAAATTTCTTTTTCGCTTACTTGTTCAAAAGAGGCCTCACTCTTTTGCCAGTCTTTTTTTAGTAAATCCAGCTCTTTCATGATTCTAATGGATTTAGTATTTTTTTTAATTTTCCTTTAATTCTATTCATTTTCACTCTTGCATTTACTTCACTAATTCCTAATGTTGTGGCAATTTCTGTATAATCTTTGTCTTCCAAATACATAAAAACGAGGGCCTTTTCTATGTCATTCAATTGGTAAACTGCTTTATATAAGAGTTTTATTTGCTCTTCTTCTTCGTAATTGTAATCTATATTAGGTGTGAAATGCTTTTGACCTTTAAACTCAACAGTATCTATAGATCGTTTGGTTTTCCGGTAAAGCGTTATTGCTGTATTTAGTGCTACTCTGTATGTCCAAGTTGAAAACTTGCTGTCTCCTCTAAATTTAGGGAACGCTTTCCAGAGTTGAATAGTGATTTCTTGAAACAAATCTTTGTGTGCATCTTCACCATTAGTATACAATCGACAAATCTTGTGGATTATATTCTGGTTTTCTTGCAATTGCTTTACAAAAGAATGTTCTAAATTATCACTCATATAAACATTAGTAACCTAAAAAATGATTTTGTTACAAAGAAAGTATTACTATTTAGTATCAGAAATTTTTACTCTCTAAAAAGTATTCTTCTATTTAATAAACTAGCGTCATTAAAATTTATAAATCTTTATTTTTATAATAATTAACCATCAAATTTACAAATTTACTATAGCCTTCCATGCCATCTTTTTGCTGATTTAATTTCAAGAAATTATCATAAAAAAAATGAAACCCTTTTTCGATTGGAGTTTCATACTGCTTCCAGAAATCCTCACTTTCTTTATAGTTTTTTAAAATTCCAGGATGGATAGTTTTTAGTAATTGGTTAAATATTTTTTCATCTCTGACATGCCAATTGGCCAAACAATAATTCAAAGCAAAACTATATCCAGAATATTGAAAGTATAAATTATCGTTTTTTACCGAAGCCATAAATCCAATAAAATTACATTCACTTTCGCTAGAATATCCCATTTGATGTGCCATTTCGTGTGAACTTGTGGTTGGAGAATTATACATTGGCATCAAATAATTAACCTGTGCTTCATTGGTAAACGGATTCAAATATCCACCAAATCCCATATAGGTTAGCGGTAGACTAATAAGAGACTTTTTCGCGCTTAAATTTTTATAAGTAAAATAAGGATAGTCTTTAGCCAAGTTTTGATAACCATTTACATTCATTTCAAAAACTTGTTCTTGAGAGTAGGGAAAAACCACTTTTGAGCTATCGTTTTTTGTGATTTGGTGTTGGATTAAATTTGTTTTTGCGATTATTTTTTTAGTGAAAGCTAACAAATCTGCATCAGAATAGTCTCTTTGAATGTTCATTTTTTCAAAAAGCGGTTGCCTGTAATAATTGAATCCCCAAAGCAAATGAAACAAGAAATAAAAAACAGAAAGGAAACTTAATATGCTTAAAATGTTGTTTTTCCATGCCAATTTCCATGATTTTCTTTTGTTCCAAAACCAAAGAAAACTACTAATAATGACAACTAAATAAATGCAGTCTCCCATAGAGAATGGAATTTTTCCGAATATTACTCTTGAAGAATTAGAAAGTATTGGGTATAAACCATTACTGTACAGCTGTTCTATCAGTTCTGGGAAGAATGGAATAAGCTGCAGGACTACTATTTGAACAATTAAAAAAGAAGGGAGAAAATATTTTGATTGCACATTGTAAATTTTAATACTGTAAATATAATTACAATACTTCTTAGTGTAATTAAAAATATTTTTTTATCAGCTAGAAATATAAACTTTGTAACTTTGGAGCTTAGAAATGTTAAACTTCAAACAAATATAAATGAGTCAAGAAATTAGAAATCTAGAGCCAAAAGCACTATGGAATAAGTTTGCCGATTTGAATGCGGTTCCTCGTCCTTCTAAAAAAGAAGAGCGTGTTATTGAGTTTATGAAAAACTTTGGAAATAGTCTTGGTTTAGAAACTTTTGAAGATGAAATACGTAACGTAATCATTCGTAAACCAGCGACTGCGGGTATGGAAAACCGAAAAACAATTGTGCTTCAAGGGCATTTGGATATGGTACACCAAAAAAATGCGGATACCGTTTTTGACTTTGACACACAGGGAATTGATATGTATGTTGACGGAGATTGGGTACGCGCTAAGGGTACAACGCTAGGTGCTGACAATGGTCTTGGTGTAGCTACTATTATGGCTATTCTAGAGAGCACAGATATTCCGCATCCTGCAATTGAAGCTTTGTTTACCATTGACGAGGAAACAGGAATGACAGGTGCTTTGAACCTAAAAGGAGGGATTCTTCAAGGGCAAATTCTTTTAAATTTAGACACAGAAGAGGATGATGAAATTGATATTGGTTGCGCAGGAGGAATTGATGTTACAGCAACTGCTGAATATGATGAAGAAGAAACTCCGGAAGGTTCAGTAGGATATACTATTACCGTTAAAGGTTTGAAAGGTGGGCATTCTGGAATGGATATTCATAAAGGTTTAGGGAATGCCAATAAAATCATGAACCGATTATTGTTTGATGGTTTTGATAATTTTGGTTTACAAATTGCTGAAATAAAAGGAGGAAGTTTGCGTAATGCGATTCCTCGTGAAAGTCAAGCGAAAGTTATTATTGCCGAAGTGTATGATGAAGCGTTTGTTTTTGATATGCAGCAAATTGTTAACGAAATAAAAGTGGAGTTCAAAACTACCGAACCAAATCTTGAAGTGGTTTTTGAAAAATTGAAAATCGTTCCAGCTAAAATAATGCCTTCAATTGCTCAGTTTTACTTTGTTAGAGCCATGTATACTGCTCATAATGGGGTGTATAGAATGAGTGCTGATTTTGATAATTTAGTTGAAACCTCCAATAATATTGCTAAAGTGGTAGTAGGGGATGGACAGCTTTCTATTCAGTGTTTAACACGTTCTTCTGTAGAAACTTCAAAATTTGATTTGGCTAATGCTTTGCGTTCTGCTTTTGAATTAATGGGTTGCGAAGTAGAATTTTCGGGTTCCTATCCGGGCTGGACGCCAAATTCAAAATCAGAAATATTAGATGTTTTGGTGGGAATTTATGAAAAACAAAATCATGAAAAGCCAAAAGTTGTTGCTTGTCACGCTGGTTTAGAATGTGGGATTTTAGGAACTAATTATCCAGAGATGGATATGATATCTTTTGGACCAACGATTCACGGAGCACATTCTCCAGATGAAAGAGCGAGTATTTCATCAGCTCAGAAATTCTGGAAATTTGTATTAGAAATTTTAGCTACTATTCCAGTTAAATAGTATTCAGTGTTCGGTATTTAAAAAAAATAGTGTTCAGTATCAAAACGAAACTGAACACTAAATTTTAGTCTCTTTTTGGACTATTTTTCTTTTCTCTTTTTTCTTCTTTCTTTTCTTTTGCCGTTTTAAGCGGTTCTTTCTTTACTGTTTTTTTAGCGTCTTGACTTTTTGCCATGATATGTTTTTTTATATATTAGTTCGTTATTATTTAAGTAAATGTAAACGATTTCTTTTTTGCAAATGGTTTTCTACAAATAAAAAATTCCAAATTAGTTTAGTAATTTGGAATTGTTTTGTTTGAACGGTTCTAAAACGAAACTGTTATTTCTTTTTTAATACTTTATATTCTTCATAGCAAGAGCTTATAGCATCCATGATTTGTAAATCATTTGCAGTCTGTATAAAAGATTCAGAGTAATTACAGCGCTGTAATATTTCGGCAATTTCCTTTACATCAACACCTAATAACACAGCAATCATTTCTCTGTCAAACTTAGATTCCAGAAGCGTTCTGACAGTGTCATCTTTCTTCATTTCTTTAAGTTTTTTGAGCTCTTTTGGGTTTTTTCCAAAGAAATTATAGAGAACATCAGCGGGGTTGAATATGGATCCTAAAACTCTTCCAAATGCATTTGGAGAATATTCGCCAGCTTCATAACCTTGTGTTAATCCTGATATGCTATAACGGTAGTTTTCTTTTGTAGGGATTAATTTGGTGTCAACTTCTAAATAACCGGTTAAGTTAAAAGGTCTTATGACTACTTCTTCAAGCGCAATTGCTTTTTCGGTAAGTCGAATTTTAGTAGTTTTATTTTTTATCCAATCGTTTGTTACGCGAACTCTTAGGGATTGAAATCCTAAAATTGTAAAGTGTAAAGTATCGTTTGGTTGTACGTTTATTTCAAAATATCCATTTGAATCTGTAGTTGCACCTCTTACTTTATTGACATTTATAATGTTTACATTTGGTAAAGGCTGATTCGTAATATCATTGATTATAGTACCAGAAACTCTTTGGGAAGGTTCTACATCTTGCGCAACAGCAGTTACTGATAGAACCAAAAAAAAGAAAACTACAAAATATTTCATAAGCTAATTTAAAACTTTAAAAGTAATAAATCAGGATTAAATATTTTGTAGTTTCTATATAATTATAAGAAAATTAACAGTAAATGTTAGTCTCTTCTTGGTCTTCTTGGTCTTGGTGAATCACCAAAGCTTTCCGAACGTCTTGGCGCTCTTTCAGAAGAACCTTCTCTAGAACCTCTATCTGATGAAAAACCACCTTCTCTTCTTGGAGCAGATCCTCTGTCGCTTCTAAAACCACCTTCTCTTCTTGGAGCAAAATTTCCTTCTCTTCTTGGAGCTGAACTTCTTCCACCAGAATTTCTTCCGTTATGGTCACGTCTTCCACCACCGTCATTTTTAGAAATCTCAACATTGATTCTACGTCCTTCTAATTGTACGTTGTTCAATATTTCCATTACTTTATCCGTGTGTTCTGGATCTGTATTAAAGAAAGAGAAACCTTCTTTTACGTCTACTTTGAATACATCGTCACGACCTAAGTCTAATGTTTCTTTCAAGTAATCTTTCAATGACATCCAATCAAAATTATCTCTTGAACCAATGTTCACGAAATATCTTGTTGCACCACCATTATTATTTTCTCTTGGAGCTCCGTCTCTATCGTCACGCTCACGTCTGTCAGAACCTGAAGATTGAGAAGAAATATCTCTTGTTTTCTTGTAATAATTGATAAAACGGTTAAACTCTACAGAGACCATTTTTTTGATTAGTTCCTCTTTCGATAAACCTTCAAGTACATTATTAATTGCAGGAAGATAGTTGTCAATTTCGTGATCAACTTCTGTGTCTTTTATTTTGTTAGCTAAGTGCAACAATTGAATTTCACAGATTTCAATTCCAGAAGGAATTGTTTTTTCCTCAAATTTTTGTTTGATGATTCTTTCGATTGAAGAAATTTTACGTAATTCACTTTTAGTTACAATTACAATAGAAGTTCCTAATTTACCAGCACGACCTGTACGGCCTGAACGGTGATTGTACGTTTCGATTTCGTCAGGTAATTGGTAATTTACTACGTGAGTAATATTATCAACGTCAATTCCACGAGCAGCAACATCAGTAGCTACTAACATTTGGATTTGTCTTCCACGGAAAGATTTCATTACACCATCACGTTGTGCTTGAGATAAATCTCCATGCAAAGCGGCAGCGCTATACCCGTCTTCAATCAATTTTTCGGCAACAGCTTGTGTATCACGTTTTGTTCTACAAAATACTACTGAGAAAATGTCTGGATTAGCATCGGCTAAACGTTTCAAAGCTTCGTAACGGTCACGTGCATTTACAAGGTAAAATTCGTGAGAAACCGTTGCTGAACCTGAGTTTTTAGCACCAACTGTAATTTCTAAAGGATCGTGCATGAATTGTTTTGCAATTCGAGCAACTTCTTGTGGCATTGTTGCAGAGAACAACCATGTACTTTTTTCGTCTGGAGATGTAGAAAGGATGTTTACGATGTCTTCGTAGAAACCCATGTTCAACATTTCGTCAGCTTCGTCAAGAACACAATAGTTGATTTGAGAAATGTTTACCAATCCTCTGTTAATCATATCTTGCATTCTACCTGGAGTTGCAACAATAATTTGTGCACCTCTTTTAATGTCTCTTGCTTGCTCTGTAATACTAGCCCCACCGTAAACTGCTACTACATTAATACCTTTTTCGTATTTAGAGTAGTTTTTAATTTCGTTAGTAATCTGTAAACAAAGTTCGCGTGTTGGAGATAAAATTAATGCTTGTGTATTTCTGTTGTTGGCATCAATTTTCTGAATTAGCGGAAAACCAAAAGCTGCTGTTTTCCCTGTCCCTGTCTGAGCCAACGCAACCATATCTGTGTCTTTTTCCAATAATAGGGGAATCGCTTTCTCCTGTACTTCGGTCGGATTTTCAAATCCTAGATCTAAAATCGCCTTCAGTAACGATTCACTCAATCCTAATTGTTCAAATTTATTCATATGTATTTTTAAAATAGGGTGCAAAATTACTGTTTATAATCCATATAAACTAATGCTATTTTAAGATTTAATGTTTTATTATAATTTGATTATCAGAAAGTTATAATTGAAATTTGAAATTTTGAATTTAGGATTTATAATTTAAGGGTATAATTTCGTCTATAAATTTAAAAATTTGAATAAAAAATGTTGTATTTAAAACAATTATTCGATTGCTTTTAAAAACGCTATTAATAGTTGAGTAGCTTTTCCACGATGGCCTATTTTATTTTTGATTTCTAATGGTAATTGGGCAAAAGTTTCTTGGTATTCATCGGGTTGAAAAATGGGATCGTAACCAAAACCTTTATTTCCAAATTTTTCCAAAGTAATTTCTCCTCGAACAATTCCTGTAAACAATTCCTGTTTCCCTTTTAGATTTAGTGTAATTACAGTTTTGAATTGTGCTTTTCGGTTTGAACTATCCTTTAGTGCTGTTAATAATTTATTCATGTTATCATCCGCGTCGCGTTGCTCACCAGCGTATCTTGCTGAATATACTCCTGGTGCTCCATTTAATACGTCCACTTCAAGTCCAGTATCATCTGCAAAACAATCAAATCCGTATTTTTCGGAAACATAATTAGCTTTCAAAATAGCATTTCCTTCAATAGTATCTGCAGTTTCAGGTATCTCTTCATAGCAACCGATATCTTCTAAACTTAAAATTTTGATTGTTTCGGGAAGAATGCTTTGGATTTCTGTGATTTTATTTTTGTTGTTAGAAGCGAAAACGAGTTGCATTTTGTTGATTTTGAAATTTAGTTTTCAAAGATACATTTTTAAACAAATGTTTTAAAGAGGAATTTGGGAATTAAGGATGTCAGGTTTGAGACCAACTGAATACGTGTTAAATGATGGTTAAATAATTGTTTTTCAGTTATTTATTTGTAACTTTGAGTGTGGTTTTGATTAATTACTTGCGTATGTCGGTTTTCACAGTAAAACAAGACAACTCAATAGTCAGCTATACGAGTAAAAGTATAAGTTAGATAATGGTAAATCAAAATCAACAACTGGAGGACTATAAACGTCCTCCTTTTTTGTTTAGCTGTATCGCAATCTTACAAATACATGTTTGATCCCTTTTTTGTCGGAATCTCTTTCGTCAATTTCTAATATATCTGTTAGTGATTTTAGCATGGGTGTCAGTTTTGAAAAGCCATAATTTCTGGGGTCGAATTCTGGTTTTTTCTTTACAATAAGATTACCTACATCACCAAGGAAAGCCCATCCATCATCATCACAAATGTCTTCTATTGTAGTTTCGATTAATTCAA
Organism: uncultured Flavobacterium sp.; assembly: GCA_963512955.1. Lineage (GTDB taxonomy): Bacteria > Bacteroidota > Bacteroidia > Flavobacteriales > Flavobacteriaceae > Flavobacterium. The sequence goes on along the minus strand of CAUPOP010000041.1, from coordinate 1,547 downwards.
TGGTTTGAATATCTATTTTGTTAAGTGATTTTTCTACAGGTTTTTCGGTTAGTTTTTTAGGATCAGTTGTACGTTTTGGTAATTTCTTTTTGATGGCTCCATCTAAAACTTCAATATAAACAAATCGGTCACAGGCAACAATAAATGAATTGGGTGTTTTCTTTTCGCCAATTCCTATGACTTTCATGCCAGATTCACGCAAACGAATGGCTAATCGTGTGAAATCAGAATCGCTGGAAACAATGCAAAATCCATCAACTTTATCTGAATATAATAAATCCATGGCGTCAATAATCATGGCTGAATCCGAAGAATTTTTACCTACCGTGTAGCTGTATTGTTGAATGGGAGTTATGGCATGTTCTAGTAGAACTGATTTCCAACCTCCTGCATTAGGTTTTGTCCAATCTGCATAAATACGTTTGGTAGTTGGTGTTCCAAATTTGGTGATTTCTTCCATCATACCTTTTACATTGCTGTAAGGCACGTTGTCAGCATCAATTAGGACGGCAAGTTTTAATTCTTTGTTGTCTGGTGACATAGTTTATTGAGATTGATTTTTGCAATTGAAAAATGTAGTTCAAATGTACAAAGTTTCTGGATAAAATAACGCTCTAGCCCTGATAGAAATGGAAATCCTTTTTTTGAGAAAAGCTATTTTTTTCCTGATTTTACAGAACGACCAAAGGAAGTTCCTGCAAAGTCTTGGGAAAAAAAGATTTTAGAAAAAAAGATTAGAATGAATAGCAGGAAATTGCTCCTTGAAAATAAATTTGCTTTCAAGAGTATAATAAATTATAAATATTTATTTTTGCAACTTGTAAAAAAAATATAATACTTCAATATATCATGGTAAAAGATTTATTCGAAAGAATTCAAAACAATAAAGGACCATTAGGTAAATGGGCTTCACAAGCGGAAGGTTATTTTGTTTTTCCTAAACTTGAGGGAGAATTAGGGCCAAGAATGCAGTTTCAGGGAAAAGATATTTTGAACTGGAGTTTGAATGATTATTTAGGTCTTGCTAATCATCCAGAAGTTCGTAAAGCGGATGCTGATGCAGCAATTGAATATGGTGCGGCTTACCCAATGGGAGCGCGTATGATGAGTGGACACACAAAATACCATGAGCAATTGGAGCAAGAATTAGCAGCTTTTGTAATGAAAGAATCTGCTTATTTATTGAATTTTGGATACCAAGGAATGGTTTCGATTATTGATGCTTTGGTTACTAAAAATGATGTTATAGTTTATGATGTTGATGCGCATGCTTGTATTATAGATGGTGTTCGTTTGCATATGGGGAAACGTTTTACGTATCGTCATAATGATGTAGAAAGCATGGAGAAAAACTTGCAACGTGCTACAAAACTTGCAGAAGAAAACGGTGGAGGTATTTTATTTATTACCGAAGGTGTTTTTGGAATGCGTGGGCAACAAGGAAAGTTGAAGGAAGTAGTAGAAATGAAAAAGAAATACAATTTCCGTTTACTTGTTGATGATGCACACGGTTTTGGAACTCTTGGAGCTACAGGAGCAGGAGCAGG
>CAUPOP010000040.1:0-27610 GCA_963512955.1 uncultured Flavobacterium sp. | reverse complement strand
TAAAGCCTTACGTAATGCTGGATTGGTTCCTTGCGTATTATACGGAGGAAATCAGGCAGTTCATTTCTCAGCAGAAGTTATGGCTTTCAAAAACTTGGTTTACACTCCAAACGCACACACAGTTGTGATTGATCTTGGAAACGGAAAATCATTCAATGCCATTTTACAAGATATCCAGGTTCACCCTGTATCTGACAAGATTTTACATATTGACTTCTTTCAATTATTTGATGACAAAGAAATCACTATGGAAGTTCCTGTGAAAATTGTTGGAACATCTAAAGGTGTTCTTGCAGGTGGTGTTTTACGTTTGAACACTCGTAAATTAAAAGTAAAAGCTTTACCAGCAAATCTTCCTGATTTTGTTGAAGCTGACATTACTCCACTTGAAATGGGTAACAAATTGTACGTTACGAAACTTGTTTCTGACAAATACAAATTAATGCACCCAGACAACACTGTTGTTTGTCAAGTAAGAATTTCTCGTGCGGCTATGAAAGCAGCTCAAGAAGCAGCAAAAGCAGCAAAAGCTCCTGCAAAAGGAAAGAAAAAATAATTTTTTTCAATCATTCAAGAAAGCATCAGTTACACAACTGGTGCTTTTTTTTGCTTTATACTTTTTTAGGAGCACACTATTTGTTTTCATAACAACACTCCTCCCGCTGTCCGTTCTATCTTTCATGCCATCCCGAAATGTCGGGATTAGCATAAAAGGATGCCACTACCATCAGGGCTATCTAGAACTATTTTATTTCTAAACTCGTTTTTCTGAAAAATCCAATACCCAAATTAGTCCAATATTCTAATTAAGTCTATTTTTGCAACATGATAAAATGGATAACAAAACGGTTTCTATCTACAAAAACAGCAGACAAAACAGATTATATAAAACCAGAGGTTCACGAACACCAAAAAAACAATATGAAAAGTGTGAGTAATAAATTTTTAATTGTTGGATTAGGCAACATTGGCGCCGAATACGTAAATACACGACACAATATAGGTTTTAAAGTTTTAGATTTTTTAGCCAAAAAAGAAGGCCTTACTTTCGAAACCGTAAAGCTAGGATCTCTCGCTGAATATAAGTTTAAAGGAAGAACCTTTTTGCTTTTAAAACCAAATACCTACATGAACCTCAGCGGTAAAGCAGTTAAATACTGGATGGACAAAGAAAATATTCCGCTAGAAAACATTATGGCTATTACTGACGATTTAAATCTTTCTTTTGGAACCATTCGCATCAAGCCTAAAGGAAGCGACGGAGGACATAATGGACTCAAAAACATTAATTTAATTCTGAATACACAACAATACACCCGTTTTAGATTTGGAATCAGCGACGAATTCAAAAAAGGAAAACAAGTAGACTATGTTTTAGGCGATTGGGATGACACTGAAAAAACAGCACTTCCTGAACGATTAGAATTAGCTTCCGAAATCATAAAATCCTTCGGAACAGCTGGATTAGAAAACACCATGACATCATACAATGGAAAATAAAAAGGGAAGCAGTTTTGCTTCCCTTTTTAATATTATAATTTATATTTTAAGCTTATTCAATAACTAATTTTTTAACTTCTTTTCTATCTCCATCAATAACTGTAAGAAGATAAATCCCTGTTCGCACATTTTTCAACTGAATATTCTCATTGAAATTTACTCCATTAGAAAATTTATTTTCGTAGATTTTTCTGCCTAATAAATCATGTACCAATACTTTCACTCCAGACATAGCCGTACTTATAAATTGAATGTTAAAATTACCTTTATTTGGATTTGGATACACAACAAAATTACCGATATCGAAACTCGGTGCTGCCAGCGTAGCGTATGATTTAGTACAAATAGTTATAGCTGCTGAATTCAAAGTTCCTGTATCACTAACATAAGCATCTCTAACTCTAAATTGCCAATTCCCTTGAGGATTTAAACCATTAAACACACTCAAAGGTTCAAATGGCGATACTGTTTGCGCAGTAGTTGTTCCACAAGCTAACGCAACTCCTAAATCATCATAATTCAATATTAAATTCCCGGATTGATTGCAACTTCTTTCGAATAATTTTACCGTTGTACCTTGTGGGTTAATTACCTCAATTTGCACATCAGACAAATAAGTGTGTGTAAAATCTACCGCAATATTCACATCCGAAATTACTCCTGAAGAAGCCGGCACTGTTATCGTTTTTGTAGTATAAGACTGAGAATCAACTATAGCAAATGAAGTGGAAGTAAAAGGATAGGTATTACAAGTTGATGTAACAGAATATCCTATAGCAAAAGGTTCACTATTTATAGCATAATATATATTAGCTGTTGGTTCAATTAAAATTCTACAATTTGTTTCTGCTACACCTGGAGCGGTAATTGTTTCACTACCATCATTAGGAGTATTAGCCGCTAAAACTATTGGAAAAGTTAATCCTCCATCTGTAGATAATTTGATATTCACATTACTAGAACCTGGCAAGTTGTTCGTATTATTGACACTCCAAGTAATAGTTTGACTACTTCCTAAAGGCCAACCAGAATCTACCACATTTTGAGAAGTTACTGCAAACGGACCTATTGTACCACTCACTGTTACAATCTTAGTATCGGTATTCGTTTGCGCAAAGCCCTGAGCAGCATTGTCTCTGGCTGTCAAAGTAAAATGAAGCGTTCTTGCTACATCAGAAACAGATTCCCAAGTTGTAGATAATTTATTGATCAAAACACTATTAAGAGCCGGCATGTAACGAATAGGAGAACTCGTTGGCTTCAAAGATCGGAAAAGAGGCCCGTCTACTTTTGTTGGAAAAGTGAGACTATTTGCCCCAGATTCTGTTATCGCAGTATCATTTTGCTCCCAACAATATGTAAGAGTATTTCCATTAGGATCAGATCCGGTTCCTGTTAAAACAAATGCCGTCCCTTTTGGAATGGTAAAATCTGCCCCAGCATTAACAGTTGGCGTTTGACTTGTTAACGTTGTGCTAACTGGACAACTCTTATTCGAAAGATTATCTTGTATTTGCTTAATGCTTACATAGGTAAAATAATCATCTGAATTACTTTGTACATTATAATCTGTTATTCCCGCATACCCCATAATAGTGGATCCACTTCCCGGCTCCACACTCATACCAGTTCCTTCAATATCGTAGGAATAGGTGTGATTTGCCCCTAATTGATGTCCCATTTCATGAGCAACAAAATCAATGTCAAAAGTATCTCCTTGGGAAATTCCATCTGAAGGTGAAGTATAGGCACTTCCCTTTCCTAGTTGATAGGGCGGCGTTGAATTTGTAGTTGTTAATGCATCACAGATACAACCAATACAGCCCGCATCACCACCTCCACCAGTAGCCGCAAATAAATGCCCTATATCATAATTAGCTTCTCCTATTACAGTTGTTATAGTGCTTTGCACTTCTTTATTCCAAGTTCCAGGACAATCCCCAGTACAGCCTGCAACAGTAGCTAATCCCACAGTCTCATCTGAATATGGATCCGTAAGAGCATTAGTATAAATTATATCTGCATTAGTCGCAACAAGATTCAATTGAATTGCTAAATCCTTATTAAAAATTCCATTTACCCTTGCCATCGTTGCATTCATCGCTGTCAATGCACCATTCACAGTCCCTCCATGAAAAACAGTATATTCCCCTGTACATGATAAAGCTAATCTCAATGTTTTGAAAACACCTGTATTGGAACTTATTTTACTGGTTTTTTTATACAACTGTTTATTAAGAGCCACATCTTCCGTTTTACAAGCGAATGATAAATTCCCTTTTTTTCTAGTTTTAGAATTAAAAAGTACATAAACCGACTTGCTTTTAGCATAACGCTCTATAAATTCAGACTCACTATCTCCTCTCAAAATCATGGTTTGAATTCCTTTTGGCGAAAAACTAAAATGTATGGTAGCATTACGATCTGTTATTCCAGTTCCTGCATAAGCTCTAATATCAGGAAATTTTGCTTGCAATTCAGGGGCAAAATTCGATGATTCCCAAACCAAAAATGTTTCAAGAATACCTTTAGCATTTGGAATCGTAATTTGAACTTGACTCTCTTTTGCTGTTTTCCCATTAGCCAACTGTAAAGATTGACTCATAGCCATTTCATCCAATTCAAACACTAATTGCCCTGCTAAATCTGGTTTAGCATTCACCCGATCCGAAAATGATATTCCACCTTGATTAATTCTTTTCCACGGCGATGCCTTTTGAGCATTAACCGCCGAAAATGAAAATACAAGTAGCACAAAAAATAATATTCTATTCATGATTTGGAAATAATTTGATACTCAAAATTAAACCATTTAATTCAATTACGTACCAAAGCATGCTATTTTCCAATGTTAAATAGAATTCAATCTAACTTTTAGTTGTTTTTTTGTTCATTTTTTAAAGGATACACTGAAATCTACCGAAAATCAATTCATCATTACTTTAGATTTGAAATAGATAGTATAAATTTGCAGCATTATAAAACATTTGCTTTGAAAATTTTTCATTCTATTACTGATTTCATTTCCTCAAAAAAGACAATTCTTACGCTAGGTACTTTTGACGGCGTGCATATTGGTCATAAAAAGATTCTGGAAAAAATCACTCAAAATACCGAAAACGGAAAATATGAAAGCTTAGTGCTTACTTTTTTTCCGCATCCAAGAATGGTTCTTCAGGAACATTCAGAAATAAAATTATTGAATACCATTTCTGAAAAAATAGATTTGTTAGAACAATCAGGCATTGAGAATTTAGTTATACATCCTTTTGACGAAAGTTTTTCTCAGTTAACCGCCGAAGAATTTGTAAAAACAGTTCTTGTAAATAAATTCAATATCCATAAAATAATCATTGGTCACGACCATCGATTTGGCAAAAATCGCACCGCAAATATTGATGATTTAATAGATTTTGGAAAACAATATGGCTTTGAAGTTGAAGAAATATCAGCTCAGGAAATCAATGATATCTCGGTTAGCTCTACAAAAATTAGAAATGCTTTAGAACAAGGTGATATTGCTTTGGCCAATAAATACTTAGGTTATCATTATTTTTTATCTGGTACTATTGTCAAAGGAAAACAACTTGGCAGAACTATTGGCTTTCCAACGGCTAATCTTAAAATAGAAGAAAATTACAAGCTGATTCCACAAAATGGTGTTTATATTGTTTACAGCATTATAAATGGCGAACGTATTTTTGGGATGATGAACATAGGATTTAACCCTACTGTTGATGGCGAAAACCATTCAATTGAAATTAATTTTTTCGATTTTGACCAAGATTTATACCATCAAAACATAACTGTTTCTGTTTTACACCGAATTCGTTCCGAACAAAAATTTGAATCAGTATCCTTCTTGAAAATCCAACTAGAAATAGATAGAAATGAAGCAAAATCCTTTCTTGACAACTTGTAAGAGAATAAAAATCTTTTACTAAATTCGAAAATTGTTACTATTTTTTTTGTAATTTTAGTTTCTATTCCATTGTTTATCAGTGAAGTATTATTTTTAACTTTTAAATCTAATCTCATGAAACTACCAAAAGAATTTCGCAACGGATTCATCATCTTTTTAGGAATTGGTCTTTATTTTTTACTGATGATTCTTTTAGGATTGGGAAACATCACAGCCTTACGTTTATTAAACGTGGTTTTTGTTTTTTATGGCGTGAACCAAACTATCAAAATGAACCTTAACGAAGGCAAAAAGAACTTTGTTTCTAATGCTATTTCTGCCTTCGCCACTTCACTGGTTGGAGTGTTCTTGAGTATTATTGGGCTTTTGTTTTACAGTTATATGCGAGGTGGAGATACATATATTCAATCGCTATCTAAAACATTCCTTTTTGGAGGAAATCCTACCGTTAATACCTATTGTATTTCCTTATTGTTTGAAGGAATTGCCTCTTCGGTAATTGTAACTCTTCTTCTTATGTTATACACAAACAACAAATATGTAGCGGATTAAATTAAACCGATTTTAAATTATTTTCTAAATCCATTTTAGAAGGCTCTACATTGCTTGTTTGAAACAATTTGATTACTTTTGGGGCATTAAAAATCGTATCGATGAGTATCACAAAACACAATTGGACTAAAGAAGAAATCATTGCAATATATAACAAACCTATGATGGACTTGCTTTATGAAGCAGCTACTATTCATAGAGAGAATCATGATCCTAACGTAGTTCAAGTTTCAACATTATTGTCTATAAAAACAGGTGGTTGCTCAGAGGATTGTGGATATTGCCCACAAGCCGCTCGTTACAACACGGATATTGAAGGAAATGACTTAATGTCCGTAAGTCAAGTAAAAGCACAAGCTTTGAATGCAAAATCTGGGGGTTCTTCTCGTGTTTGCATGGGAGCTGCATGGCGAAATGTTAAAGACGGTCCTGAATTTGACCAAGTCCTTGAAATGGTTCGTACCATAAACAAAATGGACATGGAAGTGTGCTGTACTCTTGGGATGATTACTGAAAACCAAGCGCAACGTTTAGCCGAAGCTGGTTTATACGCATACAATCATAATTTAGATACTTCTGAAGAATATTATAAAGAAGTTATATCTACTCGTGGATTTGAAGATCGTTTACAAACCATCGAAAATGTTCGTAAAACAAATGTTACTGTTTGCAGTGGTGGAATTATAGGAATGGGAGAAAGTGTTGAAGATAGAGCCGGTATGCTTGTGGCCCTTTCTACTTTAAACCCGCAACCAGAATCCGTGCCAATTAATGCTTTGGTAGCCGTTGAAGGAACACCATTAGAAGAACAAAAACCAGTAGAAATTTGGGAAATGATTCGAATGGTTGCTACAACTAGAATTATTATGCCTGAAACTCAAGTTCGTCTTTCAGCTGGAAGAATGGACATGAGTCGTGAAGGTCAAGCCATGTGCTTTTTTGCAGGAGCTAATTCTATTTTTGCAGGCAGCAAATTATTGACAACTCCAAATCCAGATGTAAACGAAGACATGAAAATGTTTGAAATGCTAGGTTTAATTCCTCAAAAACCTTTCACTAAAGTAGTTCAACCTCAAACTGTTGAAGCTGCTGATTCTAAATTTGAAGCTTTGGGCGAAAAACCAAAATGGTCAAGACCTGGACACGCTATTGAAAGAAATCTTGAGGCTTCTGTTAAAGGAAAATAAACTCATTTTAATTTTATATATAAAACCATCTGTAAAAAGATGGTTTTTTTATGCCTCAATTTTACTGAAATAGAATTTTTTCAACTATACTTTTACCGCTTTGTAATTGGGTTTTTATGATTAAAATCTGCGGGCTTAAAGCCAAATCATAAATTGTTGTTTCAGCAGTCTCAATATTCTTTTTTTGATATATTTTCCTTCCTAATAAATCATAAATCGAGACCTTTTCAATTATTTGGTTAAGAGAACTGATTTTGATTTGTTGATTTTTACAAGAAATTAAAACTTGATTTCCATTTGGATTAAAATCATTAGTGCTTAAATTCTTATTTGTATATCGTAAAACAAAACGATCATTAAAAACTCCTTTTTGGGTAAAAAAGGAATATCCTTCTTTTTTCAAATCATAAATTAGATTTGTTGTTTTGTCCTCTATAAAAACCGACTGATTAGCTAATAGTCCATCAATTTCATCGATATTTATATTAAAAGTCCCCTCGACTTCCGTTTTATATCCTATAGGCACTTCATCATTTTCTTCAAAAGGTAAAGCTCTTCCTTGAATGGCTAAATTAACTCCTTGATTGATACTATAAAAATCTAAAAACTCATTCCCATCAAAAGTCTCTCCATCAAACGAACGATCAATTTGATTCGTCGCAGCAGTTGCATAACCAACTAATATTTGCTTGAAAGCTCCTTGAGTATTGGACAAATTCAACCAAATTCGATGCTTTTCTATTCCATTAGAATATTTTATTTTCTCATTCGAATTTGATTTATAGAAAAACGTATTCTGCTCCACAATACGCATACTATTATTAAAAACAGCCGTTCCTCCACCATTAATACTCGTAACAAAAAACGATTGACCTGAAGCGATTTTGCCATTTGGTTTACTATTATTTCCTCCTAAATTTATAGCTGCACTTGTACCAACACCTCCCAAAAGATTATACATCGCATAGTCATTTGAGGTATAAATATTATTAGTAATTGGCGTGTTATGCGTCCAAAAATAAATGGTTCCGTCTATAATTCCTGAATTTTTATTTAAGAACAAATCTGCATCTATAGCAGAAGGATACGGATTCCCTATTAAATTCGAAGTATCTGTTGCACCAATAGGAATCGAGACAATCCCATTATTTGGAACGCCTTTAAAAACAGCTTCGTATACAGCTGCAATAGTTGTGGAGTAATCTTGAGGCCCTCTAATTATATAGCCTTTCCCGTTAATCATATTATTTGAAGGAGATTCGTTAATCCAATCTTCAATAGCAGTATCAAAAGAGAAAAACTTGTCCGACAATGTATTTGGAGACACATCAAATAGCTTTTGATTCATCACCGGAGATGACCAATACGTATAATCGAATTTAAGGATTGGAGTTGATTTTCTTTTCACCTCAACAATTCCAGTATTAATAATTTCATCATCAGATTGATACAAACTAGCGCTATCTTCTAAAATTAGAGTTCCTAAGCCTATATAGTTAAATGTTAATCCTAAAGTTTTGCCATTTGAAACCACTACTTTTTTACCCGAATCAATGGAGCAACTACACACATTAACCGAATTTGTAATGACATAATCATCGTGAAAAATCAATTCTTTTCCTCCAGAAGGAGGTCCATTTGTCCATGCAGTTTCATTAAGACTAGAGCTATTAGTACATAATTTAATTCGAGCCACACGGTGTTTTGTTATTCCCGAAACCGAATTAAAATTTCCTCCAATTATGACATCGTTATTCTGCGTAAAGCAACTCGAAAATAATGTGCCATTTAAATTTACTGAAAAACTGTTATCATAAACCCCTGTCGAGAGTAATCTCAGCATCCGTTTTACAATAGTCCCGTTATACGTTCCCGAAAAAGTACCTCCAGCCAAAATTCGACCATCGGGCTGAATTAGAATTGTTCTAAGCTCTCCATTACTAAATCCTGTTCCAATTACAAATGAAACATCTAAACTTCCATCCGTATTTAATCTGACTATTCTTTTTGCAGAAACACCATTATAATTTGAAAATGTTCCGCCAAGAATCAATTTATCATCTGCTTGTTTTGCTATTGTATATACGTATTTATCAAATCCTATTCCTATAGAAAAACCAGCATCAATACTCCCATCAACGTTTAAACGAACCAAATGATTATAAGAATTTCCATTGAAAGTCACAAACCTGCCACCAACTACAATCTTACCATCTGACTGCAACAAAACGGTTTCTACAATTGCATCAGCTCCTAATCCAACATTAAAATTTGCATCTATCGTTCCATCAGGCAACAACCGTGTGATTCTATTAACCAGAGTACCGTTATAATTTGTAAAATTTCCTCCAATTATTATTTTGCCATCTGGCTGTAATGCTACTGCATAAATCTGATTATTGGTCCCTGTTCCAACAATAAAACTAGGATCAATAGAACCATCTTCTAAAATTCTTATTATTCTATTTGCCGAGACTCCGTTATAATTCTTAAAACTTCCTACCAAAATCATTTTATTATCTGACTGAATAATTGCATTTCTAATTATCCCATCTGCCCCAGAACCTAATGTGTTGAATGTTGCATCTAATGTTCCGTCAATTAATAACCTTGCTATTCTTAATGAACTCGCTCCATTAAACTTTGTAAAACTCCCAAAAACCATTGTTTTATTATCAGATAATGAAAGTACTTTTAAAACTGAATTATCGAAACCAACACCCGCGGTTAAATAGCCTACGTCCAGAACACCAAAGGCATCAATTTTAGCCAATCTGCCTTGATTTTGAGAATCAAAAATAGAAAACGAACCTCCAATATACCAGGAGCCATCTGAGTCTAGAGCCAAATCATAAACTGTTGCAGATGCTGGGCCTGTTCCAATATCAAAATTTGGACTTAAAATTCCATTTGGATTCAATAATACCAATCGGTTTACATCAATTCCGTTGTATGTACCTGTGAAAGATCCTCCAACCATAATTTCTCCAAGTGCATTTGTTTTTATAACCGCAACACCACCATTATTAAACCCTGAGCCAGAAATAAAACTAACATCAACAGAACCATCAGTGTTTAAGCGTGCTATTCGGTTTGCTGAACTTCCGTTATAAGTTGTAAAAGTACCACCAACTAAAATTTTTCCATCAGATTGCAATTCAAGTGCAGTAATAGTTGCGTCAAATCCAGTTCCAGATATAAAAGTAGTGTCTACATTTCCTGTTGTATCTAATCGAACTATTTTGGAGGTATTTAAAGTCCCATTAAATGAGTCAAATGAACCCGCTAAAATTATCTTTCCATCTATTTGGATTTCAACTTCTTCTATAGTAGCACTAGCACCCAATCCAGTTATAAAAGTGGTATCTAAATTGCCATTAGGTAAAATTCTAGCTATTTTATTCGCATTGACTCCATTGTATTTTGAAAAACTGCCTACTACAATAATATTTCCATCTGCTTGTAAAGCTAAATCATAAACTATACCTGTATTAACTCCAATGGCTGTGTTAAATGAGGCATCAATAGAACCATCAGCGTTCAACCGAATGAGCCTACTTGCATTCAATCCGTTATAAGTAGTAAAGGAACCTCCCAATAGTATTTTCCCGTCTGGTTGAATTATAGAAGCATATACTTTACCATTAAATCCCGAGCCTAAATCAAATGTTGTGTCTTTTGATCCATCAGAATACAACCTGCTTAAATAAGAAGTAAGTGCTCCATTAAAATTTAGATAATCTCCACCAACAATTAATTTCCCATCAGCCTGTAAAGAAAGTGTCCGCACCGTATTATCAAAACCATCTCCTAGAAGACCATCATCATACGTATTAAATGTAGCATCAATTTTCCCTTGTTGTGAATAACTCAAAGGCATATAAAAAAGAAACAACAAGAGGAAGAAGATAATCTTGAAGTTCAAGTAGAAAAGTAATTTCATAATCAATATTTTTATATTATCGACATAGCTAGACTATCTACCCATCGATTATAAAAATATAAAATAAAGATTATTCTTACAATACCAATAATTGGTGATTTTAATAATTCGCAATTAATTGTTTTTAAACACCTTATAAATGAAAAACCCACCTTGAAAACAAGGTGGGTTTTAAAACTATTCAAATTCAGCTCTATATGACTTTTTTGGAAACTAATTGACCATTAGCTAATTTTATATTTAACACTAATACTTGGTTTTTTAATATCCCATTTGAAATATGCAATTCTTTACTGTTTGACAATTCTTTATCAAATAGTTTTTTTCCATACAAATCAAAAACGGTAACTCTAGAAATATTTTGAAGTTTAGAATCAATAACTAATTCATTTTTATCTTTATAAACAGTAATTGAATTTTCTGATTTATCTGAAATTTCAGTTTCCTTATTCGTATAACGCAAAACAAAACGATCATCAAAACTACCAATTTGAGTAGAAAAACTATAGGCCCCTTTCTTTAAATCATGAATGACATGCAACAACTTATCTTCAAGATAAACAGGCGTTTCATCCGTATTAAAAACCCCGTCTTTAGAATCTATATTTATATTAAACACCCCTGAAACAGAACTAAAATAACCCAAACGAACTTGATCTTCTTTATTAAAAGCAGCTCTACCTTGAATTTTGTAGATGTCTTCATTTATAAAAGAGTAAAAACTAATGTAATTTCCAGCATCAGATACTAAACCATCATATCCAGAATCATAAGCATTCGTAGCAGCAGCAAAATAACCCACTAATTGTTGGCTAAACATACCATCGGTATTTTCCATATTCAACCAAACGCGATTTTTTACTGTTGATTTCTCTTTACTAGTTGCTACTTTATAAAACTGTGTATTAGCATTTGTAATTGTTGCACCTGAACGCATTGAATTATTAAATTTCAAATTTCCAGCAACATTTGCCTCAACAAAAAATCCTTGCCCAGAAGCTATATAGCCTAATGGCTTATTGTTTTGAACGGTTACTCCTACTAAACTTCCAGATGTACCTACTCCACCACTTAAATTATACATAGCATAGTCATCCTGTGTGTAGTTATACATTCCAGGGCCTGGATTACTGATAGAAATATCTTGTTTATGAGTCCAGAAATAAAGTGTGCCAGAAATAGCAGCGCTATTTTGAGTAATAAAACTATCTGCCGAAATAGCTGATGGATATGGATTTCCAACTAAATTCCAATCATTAGCATTATCCGAATCAGTAGTCAACTGAATTGAAGGTGAAACCACTCCGTTATTAAGTGCATTTCCCGCAAAAATCACTGAAGTACCGGTAAAAGGTCCAGCATCTGGCATACGCACAATAAAACCTTTACCAGGATTACTCATAGAACTGATGTTAGCCCAATCATTTTGATCGTCATCAAAACCATCAGCATTTGAATCAATAAAATTTTCAGGGTGAAAATCAAAAGCATAATCTGTTCTCCATCCTGAAAATATTGTTGGGATTGATATACTTTGAAAAGGACTTGACCAATACGTATAATCAAATTTTTCATAAGCAGTTGTAGACTTATTTACTTTGATTGTTCCATTATTAGTTACAACACCTGCATCATTTATCATAACAAGTGAACCTTGATTAGCAATGTCTAAAATACCTCCAGAATTTACTGTTAAATCATTTTGTATTGTTACGAATTTGCCATCAGGAACAGTAAGTGTTGCTCCATTATTAATCGTTAAACTACAAGCTTCAAAATTTCCAGAAGTAGCTACGTTATAATTGCCATTTATTATTACGGCTTTAGTAATTGTTGGCGCTCCATTTGACCATGCTGAGCCATTCCAAGTAGGGCTCAATGGAGGACTAAATGTTACAACTACTGGAGTTCGTGGCGTTGTATACGACGTAGGTGATGTATATGATGCTTCAACATAAAATGTCGTTGTTGCACTTATAGAAGAACTATAAGTAGAGCCTGTAGCAATTTGAGTGCCTCCTGTAGGGACTGAATACCAGTTATAAGTAGCCCCGGTGGCAGGTGTTGCATTTCCTGTTAGCGTAAAAGAACTTGATTTACAGTCAGAAGTTAACAAAACAGAAGCTTTTACAATGTTATATCCTCCATTATTTATTATATCTGTAAAAGTATATTCAGCTGCAGGACTCCCTGTACCAGTACAATAAGCTAAAACCTCATCACCTATCTGGATTTCTATATTGTTATTACACAAACCATTTCCAGGTGTTGGTAATGCTCCTACACCTGTCTGAATTGAAACATCAGCAGGCAAAATCAATGTGACTTTATTAGTAAATACAATATGAGCTAATGGACTAAGGCCTTCTGTGACAATAAGTCTTGGTGTTTCTAATTCAAAAGTACCACTACCTGATCCTCCATCTAAAACTAAGGTTCCACTAATTGTTAAGGTTCCCATCAGGAAAGTTGTCAAATTAGCTGTCCCTGCAGTTATAGCATCACCATACTTAATAAGAACGGAGCCTGTTCCTGCAGATTGCCCAGGATAACTAGTTGCATTAACCCAAGAAGATCCATTATAATATTCCCAACTTGACGAGTTTGTCCAATTTCCATTAGTTTTAGATCTATAATCTCCGAGTGTTTGAGAATATGCAACTGTTTGAATAAATAACAATAATAGAACTGTGAAAATAGTAGATTTGGGTAAAAATATTTTCATAAAAAGTGTTTAAAAGATTTGAAATAGAATCTAATTTTTTTTCTAATAAAAGAAAAATCCTATATTTAGATCAAATTTTAAAAAAACAACTTTAATAACACAATAAAATCGTTCATATGCATTTTTATCGGACACAGAACTATTTTAAGCCTATCTAAATTGTATTTTTTAATAAAAATTTTCAACTTCAAAATCAAGAAAATATTCTTCATAAATGCTTATTTCCTTATAAATCACAAATTGTCCTTAATCAGGAATTAATTATTTTAAATCCATTTTCAAAAACCAATAAATGCCAACTATTCCAACTTTAAAAGAAGCAATCCAAAAAATAGAACATTATTGTGCTTATCAGGAACGTTGCCATGACGAAGTAATTTCAAAATTGAAATCCTTGAAACTGAATTCAAACGAAATTGACGAAATAATCGTTCATCTTATTGAACATAATTTCCTCAATGAAACACGTTTTGCTTGCAGTTTTGCTCGTGGAAAACACCGAATAAAGTTTTGGGGGAAAATTAGGATTATCAACGAATTAAAATTTCGTAATATCTCACAATATAATATCAACTTAGGACTTGCAGAAATTACACCGGAAGAATATGCGACAACATTTGACACATTAGCTCAAAGAAATTGGGAATCTATTAGAGAATCTAACATTCAGAAAAAAAGAAAAAAATGTTCTGATTTTTTACTGCGAAAAGGCTTTGAAAGCAATCTAGTTTATGAAAAAATCAAAGAACTAGAACAGCTCTAAATTCACTATAAAGAGACTAAAACGCTCACTGCATTACCTCCAAAACCCACTGCATTAACCAATACTTTTTTGATTGGTTTTGTTTGTTTTTGTGCTTTAGCAAAAGGAACTTCTATAAATGTATTGTGACGCATCATCAAAACTGCCAATTCTAAACTCAAAATTCCAGAAGCGCCAAAAGTGTGACCAATTTTCCATTTATTAGTTGTTAATAAAGGAAGGCTTTCGCCAAAAACTTTCTCAATAGCTTTATACTCTGTAATATCCCCTTTTATGGTTCCGGGAGCATGCATAACAATAGCGTCAACTTCTGTTATATCAGTATTTTGCAAAGCCATTTTCATCGATTTTTGAAAGCAAGTTGCTTCTGCTGAAATAGAAATGTTATGCTCTAAAATCTCCGTTGCATAACCAATTCCTTCTATGTAAGCCAACGCATTTTCCTTTTTACCAATTTCCAAACAACAAACCGAAGCTCCTTCACCAAGAATCATTGTGTTTTGTTTTTTATCAAAATCTAAGGCTCGATTAGGATAGGTTTCTTGACTGTTCGAATAAATTTTCAACGCTCGCATTTGGGCAATTGTAAAATCAGTTAAAGGAGCTTCACTACCGCCAACCAAAAATTTATCAGCCATACCAGCTCGAAGCCAAGCCACTCCATTCAACAACGAATGCAAAGCCGTAGAACAAGTTATAGAATGAGAGATTTCAGGGCCACAGTTTTGTAAATCATGAGCCACCCAAGAAGAAATATTTCCTAAAGTGGTTGTAGGCGAAGCCAAAGTTTGTGCTTTCCCTGTTTCTAAATAATCTTTATAATGTTTTTCAAATAAATCAGTTGCTCCACGGGAAGATCCTATATTAATTCCGAAAACATCATTTGAAGTCCAACCTGCATTTTGTATTGCTTTTCGAGAAGCTGCCATGGCATATAAAACCGACTTATCTAGAAATTTATATTTAATATCTGATTGCTGTAAAGCATCAACTACTTGTTTTGAATCTGAATCCAAAGAAGCAACCAAAGTGTTTTTTTGATCTAAAAACCTTTCTTCAAAACAGGTTTTATCAGTATTATAATTTTTCCAAATCGTTTCAATTTCATTCCCTAAAGGCGAAATTGAAGCAATTGCAGTAATGGATATTGTCTGTGGCAAAGTAGTACTATTTAATTGCAAAGGTCGCAAAGTTTTTTTCAAAGTTCGTAAGCCATTGAAAAAATTATAAACGAAAATTGCATCAAGTTGTTATAAAATTTAAACTATTTCCAGCGCATTTTCTACTACTTGATATATTTTTTGTAATTGTTCATCGGTGATAATGTAAGGCGGCAAAATGTACACAATATTACCCACTGGCCTTAGAATTACTCCGTTTTCAATAAAAAAATCATACAATTTATTTCTCAAGCTTCCATAATAACTAGCCGAACTTTCTGTTTTTATTTCCAAAGCAAAAATCACACCCAAAACACGTGTTGTAGTTACTTTGGGATGTTGTTTAATTCGTTCCTGAAAATCCAAATGCCTTTGATTTACCCGAATAATATTCGCTTGCATTTCATCTGTTTGCAAAAGTTCTAAACTCGCTAAAGCAGCTGCACAACCTGTTGGATTTGCTGTAAAAGTATGCCCGTGAAACAAGGCTTTATTAATATCATCATTATAAAAAGCATCGAATATATCCGAAGTAAAAGTAGTAATTGCCATTGGAATTGTCCCTCCAGTCAACGCTTTCGACAAACACATCATATCTGGTTTTTCAACCAAATAATCCATTGCAAATGTTTTACCAGTTTTTCCAAAACCAGTCATTACCTCATCAGCGATAGTTAGTACATTATTTTCTTTACAAATTCGGATTAATTCCTCTAATGATTCAGGCTCAAACATCACCATTCCTGCAGCTCCTTGTACCAAAGGTTCAAAAATAAAACCTGCAACATTATTACTTTCTATTGCTTTTTTTAAAGCCTCAAAACTTTCTTTTTCCTGCCCTTTTACAGGAACTGGAATCCGAACCACATCAATAAACATTCCTTGAAAAGCTTGGGTGTAAAATGAAATTCCGCTTGCTGCCATAGCTGCAAAGGTGTCCCCGTGAAAAGCATTTTCAATAGCAATAATAGTAGTTCTCTTTTCTCCTTTGTTGAAAAAATATTGTAAAGCCACTTTTATAGCCACTTCAACCGCAGTAGAACCATTATCTGAAAAAAATATTTTTTGCTGATTTTTCGGAAGAATTTCAATTAATTTTTCGGCAACCAAAATAGCTGGTTCATGCGTAAAACCTCCAAAAAGGACATGTTCTAAAGTTGTTAGTTGCTTATAAATTGCATCTGCTATAACCGTATTAGAATGTCCATAAGGATTCACCCACCACGAAGCGATTGCATCTATATATTCCTTGTCATTTTCATCCCAAAGCAAAGCCCCTTTCCCTTTTTTAATTGCAATAGGAAGTGCTGCGGTTTTATGTTGCGTATAAGGATGCCAAAGGTGTTGACGGTCTCTTTCTGTTAAGTTCATTTTGTAAAGATAAAAAGAAGCAAAAGACAAGAAGCAAGAAAAATATAAATCAAATCTTGTTTCTTTATTCTCGTTTCTACATTTATAGATTTAATAATTTCTCTCGAAACAAATCAGCGTATTCCCGAATTACATTTTGGTCAAAATAGGGTTCTTGTTCTATTCTTCCAATGGATTTTAAACCTGTTTTACTTAGAATTATTGTTTCGGTAGCTTTATTTTCTTCTCCTGAAAAAATAATTCCAGCAATATTTATTTTCCGATTTTGCAAGGCTTCAATGGTTAGCAAAGTATGATTTATACTCCCTAAATAATGCCTAGAAACAACAATAACTTTGTAATCAGGTTGAATCAAATCAATAACACAATCTTTTTCGTTTAAAGGAACAAAAACACCTCCAGCGCCTTCAATAACAATATGATTCTGAGTTTTAGGCGCAACAATTTTATTCAAATCAATTGTGATTTTATCTATTTCTGCTGCAAGATGTGGACTTGCTGGCGTTTGAAGCGCATAACTATTTGGGTGAATTACCGATTTACTATTTGACAAGAATGATTTGATTTTATGACTGTCAGAATGCTCTAAATCACCTGCTTGAATGGGTTTCCAATAATCTGCCTCAAGTGATTCCGTAATAATAGCAGAAGCAATTGTTTTGCCCACATCTGTTGAGATTCCTGTAATAAATAGTTTCATTATTCTGTTTTAAAATACAAAGTTACTTAACAAAGTCAAGACTTCTGAAATTTCTTCAGGCGAATTAAAACTATGCAAACAAAACCGCAAACGTTCCTGTCCTTCGGGAACAGTTGGAGATAAAATAGCTTTAACATCAAATCCTTTTTCCTGAAACTGATTGGCAATTGATTTGACATGTTCATTTCCCGGAATTATAGCGGATTGAATAGCCGATTTACTTCGGACAAAAATTGGTTTCAAGCTAAAACTATTTTTCATTTTATTGAAATGAAAAATATTGTTTTTTAATGCTTGAATGGCCTCTGGATTTCCACTTAAAAATTGATACGCAACTAAAATTGTCGAAACCGAATGTGGCGAAAGCCCTGTTGTATAAATAAAACTTCGGGCAAAATTAACTAAATAGGCTTTCAATTCTGGAGAGCCTAAAACTGCTGCCCCATGACATCCTAATCCTTTTCCAAAAGTCATAATGCGGGCAAAAACATGATCTTGTAAACCTAACATTTGGACAAATCCTTCACCTTTTTCGCCAAAAACCCCTAATGCATGAGCTTCATCAATAACCAAATAACAATTGTATTGATCTGAAACACGTACTAAATCTTCTAAGTTTGGCGTATCTCCATCCATTGAAAAGACTGATTCCGTTACGATATAAATAATTACATCTTGATTTCTCAAAATTAACCGTTCTAAATCTTCAAAATCGTTGTGTTGAAATTTATATGCTTTCGCATTAGATAATTTGATTCCGTCACGAATGGAAGCGTGGCACAATTCATCATACAAAATCAAATCTCCTTTTTGAGGAACGGAACTAAAGAAACCTACATTCGCATCATAGCCCGAATTGAAGATTAAAGCCGTTTCTGACTGATGGAATTTTGCAATAAAAGCTTCTGTTTCTGTGTATAATTTATGATTTCCAGAAAGTAATCGGGAGCCAGTAGCTCCATTGTTTTTTATGTTTCTATCCAATAAAAACTGATGTGTAGTATCAAAAATGAAGTCAGATTTAGACAATCCAAGATAATCATTAGAGGCAAAATCTACTAAATCAACACTCAAAGGCAATTGTCTCAAGGCGTTATTTGCGATTCTTGACTCTAATTTATCAGAAAGGTTTTTTGGGAATTTTTTCATACGTTACAAAAATAAGCATCTTTTTTGGTTTCTCTAATTTTAGCTTTCATCACTTAAAAAAATTATGAAAGTAAGGCTATTCACACATCGTGTTCTTTTTTAAATTAACATTAAATTTCCGAAAACGTTACCGATTTTAAGATTTAATTACACATTGTTAAAAAAACACTAAAAAAAACTTAAAAAAATTTTGTTTTCTATTTTTGTTTTCTATTTTTGGCCTTATGAAAAGAATCGCATCTTTATTTCTATTAGTCACATTGTTTTACAATGTGCTTGGATATTATCTGATGTTTGCTCAACAAGAAGAGCAAGCATGGGTAGCGTCTATGGAAAAAAAAGACAATTCTAAATTCAAAGTCATTCACCTGAATGCTTCTTTATACTCTTTTATTGAAGATACGGATTTTCAATATGTAAACGAAAATGTTTCTATCAACAACAAAACCTATCACGTTTTTAAGAAAAGAATTCAAAACAACGTATTAAGTTTATACTATCTTCCCAATTCACATCAAAATGAAATTGGTAAAAGTCTGAATGATATTGTTGACAACCAATTATTCAACAATGACTCTTCAAAAGATAGCCCTGTAAAAAAATTATTAAAATCTTTTATCAAAGATTATGTAGCCCATGAGGCTAATACTGTATGCTTTTCACCAAAAAAAGTATACGAAACTGTTGCCTTTAATACAACTACAAAAGAGGCAATACATGCGGGATACCATTCTTTATCGTATTCCCCGCCAGATTTTATTTAATTTCTATTTTCTGTTGATTTAAACTTTTTATTCGTTGTCTTAGGACATAACGAACGTGGTTAATTTAACTTTTTAGAATTTTCTGTTTTTGAATTCATTTATTCATTATTGAAAACTGTTTTAAAAGGGTTAAATGCGTCCTAAAATCAATCTTATTTGAAGTTTTAAGCTACAGCGTAAATTATTCTTATCTATTCC
Organism: uncultured Flavobacterium sp.; assembly: GCA_963512955.1. Classification (GTDB taxonomy): domain Bacteria; phylum Bacteroidota; class Bacteroidia; order Flavobacteriales; family Flavobacteriaceae; genus Flavobacterium. Next base: position 7,676 of record CAUPOP010000040.1, on the reverse strand, counting down.
GAATAATTTAAATCCGATTATCAAATTCCAATTATTAACTATTGACCGTTCTTTTTGGCAATTCCAATAAGAACAACTCATTACGATTAAATCATATTATAACTATATGATTTTTTCATACGGCTGCCTTTTTCCCCCAAGGAAAGATGTATTACCCTTTTATAAAACCAAACTAACTTATGAAACAACTATCTTTTTTATATAGTGCAATTACTTTTATACTATTTATTTCAACAACTCTTTTTACAGAAAAAATCAACGCTCAAGGTTGTGTAGCTGTCCGCCAAATGGGAGGGCAAAGCATGAATTCATCTAATTCATACGCTTTAAATGAAGGCGAATTTCAAGTAGGAGCAAATTACCGTTATTTCCATTCTTGGAGACATTTTGTAGGCACTGAAGAACAATTACAACGTCAAACAACCGGAGGAGGATTTGACGAAAATGGCAAAGAACGAGGAAATGCTGTAAACATATATTCACATGCGGTAGATTTAAACATCTCTTACGGACTAACGGATCGCATTCAGTTAAACGCCACATTACCTTATGTAAATAACGAACGTTCACAAGTACTAAAACAAACTACTCCGGTAAAAAATACGTACCGATATAGTGTTTATGCTGATGGAATTGCTGACGTAAGATTGAGTGCAAACTATTGGGTTTTTGACCCAAAAACAACAACTAAAGGAAATCTTATGGTGGGACTTGGTGTAAAATTAAATACAGGTAGTCATGATGAAAGAGATAATGCACCACAAACTGATGGAACCGTTAAAAGTGTAGTTATGGACCAAGCTATCCAGCCTGGTGATGGCGGCGTAGGATTTTCTGTTGAACTACAAGCTTTCAGACAATTAACTGGTCGTCTATATGGTTTTGCTAACGGATATTATTTATTTAACCCAACCGAATCAAACGGTTCATTCAAATCAGCTCCAAAAGCAGGATTAGCAGGATATAATATTTATGCCGCTCCAGATCAGTACTTTGGACGTGCAGGATTTATGGCAGCAGTTGACAAAAAAGAAGCTTTCACTGTTTCATTAGCGGGTCGATTTGAAGGAATTCCTGCTTATGATGCTTTAGGTGGTCAAGTTGCTTATCGCCGTCCAGGATATGTTGTTGCTGTTGAATATGGTTTATCATATCGTAAAGGAAAACACGGTTTTAGCTTATTTATTCCATATAATGTTGTTAAAAACCGTATTCAAAGTGCTGCAGATATCGCGGATCAAAATCTACAAAATTCAGTAATTACCGATCCTAGTAAATACGTGCATGTACAAGGTGATGCAGCATTTGCTGATTATTCAATAAATGTTGGCTATTCATACCGTTTTAACTTGGCAAAAAAAATGACAGTAGAAATGCCTCATTAAATTCAAAAAGAAACCAATTATAAATAACTATTAATTACAACCCTTTTATTAAAATGAAAAAAATTTACATCAGTTGCCTCCTACTAATCCCTTTATTTATGAGCGCTCAAACCGATATTGACGCAATCATGATGAGTAAAAACAATTTTTGTTTTGGAGCCGTTTATCAATACAGTGGCTGGAAGGAATACTGGGAAGGCGATTTTAAAAGAGAAAATCTAAACCTAGGAACTGTTTCTACAAAATCTGTTGGTATCATGGGAAACTACGGAGTTTCAGACAAATTAAATGTTCTATTTAGCATTCCTTATGTTGAAACTAATGCTTCTGCAGGAACCATGAAAGGTCAAAAAGGAGTTCAAGATCTTTCTTTGACTATAAAATATATGCCTTTGGAAAAAACAATTGGAAAATCAACCTATTCCTTATATGCATTAGGAAGTTTTTCTGCACCAACATCTAATTACAGTGCTGATTATTTGCCTTTAAGTCTCGGCTTACAAAGCAAAACAACGTCATTACGATTGATGGGAGATTATCAAAGAGGCAACTTTTTTACAACGTTTTCAGGTGCTTATATAAAAAGAGCAAATATTACAATTGACAGAAATGCTTATCTAACAGATGAGATTCATTACACTAACAAAGTAGATATGCCAGATGCTATTTCGGTTAATTTTAGAGCTGGTTATCGTTCAAATAGATTAATTGCTGAATTTGTAATAGACAATTGGGTTACCCAATCTGGTGGATTTAATATTACAAAAAACAACATGCCATTCCCGAGTAATACCATGAATGCTTTAAAATATGGAGTTAACTCAAAATATACCTTCAAAAAAATGCCTGAATTATCTCTTGTAGGTGGCTTTAACTATGTTGTTGAAGGAAAAAACGTTGGAAAATCAAATACCTATTACGGAGGTATCTTTTATGTGATTAATTTTAAAAAAGAGAAAAAACAAGATGAAAAATAAAATACAAAAAACTGCTTATACAACTCTCCTAATCTTATTTCTTTGTTTCACTTTTTCTTGTAGTGATGATATTATAGAACGAAATGAAGAATTTCATGCCTTAAACCCAACTAATGTCGACGAGCTAGCTGGAACATGGAAAACATTCTTATTGACAGCACCAGATGAGTTCGCTTTAGACGCACCTATAGCAACTAACAGTTCAGCTTTTACAAGAGAAATTAATGAAATTAAAAGCTACCAAGCCAATATAACTGAGGATCAAAAGAGAATCATAAAATACTGGAGTGCTGGTGGTGTTCTACGTTGGAATGAAATTATGAGAACCTTAGTAGCAAGACACAACCGTCCTCCTTATCAAAATGAAGATGGAACTTATCCTGCTCCTTCATCTGCAAATCCTTTTGCTAATCCACAATTTCCTTTTTCAAATCCTCCATATGCAGCTAGAGCGTACGCTTATGTAAGCGCTGCTCAATATGATGCATTGGTAGCAACTTGGCATTACAAAAAACTTTACAATAGAGCTGCCCCATTTACAGTAGATTCAAATGTGCAAGTTTTAATTCCAAAAAGCACTCTTCCCTCTTATCCATCAGAAGACGGCGTTTTATCAGGTGTTACTGTTGAATTATTGAAATTATTATTCCCAACAGAAATTGCTTATATAGATGAAAAAGCAGACGAAGAAAAGCTATACAGAATTATCAGTGGTGCTAATGTGCGAAGTGATGTGGAAGCTGGAATTATTTTAGGAAGAAAAATTGCTGGAAAATTTATTGCTCGTGCCGCTGGTGACGGAACTGGAGCAGCAATTGGAACACCAGAAATCTGGGCACAATTAGAAACACAAACTGCTTTGACAGGAGAAACACCATGGAAATCACTAGAATTACCAGTAAGACCTCCTATGCTTCCTTTATTTGGAAAAGTAAAATCATTTTTGATGACTCCACAAATGGTAGTATCAAGTCGTCCTGTTCCACCACCTTCAACTAAATCAGAACAATTTGCAAAAGAATTAGCTGAAATAAAAAATTTCAGTGAAAATGCAACTGAAGAGCGTCAAAAAATTGTGACTTTCTGGGCAGATGGAGTTGGGACCTATACACCTCCTGGACACTGGAATGCCATTGCATCTGAATCATTTGTAGAACAAAATTACAGTGAAGTGCGATGGGCAAGAAATATGGCTTTATTAAACGTAGCTATGATGGATGCCGCAATAAGCTGTTGGGATGCGAAGTATTTTTACTTTAATCCAAGGCCAAGCCAAATGGACGCTTCTATAAAAACAACAACGGGAGTACCTAATTTCCCAGCTTATGTGTCAGGTCACTCTACATTTAGCGGTGCTGCATGTACCATTTTATCACATATTATTCCTGCTAAAGCACAAAGCTATCAATTGATGGCAAAACAAGCATCAGATTCTAGAATGTTTGGTGCGATACACTATAGAAGTGATTGCGAAAAAGGACTTATATTAGGAGAAACTGTTGGTGGATTTGCTGTAGCAAGAGCATCAATTGACGGTGCCGAATAATACTATTCTATTCCAATTGATAGTTTTTTAAAATAATTTATTTCAGTGGTTTGTTTTAAATAATGCATAATTAATTATCAATTAGAACCTAACAGGGACTGGAAACCTGTTAGGTTTTTTGATTAAATTTTATTTAAAACATACCTTATAAACACAAGTAAAAACCAAAACCTAAATATTATGACACGCACATTCAACACCTTCTATTTTAAATTCAGTGAAAAGATAGAAAAACACAGTGTAACTATAATGCGAATTGCATTAGCCATTGTTTACATCTGGTTTGGAGCTCTAAAGATATTCGGAATGAGTCCAGCAGGAGAACTTGTAGAAGAAACAGTCTATTGGTTTAATCCGACTTTATTTATCCCTATTCTGGGTGGATGTGAAATAATAATAGGACTAGGTTTACTTATAAAACGATTTATTCCCATTACAATTATGTTGTTATTACTACATATGGCAGCAACTTTTTTTCCTGTTTTTATTTTAAAAACGGTTTGTTTTGAAGGCTTTCCTTTTTGCCCCACTTTAGTTGGACAATATATCATCAAAAATCTGGTATTAATTGCTGGAGCCCTAATAATTGCAGGAAAATATAACAAAGAGTTTTATACGAAACTAAATGAAAAACAAATAGCATAAAAACATAAAAAAGCTTAACAATATCTGTTAGGCTTTTTTATTTATTAGAGAAATTCGGTTTAGTCAGCTAAAAGAATTCCTTTACAGTAAAATATTATCTTATTACTTAAAATAACATTTCTGTAAAAGATTAAATAATTTTATTTAATACCAAAATAAGCTATATTTAACCTTTGTTTTATGGTATAAATAGACTTCCCATAAATTCTATAATTTACAAATAACCCCAAATTTAGTTGATTTAAAATAAATGAATGTATTTATGCGCATAGTATTGCAAAAGGCAAGGATAAATTAGCTTAAAATGGAATTAAAAAATCTAGCTACACTAACTTAATGATACCAAAACTACATGAAACAACTATTACTATTCCTGATCTGTTTATTTTTTATGGCATGCGAAAAAGAGCCAATCGAGCCAAATAATTCCACAGCATATTTTATGTCTACAAAAATTAACGAACAAAATTGGAGTGTTACAAATTTTGGAGATGCTTATTTTACCACAGGTTATGACTATGTCCAAAAAAAACATACATTAAACATAAGAGCCGTAAATCAAGATCTTTCTTCTCTTTGTAATCAATTAGGAATTAGTTTTGATTTTGTGCCAAAAATAGGAAGATATTACTTCAACAATATAGCGGATACAAATATAGATTCCGGAATAATTGCAACATTTACTTATTACGCTATAAATCATTCTTCGACTAAATGGAGTAATAGTGGTTATGTTGATATTGAATATATCAGCAAAGACAACATAAAAGGCAAATTCAATTTTACTGCAAAAGGAGATTCATCAGATCCAAGTATAACTGCCATAACCTCCGGTTCATTTTCTGTGATTAATGTAGGAGGAAGTGGTGAGCCATGGCCTGGACCATAAAAAACATCAACAAATAATATTCTCTTCATGAACATACTACTTGTTTTATTTATTTAAGATAACAATTAAATGTTATTGAGAGTTAACACTTATGAAACAATGATAACTATCTCTTACAGTTATACTATCTTATAATGTCATTATAACTTTAATTCAAATAGTAAGCTGTTCCTAGTTTCCTTCAGTAATAGATATAAATTAAGAGGCAGTTAGCGTTCTTTTCAGTAAATAACCAAGTAAAGCTCGCTAATAAAATTCAACCCGCTATAAAAAAAGCCTAACAAATATTGTTAGGCTTTTTATTTATTAGAGAAATTCTATTTAGTCAGCTAAAAGAATTACTTTATTGTCTTTCATTTCAATTGTTCCTGAATCAACTGATAAAGTATATAGCTGATCGTTAACTCTTGTAAACTTGTTAACTGTTTCTTTTGAAATATCAAAACTAGGTGCTGCAATTTTTACAGTTCCTTTTTTTAATAATGAAACAATTGGCGCGTGATTATTTAAAATCTGAAATTCACCATCAACACCTGGAAGTGATATTGAAGTTATTTCTCCTGAAAATAATTTTGCTTCTGGTGATACTATTTCTAATAACATATTTTTGTAGTTAAGGTTTGAAGTTTAAAGTTTAAAGTTACGAGTGAACCTTAAACTTTAAACCTTAAACTATTTTTTAAGCTTCCGCCAACATTTTTTCTCCAGCTTCGATAGCATCTTCAATTGTTCCTTTAAGGTTGAATGCAGCTTCTGGTAAGTGATCTAATTCACCATCAATGATCATATTAAATCCTTTGATAGTATCTTTAATATCAACTAAAACACCTTTTAATCCTGTAAATTGCTCAGCAACGTGGAAAGGTTGTGACAAGAAACGTTGTACACGACGTGCTCTAGATACAGCTAATTTATCATCTTCTGATAACTCCTCCATACCAAGAATCGCGATGATATCTTGTAATTGTTTGTATTTTTGTAGAATTTCTTTCACTCTTTGAGCACAGTCATAATGCTCATCTCCTAAAATATGAGGAGTCAAAATTCTAGAAGTTGAATCTAATGGGTCAACCGCTGGATAAATTCCAAGCTCAGCAATTTTACGAGACAATACTGTTGTAGCATCTAAGTGAGCAAATGTTGTAGCTGGAGCCGGGTCAGTTAAGTCATCCGCAGGAACGTAAACCGCTTGTACAGATGTAATAGATCCTTTGTTTGTAGAAGTAATACGCTCTTGCATCGCTCCCATCTCAGTTGCCAATGTTGGTTGGTAACCTACCGCAGATGGCATACGACCTAAAAGTGCCGATACCTCAGAACCTGCTTGTGTAAAACGGAAGATATTATCAACGAAGAACAATACATCTTTTCCTTGATCAGAACCAGCACCATCACGGAAATATTCCGCAATAGATAATCCAGAAAGTGCCACACGAGCACGAGCTCCTGGAGGCTCATTCATTTGACCGAAAACGAAAGTAGCTTTAGACTCTCTCATTCCTGGCATATCTACTTTAGACAAATCCCATCCTCCATTTTCCATAGAGTGCATGAATTCCTCACCATATTTTATAATTCCAGACTCTAACATCTCACGAAGCAAGTCATTTCCTTCACGTGTTCTTTCTCCTACTCCTGCGAATACTGAAAGTCCACCGTGACCTTTTGCAATATTGTTAATCAACTCTTGAATCAATACTGTTTTACCAACACCTGCACCACCAAACAATCCAATTTTCCCTCCTTTTGCGTAAGGCTCAATCAAATCGATTACTTTAATACCTGTAAATAAAACTTCAGAAGAAGTTGATAAATCTTCAAATTTTGGAGCTGGTCTATGAATAGACATTCCATTTTCTCCTGCTTTTGGCAAGTTTCCTAAACCATCAATTGCATCTCCAATTACGTTGAATAAACGACCGTAAACATCTGCACCGATTGGCATTTGGATTGGAGCACCTGTTCCAACTACTTCATAACCTCTACTCAAACCATCTGTTGAGTCCATCGAAATGGTACGAACGGTATTTTCACCAATGTGAGATTGTACTTCTAGAACTAATAAAGTTCCGTCTTTTCTTGTGATTTCTAATGAATCATAAATTTTTGGAAGTTCAACATCTTTACCGTTGAAAACAACGTCAACTACTGGGCCAATGATTTGGGCAACTTTTCCTATTACTTTAGACATTACTTATGTATTTATTAAATAGCTATTTAGGTTTATGAAATGC
>CAUPOP010000039.1:0-28578 GCA_963512955.1 uncultured Flavobacterium sp. | reverse complement strand
TTCACGTAATTCTTCATCATTTAATTTAATAAAATCAGCCTGCAACATAAGTTCATTTAATACATCAATCGTGTAATAAGGTGCTCTTAAGTTTACATCAAAAATTTTATAATTTGCTTTTTCTAAAAGCTTGTTCAAAGTAGATCTAGTTACCTCATCTCTACATGCTAAACTTCCAAAAACAAAAGCATCCGCTTCAGCAACTACTTTGTCCATCATTTCAGTTTCTATAATCTTATCCCAAGCCGATGGGTATAAAATATCATAAGAAGCATTCCCTTTTTCATTAATCATTACTTGAACAGCGCCTGTTTTATATTCACCAGTAATTTGAATTAAATCAGTAGCTACCTCTTGATCGTTTAAAAATGACAAAATATCTTTCCCATTATCATCGTCGCCGATGCGACTTATCATAGTCGTATGTACTCCTATAGAATTCATACGCAAAGATACATTCAATGGCGCTCCCCCAATTTTTTTATGCGTCGGAAAAATATCCCATAAAACTTCTCCAAAACAAACCGCACTTATACTATATTTTTTTTCCATTATTCCAAAAATTTAAAAATTGAGGACAAACAAAAGTCTATCCTCAATTTAACTTAAAAACACTACTTAAACAAATTTATTAAACACATTATTAAACCTCAAAATCATAATATTAAGAATCATTTATTCTGTTTATTAACTATGAACAGATAAATTCTCACTTAAAGTTTCTAGAGAAACTCCTTTAGTCTCCGGCATCATAAAATGCACGAATAAAAGTTGCAAAACCATCATTGCGGCAAAGAACAAAAAGACAATTCCCGCCCCTATTGTAGCAAACAAAAAAGGGACCAAAGAAGGTATGATTGCAGCAAATACCCAATGAGTAGAGCTCCCAAAAGATTGTCCAGAAGCACGTAAGTGATTTGGGAAAATTTCTGATATAAATACCCAAATAACTGCTCCTTGACCAATTGCATGAGAAGCAATAAATAAAAATAAGAAAGCCGGCACTGCAATACCTTGCCAATTATAAAAAAATGCAGCAGCTACTAAACTTAAAGATATGATATAACCAAATGAACCCACATACATCAATGTTTTTCTACCTAATCTATCGATAAGTGCTACGCCAATTAAAGTAAAAATAAGATTTGTAATTCCTATACCTATACTACTCAAAAGTGCCGTACTTTCTCCTAAACCAGCCTCTTGAAAAATTCTTGGAGCATAATATAAAAATGCGTTTATACCTGACAACTGATTAAATAATGCAATTAAAAACGCTAGTATTAAGGGGAATCTATATTTCTTTATAAAAATCGTTTCTTTCTTATCTGCTTGATTATCATTTGTAGTAATACCAACCAAAATTTCATCTATATTTTCACCTGGATTTATAATTTTTAAAATTGATTTAGCCTCATCATTTCTGGATTTTGAAACCAACCACCTTGGACTTTCAGGAATTGTCAATACTAATAGTGAATATAAAACAGCAGGTATTGTTTGAATTCCCATCATCCATCTCCATGAGTTTTCACCTAGGCCATTCAAAAAATAATTAAACAAAAAAGCCATCAAAATCCCAAAAACAATATTAAACTGATAAAGCGCAACGAGTCTTCCTCTGTCTTTAGAAGGCGCTATTTCAGAAATATAAGCGGGTGCAGCAATAGTTGACGCTCCAATACCTAATCCCCCTAAAAATCTAAAAACCGCAAAAGTTATTGGATCATTAGCAAAAGCAGAACCTAATGCTGAGGCTGTGAATAATACTCCAATTAATATTAATGTAATTTTACGTCCAAGTTTATTTGTTGGAATCCCACCAAATATTGCTCCAATAACTGTACCCCATAAGGCCATTCCCATAACAACAGATCCATGAAATGCATCTGAAGTATTCCATAATAATTGCAATTTTTTATCGGCTCCCGAAATCACAACCGTATCATAACCAAATAAAAAACCGGCTAATGAAGCAGTTATAGACCATAACAATATTTTATTTTTCATTTATTCTTTTTATTTAAATTATTAAGATTAATAAGGTCAACCTATAAATTAGATTAAAACACATATTTAACTATTTCCAAATACTTGATAATTTTGTTATTTGACCCTCTGTTAATTCTACTTCGCCATGCTCGGTAAACAAACTAACAATTGAATACTCTTCAGACGGAAAAAATTGATCAGTCATAACAATTAATCCATCTTTTGCGAATAGCTCAACTGAGGATTTATCTATTATTAAATGGAAGTCTAAACTATCATCTGTATTTATATAAGGAGCATAGTTAACCTGTGCAAACTCTTTGGCAGGACTATCCCAGCCATTTTCGGTTTTATCAATAAAAAAAACTTTATTTAGATTATCATAACCAATAATAATTTTTTCATTTTTTTTATTTGAAAGTTTAATTCCAAATCGCTCAGCAAAATTTATTTTAGTATTGTCTTTTGTATTGAAATTTAAAACTATTTCAATAGGCAATTCTTGCTTTTCTGTGATCGTTACTTCGTTATTTATAATTGTTTTATCAATCTTTTTTTCTTTTTCTTTTAATTCATCTAATTCCTCAATAGGATGAGACTTGATTAAATAATCATTGTGTTTTTCAATTAATTCTAATGATCTTGGAAATGTAGCAGCACCTCTCCAATTTTTTGAAGGAACCAAACCTGCATATTGCCAATTATTCATCCAGCCTAAAAAAAGCCTTCTACCATCTTTTTCAGGTATATCAGACCATGTTACACCTGCATAATTATCTTTACCATAATCTATCCATTTTGTTTTTTCCCCATCATTTTTAAATTCATGCCCGTCAAAATCACCAACAAAGTATTGTGTCCCCGATCCTCCATTTGGAGCTCCAGGATTTACACTAACAAGTAAAACCCATTTTGTTTTATTAGCCCCTTCAATCTTCATAGGAAACATATCTGGACATTCCCATACCCCTTTATGAGACCCTATATTTTTACCAAATTCACTTTCAAAATCCCATGTCAAAAGAGTATTGGAAGAATATATATTTACATGGTCTGCAACAGCTAAAATCATGTACCATTTTTGATTAATTTCACTCCAAATTACTTTTGGATCTCTAAAATCTCTTATACCTGGATTTGGTAAAATTGGATTTTTAGCATACTTAGTCCATGTTCTACCTTTATCTAAACTAAAAGCAAGTCCTTGAGTTTGAAAATCATCCTTCCCTAGTTTTTCTCTTTCTGAATTATGATATGTATATATGGCAATCATTGGAGGGATTCCATCCTTCCCAAGTCCTGATTTGTTTTTCCAGTCAATAATTGCTGAACCTGAAAATATATATCCCAAACTGTCTGGATATAATGCAATAGGGAGATGTTCCCAATGTATCAAATCTTTACTTACCGCATGCCCCCAGTGCATAGGCCCCCATGAAGTTCCGTTTGGATAATATTGATAAAATAAATGATACTCTCCTTCATAATAAACCATCCCGTTAGGATCATTCATCCAATTATTTTCTGGAGAAAAATGTAATTGAGGCCGATATTTTTCAGTAACTAATTTAGATGCTATCTTATCTGAACAAGATATTAATGTCACTAAAAAAAATAGCGTTACTATATATGATATATATTTCATGTTTATTTATTTATCTGATTATTGTTTTTTTTAACGGAGATATTGTTATGTTTTTTAAATATTTATTTTCAACATTGGAATTAATTTTCATAAATGAATATTGGAATTTTGGAAAAAATAAAGAGGTCATAGTTTTCTCTCCATTATTTATAAAAACTTCAATAGAAGACTTGTCAACCAGTATTTTTATGGGCAGTATATTACTTTTTGGAGTATATGAACAGCGTATAGGTTTAGAAAATAAATTACTGAAATCAACAATTCCAGAATTACCTCTATCCAAAATAAATTCTCCTGAACTTTGTTGATAGTTGAGTGCTAATTTTTCCAGTGAATTCCCTATTAAAAACTCAAATTGATTAGCCATCGAAAGATCAATTTCAAACTCTACAATATAACTTCCTGAAGCTACCGTTGCATTACTTTCAAGATCGAAGTCTTTTTGAGCTACAGAAGAAGAAATTGACAATTGCGCCTCTTTAAGATTATTTATTTCTTTAACAGGAGGAAAATAAAGTGAATGCTTACCATTATTATCTACTAATTTGATTTCTCTTGGAACCGTCATTTCACCTCTCCAGCCAACAGTTGGTGTTGAGTTAGCATAAATCCAATTACTCATCCATCCTAAAAAGATTCTTCTACCATCAGAACTAGGAATATCACTCCAGGTAACACCCGCATAATTGTCTGTTCCTGAATCAGCCCAAAGGACTTCTGTTTGACTGGAAACAAATTCTTTCCCATTAAAATCTCCTATGAAATATTGAGTAGAACTTCCTCCATTAGGCCCACTAGATTCTCCTCCACCTATACTCACAATCATTACCCATTTTTCTACTCCATTTTGATCTTTCATAGGAAATAAATCAGGACATTCCCAAACTCCTCTATGATCCCCCTGACTTTGTCCGAAATCGCTTTCAAAAGTCCATTCCTTTAAATTTGGTGAAGAATAAATCTTAATCTTATCAAATGCTGCTAGCACCATTACCCATTTTTGGATTTTACTATCCCAAATTACCTTTGGATCTCTAAAATCATTAATTCCTGGATTCTTAATTACTGGATTTTGATCATATTTCACCCATGTCTGTCCTTTATCAGTACTGTAAGCTAAACTTTGAACTTGTTTACCTGTAATATTTTGATGATTAGTAAAAATGGCAACCATTGGGTCGTTATCATTATTCTTAAATCCAGCTGTATTATTTTTATCCACAACTGCGGAACCTGAAAAAATATAACCTAAATTATCTGGATATAGTTCGATACCTTTATCTTCCCAAGTAAAAAGATCATTACTTACTGCATGAGCCCAATGCATAGGTCCCCATGTGGTGCCGTTTGGATAATACTGATAAAATAGGTGATATTGCCCATCATAATACACCATTCCATTAGGATCATTCATCCAGTTTTTTGCTGGAGAATAATGATAAAATGGTCTATAATTATGTGCTTTCATTACTTGTCCTACTGTATCTGTATTTTCTCCATCTTTACTACAAGAAATAAAGGCTATAAACAAAAAGCAGAGCTTTAATATATTTAATTTCATGGTTATAAATTTTATATAAATGCGGGGATCATATAATCCCCGCATTTTTAATCTTGCTTAATTTTTTAATGACAAATAATCAATTGAATTTTTTGCTATTTTATTAATATTAGATTGATAGATATTAATTCCTGTTGGATTAATAGTACCCTGCTCGTTTTGATTAAATTCAAAACCGCCAATTCCAATAAAAATAGCTTTTCCTTTATAAATAGGTGTTGGTTTTAATTCCATTATCCCTACCATCCAATAATCTCTTATTCCTCCCCAAACACCTAGCCATTCAGCATTATGTCTAGTTGTAAATTCTTCATAAGCAGCTTCATTATCATTTGGCCCTAGTCCTAATGAGCCAGGAATATTGTCAAGTACATAGTTGTGATCTTCTCTCCATCCTGGACCAATAATTGGCACCCAATTATATCCATCACCGTCTTGATTAAATGAAACTCCTTTGTAAATAGGATGAGTTGTTACATTATGTGCTCCCACATTAGCTCCAATCGCCCAAGTATCTCCATTCTCGAAACCAGCACCATCACCTATTACTCTTCCGTATGGAGAATTCTCCATTCTACCTAAATCCCAAAAGTAAGCACAAGCATGACTGTTGAATAATAGGTTACGACCACCTTTATAATAGCTTTTAATTGCTTCTAAAACTATTGGATCATTTGCTATTTCAGGAAGATTTCGTCCTTCATCAAAATACCACCATAATAAACGATACTTGGTTAAATCAACAGATCCATTTTTTATATCGTCAAAACTTACATATTCAGCATTGTCATAATTTTTAAAAAACCAATCTGCTGCCGCTTTTTCATCATCTCCGGTTATACCATTTACATTAGGTGCTGTTCCTAAAAAAGCTATGTAAAATTGTTCCGTTACACTTATAGTATATTTAGTATATATTGATCCATTTACAACTGTAAACTCTATAGGAACACTAAAATCCATATCAGTTGTTATTGACGGAGAGATAGTGGCTCCTTGTGGCAAATCAATAATTGGACTTAACTTTGTAACATCCGTTCCATCAGGAACAACAACTTTTATAGTTTTTGTTTTCTCATTTATAGTCCCTTCAATACTTCCTATTGAAAACTTAGTTATGGCAACTTGCTTATCAAGTTCCAAATTCGATACATAATCATCCTGACAAGAATAGTTAAATACTGCTAGAAATGATACAATCAGAATATTAATTATATATTTTTTCATCTTTACTTTTTTATAGGTTTAATTACCAACCATTATTTTGTTTGTATAATCCTCCACTAAAATTAATTTGATTTTGAGGGATAGGGAAATACTCATGTTTACCTTTAGTAAATTTTCCGGATTTTATATATTCTCTTTTTGAAGACTCCTGATCAAAATAATTATTTATATATTCTGATGCTATTCCCCAACGAACCAAATCAAAAAATCTAATTCCTTCCATCGCAAATTCTAATCTTCTTTCCCATTGTAAAGCCTTAAATGCAAAATCATTATCCCAAGTACAATTAACACCTGGTCTGTAGATATCCATTCTGTAATTAGACACAGCATTACCAGAATTATCTTTTAGCATTCCTTTACTATTGATAGCTCTTTGTCTAATCTCATTAATAATTGGAAGAGCTTCGTTTTCTCTTCCTAATTTTATTAAAGCTTCTGCTTTCCATAATAACACATCTGCATAACGAATTATATCTGTGTTTTTTGAACTTGCCATAAATGGTGGAACTTTTTCAAAACAAGCACATTTATAATGTTGATTTTCTTTTAATGATGAAAAATGACCATAGATATCAATTGCTCTACCCCAGTTTTTTTGATAAACAAAATCAGCATCATACTTCCAAGGATGTCCAGGAATAGCTACAGTATGGTCTAGTCTAACATCAAAGCTAGTGCTTGAGTTAAAATCAGCAGTTTCCTTTACATCTGAATTATTGAAGGTTGAAAATTGCGGCACTCCATTAACATCTGTTTTAAACGAATTAACAAGGTTTTGAGATGGGATATGAAACCAACAACATCCGTATTCTGGATTCATAGGATAGTTAAGTGCATTACCCCAATCTAATCTTCCTTTTGAAGTACCATCATCAACAGATCTTTGTATTGAGAACACAGACTCTTTTCCTGTTTCGTCATATGGTTGTAAAAAATTATGTCCAAAATCAGAAAATAATGCATATTGACCCGAACCAATCACATCATCAACTAAAGAAACTACTTCTTGTAGTTTTGTGTTATCAATATTTGTAACTGCATTAGCATCATTTTGCTGATAAGCTTCATACAATCTTACTTTTGCTAAATAAGCTTTAGCTGCAAATTTGTTAGGTCTCCCTTTTTCCGTCTGTGAAGCTGGCAAATTATCAGCTGCAAATTTAAATTCAGCTGCTATTTTTTCCCATAATTCCTGATCTGTAAGTGCTACATTAGAAACTTTACTATATTGATCACTAGCTATAGTTTCGTCTATCCATGGGATAAATTTAAATAGGGTTTTCAATACAAAATAATGATGTGCTCTTAAAAATCTTAATTCTGCTTGTCTTTCTGCTTTTTTTGGAAATGATTCCAGTGATAACTGATCTATCACTTTTAAAGCAGTATTAGCTCTACCTATTCCTACATAAAGTCTATACCATTTTTGATCTAACAAACCGTTATTGGTAGTATTAAAATCAAATAATTCCATCGCATTAAACTCAGAGATATCTCCTGTACCTCCACCTCCTTTATAAGCGTCACCGCTTGTAATATCAGCATAAGGCCATAACGAATTTGGCGCTGTATAATGATCATTCCCTAATTCAGAATAAGCAGATACTACTAAACCTTCCGCATTTTCGGGAGTTAATAATTGGTCCTCGCTAATAATACTTTTAGGTGTCATTTCGAGAAACTCATCTGAACAGGAATATTGAAGCCCTATCGCCACCAATACTATAAATACTGATATTTTACTTTTAAATCTTTTCATAATTTTTTTACTAGAATGTTAAATTAGCTCCAATTGTATAACTGGCCGGAATAGGATATGCAAATCCAGGAGATTCAGGATCAACCCCTGTAAATTGATTACTGCCTTTATTGTCTTTTATAGTCAATAAATTTTGTCCTTGAATATAAAATCTAACTGAATTTAATTTCAATGTCTTAGTCAAATTTTCAGGAAGTGTATATCCTAATCTTAGATTTCTTAATTTTAAATATGACCCATTTTCAATAAAATATGAAGAATATCTTCCCTCATTATTTGTATCAGTCAATGTTACACTTGGAATAGTTGAATTTGGATTTTGAGGAGACCAAGCATCAAGTGTTCTAGCTCCATAATTACCTCCCGGCCAAATAGAAGAAAAGTCTGTTAAGTGCTTATATTCGTTATAAACATCAACTCCAACAACACCTTGAAAGAAAACATTTAAATCAAATCCTTTGTATGTAAAAGTAGAGTTGAAACCTACTTCATAATCTGGATTTGCATCACCTAACCAAGTTCTATCTAAATCATTGATTTGACCATCAGGTTTATTAACATATTTCCCGTTTTCATCAAGTCCACCAATATCTTTAAACCTAATTCTTCCTATATCTTTACCATTTTGGGTTGCATGAGCATCTACCTCATCTTGTGATTTGAATATACCATCTGCTACAAAACCAAATTGAGAAAGATCTGAATGACCTAATATACTTTTCCCGTTAGCTGGATCCCCAGGATATCCTGTCAAAACAGATTCTGGCAATGAAGTAATTCTTCTTTTGTAAGATGAAATATTAGCAGACACATCAATACCTAAACCATTAGATAATTTTTTATTATAACCTAACACAAATTCCCAACCAGTGTTTTTAAGTGATGCACCATTTAAAAATTGATTTCCTCCTTCACCAACAACAGCTAAATAAGGCGGTTCAATTAAGATGTCTTTGGTTTCTTTATTGAAATAATCAAAACTTCCATATAACGATTGATCTAATAATCCAAAATCAAGTCCTAAGTTTGATTGAGAAGCTTGTTCCCATTTTAATAATGAATTAGATTGACGAACTCTTCTATAGCCAGATGGAAGAGTTCCAGAATCTGCACCAGAAATACTATAAGCAGTACCTGAATCAAAATTCCAAGTTGGATCTGAACCATAGTCTGTTCTATAAATAGAATAAATAGCTTCATTATTAATCTCTTGATTTCCAGTTATTCCCCAACCTGCTCTTAGTTTAAGGTTAGAAACAATAGGTAATGCTTTTTTTACAAAACTTTCTTCACTTAATCTCCATCCAGCAGAAAAAGCTGGAAATGTTCCATATAAATTATCTTTACCAAAACGAGAAGAACCGTCTCTACGTATTGTAGCTGTAGCTAAATATTTGTTGTTGAATACATAATTTGCTTTTCCGAAATATGAAAAAAGAGAATTTCCAGCACCTCCACCGCCATTCAAAATAGATTCAGTACCTGCTCCTAAATACATATAATTTGGATCCTGAATTACGTATCCTTCACGACTACCATAAAAAGATTCATATTCAGCTTTAATAGCCTCAGCCCCTATAACAGCATCTAAACTATGTCTACCTTTCTCAAGTTTATAATTAATCGTATTAGACCAAGTCCAAGATAAGTTATGCCATTGAGAAGTAGTTACACGGTTAATATCACTTACTAAAAATCCAGAAACATATTTATAATCCAATCTTCTAAAATAGTTTCCTGTGTAATCAATACCATAATTTGTTTTCAAATTTAATCCCTTGATAATTTCAAGGTCAGCAAATACATTTCCAAACACTCTTGCTGTTCTAGAACGATTTTGTTTGTTTTGCTCTATTAATCTTAGAGGATTATGTCTATCAGTCATACCAGTAGCAGGACCTCCCCAACCACCATCTACTGAATAAACAGGAACAACTGGTTGTTGAACTAAAGATAAATACATAACATCTCCAACAGGGATTTCTGCATTATTTATAAATGAAGTTGTTAAATTTTCACCAACTTTTAATTTACCATCTAAGAAATTATAATCTGAATTAATACGAGTAGTTATTTTCTTAGAATTAGTTTCTTTGATAATTCCATCATGATTAAAATAGTTCAATGAAAACATTGAGTTACCTCTTTCTGTCCCATTAGTAAAACTTAAATTATAAGACTGTATAACAGACTGTTGCGACACAACATCAATCCATTTAGTATCAGCTGGACGCATAGTTTGAGCTGCGTCAATAAACTCAGGAAGTAATATCTTATCTAAGACTGCAGTTCCATTTGCATCTGTATGCCACTGATAATTATAAACTGGAGATGACGGAGTTCTTCCATCATTTATAGCTGCACGCCAATTTACCAAACCTCTATCATAAGTATTAAGAACATCAAGCTGTGTATTATAATTTTGTATAGTATAATAATTAGAAAACTCAATTTTACTCTTACCTTTTTTACCCTTTTTAGTAGTAATCAAAATAACACCGTTACTTGCTCTTGACCCATAAATACTTGAAGATGATGCATCTTTCAAAACTTGCATAGACTCAATATCATTAGGATTTAATAGTTCAATACCTCCAGTTGTTGGCATACCATCTATAACATATAATGGATCATTATAACCAGAAGCTAACGAACTTCCTCCCCTAATTCTAACACTTGCATATGCCCCTGGATTTCCATCTGTTTTGATGTAAACCCCAGCTACTAATCCTTGGAGGGCTTTCAATGCATTACCTGATGTAGCTTCTTTTAAGTTGTCCATATCTACTACCGCTACGGCTCCAGTTAAATCAGCTTTCTTTTGTGATTGATAACCAGTAACGATTACCTCGTTGAGTCCAATAGCAGATTCTTTAAGCTCAACATTAATTGTTTTTTGACCATTTACGCCAATCTCTTGGTTTGTCATGCCAATAAAACTAAAAACCAAGATTGAATTTGGATTTACAGAAATGGTATAATTTCCATCAAAATCTGTGTTAGTCCCATTCTTAGTGCCTTTTTCAATGATTGATACACCCGGCAATAATTCACCTTTGGCTGATTTAACAACCCCGGCTATTTTTATTTGCTGAGCTGATACCATCATTGAAAATAAACTTACCAGCAAAGTAAATTTTAAGCTGGTGCTTCTTTTCAAAGGATTTGTTTTTCTCATAATTTTTAATTAGTTATTAGTTAATTTGATTTTTTCAAACTTACATTTAGAAAGAAAAAGTAAATATGAAATTTGTTTCAAATGTTTAATTAAAAAGAAAAAGAAAAAAAAAGCACGCTAATCACTGAATAACAAAGTGTTATATTAAAATATAGATTTCATAAATTAAACTAATGTTACATAATTCAAAAAAATGATACATTGTTAATTCGTAATATCCCATTTATTAACACTTAAAAAAATATATATTTAAAATTAAATGTGAATAAATTATTAAATTATCATTATTGATTTTATTTAAATAGAAAAGTATTGCCAGTTAATTATTTGCATATAACAGTAATAAACCATTATAAGTTCAAAAAATATTAATACTTAAAGAAGAAAGTAAACAGGGATAAATTTTATGCGTAATAATAAGTCAAGGTTAATTAAACCTATTATTTTGAATAAGAAGGAAGTTTAAAAATTTATATTATAGCTCTAAAATCTTTCGGAGATATTCCATATTTATTTTTAAAAACATTAGAAAAATAATATAGGGAAGAAAAACCTACAGCATAAGCTATTTCAGATATGTTTTGTTTGGATTTTAATAACAACTCTTTAGATTTTTCTAATCGAATATTATTAACATGCTCAATAACACTAATTCCTAATATGGCCTTAACTTTTCGATACAATTGCACTCTTGAAATAGTTAAACTTTTTGCAAGTTCTTCAACCGTATAATCTGAATTATGAAGATTCTGTTCAATGTATTCATTTAACTTTCTTAAAAAATCTTGCTCGGAAATACCAAAACCAGCTTCGTCATTATTAACAATGTTTTCGATGTTGTTAGAATAATAAAATCGTAATTTTTCTCTATTGAAAAGCAATGATTTAATCGACTGCTTCAAAACTTTTAAATCAAATGGTTTTGTTAAAAAAATATCAGCACCACTATCTAGTGCTTTGATATAAGACTCTTGGTCGTCAGATGCAGTCAATATTATTATAGGTATATGAGAGGTCCTTAAATCTTTTTTAAGTGTTGCTGAAATTTGAAAACCATTTTTCTTTGGCAAATTCAAATCGCAAATGATTATATCCGGTATGATTTCAAGAGCACGTTCAATAGCATTATTCCCATCTGAAGTATAAATAATGTAATCTAAAGATAGTTTATGCGATACGAAATCTAACAACTCTTTATTATCTTCAATATATAGAATAGAATAACTATCCTCATTATTTATAGGCTCTCTATTTTCTATAACTTCTAAATCTAAATAATCCGTTTGATATATTGGTTCTAAAACAGGCAGATTTATAATTGCATTTTCATTTAAATGTTCATTGCCAAGCGGAAGCTTAATTATAAATTCTGTTCCATTTTTAGAATTAATTTCTATACTCCCATGATGCAATTCAATAAAGCTTTTAGATAAATGAAGCCCAATTCCTGAACTATTTCTGTAATTATTAGAACCTTGATAAAATGCATTAAAAACCTCTTTAAGCTCATTTTCGGGAATTCCAATTCCAGAATCCTTAAAAGAAATTTTAACAATATTATTAGTTTTGTCTTCTTTTATTGAAATAGTTATTTTTCCATTTGTCGGTGTGAATTTGAATGCATTTGATAATAAATTAAAATAGACTTTATCCATTAAATTTCTATCTAAATAAACCTCCAGTTCTTCATTATTAGTTACTAAAGTAAAATCTATATTTCTTTTTTTTGCCTCTCTATCAAAATCATAAATAATACTTTTTGAGAATTCAAATAAATTTGTTTTGGATGCTCTTAATATAAATTTTTTATCATCGGCTTTACGGTAATCTAATAATTGATTGATAAGCCTAAGCAGTCTTCTGGAATTATTATACATCAGATTAAGTTCTCTATTAACTGATATTCCCTTACTCTTTAATTCAGAACCAAGTGATTCAACAGCACCCAATATTAAAGTTAAGGGCGTCTTGAACTCATGGGATAATCCCATAAAAAAACTTAGCCTAGCCTCATTACTAAGCCTTATTTCTTCTGCATGTTTTTCGATTTCATTTCTTTGACTAATGACCTTCTCATTCGTTTTTTCAAGTTCTTTCTTTTTTCTACTTATTATAATACGGGAGTAAACACTATATACAGCCAAAGAAAGCAACAATATACTCAAAGTAATTGAAATCTTTAAAAGACTACTTTGACTACTATATTTTTCATCCTGATCTCTAATAAAAGATTGTTGTTTTTCAATATCTGATTGCTGCAACGATATTTTGTCAAACTGACTGCTCATAATATCAGCATTAAGAGAATCAATTAAAGTAGTACTCAGTTTATTGTTTTTAGAAATTATTTCTTTATTAATTATTCTTAACGCTAACCTAAAGGCTTCAGCACCACCTGTTGGATATAATACCGTACCTTCCAGAACACCATCCTTAACTAACTGAATGCCTCCATTTGGACCATTAAGCCCATCAACTCCAATAAATTTTATTTTTTTTTCTACTCCTTTTTCCTTGGCAATCTTCCAAGCACGGTAAGCAATTAAATCACTGAAAGAGTACACATAACCTATATTAGGCACACTATCTAATAATTTACTAAATTTTGATTCAGACTGACCAAAGTCAATTGACTCCGTACTATAGACTTTTATTCCGGGGAATTGTTTAACAATTTGTTGAAATCCGATCCTTCTTTCAAGACCTGGAGATGTTTCTAAATCTGCATCAATTTCAATCACATTGGCATGTCCGTTGGAAATTGAAGCAATATGCTTACCCGCTAATCTCCCAACCTCAATATTATCGGCTCCTAAAAAAGCAGTATAATTAGAGGTATTGACTTTTCTATCTACTATAATTACAGGAATACCACGTGTATTTGCTTTTTCAATTACTGGAACAATTGAGTCCGATTCATAGGGTGCAATTATAATTACATCTACATTTTGCTCAATCATGCTATCAATATCTCGAATTTGATTTTTCGCTTTTCGTTTTGCATTATAAATAGTTAATGAGACTTCTGGATAAAGTGAAGCCTCAACTTCCATAGCATGATCCATCGATTTTCTCCAAATATCATTATCTAAACTTTGAGAAAAACCAATAGATATTTTACCTTTTCCTTCTTCTGATGAATTACACGAATTGAATAGTAAAACTATACTTATAAGGATAATGCAACAAATTTTTCTTAACATTGAATTTTGATTAATTGAGAGATTTAGTACAAAAGTTCATTTTAGGTTTATCAAATTATAGAAGTACAAATTCTATTTTTGTAAGTGTAAGAATAAAGTACTTTCTGGACCTAAAATTTCAGGTTACAGAAATAAACAAAATATATGAGATATGCAAATATCGTAATCTATATTTTAAATTGGAAGATTATTTGCCAACAATAATCTAAATGCCAGCTGTTTTATTAAAAAACATCCGCTGTTTTGCATCAACTATGGGCTAAACAAAGTCTTAATTCAATTATTTGCCAAATTCAATTCTAATATAGATTGGCCTATTTATATATACTAAAAAAGATAAAGTTGATCAAGAATCTGTTTAACAATATAAATGAAGAATTTTGAAATTGGCAGAAGGAATAATTATAATACTTAGGAAATGTTATTATTTAAGTAATAATAAAAATTTTACAAATATCAGCTCGAGACATCTATCTAAAACCTCTTGACCCAAAAGGTGGACTAAAAAAAAGGTTTATTTTGGTCCCCCCCCTCTTTTGTTATAAAGAAATATATTTGAGTATATACGAATATATTAAATTTGAAATTTAAAGAGATTAATTTACCGTTAATTAGGACCACTTTCTAAAATCAGGGTGGTTTTTGGGGTAGTTTAAAAATAAAAAAACCTCTATCATCTTGATTTTCAAGAAATTAGAGGTTAATCGTTGTGCGGATAATAGGACTCGAACCTACACGCCTTGCGGCACCAGATCCTAAGTCTGGCATGTCTACCAATTTCACCATATCCGCGCAATTGTGGGTGCAAAGATAAACATAACTTCCAAATTTCAAAGAAATTTATATAAAAATATTTATACTCTTTTTTGTACTTTTGAAAGTATAAAATTAATCCCTTATGGAAGACATAAAAGCATACGTTCAACAACATAAAGATCGATTTATAAACGAATTAATCGAATTATTAAAAATCCCATCTGTAAGTGCTGACACCGCCTATTCACATGATGTCTTTGAAACTGCCGATGCTGTAAAAGCAAGCTTGGAGAAAGCGGGTTGTGATTTTGTAGAAATCTGCGAAACACCTGGCTATCCAATTGTATATGGTGAAAAGAATATAGATCCAAATTTACCCACTATATTAGTATATGGACATTATGATGTACAACCACCAGACCCAATCAATTTATGGGATTCCCCTCCATTTGAACCTGTAATCAAAAAAACTGAGATTCATCCTGAAGGTGCCATATTTGCTAGAGGTTCTTGCGACGATAAAGGACAAATGTACATGCATGTAAAAGCATTAGAATATATGGTGCAATCGAAAACTTTGCCTTGTAATGTGAAATTTATGATTGAAGGCGAAGAAGAAATTGGTTCCAAAAGTTTGAGTTGGTTTGTAGAACGCAATCAGGAAAAACTAAAAAATGATGTGATTTTAATTTCGGATACTGGAATGATTTCAAATCAACAACCTTCAATAACAACAGGACTTCGTGGCTTAAGCTATGTTGAAGTGGAAGTTACTGGACCAAATCGTGACTTACATTCTGGTCTTTACGGCGGAGCTGTAGCAAATCCTATAAATGTATTGACTAAAATGATTGCTTCACTTCATGACGAGGACAATCATATTACCATTCCTGGTTTCTATGATAAAGTTCAAGAATTATCTCTAGAAGAAAGAGCGGAAATGGCCAAGGCACCTTTCAATTTAGATGAATATAAAAAAGCATTAGACCTGAACGATGTTTACGGTGAAAAAGGGTATGTGACGAACGAGAGAAACTCCATCCGACCAACATTAGACGTAAACGGAATTTGGGGTGGATACACCGGAGAAGGCGCTAAAACAGTTATTGCAAGTCAGGCTTTCGCCAAAATCTCTATGCGCTTAGTTCCGAATCAAGATTGGGAAGAAATCACAGAACTTTTTACCAAACATTTTATCAGTATTGCACCAGCAGGCGTAACCGTAAAAGTAAAACCACATCATGGCGGACAAGGATATGTAACTCCAATTGACAGTATCGGTTATAAAGCGGCTAATAAAGCATACACAGAAACTTTTGGCGTTCCAGCAATTCCTGTTCGTTCCGGAGGCAGTATTCCTATTGTTGCTTTGTTCGAAAAAGAACTTAAAAGCAAAACTATTTTGATGGGATTTGGTTTAGACAGTGACGCTATTCATTCACCAAATGAACATTTTGGAATTTTTAATTACTTGAAAGGAATTGAAACGATTCCGTTGTTTTACAAATATTTTGTAGAAATGTCAAAATAAAACTTTCCTATATTCTATAGAAAATCCGTTCAGAAATGAGCGGATTTTTAATTTTCTAAAAAAACAAATCCGCTTCAAAAAGAAGCGGATTCATCAAACTAAAATCTAAAAAAATTATCAACTAAACTCTTTATCAGGATTGTAGCCTAAATAATGCATCGATTGCTCTTTAAAAACTACCCCATATTCTTCTAACTCTTTCAAAATAGGCAAATACACTTCTTTCTGAATAGGAAGTTGTACACCTGGAGTGGTGATTCTACCATTTAATATTAATAATGTAGCCATAGCTACAGGTAATCCTACTGTTTTTGACATTGCTGTATACGTTTGGTTTTCACCGATACAGACCATTTTAGAATCTATTTGCTGTTTTTTACCGTCTAGTTCATATCCAAATTTATGATACATCACAATCATATCTTTGTCATCAGGCTGAAGCGTCCAACTATCGCTTAAGATTTTCTCCAGAATTTGTGCAGGTGTCGCATGTTTCAAACCTACTTTCTTATCTCGACTAAACAAATCTAATTCTAAAAGCTTATCCCACATAATATCATCTTGATCAATTTTAAGAATCAATCGGGTTTTTATTTCAACAGAATCTGTTGGATGATAAGGCAAAAAAGAATTCACATATTGTCTGTAAGTCATATGCTCTGAATCTTCCATAACATAACTGTCATCAGTCATCCCAAGCTGTACAAACATATTCCAAGCTTTAGAAAATCCTACTTTTCGTATGGTACCACGATACAAAGTCAAAACATCATCAAGCCCATAAACAGAACGATATTTAAGCGAATCTCTATTCGAATAAGCTTCAAATCGACCATATCCTTCTACTTCTAGGAACTCTGTTCTTCTGAATAAATTACAATATGGAATGTATTTATACGCTCCTTCTTGAAGAAATTTGGCGGCTCCTCCCTGACCAGCTAAAACCACATTTCTAGGAGCCCAAGTAAACTTATAATTCCAAAGATTAGTATCTGATTCTGGCGCAACTAAACCTCCACAAAACGATTCAAACAAAAGCATTTTCCCACCTTTGTCTTTAATTTCCTCAATCACTTTCATTGCACTCATATGATCAATCCCTGGATCGAGACCAATTTCATTCATGAAAACCAAATTATTTTCTTTGGCAGCGACATCTAACTCTTGCATTGCATCGCTAATGTATGATGCGGTAACTAAATGTTTTTTGTAAAGAATACAATCTCTAGCAACCTCAATATGAAGATGAGCTGGCAACATCGAAATAACAATATTTGCTTGCTGAATAGCTTTCTTTCTTTGATTTTCATCAAAAATATCTAAACTAATTGGAGTTGCATTAGGATGGTTATTCGTTTTTTTTTCGGCTAAAGCCAAAGACAAATCACCTATTATGAGATGTAAATTCTCTTTCTCGGATTTATTCAAAAGATAGTGTATCAACGATGAAGCTGATCTTCCGGCACCGATAATTAAAATTGTTCTCATATTTAATAAATATAACACAAACATACAATATTGTTTGTTTTATAACAAATGAATTGTGTTAAAACAAAATTAATGTATTGCAAAAAACTTTTTTACTAAAAATTTAAGAAATACTTTTGCATGAAAGAAATAGAAAAAATGGATAAAAAATTAATAAGTACAGGAGCAATATTTGGGATGTTAGCAATAATTTTTGGTGCTTTTGGTGCTCATGCCCTAAAAAAAGTATTGTCTATTGAACAACTTACTACTTTTGAAACTGGAGTACGCTATCAAATGTACCACGCACTGTTTTTATTGTTTATTGGACTCATTCCTTCTCTTTCTGCAAAAACAAAAAAAATCATCTATAATTTAATCTTTTTGGGAGTAATTTTCTTTTCAGGTTCTATTTATTTATTAGCTACAAATGATCTGATGGCATTTGATTTCAAAGTTATTGGATTTATAACTCCCATCGGCGGACTCCTATTAATACTGGGCTGGGCTGTTTTATTGTATCATTTTTTGAAAAAAAACGTTAAAAAAAAAATACATTAAATCTTTCTAAAAAATAATTTCTACTTTTGCAGTCTTAAAAAACAACACACACAACTAGAAATTTATGGACAACTACGCCCTTTTTACGAAATCGATTGCGCTGGATGAATTAGGAATTAAAAATGCTTCTATTCATTATCAACTAAGCGCAAACGAATTACACGATTTAACGATTCAATCCGGACAAGGATTTGAAAATTCAACAGGCGCATTAGCCATTAATACCGGAACATTTACTGGGCGTTCTCCACAAGACCGTTTTATTGTAAAAGATAGCATCACTGAAGACAAAGTGTGGTGGGGAAATGTAAATATTCCTTTTGAGTCAAATGCTTTTGATGCTTTACTAAAAAAAGTAACCGCATATTTATCAAACAAAGAAGTATTTGTAAGAGATACTTTTGTTTGCGCTGATCCTAATTACAAATTAAATGTAAGAGTCATTACGGAAACTGCTTGGGCAAATTTATTTTGCTTTAACATGTTTTTGAGACCTACAAAAAATGAATTGTACGATTTTGAACCAGAATGGACGGTAATTTGTGCCCCAAATTTCAAAGCCGACCCTAAAGTTGACGGAACGCGACAAGAAAATTTTGCGATTTTAGATTTTACTAAAAAAATCGCTCTAATAGGAGGAACTGGCTATACTGGTGAAATGAAAAAAGGAATTTTTTCTGCTTTAAATTTCATCATGCCTGTTTATAAAAACACTTTGCCTATGCACTGCAGTGCTAATGTAGGCGAAAATGGAGATACTGCTATTTTCTTTGGATTATCTGGAACTGGAAAAACAACATTGTCCGCTGATCCAAACAGAAAACTAATCGGGGATGATGAACACGGTTGGACTGACGAAAATACAGTTTTCAATTTTGAGGGTGGATGTTACGCAAAAGTGGTTAATCTTAGTGAAGAAAACGAGCCAGATATTTTTAGAGCGATAAAAAAAGGCGCTATTTTAGAAAATGTTGTTTTCAAAGAAGGAACTAACGAAGTAGATTTTCAAGATATTTCGATTACTCCAAATACAAGGGTGAGTTATCCTATTTATCATATTGATAACATTCAACAAAATTCAATAGGTGAAAA
This sequence comes from uncultured Flavobacterium sp., assembly GCA_963512955.1. GTDB lineage: Bacteria > Bacteroidota > Bacteroidia > Flavobacteriales > Flavobacteriaceae > Flavobacterium. Next base: position 8,603 of record CAUPOP010000039.1, on the reverse strand, counting down.
CCCTAAAAATATATTTTTCTTAACTGCAGATTCTTTTGGAATTATTCCTCCCATTTCAAAACTAACTTCAGGACAAGCTGCTTATCATTTTATTTCTGGATATACAGCAAAAGTAGCAGGAACAGAAGCGGGTGTAACGGAACCTCAACCTAATTTTTCAGCTTGTTTTGGCGCACCATTTATGCCTTTGCATCCAACAAAATACGCAGAAATGCTGAGCAAAAAAATGAAAGATGCTGATGTAAAAGTTTGGTTAATCAACACAGGATGGACTGGCGGACCCTACGGAATAGGAAGCCGAATGAAACTAAAATATACACGTGCTATGATTACGGCTGCGCTAAATGGAGAATTAGACGATGTCGCTTATGAAAATCACGAAGTATTTGGAATCGCTAAACCACAATCTTGCCCAAATGTTCCAAGTGAAATATTGAATCCAAGAAATACTTGGGAAGACCCGGAATTGTACGATAAAAAAGCGGTTGAATTAGCTCAGAAATTCAAAGCTAATTTTGAGAAATTTTCAGCATTTGCCAATGACGAAATTATGGCAGGCGCACCTATAGTCTAGGTTATTATTAATTCAAAAACCAAGAAGAGCTGCCCATAAGGAACAGCTCTTCTTATTTTATTAAATTTCAAAAAAAGAACATTATTCCCGTAACAAAAAGGCTTAAACAAATACCTATCAACTAATTATACCAATATTCGTTTTTTGGCGTTAAATTTGTAATCATCAATCAAAACAATCATCAATCATGTTAAAATCATTTTTTATTCTCTGTTCCGGAGCAGATAAAACCCTCATTGAAGGGTGCTCAGAAGGCGAACAAACCAAATTTGTAGGTATAGGCGCTACTGTTTTCTTTACTGCTGTTATGGCTTTTATTGCCAGTGCTTATGCGCTATTCACTGTTTTTGACGATATAATTCCTGCTGTTTTATTTGGAATAGTCTGGAGTTTACTCATCTTTAATCTAGACCGTTTTATTGTTTCTACTATTCGAAAAAGAGATCATTTTTCAAGTGAATTTCTTCAGGCTACGCCAAGAATTATTTTAGCAATAATTATCGCTATCGTGATTTCGAAACCTTTAGAAATTAAAATTTTTGAAAAGGAAATCAACACCGTTTTATTGAAAGAAAAAAATGCGATGGCTTTGAATAACAAAAAAGAAGTCGCTAATTATTTCAAAACGGATTTAGATAAAAACAAAGCTGAAATAGCCAGTTTAAAAGCCGAAATTACCAAAAAAGAAAAGGAAGTAAATACTTTATACGAAACATACATTACTGAAGCTGAAGGTACCAAAGGAACTATGAAACTAGGAAAAGGTCCCGTTTTCAAAGAAAAAATAGCCAAACATGATTTGGCTAAAAGAGAATTAGACACCTTACAAAAAAACAACTTGGCTAAAATTGCCGAGAAAGAAAAAAATTCTAAAACCCTTCAAACAGATTTAGACAAAAAAGTAACCGAAACACAACCCATAATTGATCAATTTGACGGATTAATGGCTCGTATAAATGCTTTAAACAAATTACCTTGGTTGCCTTCATTTTTTATCATGCTTTTGTTTTTAGCTATTGAAACCTCTCCTATTATTGCCAAATTACTTTCTCCAAAAGGAGAATACGATTATAAATTAGAAGATTTAGAAACCGCCTTAAAAGCAACAATTGAGCAAAACAAACACCAACGAAATCTGCTCGTAAAAACAAATGCCATAATGCATGACAAAGTTTACGATGACGTTTCTGAGGATAAAAAATTATATGATTTACAACGAAAAAACGCAACTGATTTATTAGAATTACAGTCGAATACTTTTGTCGAAAAACAGAAGCAAACTTTATAAAAAGGAAAATTACATATAACTCAAAATTTCTTTTTTAAAGGCGTCATATTCCCCTTGTAAAATCAATCCGTTGTCCAATAGCTTTTTATAATTCTGAAGTTTTTCAAAAAGCTCATCTTGAGACAATTCGCTCAATAATTTATCTTTAGTTATCGTTGTTGCTGAATTGAATTCTTGATTTTCAGAACCAAAACCAGATGTTGAAATCGGCATTATTTCAGCAAAACTAGTTACTTCTTCTGTTTCCATTTCTTCAACTACTTCTACTTCTTCCGTAATTGTTGCCGTTGGAGCAATTCCATTTTTCAAAATATCCAATTGCTCTTTGGCGAAAGTGAAAATTTTTCTAGCTTGAATTTTTGGAATATAATCAATGGTAACTTGCAATTCTGTTTTAGTTGAAAAAGAAAACTCTGAACCTAAAATATTCTCTTTTACAAAAGTCCCTTCTATCTCATCCCAAGTATAATCTATGAAATTCATTGAAAGCCCTAAATTTTTAGGTTGACAAATAATGATTCTTTTGTTAGTCATTACAATGCTATCTGGTAAAACTGTAATAGCAGGCTTTTTTTGAACTGCGATATAGCCAACTTCTTCATTTTTCATCAAAATATCATTCAATTTTGAAGCAATTTTTTCGATAGCTTTTGGATCTTGTTCTTCGTTTAAAAACTTTTTAAATTGTTCTTTCATTTTATGCTGAATTTAGTGCAGTACGTATTTATAAATCTCGTAATTTGTTTACAAAAGTAATGCCTAATTTTCTAATTCTTGAATTTCAGTTTGCAATTTCTTTGTTAAACTTTTGAAAACCAAATCATACGAATGATCAATCAATTCTTTTACCATTGCAGTAGACAATTCTCCGTTTGCGGTAATCGTATTCCAATGAACTTTACTCATATGAAACCCTGGCCTTATATCACTGTATTCCGCTCTTAATTCTTGAGCTCTATCAGGATCACATTTCAAGTTTATGGAAGGTTCGCCTTTTTCCCATTGCGTTAAAGAGGATAACGCAAACATTTTTCCGCCCACTTTAAATACCAAAGTATCTTCATCAAAAGGAAAATGCTCTGTTACGCCTTTTTTAGATAGGCAATATTCATAATAGTTTTCTAGATTCATATTTAGATTTTTTCCATCATTCGTTCTGGATTAGCCAATGAAGAAAATCCAAATTTTTCATATAAAAAATGAGCATCCTTAGTTGCTAATCGCCAAATCTTAATTCCTTTCAACTCAGTTTCGCTCATCATGGCTTCAATTAAAACAGAAGAATATCTTTTGCCTCAATGTTCTTCTGCAATAAAAACATCCATCACATAAGCAAAAACCACATAATCTGTAATTACCCGTGCAAAACCAATTTGTTTTTCATCCAAATAAATTCCAAAACAAAATGAATTATCAATTGCAATTTGAACTTCTTCAAGTGTTCTGGGAGCACTCCAATAAATATCTTTCAAAAAATGATGAACAAAAGGAACATCCAATTTGTTTTTATCCGTTGAAATAGTAATCATATATAAAGTGAATTTAGATGAATTGATTTTATGATTTATTGTCAATAATTAGAAATTTATATTCTAATCCAAATTTACCAAAAACAAATCCGACGCAATTCCATCCGTTAAAAATTTTCCTTTCGGTGTTGGCTTCAAAATATTATTTTCGATATAAAGTAAATCATCATCAATGAATTTTTGAGCTTGTTTATGTAGATAATCCAAATAAAAGTTCCCAAATTCCTTTTCAATTCTATCCAAAGAAACGCCCCAAATAGTTCTTAAACCCGTCATTATATATTCATTATAGCGGTCTAAATCAGATAAAATTTCTGTTTCATTTGGCAATTCATCCTTTAGAATTGATTTTAAGTAGAGCGTATTATTCGAAACATTCCAACTTCGGGAAACTCCATCATAACTATGAGCCGAAGGACCAATTCCAATGTATTTTTTCCCCAACCAATACGCTGAATTGTTTTTTGAAAAATAATTTTCTTTACCAAAATTTGATAGTTCATAATGGATAAAACCATTAGCTTCGAGTATTTCTACCAAAATAGCAAAATGCTCTTGAGCAACTTCATCTTTTGGCTCAGCAATTTTTCCCGTTTGGATGAGTTTGTTCAAGGCCGTTTTAGGTTCCACCGTCAAGGCATAACTTGAAATATGTGAAATCCCAAAATTTAAAGCTGTTTCAATGTTTTGTTTCCATTTTTGATTCGTCATTCCTGGAATTCCATAAATCAAATCAAGTGAAATATTATCAAAATAGTGTGTGGCAAGTTCCAAACATTTCTTGGCTTCCTCCGCATTATGAGCACGATTCATCATCTCCAAATCGTCTTCAAAAAAAGATTGAATTCCAATACTTAATCTATTAATTGGGCTTTGTGCTAATTCAATAATTCGGGCATTTGATAAATCATCAGGATTTGCTTCTAAGGTAATTTCAGGATTTTCAGCTACAGTAAAATGCTTGTATATTTCAGAAATCAAGAAATTAATTTCATCTGAACTCAACACGGAAGGCGTTCCTCCACCAAAATAAATGGTTTCTACAATTTCATTCCGAAACTCACTTTTACGCATTTGAATTTCTTTGGCAATAGCCAAAACCATTTCTTCTTTCTTCTTCATTGAAGTCGAAAAATGAAAATCACAATAATGACAAGCCTGCTTGCAAAAAGGAATGTGAATGTAGATTCCGCTCATTTTTTAACTCGTTCTTCGTTTTGTTTTACAAAAGCATCCCAACCAGAATAACTTTTGGCACCAACTACTTTTCCAGAATTAAAAAAATGACAAACTGCTGCTGCCAAACCATCTGTTGAATCGAGATTTTTTGGCAATTCTTTTAAGCCCAATAATTGTTGAAGCATTTTGGCCACTTGTTCTTTACTAGCGTTACCGTTTCCAGTAATAGCCATTTTTATCTTTTTAGGCTCATATTCCGTAATAGGAATATCTCTCGAAAGTCCCGCAGCCATTGCCACTCCTTGCGCACGGCCAAGTTTTAACATCGATTGTACGTTTTTGCCAAAGAAAGGTGCTTCAATGGCAATTTCATCGGGATTATGCGTGTCGATTAACTCAATAGTACGCTCGAAAATGATTTTCAGTTTTTGATAATGGTTGTCATATTTAGACAATTGCAATTCGTTGAGTTGCAAGAATTCCATCTTTTTATTGATGACCTTTATCAATCCAAAACCCATAATGGTTGTCCCCGGGTCAATTCCTAATATGATACGTTCGTTTGCCAATGATTTCGTTTAAAGTTTTGTTACTTTGCAACTATGATTTCAATTCCTCACAAAGCTAAACAATTCCTTGTACTTCTAATCAAAGTTTTGATTGTAGGCGGTGCGTTTTATTTTATTTACAATCAATTAGCTAATAACGACAAACTCGACTGGCAAAAATTCATTGTTTTATTCCAAAAAAACCAATCAATCAGCGGAATCATATTTATCTTATTGTTGAGTGTTTTGAATCGCTACTTTGAAATATTGAAATGGCAGAATTTAGTTTCATTTCTTCATAAAATCTCTGTTGGCGAAGCTACAAAACAAGTTTTAGGTGCTTTAACTGCTGGACTTTTTACTCCAAATGGCGTAGGTGAATATGCTGGAAAAGCTTTGTTTTTTGAAAAATCAAATGCTAAAAAAATCATCTTTCTAAATTTGATTTGCAACGGAATCCAAATGATTTTAACTATTATTTTTGGTTTTTTTGGCTTGCTCTATTTCAATTCACTTTACCATATCATTACAACAAAAACAGTGCTTGTACTTTTGGGGATTTTAATGCTCCTTTTTATCTTTTTATTTTCAGTTAAAAAAATTACAATCAAAGGATATTCTCTAGAAAAATTGATTCATAAAATTAATGAAATACCAAAATCAATTCATCAAAAAAACATTTTTTTAGGCATTTGCCGATACATAGTTTTTTCACATCAATATTATTTTTTATTTCTAGCTTTTGATGTTGACTTGCCTTATTTGACATTGCTTGCTACTATAACTTCTGTATATTTTTTAGCTTCTTCCTTACCTACTTTTCAATTTTTAGACTTTGCCGTAAAAGGGAGTGTAGCCGTTTATTTCTTCGGAATATTAGGTGTAAACGAATGGATTGTAATTTTTATTTCGACTTTAATGTGGTTTTTAAATGTAGTTTTACCAGTAGCAATTGGAAGCTATTATGTATTGAATTTTAAAATCATTACACCTCTCGAAGGCGCAGGAGATAAAATCTAATAAAATAACTATGATTTCACTTATTTTATTTTTTGTCCTTTTCATTTATCTGATGGCTATTGGATTTTTGATTTATGGTTTTACCAAAGTCAATTCCTATGAATATATTGGCTTAACGCCAAAAACTAAATTTTCAATTATTGTTCCGTTTCGAAACGAAAGAGATAATTTACCTATCCTATTACACAGTTTTTCTAAACTAAATTATCCCACAGAATTATTTGAAGTGATTTTAGTTGATGACAATTCAGAAGAAGAATTTCAAATTTACTCTTCTGGTTCCCCATTACACGAGTCCGATTTCAGGTTTCAGATTTCAATAATAAAAAACATTCGAGTATCAAATTCCCCAAAAAAAGATGCGATTGTAACCGCAATGCAAACCGTAAATACAGATTGGATTATTACTACTGATGCGGATTGTGTAGCAAAAACAAACTGGCTATTAACATTAGATAATTACATTCAGCTGCATAAAGTTGCTATGATTGCGGGAGCGGTAACCTATGATTGTGGCAATTCATTTCTGCATCATTTTCAGCAATTGGACTTAGCAAGTTTACAAGCTGCTACGATTGGAAGTTTTGGCATCAACAAAGGATTTATGTGCAATGGCGCTAATTTTGCCTACACAAAAGCTTTTTTTCAAGAGTTAAACGGTTTTGAGGGAAATGAAAAAATTGCTAGCGGTGACGACGTTTTCTTGTTGCAAAAAGCGATGGCAAAATCGCCTGAAAAAGTTCATTATCTAAAGTCCGAAAACACTATTATCACTACAAAACCTCTTGATAACTGGAAATACTTATTTTACCAAAGAGTGCGTTGGGCATCCAAAACAAGTTCCTATCAAAGTAGTTTCGGAAAAAGATTAGGATTGGTGGTTTTTACAGGAAATTTAGGTTTGGTTTTGGGAGTTGGTTTTGGAATATTGAATTTTATTCCGCTTCTGAACATCGTTTTGTTGTTTCTATTGAAGTTTGCAGTTGATGCTATTTTGATTGATAAAGCGAATCGTTTTTTGAATAAAAACAAGATGCACTTTTTGGTTTTGAGCAGTTTGTTGTATCCGTTTTTCAGTGTAAGTGTAGCTTTGTATTCTTTGTTTGGAAAATACGAATGGAAAGGGAGAACGTTTTAAGTTAGCTATACCCTAGCCCTGATAGAAACGGCATCCTTTTGTGACTGGGTTAGGCACAAAAGATAGAGTGAATAGCAGGAAATAGCTACTCCACTTTTAGAATTACAGGAAGAATGAACTGGGTTTTAACTGGAATTCCGCGTTTAATGGCTGGGTTTACTTTAGGAAAATCGACCAAACGTGTTTTAAGAATACTGTCAATCTTGATTCGATCATAGGCTACAGAATCTTTTGGAAATTGCGGTTCAAATTGCATGGTAGCATTAGGAAAAATAGTCACTTTAACCTCAATCGTGTCTAGTTCAGGATACAAAACGGAAAGCGTATCAGAGCTTAATTTCTCCTGAATAAGCTGGGTTAAAATCTCAAAAAAACATTGTTGACGTTGCTTTTTGTCATCGATTTTTTCACAATCAACCACCGATGGATATTCATCAACTTCTTTCCAATTGATTGCTTTTAATTCCTTTTGCAACAATTCCTTTTCAGAAGGAACTTGCTTGTCAAAATACTGACAGGAATTAAAAAGAATAAAAACTAAAAAAAAGTAAAAGTGCTTCAATGGTTTGTTTTTGTATTCGTATATTATTTTATAAAAATACAATTATTTTTCTCAAATTCGTTAATGAAATAATTCTTGTTTAATATTTTCAAAATTACTAAAAATAAATAGATGGATATCCTGCTTGTAATTCTTGGTTTTATATGTGTCTTTGTTGGGATTTTGGGAAGCTTCCTACCGATACTTCCTGGCCCTAGTATTAGTTGGATTGGCCTCGCATTACTTTATTTTACAGATGCTGTACCAGCCAACTATTGGGCTTTAGGCATCAGTTTATTGCTTACGATTATTATTTCTATTTTGGATTATGTGATTCCTGCCAAAGGAACTAAGCGTTTTGGTGGAAGTTCTTATGGAGTTTGGGGAACAAATATTGGTTTACTTATTGGCATTTTGGCACCAATCCCTTTCGGATTTATCATTGGACCTTTTATAGGTGCTTTTGTTGGAGAGCTAATTTATAATTCCAAGGATCATAATCGCGCATTGAAAGCCGCAACTGGATCTTTCATTGGATTTTTAGCTTCGAGTTTTATGAAATTTGTAGTTTGTATGATGTATTTAGGAATGTTTGCGTGGTTGTTATGGCAGTATAAATCGGAATTGTTTTAGTTTACTAACTTCCCTAAAATCAAAAAAGCCATCCACAAAAGTGGAAAGCTTTTCATTGGTCTAACTACTAAACCCGGTCAGCTTACAAGGCCGACCAAACAACACAACTAGCTTTAGATACCGTATTTGGGCAAAAAAGCCTTTCAGTTACGA
>CAUPOP010000038.1:0-29460 GCA_963512955.1 uncultured Flavobacterium sp. | reverse complement strand
TTTCAATAAAATTCTTAGTAGCGGGAACAGGACTCGAACCTGTGACCTTCGGGTTATGAGCCCGACGAGCTGCCTACTGCTCTATCCCGCGTTGTTTCGGGTGCAAATGTACAACGAAATTTCACATTTTCAATGAAAATTTTAAAAAATGTTTTATTTCGTCTATTGACTTGATATGTCTACCTTTGCAGGATAAATTATTATAGAAATGTCACATAAAGCAGGTTTTGTAAACATCATAGGAAATCCAAACGTTGGAAAATCAACTCTAATGAATGCCTTTGTTGGAGAAAGATTGTCCATAATCACATCAAAAGCACAAACAACACGTCATAGAATTCTGGGAATTGTAAATGGAGAAGATTTTCAATTAATCTTATCAGACACTCCAGGTATCATCAAACCAGCATATGAAATGCAGGAATCGATGATGAATTTTGTGAAGTCCGCTTTTGAGGACGCTGATATTTTAGTTTATATGGTAGAGATAGGAGAGCAGGAGTTGAAAGACGAAGCTTTCTTCAATAAAATCATCCATGCTAAAATTCCAGTTTTGTTATTGTTAAACAAAATCGATAATTCAAACCAAGAGCAATTAGAAGAACAAGTAGCATTCTGGACGGCTAAAGTGCCAAATGCAGAAATCTTCCCAATATCAGCATTGCAGAATTTCAATGTACCAGAAGTTTTTGAAAGAATCATTTCGCTTTTGCCTGAATCGCCTGCTTATTACCCGAAAGATCAATTGACGGATAAACCAGAACGTTTCTTTGTTAATGAAACCATTCGTGAAAAAATATTGTTGAACTATAGCAAAGAAATCCCCTATGCGGTCGAAATCGTGACCGAAGAATTCTTTGAAGACGATAACATCATCCGTATTCGTTCCTTGATTATGGTGGAGCGTGATACCCAAAAAGGTATCATTATAGGACATAAAGGAGCTGCTTTGAAGAAAGTAGGAATGGATGCTCGTGCCGATTTAGAAAAATTCTTTGGCAAACAAATCCATATCGAATTGTATGTAAAAGTGAATAAAAACTGGCGAAGTAATGCGAATATGCTAAAACGTTTCGGTTACAATCAATAAGTTTTGGGCGTGACCCCAAAAGGGTCAGGCTATTCGTTGCAATCTTTACTTTTTTAAAGAAAAAAAGTAAAGGATTTCCACTACTATCCTTCACGCATCAACAGAACACAAAAAAATCGTAAAAGCATTAAATATGTTTTTACGATTTTTTTTTAGCCCCGATAGAAGCGGTATCCTTTTCTTGCTTTTTTTGAGCAAGAAAAGATAAAACGGATAGCGGGATTAAGCTCCCAGAATATATTTAGGAAGCAATCATTTCGTTGAATAAATCGTCTAAATAGTCCATTTGTTTATGGCCACTTTTCCGAATTTGTTTGGCGATGAAATACAATAAAAACCAAACACAAACCATTAGTGCCATCACTACTAAATCCATAGTAACGGGATTTTTAAGCACATAATTAGAATATGCGATTCCTGAAAAAATTAAAAAAATTCCAGCTACCATAAAGTGTAGAAACATGAAGAATGTCCATAGCGTAGGGTCAGGGCCAAACAAGCCACGGATATGAGTTTCGGTTTCGGTTTTTTTCTCTAATTCAATATGTAAATGAGGTGAATAATAAGTCTTTTGAGCGCCTTTTATGTTGAGCCAAATATGGTATCCTCTGATTTTTACGAAGTAATCATTGGATTTTATTTCAGTGTATTTTGCAAATTTAGCACGCAAAGCATCAATGTTTTGAGGGACATCTTTGTAAAATCGTAAACGGAGTCTTATTTTATTATCAGTATCCATAAAAGTAAATTTTTAGTAATAAATCGGCACAATTTTGCTAATATACCAAAAAAATTGATATTCATGCTTTTAAACACTACCTTTGCAGGCCGAAACTGCACCGCAGTATTCGAGAAAAATAAATATTTGAATTTATATTATGAATAACATTGTTGCGATAGTAGGAAGACCTAATGTGGGGAAATCAACCCTCTTTAATAGGCTGATACAAAGAAGAGAAGCTATTGTAGATTCAGTATCTGGGGTGACCCGAGATAGAAACTATGGTAAAAGCGAGTGGAACGGAAAAGAGTTTTCTGTAATTGATACAGGTGGATATGTACGTGGATCAGATGACGTTTTTGAAGGCGAAATCCGCAAACAAGTGGAATTAGCGATTGATGAGGCTGATGTCATCATTTTTGTGGTTGATGTTGAGGAGGGAATTACTCCTATGGATGATGCTGTTGCAAGATTGTTGCGTAAAGTTACTAAACCCGTTTTACTAGCCGTAAACAAGGTAGATAATGCGATGCGTGAAAAAGATGCGGTAGAGTTTTACAACCTTGGTTTAGGAGAGTATTACACGTTTGCTAGTATTTCAGGAAGTGGAACAGGTGATTTGTTAGATGCATTGATTGATGCGTTTCCAGAAAAACCAGAGCCAGTTACAGAAGAAGTAGTTCTACCTCGTTTTGCTGTTGTAGGACGTCCTAATGCAGGAAAATCAAGCTTTATCAATGCTTTGATTGGTAAAGATAGATATATAGTTACGGATATTGCAGGAACAACTCGTGATGCAATTGATACTAAATTTGACCGTTTTGGATTCGAATTTAACTTGGTAGATACTGCCGGAATTCGTCGTAAAGCAAAAGTTAAGGAAGATTTAGAGTTTTATTCGGTTATGCGTTCTGTTCGTGCTATTGAACATGCGGATATTTGTATTTTGATTATTGACGCTACTCGTGGATTTGAAGGACAGGATCAAAGTATTTTTTGGTTGGCTGAAAAAAACAGAAAAGGAGTAGTGATTTTAGTAAACAAATGGGATTTAGTCGAGAAAGATACGATGTCAACCCGTGATTACGAAGAGAAAATCAGAAAAGAATTAATGCCATTTACGGATGTGCCTATTCTTTTTGTTTCGGCTTTGACTAAACAACGTTTATTGAAAGCATTAGAAGCAACAGTTCAGGTTTATGAAAATAGACAACAACGTATTGCGACTTCAAAATTCAATGAGTACATGTTGAAAGTAATTGAAGCGTACCCGCCACCAGCAACTAAAGGGAAGTACGTAAAAATTAAATATTGTATGCAGTTACCAACACCAACACCTCAGTTTGTCTTTTTTGCTAACATGCCACAATACGTTAAGGAGCCTTACAAGCGTTATTTGGAAAATAAAATTAGAGAAAATTGGGACTTTTCAGGAGTACCAATAGATATTTATATTCGTGAGAAATAAAAAAAAGTCCCAATTGGGACTTTTTTTTATAAATTAATTTTATGAAAAATGCTAAAGCGTATAATATCTCGATTGAAGTAATCAACACCGCTTGCTCGTTGTTGAAAACTGTTTAAATACCCCAGTTCAAAAGCGATATTTTTATTTATTCCATATTGTAAAGCAGCATAAATTCTATTCTGGTCAAAAATATTTTTTATAATTTTTTTTCCTCCATTACATAATATTTCTTCGGACACTATTGCTTTTAAAAATTGATTTTCATCATGCCAAAGGGCGTAATCTCCTTGTATTCGGTATCTGAATCTCCAAAAAAAAGTAGTTCCTGGAAGGAGTGTTGTTTTATCAGCATTATGAATAAATCGTTCTTCTATTTGTATGCGTTGATTCAGCGTAATTCTGCCTATATTTTGTTTCCACACAATATCTTGTTGTCCACGGTATTCTGGGATATTAAAATCAGTTGTTGTTTCAGGATCTTGTGTTGCTACTGAAAAATAAGCAAAACCCGCTCCTGCCTCAACTTTCTCATTGATTTTGTAGCGTCCTTGCATTCGTATTACGTAGAGGTTTTGCTCAATAGGTTTGATGAAAACACGATTGTCAAATTCAGTATGTAAAGACCATTTGTTGTTTATTGTCAATTGATTATAATACCTAGACCAAAAAATACTTTGATGATCTACATTCTTTTCGGTTTGTCCTTGAACAATAGCGCATCCTAAAAAAAAGAAAAAGAGCTGGATAAGTTTCATGAAGTTGCATTAAAATTTTGGCAAATTTAAACAAACTCTATAAAAACGATAGGATAAAAATTGTGTTTTATTTTTTAAAAAAAACAATCTTTTATTTTTTCTTTTAATTAAGAATTAAAGAGCCATAAAAATATGATTTTCTGGCTCTTTTAGTTTGGGATGCTATATTAAGATGTTATAATGAATATTTACAATGTATATTTCAAAGTAATTCCATATGTTCTTTGGTCTCCTAAAACAGCAGCATAATGACCTGCATTACCGGATGCTGGCAATAATTGCTCAAAATAGTTTTTATCTAATAAGTTACGTCCCCAAATATAAACGGATAAACCTTCTGATGCTCTAAATCCAATTCGTCCATTGAAGATGCTATATCCACTAATATTTAAATATTTTGAAGGTGTTGCGCTAGATGAAAATTTAGATCTTGAATAAGAATCCAATGCTACAAAAAATCTACCTTTATTACCGAAGAATTGACCTTCTTTTGACAAATCACCACCTAATGTTCCAGCCCATTTTGAAATTCCAGGTAATTGTCCTCCTGAAACGTCTTTTGAATACATAGAAACACCATTTACTTTTAAACCGGTTTCTTCTAAAGGCAATGGAGCATTGGTGAAACTAATATATTTTCCATCCGTATATGTTACCGCTGCATTGAACGAAAGATATTGGTTAACAGTAACTCTTGAGTCAAGTTCTATTCCACGTACACGTACTTTTTCGGCATTAGCAAGATATCCACGGTTTAATGTTTGGTCTTCACTTTGTACAAGTGTTTGATAGTTGTTAATGTCAGTATTGAAAATAGTTACGTTTATTGTTGTATTGTTGAAAGGAGATGATTTTACACCAACTTCAAAGTGATTTACTTCTTCTGGTTTAATCTTGGCAAGATCAATTATTGGTCCGTTAGCATCACTAGGAATTCCTCCTAAATTAATTCCAACTGGTTTGTAGCTATTCGCAAAAGTGGCAAAAGTATTGACTTGGTCCGAAACTTTGTAGGCTAATGTAATATTTCCAGAAAAGTTAGTATCATCTACATCGACCTTGAATGCTTGATCGCTATATACTTTTTTCTTTAAGGCAATTAATGCTGCATCAGTGGTTTGAAGACCGCCATAAGTTGTTCTGTTATAATCAATTTTTTTCTTATCATAATTGTATCGTAACCCTGTCAAAAGATGCAATTTTTCAGTGATTTCCCAGTCTAATTGACCAAATACAGCTCCGCTAAATGTATTCAAAGTAGATTTAGTTTTGATTCCATAGCCGTCAAATAACCCTGGTGTTTCCCAACGTGGATCAGTAGAATCTTGAGAAAAACGCCATTGTGCGGCTCCAGATTCTTCTATATGGTAGGGATCAGTTTTTAAATCTTGTCCTATAGCAAATACACCTATAACACCAGATATTTTTGATCCAAATGAACCTGCATAACGAATTTCCTGAGACCATTGCTGGTGTTTTGAAGTAGCTTGAGATAATTGTAATACTGGTAATCCTGTAAAATCTCTGTCATTTGATGGGTCCCAATTCCAGAAACGCCATGCCGAAGTAGCAGTTAATTTTCCGTTTCCAATTTTGCTATTAATGTTAAGAGATACTCCTCCTAAATCTTGTCCAGAGCGCCACGGAGTATCGTGATCAATTTTTCTATCGAATGGATTTGTACTTGGTAAGCTATACCCTAAAGATGCTATGATGTTGTTGAATTGTCTGTATGCGGCTCTATTTGTTGGCGCTACACCAGCAATTACTTGTGCATAACCATCTGGTCGTTGTTTTGAATAATCTACAGCTAAAGTGATGTCTGTACTCTCAGTAGGGGTAAATAATAATTGACCTCTTATGCCTTGATTATTTAAGTCGTTGACTGATTTACCTGTAGCAATATTTTCTAAAAGACCGTCACGTTGTGTTCCCGAAAAAGACAATCTTGCTGCAATTTTTTTACTCAGTGCCCCTGTGATAGAAGCTTTAGCTTGGATGAATCCAAAGTTTCCATAGCTTACTTCAAAGTTTGCCCCAGAGGTGAAACTGGCTTTTCGGCTAGTAACATTAAAGGCGCCAGCAGTAGTATTTTTTCCAAATAATGTTCCTTGTGGACCACGTAATACTTCTATTTGGTCAATATCTACAAAATCTAATGTTGTAGCTGCAGGTCTGGCATAATATACGCCATCTACATAGAATCCAACACCTGGATCTATACCATCATTTGTTAAACCAAATGTAGAACCTAACCCTCTTATATTTATAGTCGTATTTCTAGGGTTTGAAGAATACAATTGTACAGAAGGAATAATTTCTTTTAAGCGATTTACATTGAATGCTCCAGCTTGTTCCGCTTGTCTTCCACCGACAACAGAAATTGGAATAGGTACGTTTTGTACTTTTTCTATTCGACGTCTGGAAGTAATGACTACATCATTCAATTGATTCTCACTCTTTAATTCTATTTCAATATTATTTTTTGGTATTTCTGTAAATCGAATTTCAGTAGTTTGATGACCAACGTATTGAATGATTAACGTGAAAGGTAATTTGTCACGAGTATCTATGGAGAATCGTCCACTTACATCTGAAACGGCATTGTACTTTGTGCCTTTTAGTAAAATATTAGCTAGTTCTAAAGGTTGATTATTCTTGTTTTTTACTATACCTTCCACTAAATTTTGTCCGTAAGAGGTTGTGAATGTTGCTAATAATAAAATTAGTATAATATTTTTTAATGTATTTGTTTTCATTATTTATAAATTATATGTAATTAGTAGAATTTAAATTAAATTTTTTAACTAACACATACACATCATTTGTAAACTATTTTTAATTGATGTTTTTAATTGAGTTTCTAATTTTGTTCGGTACGTTTTCATACTTTTCATTTTTAAGTTATATATTTTGCATTGAATGCGATGCAAATATATATAAATTCTATTAAATTAGTAGAGTTTAAAGATATTTTTTTTATTTTTTTACTAATGAATCAATAGTTATGCTTTCCATTGCAGCCAAAGTCTTTTCTCTAATAGTAATTAAACCGTGTCTAAGGGCGCATTCTGACTCGGTTTTACAATCTAAGCAAGGCTCATAAAAATTTAAAGAAGCACATGGTAACAATGCAATTGCACCATCAAATAATCGATGGATATCGGCTAAAGTTATTGTGTTTTTTGATTTTAAAAGATAGTAACCTCCAAATTTTCCTTGTTTGCTACCTACAAAATGACCTCTTTTTAGATCCAATAATATTTGTTCCAAAAACTTTTTAGGAATATTAGCGCCTTCTGCAATTTCACTTGTCCTAGCAATATAACCTTCGTCTTGTTGGGCTAAAAACAGAAGTGCTTTAAGGGCATATTTAGTTTTATGTGAAAGCATTTTTTATAATTTACAGTATTGATTTAGTATCTTTTTAGCAGGAATAAATCCTAATTGATTGGCTTTTTTTAAATCAGAACAATAATCTTGTTTTAATTTAAAATTTATAATGTGCAAAGCCCTATTATAATATCCTTCTCCATTTTTTTGATCCGATTGAACGACAGCAGTAAAATCATCAATAGCATCTTTGCGATTCAGTAATGCTTTTGAAATTGCTCTATTCTTCATAGTCTCAATAAAACTCACATTGAGCGATAACGCTTTGTCAAAATCTTTTATAGCATCTTCATGCAGATGTTTTTGCGCTTTTATTATTCCTCTATTAAGATAGGCTGGACCATAATCAGGATTAATCTCAATACATTTTGAATAGTCTTCCATAGCACCATACAAATCTACATAATTTGATTTTGAAAAAGCACAACTGTAATATGCTTTATAGGAAATTTTGTTTAAAGCAATACATGTTGTGTAATCTAAAACAGCTCCTCTATAATCTTTGACTTCATCTTTTAGTTTTCCTCTGCTAAAAAAGTATTTAAAATCAGTTGAATCAATCGTGATTGCTTTATTGTAATCTGAAAGTGCATTTTGATAATCTTTAATAGCAAAATAAGAATATCCTCTGTAATAGAAATTATCTGCTGTTGGCCATTTTTCAATTAATTCATTCAGTTCTTTGATTTCATTTAAATTCCCAATTTTGATACTGTCATTTACTCCTTGTGCAGATACTGAAATACTATAAAGCATAATAAAGAATAATGAATACCGCATTGGAATATAATTTATATTTAAAGGAATTTTTAATAGAGTTTACCAATCACCTCCGGAACCACCGCCAGAAAAGCCCCCACCACCGAAGCCGCCTCCAAAACCACCGCCACCAAAGCCCCCGCCTGATGAACCTCCAAAACCGCCACCGCCGCTATTTCTACCAAGGCTACTTAAGATAATCACATCGAGTAAACTCGGTCCTCCGCCATTGGAATTTCCAGAATTTCCTCCGCTGTTTTTGTTTCTTGAGATTAAAACAAATAATATGACCACTATAACTATTAATGGGAAAATAGGAAAATCTTTTTCTTTAGTCTGTTTTCGTTCGCCTTTATATTTTCCTTTAAAAACATCAATAATTGCATCAGTTCCTTTGTCTAAACCTTTGTAATAGCTTCCTGCTTTAAATTCAGGAATGATAATGTTTCTGGTGATTTCCCCACCAATTCCTGCAGTCAAACGATCTTCTAAACCGTAACCAGCAGAAATCCATATTTTTTTTTCAGCTTTAGCCAATAAGATAATTACACCATTGTCGTTTTTTTCAGTTCCGCCAATTCCCCATGTTTGCCCCCATTTTGGTGTAAGTATGCCTATGTCTTCTCCTTTAAGGCTTTCTATGGTAATCACCACAATTTGGGTTGTAGTGGAGTCAGAATATTTAATAAGTTTTTCTTCTAACTGTGCTTTTTCATTTGCGTTTAAAACATTGGCATAATCGTAAACGCTGGTTTGAAATGCTGGTTTTTCGGGAATATCAAATTGAGCAAAACTTATTTGTGTAAATAAAAAACAAACAAACAACTTTAAGGTGAGTAGGGTATTCTTTTTTTGTGATAACATTATCCTTTAGATATTTCGTTTGATAATTCATTCGTGTCGTCTTCTTGCCAAGGGAAATAGCGTTGTAATTGTTCACCTGCTCTAGTAATTCCATCGATAAGGCCTTGTTTGAAATTTCCGTTTTTAAAGTTGGTTCGCATAATTTCTTTTGTACAGTCCCAAAAATCTTCCGAAACAACATCGTTTATTCCTTTGTCTCCACAAATTACAAAATGATGATCTTCAACAGCTAAATAAATTAAAACGCCATTTTGAAGTTCAGTTTCATTCATTTTTAATTCATAAAAAACTTCCAAAGCCCTATCAAAAGGCACTTTGGAAGTTGTTTTTTCTATGTGTATTCTAATTTCGCCAGAAGTGTTTTTTTCAGCCACACGAATAGCTTCAACAATTTCTTGTTCTTCTTCTTTGGTTAAAAAATCTTCTACTTTTGACATTGTTTTTGAATTAGAATTTTACTTCAACGGGTTTATCTGCACCAACAGCAGCTTCAAAATACGGTTTCTCCTTAAAGCCAAACATTCCAGAAAATATAGAATTTGGGAACGTTTTAATGTGTGTATTGTAAGGTTTAACGGCTTCGTTGAAACGAGTTCTTGCTGTTAAAATTTGGTTTTCTGTACTAGCTAATTCATCTTGTAATTTCAAGAAGTTTTCATTGGCTTTCAAGTCAGGGTATTTTTCTACAGTTACCAATAATCTTGATAATGAACTACTAACACCGCTTTGAGCTTGATTAAACTGAGTTAACTGTTCTGGAGTAATATTAGTTGGGTCAATTTTTACAGATGTTGCTTTGGCACGAGCCTCAATAACAGCTGTTAACGTGCTTTTTTCGAAGTCAGCAGCTCCTTTTACAGTGTTTACTAAATTACCAATTAGGTCATTTCTTCTTTGGTAAGAAGTTTGAACATTACCCCAAGCTTCATTAATATCTTGTTCGTAAGTTACGGCTGTATTGTTAATTCCTTTAACCCAGCTGTAAATTCCTAAAATAAGTACTGCTCCAATAATCCAAGGCAAAAATCTTTTCATGTTTTTTTAGTTTTAAAGTTGATTTTTAATATTTGTTAATTGTGTTCTAATGGTTTCTAATTTACTAATAATCTCAAATTTGTCCAAAGTTTTCTTTTGTCCTTCTTTCAAATGTGTTTTTGCGCCTTCGAGTGTAAAGCCTCTTTCTTTGACTAAATGAAAAATTAATTGTAAATTCTTTACATCTTCGGGAGTGAACATTCGATTTCCTTTGGCATTTTTTTTCGGTTTCAGAATATCAAATTCGTTGTCCCAAAAACGGATAAGCGAGGCATTTACTTCAAAAGCTTTGGCAACTTCGCCTATGCTGTAATATCTTTTGTCTGCTGATAATTCTATATGCATTAGTCTAATGATTGGTTTTCTTGATTTGCTAATTGGGCGATGGCTACATATTCCACAGCCGAAATATTTCCATAATAAAAGTTAAGTGGATTTACCACCTTACCGTCTTTATGCACTTCATAATGTAAATGTGGGCCTTCTGATCTTCCTGTACTTCCTACATATCCTATAACATCACCCCGTTTTACACGTTGCCCAGCTCGTACTTTATATTTACTTAAATGCGCATACAAAGTTTCGTATCCAAATCCATGCCGAATTACGATATGATTGCCAAAACCAGAAGCCGTATTGTCAGATTTTGCTATTAATCCATCACCAGT
Source organism: uncultured Flavobacterium sp. (assembly GCA_963512955.1). Taxonomy (GTDB): domain Bacteria; phylum Bacteroidota; class Bacteroidia; order Flavobacteriales; family Flavobacteriaceae; genus Flavobacterium. The sequence continues at coordinate 18,707 of CAUPOP010000038.1, read as the reverse complement.
TGCATAAATAGGAGTTCCAGTTTTAGCTGTAAAGTCCATCCCTTCGTGCATTTTTTTAACTTTGGTAAATGGATCTGATCGGTATCCAAAACCAGAAACCATTCGTTTTAAATTTTCATTCCTAACTGGCTGAATGGCAGGAATAGCTGACAATAAGTTATTTTTTGCTTTTGCAAGTTTAAAAATTTCATCTAATGATTTGGATTGAACAGCTAGTTCTTTACTCAAAATGTCAACTCGTTTGGTGGTGTTAATTACCAGTTCTGAATTGTCATAACCTTCCAATACCGCATAGCGATTAGCTCCTGAAAAACCAGATTTTCGTTCCTCATCCGGAATCGCTGATTTATTGAAATAAACCCTATACAAATTATTGTCTCGATCTTCAATGGCATCTACAACGGTATTGAGTTGATCCATTTTTTTGTTTAAAATGGCATAATTTAATTTCAAATTGTCAATTTCACGTGCTTGTAACCTATCTTTTGGTGTTTCAAAATAAGGGGTATTCAATAAAACAAAGAAACTTAAAAAACCAAATAAGGCTGAAGCCAATAAAAACAAGGCAACCATACCAATTTTTTTAGCTTTTTGTGTTTTTATTTTTCGATAGGCCAGATTTTCGGAATCGTAATAATATTTTACTTTCGACATATTTTAAAATACCCTATTTTTGCACCTTGTAAAAATGGTTAGACGAACAAATTTAATAAATGTTTCATTTGTTCCTTCCTTTTTTTAATAATAAATAAATTAATGAGCCTATTTTAGTTAATAATAGCAAGTTCTAATTTACAGAGCTGTTTTATAGTATTATCTGGGCTAAAGAAATTAAAAAATGAAATCACAAGACGTACGTAAACAATTTCTAGAGTTTTTTAAAAGTAAAGAACATTTAATCGTTCCATCAGCGCCAATCGTTCTTAAGGATGATCCAACACTGATGTTTAATAATTCAGGAATGGCACAATTCAAAGAATACTTTTTAGGAAATGGAACTCCAAAAAGTCCTAGAATAGCCGATACACAAAAATGTCTTCGTGTTTCAGGAAAACATAATGATTTGGAAGATGTAGGTTTTGATACGTATCATCACACGATGTTTGAAATGCTTGGGAATTGGTCTTTTGGAGATTATTTCAAAAAAGAAGCAATCAACTGGGCTTGGGAATTGTTAACCGAAGTATATAAAATTCCAAAAGAAAATCTTTATGTTTCTGTTTTTGAAGGAAGCAAAGAAGATAATGTGCCGTTTGATCAAGAAGCTTGGGATATTTGGAAAACTTTAATTGATGAAGACCGAATTATTCTTGGTAACAAAAAAGACAATTTCTGGGAAATGGGTGACCAAGGACCTTGTGGACCATGTTCTGAAATTCATGTTGATTTGCGTCTAGAAGCAGAAAAATTACTTGTTTCAGGAAAAAGTTTGGTGAATAATGACCATCCACAAGTAGTTGAAATTTGGAACAACGTTTTTATGGAATTTAATCGTAAAGCGGATGGTTCTTTAGAAAAATTACCTGCGCAACACGTGGATACCGGAATGGGATTTGAACGTTTGTGTATGGCATTGCAAGGAAAAACATCTAATTATGACACCGATGTTTTTACACCGCTTATTGAAAAAGTAGAACAAATAACAGGATTGAAATACACTTCAAACGAAGTTAAAAACATATCAGAAGAACAAAATAAAACTAATATTGCGATTCGTGTGGTTGTGGATCACGTTCGTGCAGTGGCTTTTGCTATTGCTGACGGACAATTGCCATCCAATACTGGTGCTGGTTATGTAATTCGTAGAATTTTGCGTCGTGCGATTCGTTACGGATTTACGTTCTTGAATACTAAAGAACCTTTTATCAATAAATTAGTTGAAGTTTTAGCCAATCAAATGGGCGAATTCTTCCCAGAAATCAAATCACAACAGCAATTTGTGACGAATGTAATTCGTGAGGAAGAAGCTTCATTCTTGAGAACATTGGACCAAGGATTGCAACTGTTAGAAAACGTCGTTGCCGAAACTAAAGGGAAAGAAGTTTCAGGTGCTAAAGCATTTGAGCTGTATGATACTTTTGGATTTCCAATTGATTTAACGGCTTTAATTTTAAGAGAAAAAGGATTCGATTTAGACGAAGCTGGATTTAATGCAGCAATGCAAGAGCAAAAAAATCGTTCGCGTGCTGCTTCAGAAGTTTCAACAGAGGACTGGTCTGTTTTGATTTCGGGTAATGTAGAAACATTCGTTGGTTATGATCAAGTTGAAAACGAAGTGAAAATTACACGTATTCGTAAAGTAGATTCTAAAAAAGATGGGATTTTATACCAAATCGTTTTAGATAATACACCATTCTATCCAGAAGGAGGAGGGCAAGTTGGTGATAAAGGAACATTGGTTTCGGCTAACGAAACAATTGCTATTATAGATACTAAAAAAGAAAATAACTTAATTCTACATTTCACTAAACAGCTTCCTGAGAATGTTAATGCAAGTTTTGTGGCTAAAGTAAATACTGATTTAAGATTAGCAACTGCTAAAAATCACTCGGCAACACACTTGATGCATCAGGCTTTGAGAAGTATTTTAGGAACTCATGTGGAGCAAAAAGGATCTTTAGTAAATTCAAATAATTTACGTTTTGACTTTTCACATTTCAGTAAAGTTACTGATGAAGAAATCAAACAAGTTGAAGACTTTGTAAACGCAAGAATTGAAGAGCAATTACCATTGATTGAAAGAAGAAACATTCCGATTCAACAAGCTTTAGACGAAGGAGCGATGGCATTATTTGGTGAAAAATACGGTGATAATGTTCGTGCTATAAAATTTGGACAAAGCATGGAATTGTGTGGTGGAATTCACGTGAAAAATACTGCTGAAATTTGGCATTTCAAAATTATTTCTGAAGGAGCAGTTGCGGCGGGAATTCGTCGTATTGAGGCAATTACAGGTGATGCTGTGAAAAATTTCTATGCGAATCAAGAGCATACTTTGGCAGAAATAAAAGAAACTTTGAAAAATCCACAAGATGTTTTGAAATCGGTTGTGTCATTACAAGATGATAATGCTAAATTGAAAAAACAAATTGAGCAATTATTGAAAGAGAAAATAGAAGGACTTAAAAATACTTTAATTGCTGATTTCCAAGAAATAAATGGACTTAACTTTTTGGCAAAACAAGTTGATTTAAGCATGAGTTCAACCAAAGATTTGGCACAAGCATTAGGAAGTTCTAAGCCAAATTCATTTGTGTTTTTAGCTTCAATTGAAGATAATGCGCCAAATATTCATTGTTACATTGCTAAAGAATTAGTAGCAGAAAAAGCATTAAATGCTGGAAATGTAATTAGAGAATTAGGTAAATACATTGACGGAAACGGTGGTGGGCAACCCTTCTTTGCATCTGGAAAAGGTAAAAATGCAAGCGGAATCAAAGAGGCTTTAAACAAAGCGATTGAATTTGTGAACTAAGATTTATTTATATAGAATAAAAAGCTCTTTTAGAATTTAGGTTCTAAAAGAGTTTTTTTTGTTTAATGTCTTAATTATTAGGGTTTAAAATAATAATGGGATACAGTTTAAAAATAGTATTTTAACCGAAATATTGGGTTTGTAACGATGAATTTTGTGGATTTTGTTTAATTTCTATACGTTTGATTTGTCTAGTTTCGAAAGGGATAACAAAGGCAATGTATTATGAAAAAAATAAAATATATATATTGGATTTTATCCGTTCTTTTATTCACTTTTTACGCTTGTTCAACAGAAAGTGTTGATACGATAAAATTGTTAAAAAGAGTTGTTACTACTTCCTCGGATGGTGCTTCTACTACGACAATGTATACTTATATTGGAAGTAAAATTGTTAGTATTGATGGTGTTTTAAAACATACGGATTTCACCTATAACAATGATTTAATTACTAAAATAGTGATTTTTGATAAACTGAATCAACTTAGTGAAACCATTGAATATAGCTATGTTGGGTTGCAATTAGTACAAGTAAAGTCATTAAATAATTACAGAATAAGTTATGTTTATAATTTAGATGGGACCATTTCATTTGAAAAATTTATTTTAGATTCTGACAATCCTGAAGTTAAAGTTTCTCAAGGAACTTTGCATTTTCAAAATGAAAATTTAATAAAAATCGAAACTATCGCTGATGATACTCCTGTGGGAACTATTTCGAAATCTAGTGTAAGTTTTGATTATGATTCTAAAAATAATCCAATGCGTAATGTGTTGGGATATAGAAAGCTATTGGATCAAAACCATAAAATTTCATTGAATAATAGTTTGACAAGTGTACTAATTTCGGCAACTATTCAAGGCGATCAAGAAACATCTTCGGCTAAATTCCATAAATCAGCTTTTAAATATGATGTTGATGATTATCCAATTGAAGAAGTTTCGGAAACTGCTATTTTAGATAATGGAACAATTGGTTATTTAAAAACAGAATATTTCTACTAATAAATTATTACGTTTGTAGAAACAAATCCGTATGAATTTCAGAACTCAAGTACCAATTTCTACAGCAATAAAACCAATTGATTATAATTGTAAAATAATATTGCTAGGTTCTTGTTTTGCAGAAAACATTGGAGATAAATTCGAATATTATAAGTTTCAAAATGTTGTAAATCCTTTTGGAATAATTTTCAATCCAGTTTCTATTGAAAAACTTATCAGTAAAGTTGTAACCGCTACTGTTTTTACGGAAGCAGATGTTTTCTTTTATAATGAACGTTGGCATTCATTCGATGTACATTCTGATTTGAGTAATGAAAGTAAAGACGAGCTATTGACTTCATTAAATTCAATTTTAGAACAAACCAAAAAACAATTACAAGAAGCCTCACAAGTTATAATTACTTACGGAACGTCTTGGGTGTATAGAAATATTGAAAGCAATGAAATTGTTGCCAATTGCCATAAAGTTCCTCAAAAACAATTTAAAAAAGAATTGTTGTCTGTAGAAACTATAAAAGAAAGCATTAAGCAAACCATTCAATTAATTCATTCTTTAAATCCAGATTCCAATATTATTTTCACCATTTCGCCGGTACGACATATCAAAGATGGTTTTGTAGAAAATCAATGGAGTAAAGCTAATTTAATTTCGGGTACTCATCAAGTTTTAAGTCAGTCAGAAACGTATTTTCCAAGTTATGAAATTATGATGGACGAACTTCGTGATTATCGTTTTTATGCGGAAGATATGTTGCATCCTAATCAAGTTGCAATAGATTATATTTGGGAACGTTTCAAGGAAACTTCAATTTCCAAAACTGCCTTTTCTGTTATTGATGAAGTTGAAAGTATTCAAAAGAGTTTATCGCATAAACCCTTTAATCCAAATTCTGAAAGTCACTTGAAGTTTGAGCTTAAACGGAAAGAAAAAATAACTAAATTGGTGTCAAAGTATTCATTTATAAAATTTTAGACATGCAAAAAAGAGTTTTTATTGGTATAGGAATCATCATCAGTACTATTTTGCTATTCAAGTTTTGTGAATTCAAAAAAGGAGATAATGCGGACTTAGATTATAATACAAATCTAATTCAACAACAAATTGTAAATGTTGGAAAATTAGTAGTTACAGAAGGACATTTTGCTGAAGTGATAACCTACAAGAATCAAGAAAAATATTTAATGGATATGCTTTCTTTCGAAAAGAAAGCACTTATTATTGTCAATGCGGATGTCACTGTAGCGTATGATTTACATCAAATGAAATATGATATTGATGAAAAAAATAAAACAATTACAATTTTAAGTATTCCAAAAGAAGAAATAAAAATAAGCCCAGATCTTCAATTTTATGATGTTGAGCAAAGTAAGTTAAATCCTTTCACCGGAGACGATTACAATAAAATAAACAAATTAGTTAAAGCTAATTTGGCCAAGAAAATAGAAAAATCCTCGCTTAAAGCCAATGCTAAAAATCGTTTAATAAGCGAATTGTCAAAAATGTTGATTCTAACGAACACAATGAATTGGAAGCTTAAATACGAAGGCAAAACAATTGAAAACGAAAAAGATTTAAGTCAAAAAATAAAATTATAAAAGCTCAAGAAGAATTGAGTTATTGACTTTTTTCCATGTTTCTAAAATATTCAATTTTATAATTGAACATTTCAGCCATATTTTTGGCGCGCAATTTTGCTTCTTCAGCAAGAGGACCAACAAATAAATCATCTACCGTTTCTGTAAAAATCGCCATCCATTGTGCAAAATGCTCTATTGCAACCGGAAGTTGTTTGTGTGGTGGAAATGGGCTGCCAGAATAACTATGAACTTCGAGCAAAATTGTTTCCCAAAAGCGGTACATCTTTTCTAAATGTTCTGGCCATCGATCTCCTATTTTTTCATTAAAAATGGGGCCAATAAATGGATCTTGTTGTACTTTTGAATAGAAAGTATTCACCAAATTTTTGATGTCTTCTAAGTTTGATATGTCTTTAACTGGTGTCATTGTGTGAGGTAAAAATAGCCCACACAAAGGTAGGCTATTGTAATTTGATTATGCTTAAATTATTTTTTAACTGGGGGATATTGCGCTAAAATTTTGCTTACAAATTCAGCAATTCGTTCTTCTTTTTTAGCGTTATTTTTCGTTAATATTCCAGAACCTTCTCCTTGCCAAACCATTTCTTTCTTTTTAGCATCGATTAAATCAATGTATAAAGTTCCTTCTGTTGATGTTGAAACAGTAGTTTGTCTTCCCATCATCATATAAGGATTCCATCCCCATCCCCAACCGTAACCCCAACCTGCATTGAATTGGTTTACGTTTACTTGCTCACGGGATTTGGTAAAAATATTTATTAATAGATCAGGATTGTCGCTTTTTGTAAATCCTTTTGCGACCATTTGGTTATCGATTGCATGAAGAATTCTTCTTTTGTCTAAATCAGAAATTTCTACTTTGTCTATTCCAGCTTTGTGATAGGCATACGTTTTATATGCTGAAAAATCTACGTTTTTGTCGTAATCAGAATTCACACTAACGGAACTGCAGGAAGCTACTATAAAAAGTAAAAGCAGTGGCAATAATTTAATTGTTTTCATATTTTATCTTTTTAAAAGTTAAGATGTAAGATTCAATTAACTAAAATAAATGTTCGTCAACAATATTTGGGATAGTAACTTTCAATAAAGGTTGTGATTCCATGGCTCTTTTTATAGCAAAAATAGCTCCTTCATTTCTAGCCCAACTTCTTCTGGAAATACCGTTGTTTACATCCCAAAAAAGCATTGATGCCAAACGTTTTGACGCTTCTTTTGAACCATCAAGAACCATACCAAAACCACCATTAATTACCTCTCCCCAGCCTACACCTCCGCCATTATGGATGGACACCCAAGTAGCGCCCCGAAAGCTATCTCCTATAACATTATGTATCGCCATATCTGCAGTAAAACGAGAACCATCATATATATTTGAAGTTTCTCTATAAGGCGAATCTGTACCAGAAACATCATGATGATCACGACCTAAAACGACAGTTCCAATTTGGCCTTTGCCAATAGCCTGATTAAAAGCTTCGGCAATTTTTACACGTCCTTCAGCATCAGCATAAAGAATTCGGGCTTGTGAACCAACAACTAATTTATTTTCTTGAGCGCCTTTTATCCATTGAATATTATCCTGCATTTGTTGCTGAATTTCAACTGGTGCGTTCTTTGCTATTTCTTCTAATACCTGACACGCAATAGCGTCAGTTTTTGCTAAATCTTCTGGTTTTCCAGAAGCGCAAACCCATCTGAAAGGACCAAATCCATAATCAAAACACATTGGCCCCATAATATCTTGGACATAACTCGGATATCTAAAATCAATTTGGTTTTCTGCCATAACATCCGCACCCGCGCGAGAAGCTTCTAATAAGAAAGCATTACCATAGTCAAAGAAATAAGTTCCTTTAGCAGTATGTTTGTTTATTGCGGTAGTATGTCGGCGTAGTGTTTCTTGAACTTTTATTTTGAATAATTCAGGATTTTCAGCCATCATTTCATTTGCTTCTTCAAATGAAATACCAACAGGATAATAACCACCAGCCCAAGGATTATGTAGCGAAGTCTGGTCTGAACCTAAGTCAATATGAATATTTTCTTCCTGGAATCGTTCCCAAACATCAACAACATTCCCGAGATATCCTATAGAAACAACTTCTTCATTGGCTTTGGCCAAAGCAACTCGTTGCACCAATTCATCAATATCTTGAATCACTTCATTTATCCAGCCTTGATTATGACGAATATGAGTGATTTTCGGATTAACTTCGGCGCAAACAGTGATGCATCCAGCTATATTTCCAGCTTTTGGTTGTGCGCCACTCATGCCTCCCAATCCAGAAGTTACAAATAAACCTCCTTTTGGGCTGCGTTTTATTTTACGAAAACCATTCAAAACCGTAATTGTAGTTCCATGAACAATTCCTTGCGGACCAATATACATATAACTTCCTGCGGTCATTTGTCCGTATTGTGAAACGCCTAATGCATTCATTTTCTCCCAATCGTCTGGTTTTGAATAGTTAGGAATTACCATTCCGTTAGTAACAACCACGCGTGGTGCTTCTGGATGTGAAGGGAATAATCCCATCGGATGGCCTGAATACATCGTTAATGTTTGTTCATCTGTCATTTCTGACAAGTATTGCATGGTCAATAAATATTGTGCCCAGTTTTGAAAAACAGCACCATTTCCGCCATAAGTAATCAATTCGTGTGGGTGTTGTGCGACAGCATAATCCAGATTGTTCTGAATCATTAACATGATTGCTTTTGCTTGGTTGGATTTTCCAGGATATTCCTTAATTGGTCTCGCATACATTTTGTAATCAGGGCGAAATCGATACATATAAATACGACCGAATGTTTCGAGTTCTTCTGAAAATTCGTCAATTAATACAGCATGATGTTTCGGTTCAAAATAGCGTAAAGCATTGCGTAAAGCCAATTTTTTCTCTTCAACAGTAAGGATTTCTTTTCGTTTAGGAGCGTGATTAATGTCTGAATCAAATGGTTTTGGCTTTGGTAATTCAGCAGGAATTCCTTGTTTAATTTGTTCTTGGAAAGTCATTTTATAGGGATTCGTTTATTTTTTATTTGTCTGAAATCAATTGACTTCTCTAATTTTTATAAACGAGCTATGGATACCTGATATCCGACCTGTGGTAGGATTTGTGAATTTTGATTCTGTATTTTTGTAAATGAATATCCATTTTAAATGTTTTTTAAACTGCGTTTATTTTTTTATTTCGCCAGTTTTTTTGTCATATCCGTAAGGACAATGACGGCAACCACTTTTGCAACAATATCCTCGTTTTAAATGGTGTTTTTCAGTGAAGCATTTATATCCTTCAGGTGTATAATAGAAATCTTCGCCTTCTATTAATTTATTTTCATTACTTTGCTCTGTCATTCTTAAAAATAGGTCTAACGTATTTTTTTGATTACGTTAATTAATTTCTTTTCACTTTTGTGATTGTGTATTTTATTAAATAAAGCATTTTTATCCTTACAAACTTATAAATTTTATAGCGAATGTTTCTTATTGTTGCTAAATATTTAATTCCGAAAGGATATCGTGGCTTTGCAGCATTCCCATTCGTATTCGTGAAATATTTTTCTGATAAGGAAAATGCGGTTTTTTTAAATCACGAAAAAATTCATCTAAGGCAGCAACTCGAATTTTTCATAATTCCATTTTTTATATGGTATTTTATAGAATTTCTGCTGCGATTAATTCAGTATAAAAATGTAAATTTAGCCTACAGAAACATTAGTTTTGAAAGGGAAGCATATGCTAATGAGGCGGATTTAAGATATATTAGCAATAGATCTTTTTTACGTTTTTTAAATTATATAATCCTTAAAAAATAGCCGCTTTGAACCAGTTAGTTACTATAGATTTTCCACATTCAATTTCCGTATCCATTAAGCGCGAGGACTTGATACATCCTTTTGTTTCCGGAAATAAATTTAGAAAGTTAAAGTATAATTTGCTTCAAGCAAAATCAGAGAATCAGAAGACGTTACTTACTTTTGGCGGTGCTTATTCTAATCATATTGCAGCTGTTGCATACGCTGGAATGGAGCAGGGTTTTCAAACTATTGGTGTTATTCGTGGCGATGAATTGAAGGGTAAAATTCAGGAAAATCCAACTTTAGCCTTCGCTCAAAATTGTGGTATGCAATTCGAATTTGTCACTCGAGATTCCTATCGATTGAAATCGGAAAGCTCATTTATAGAAAAATTGAATCAAAAGTATGGTTCATTTTATTTGGTTCCAGAAGGCGGTACAAATGATTTGGCTGTTAAGGGTTGTCAAGAAATTCTAACTAATGAAGATGGAGTTTTTGATTATGTCTGCTGTGCGGTAGGAACTGGTGGGACAATTTCGGGAATTATAAACAGTATTTTGCCACATCAAAAAGTTTTAGGATTTCCAGCATTAAAAGGCGATTTTTTGAATGCGGAAATTCGTAATTTTGCACAAAATGAGAATTGGGAGTTAATTAATGCGTATCATTTTGGAGGTTACGGAAAAGTAAATTCGGAATTAGTAGCTTTCATTAATCAGTTTTATAGTCAAACAAAAATTCCTTTGGATCCAATTTATACTGGAAAAATGGTTTTTGGCGTTATAGATTTAATAGAAAGAAATTATTTTCCTGAAAATTCAAAAATTTTACTCATTCATACTGGGGGATTACAAGGTGTTCAAGGAATGAATTTGAAATTAAAAAGCAAACAATTACCCACAATCGATATTTATGATTAAAAGAATTCTATTGCTACTTATCGTGCTAATTTTAGTTGGCTGTAACGCATCGAAACCTGTTATTGTAACTAAAAAAGGCAGAAATAATCAGGCTTCACAATCAACTGCGACAAACCCAAAGGCTGTTTCTACTAATGATTTAGTAAGTGGATATATTTCTCAATACAAAGAAGTCGCTATGAATAATATGAAGCGTTATGGGATACCGGCGAGTATTATTTTGGCACAAGGAATTTTAGAATCAGGCGCAGGAAGAGGAAGTTTAGCAATAAATGCGAATAATCATTTTGGAATAAAATGTCATAATGATTGGACTGGCGAAAGTGTTCGACAAGACGATGATACAGAGCAGGAATGTTTTAGAAAATACAATGATCCAGCAGAATCGTTCAAAGACCATGCGGTTTTTTTATCTGGTAGAAATAGATATGCTAGTTTATTTGACTTGCCAAAAGGAGATTACGAAGCATGGGCCAGAGGACTTCGAGCTGCGGGTTATGCTACTGATCCAAGGTATCCTGAAAAATTAATCAGTTACATAGAACGTTATAATTTGCAGCAATTCGACAAACAGGTATTGGGTAGAAATTATGTCGAAAAAGAATTGAAAAATATGGCTAATGCAAGAGTGCAAGAAATTTTTTTTTATGAAGTTCAAAAAGGAGACACCTTGTATTCCATTTCAAAAAAATTCAATGTAGCTATAGAAGATTTAAGGCAAATAAATAGTTTGATGGACAATTCCATTTCAGTTGGACAAAAATTAAAAGTAAATAAAACAGAAGTTAGAATCTAAAAATAGTAAAATGATATATCAAAGAAGCAGTCAGCTTTTTGCTGAAGCGGAAAAAGTAATTCCAGGAGGAGTAAATTCGCCTGTAAGAGCATTTAAAGCAGTTGGAGGAACTCCAATTTTTGTTAAAAGTGCAAAAGGGGCCTATTTGTATGATGAGGATGGAAACCGTTTGATTGATTACATTAATTCGTGGGGACCGATGATTTTGGGGCACGCCTTTTCACCTGTAGTTGAAGCGGTTATTGAAAAAGCTAAACTAGGAACTTCTTTTGGAATGCCAACAGAATTAGAAACTCAAATTGCAGCTTTGGCTGTTTCAATGGTTCCAAATATTGACAAAATACGATTTGTGAATTCAGGAACAGAAGCTTGTATGAGCGCTGTTAGATTAGCTCGTGGTTTTACCAAAAAAGATAAAATAATCAAATTCGCGGGATGTTATCATGGACATTCTGATTCCTTTTTGATTCAAGCGGGTAGTGGTGCAATTACTTTTGGAACTCCAAATAGCCCAGGTGTTACCGAAGGAACTGCTAAAGATACTTTGTTAGCAAAATACAATGATTTAGATAATGTGGCCGCCTTAATTGCTGCTAATAAAAATGAAATTGCTGCTATAATTGTTGAACCAGTTGCTGGGAATATGGGTTGTGTACCTCCAAACAAAGGATTTCTAGAAGGCTTACGCCAATTGTGCTCAGACAACGGAATCTTATTGATTTTTGACGAAGTAATGACTGGATTTAGATTAGCCAGAGGAGGCGTTCAGGAATTATTTAATATCAAAGCGGATATCGTTTGTTTCGGAAAAGTAATTGGAGGCGGTTTGCCTGTAGGAGCTTTTGCAGCCAGAAACGAAATAATGAATTATCTGGCTCCATTAGGGCCTGTTTACCAAGCGGGAACGCTATCTGGAAATCCATTAGCTATGGCTGCCGGATTAGCGATGTTGCAAGCATTAGATTCTGATCGCGCTATTTTTAAAAGATTAGAAGAAAAAACAGCTTATTTGGCTGCGGGAATTGATAAGGTTTTGAAAGCTAATAATGTTACATTCACTATTAACCGAATTGGTTCTATGGTTTCAGTACATTTTGCTGCAGAAGCTGTAGTAGATTTTCAAAGTGCTGCAAAAGGGGATAATGAGACTTTCAAAAAATTCTTCCACGGATTGTTAAATGAAGGAGTTTATATTGCTCCATCGGCTTATGAAACTTGGTTTATAACGGATGCTTTGACTTACGAGGATTTAGATTTTACGATACAAGCTATTGATAAAGTTTCTAAAACATTTTAAATAAAAAAACTTCCGGCTCAAACCGGAAGTTTTTTTTAATTGTTATTTTCTGTCGTCTTTAGGTTCTCCTTTTTCTCCACCTCTTCGATGCTCTCTCATATCACCTCTTCGTCCTTCATGTTTTTTCTTCATAGTTTCCCATTTTGCGAATTGTTCTGCAGATAGGATACTTTTCATTTTAGCTTTCATCGCTATTTGTTCATCAAGCATTTTGTTTTTCATAGCAAAATGCTCATCGCTACTTGGTTTTTCTTGATTCGCTTTTTGATTGGCTTTCATTGCTTCTCTTTTAGCGCTTTGCTCCTTAATAATTTGAGCTACTTGTTCTTGTTGTTTCGAATTTAAATCAAGATCTAAAGTCATCTTTTTTACCATCAACTGATTTCTTTGCTCAGGAGTGAATTTTTCCATTTGCTCTCTTGATGGTCTTTCTTTTCTGTCTTGGGCAAAACTGCTTAGCCCTACAAGTAATAACGCAGCAATAAATAATTTTTTCATTTCTATATGTTTTTAAGTTATAGAAATAAGACGGTTATATTTATCTAAGGTTTAAGCGTTAACAAAAATTTATTATTTGCTAGAATTAAATTTTATGAAACCACCACGATTTTCTTTTCTTGCAATGGATTGCTCTACAATCAAAGTAGCGACTGCTATCATATTCAGTAATTCATAATAGGCAACACTTATCTGATGGGTTTCGGCTATTTTTATCATTTCATCTTGCCACAATAAAAGCTGTTTTTTTGCTTTTAGTAAGTCAGAATCATAACGAACAATACCCGCATTTTGGCGCATAAGCAATTGGAGTTTAGCTTTCAGCGTTGCTAGATAATTGAAGTCAATTTCAGGTTTGGTTTTTGATTTCCAATCTGAAATGATGGTTTTTGATGTGGAGCTTGGAATATTAGTATTTGCTAAATAGCTGTAAATTTTGTCAGAATAGACTAGGGCTTCTAATAGTGAGTTTGAGGCTAATCGATTAGCTCCATGTAAACCTGTTCGAGAACATTCGCCACAAGCAAATAAATTTTCGATAGATGTTTTTCCGTTTTTATCAACGGTAATTCCGCCACATAGGTAATGTTGTGCGGGAACTACAGGAATCCAATCTTTAGAAATATCTATCCCAATATTTTTACAATGCTTATAAATCATTGGGAAATGTTTTATAAAAGCGGCTAAATCTAAATGAGTACAATCTAAATAGACACAATCATCACCTGATTTTTTAAGTTCTAAATCAATGCTTTGTGAAACAATATCTCTTGAAGCTAGTTCTTCTCGGCTATCATAATCTTTCATAAAGCGATGTCCGTCTTTGGTACGCAAGTAGGCGCCAAAACCTCTGACTGCTTCTGAAATTAAAAATTTTGATCCAGTAGAAGTGTCGTATAATGCGGTAGGATGAAACTGAATAAATTCCATTTCGGTAATCTTTGCATGTGCTCTTGAAGCCATTGCTATTCCATCACCAGTAGCAATAATAGGATTAGTGGTATGGCCATAAAGATGTCCGATTCCGCCAGTTGCTAATACGGTTATTTCAGATTGATAATTTGTTATTTCGTCGGTCTTTTGGTTCAATATAGATGCCCCTAAACAACGATTATTTTCGGTAATTAAATCAATCGCAAAATGATGGTCTAAAACCGTGATGTTTTCTTTTTTATAAACCTGCATCAAAATGGCACGTTCAATTTCAGAACCTGTTTGGTCTTTATGATGAACAACTCTGTTTTCTGAATGTCCTCCTTCTTTACCTAAGTCTAAATTTCCTTCCGAATTTTTATCAAATTGTGCACCCCATGAAATCAATTCTTTTAATCGTTTTGGACCTTCGGTCACGACCATTTTGACAACTTCTTCATCGCACAAACCATCACCGCAAATTAAAGTGTCTTGAATATGCTTTTGATAGGAATCTTCATCTTTATCCGTCACAATAGCAATACCGCCTTGTGCATATTTAGTGTTCGATTCGTCCGCATTTGCTTTGGTGGCAATTGTGATTTTTTTGTCTGGAAATCGGTCTGCAATTTTGATTGCAAAAGTCAGTCCAGCCACCCCGGAACCTATAATTAAGTAATTTGTAGTTATCATTATTTAGATAATTCAAGCATTCGTTCAATAGGAACTAAAGCTCTTTTTCGGATGTTTTCAGGAACAATGATTTCAGGACTTTCATTAAGCAAACAATCATATACTTTTTGCATAGTGTTTACTTTCATATAGCCACACTCGCTACAAGCACATGTATTATCCTCTTTTGAAGGTGCAGGAATTAAAATTTTATTAGGAACAACTTGCTGCATTTTATGTAAAATACCAGCTTCGGTAGCAACTATAAATTTAGTATTTGGATCTGTTTTAACAAAATTAATCATTCCAGCAGTTGAACCAATGTAATTTGCTGTTTCTAGAATATGTGTTTCTGATTCAGGATGTGCTATGATTTTAGCGTCTGGGTGTTCTTTATGTAATGCAATTAACTTATCTAAAGAGAAAGCCTCATGAACCACGCAGGAACCATCCCAAAGCAGCATATCTCTTCCAGTTTTGCTGATAATATATTTTCCTAAATTCTTATCTGGGGCAAAAATAATAGGTGTTTCTTTAGGTATGGATTCAACTATTTTTAATGCATTTGATGAAGTACAAACAATATCGCTTAAGGCTTTAATTTCAGCAGAACAGTTAACATATGTAATTACGATGTGACCTGGATGTTCATCAATGAATTTTTTGAATAAATCTGGAGGGCAAGATTCCGCTAAAGAACAACCTGCGTTTACGTCAGGTAAAATTACTTTTTTGGTTGGATTCAAGATCTTTGCCGTTTCTGCCATAAAATGTACACCTGCAAAAAGAATAATATCAGCATCTACATTCATAGCTTCTTGAGATAAACCTAAGCTATCGCCTACATAATCCGCTATGTCTTGAATTGCTGCTTCTTGATAATAATGCGCCAAAATAACTGCATTTTTCTCTTTTTTCAATTCTAATATACGCTCTTTAAGACTTTTCATTCTCTTGTGTTTTATTTTACTATTTATGATAAGTGACTCCGTTACAAAAAATCGGATTTTGTTTCACTCTAAAATAGGTTTCATTTTAAGGATGCAAAGGTATTTTATTCAGCGATACTATGTATAAAATTTATGATTTTTTAAACGATTTATAGCACACTTATTTGAAGATAAATGCTGAATTTATTCGAAAAGGCAAAAAAATAACATAAAAGTCCTTAAATCATATTTTTGTAAATTCAGAATTTCGGTTCCTGTAGTATAAAAGAATGTTCTCTGCCCCAAGTTTTTTTTGTTAATTGATTCTCAAAACCTAAGTTTTAAAGTGGTATTAATATCTCAAAAAAGTATCTCCAGATTTAATACCTAAGGCAAGTTCTTCAAGATTAGTAGTTTCAAGCATGTGCGCTAATTCGCTTCGTATAGACTTGAATTTATCATGTACTGGGCATGGATGTTCTTCGGAACAATGATGTAATCCTAAGCCACAACCCGTAAAAACTGTGTCGCCCTCAAGCGCAGTAACTATCTGTGAAAGTTTGATTTGGTTCATCGTATCTTTTGGAATTTCAAAACCGCCACCCACACCTTTAATAGAATGGATGATATTATTTTTAGATAATATCTGTAAAATTTTGGCTGTAAATGCCTCAGGAGAATCTATTTTTTTCGCAATATCTTTAAGGCCTACTCTGTTGTTTTGATACGACTGAGAAGCAATAAAAATAGTGGCGCGAATTCCGTATTCACAAGTTTTAGAAAACATAGTTATTTTTTTTCAAATTTATTGAAATAAGTTCTATTCTATTATGATTATTATCATTCTTTAAAAGAGCTCCTGGTTTTCTGCAAATTTAGATTTATAAACGATTTTTTCGATAATTAACATCAAAACCCCAGTGGGTAAACCTATGCTTGCTATAAAAAGAATTTCATGATACATAGGCAATGGTCCTTTTTCAAAAAAGAAATAGCCGCCTTGCACGAATAGGAGTATTTCGGTAGAAATAAAACCTAATAAAAAAAGTTTCAATCCCCAATTAACCCATTTGCTTTTTCCGTTTATAAAGTTGTTTTGTAATGCAAATCCAAACAAGAAACCAGTTATAATTCCTAACATTGTTAAATGGATGTATCCAATAACAAAATTTCGGACTTGATGGGAAACCTGATCTAATCCAGGAACTAAAACCACTAATTGGATTCCGATTTTTAAGGCCAAAGAAAATAAGGCAAAGCCATAAATGATTTTTTCAATGGATTTTAAAGCTGAAAAAAAGGTTTCGAAATGGGGTTTGAGCATTTTTATAAAAATTAAAAAGGCACCTAATTGCAAAATAACCCCAAGACAATTTATCCAATAAAAAATCAAATTATCGATATACCAACTTACTGGCAAAGCCAAAGTTAGAAAAGTAGATGCGACTAATAAATTATAGAATAAACGAAACTGATTTTCGTTTATTTCTGCTTTCAATTGGTGTAAAAATAAGGTCAAAATGGCAAACATAAACCAACCATTAAATTGGAAATGGAGAAAGAATTGAATTGCAATTTGATAAAAAGCACTTGCTTTTCCGAGTATTCCAACAGCGGGTCCTAAACACCAAACGCCACATGTGGATAAAAGCATAAAAAATAAAGCGGTTCGCAATAATAGTCTTTCGGGTAAAGAACTTGGTTTTGCATTACGCCAAACCAACCAGCAAAAATAGTAACTGCAAAAAATATGTAAGGTCGAAAATACAATCGAAAGCAAAGCATATCCTTCAATAGGAAAACGAATCATCATACCAATAACTGCTATTTCGGTAACCCAAAATAATCGGTTGTAAATGGGTTTTTGTTGTACTTCTTTTGGAATATAAAAATGAACAATAAAGCAAAATAACATCATATATACCCAGCCTAACATAGCAATATGTGAATGTCCGTGCAGTAAAAATTGGAAATTAATCCATTCAAAAGGGAAGACATACATGTAACGCAGCAAGAGTCCCATAAGAGCGGCAATGAAAAAATTCAGTAAACAAATTGATAGCCAACTCTTTTTCATAATTAAGTTCTAAAATGGACTTTAATTTTAGTTGTTGAAAGTGTTTCAGAGTTTAAATTTCGGTTGGAATATCCCAAATCTCCTAAGGTTTCAACATCATTTATAAAATATTGAATGTAATAATTTCCGGTGTAATTGTTGTTTTCTAAATAGCGAACCATCATCTTAGCCTCTTTTTCCTTAATTAAATCAGAATGAACAGTAGTTCGGACTTCAAATTTTACTTGGCTTTTGAGGAGCAAATGTAATGATTTCTCAAAGGGTTCAAAAAGTTCCGATTGTGTGATTTTTTCAAAATGAGAAGGCAATGCTTTGAAATCTAATGCAACATAATCAATGAGCTGTTTTTCAATAAGTTCTTTCAAAATAGTTGGTTTGGAACCGTTCGAGTCAATTTTGACTAAAAAACCCATTTTTTTGACTTCGACAATTAGCTCCAGAATGTTTTTATGAAGCAAGCATTCACCACCGCTAAAAACGACTGCATCCAATAAGTTTTTTCGGGTTTGAAGAAAAGCAAGTACTTTTTCGAAAGAAATAGTTCCTTTTCCCAATACGATTTCGGGATTGTAGCAATATAAACAACGCATATTACAGCCTGCAAACCAAAGAATGCAAGCTGATTTATGCGCATAATCTAATAAAGTAAAAGGTGTTATGCTGTAAATGGGAGTACTAACATTTTCCTTCATTGAAGTGGGTGCGTTGTCTGTGTTCTCCTTT
>CAUPOP010000037.1:0-30419 GCA_963512955.1 uncultured Flavobacterium sp. | reverse complement strand
CTTTTCATTGGTCTAACTACTAAACCCGGTCAGCTTACAAGGCCGACCAAACAACACAACTAGCTTTAGATACCGTATTTGGGCAAAAAAGCCTTTCAGTTACGAAAGGCTTCTCCCAATATTAGCGGTCTGGACGGGACTCGAACCCGCGACCCCATGCGTGACAGGCATGTATTCTAACCAACTGAACTACCAAACCTCTGCTTTATTGCGGTGGCAAAGATACAATAGATTTCCGTTTACGCAAGTGTTTTTATGAAAAAAATTCAATAAAATTTCACCCAATCAGCCAAAGTTTTGTTTTTCAACCAAGTATGTTGTCATAATTTTTTCAAAATTTCCACCTACACTCACTGGAATATACTTTATTTTGTTTTGAGCACAAGTCAACGCAAGCTTCTGGAAGTAATGTTCAACTTGTTTTTCATATTCCACTTTCACATTATCCGCAAAAACAGCCACTTCTTCTCCCGTTTCAATATCGATAAACTTTCTTGGAGCATTATCAAAATCAAAACTCAACTCCGTTTTACTATCCATTACATGAAACAAAACAACTTTATGTTTGTTATGTTTCAAATGTTGCAAGGCACTAAAAAGCTGTTCTTTCTGCCCTGATTGAAACATATCTGTAAACAAAATAATCATCGATCTACGGTGTATCTTCTCCGCTATTTGATGCAAAAAAGTAATAGTATCCGTGCTTTTCTGAGTTTTGGGTTTTTCTAATAAATTTTCAAGCGCATTCAAAACCATTCTATGATGGCGATCACTGCCTTTTTCAGGTGCGTAATACTCATATTTATCAGAAAACACACTTAGCCCCACTGCATCGCGTTGTTTCTTTAAAAGGTTCATTAAAACTGCCGAAGCCAAAACCGAAAAACCTATTTTATTTTCATAAAAAGATTGATTGCCTTTCAATTCCGGATAATGCATCGAGGAAGAATTGTCTATAATAATATGACAGCGTAAATTCGTTTCTTCCTCAAAACGCTTCGTATACAACCGATCCGTTTTGGCAAACAACTTCCAATCAATATGTCTTGTGCTTTCTCCTGAATTATATTCTTTATGCTCCGCAAACTCTGCCGAAAACCCATGAAACGGACTTTTATGCATACCCGAAATAAACCCTTCAACCACTTGGTTGGCCAGCAATTCTAAATGCTGGAAACTGGAAATTTTCTCTATTTGCGTTTCAATATTCATCTCTCAAATATATTAAAAGATTGAACCATTAAAAAATTAAAGATTGAAAAGAAACCAAAACAAACATCGTCTAAACAAAAAAAGGTTTGACATAAGTCAAACCTTCCTATATAAATCATAATCTACTGATTACAACAATGCGTCTAAGCTATCTGCGTAAGTTTGTTTAGGAGCAACTCCTACTTGTTTCCCTACTACTTCTCCATTATGAAAAACCAATACTGTTGGAATATTTCTAACTCCGTATTTAGCAGCAAATTCTTGGTTTGCGTCAACATCAACTTTCCCTACTACAACTTTTCCTTCGTATTCTTCGCTGATTTGATCAATGATTGGTCCAACCATTCTACAAGGTCCACACCATGCTGCCCAAAAATCTACCATTACTGGTTTGTCTGACTTCAAAACTACTTCGTCAAAAGTAGCATCTGTTATTGCTAATGCCATATGTTTTTTATATTTAAATGTTTACGATTTTAAATCTGAGTACAAATTTAGAAATTAAAAAGGAATCAAACACCATTCCTAAATTAGTTTTGATTATAAGTGTATTGGCAATTGTTATCTGGAGCTATTTCCTGCTGTACGCTGTATCTTTTCCCGCCTAAAGAAGGCGGATAAAAGGATGCCGCTTCCATCAGGGCTAGAAAATCCCAGTTCTAATTCAACTTAAAGTTAATCTGCATTTTTTCTAATTCTACCAGCAACTCATTCGATATTTTGATTTTCAGTTTTCTACTTGGCATACTCAATTTAGTCACTACATTTATTTCTTCAATTTCTGTAGTTGAACTAATTTCTGGCGAAACAAGAATTGGCGAATCCGAATCTTCATTTTCCTCGACAAAAACAACTTCGTCATTTTCTTCAAAATCAGCTGCCGTTTCTACAATTCGTTTAATTTTTTCCAACTCCATAATTTCAAATGCAACTGTATTATCACCTTTATTTTCTTGAAAAAGAGCACTCAACCTATGAATAAATTCCGTTTGTAAGTCGTTAATATTTAGTAACAAAATTAATTTTTTGGCAAACGTTGGCAATACATCTTGTAGATATTGAACTAAAACAAACTGCAATCTAGGCTCTCCTTTTTTGCCCGTTTCCTTGTCAGCCCAACCTTCTTTAACCATTACTTTCATGAAAGTAAAATTATTCTGAATTAAGAAATGACGAAATTTCAAATACTCTTCGCCAAAAATTCGGAACTCATAACTTTCGTCATATCCTTCAAGCGTGAACATTCCCCAACCTTTTCCGTTTTTAGCCACACGATGCTGCACATTATTAATAATTCCGCCAAAAGTGAGGTTTTTACCCACATGCGCTTCCATGTTTTTTAATGCTTCTAACTTCGCATTACAAAAATATTTCATTTCAAATTTATAATCGTCTAGCGGATGCCCCGAGATATAAATCCCAACAACTTCTTTCTCTTTGGCGAGTTTTTCCATCGTACTCCAATCTTCACATGGCGGCACAACTGGCTCTGCAATTTGCACTTCGCTAGTATCGCCAAACAAACTCACCTGCGATGAATTTTCATTTTCCTGGAATTTAGAACCATACCGAATGGCTTTTTCATAAAAGGTAATTCCATCGCCATCATCATGAAAATATTGCGCTCTTGTTGTTCCTAAAAACGAATCAAAACCACCTGCCAAAGCTAGATTTTCCAATGCTTTTTTATTGGCTGCACGCAAATCAATACGCTTGGTCAAATCAAAAATCGATTTGTATTTTCCGTCTTTTCTGTTTTCTACAATGGTAGCCACTGCTCCAGAACCAACACCTTTAATCGCTCCCATTCCAAAACGTACTGCATAATTATCATTTACAGTAAATTTATAAAACGACTCATTTACATCTGGCCCTAAAACCTGCAATCCCATACGTTTACATTCCTCCATAAAGAACGAAACCTGTTTGATATCGCTCATATTATTAGAAAGAACCGCAGCCATATATTCCGCTGGATAATTTGCTTTCAAATACGCTGTTTGGTATGCAATCCAAGCATAGCAAGTAGAATGCGATTTGTTAAACGCATATTCCGCAAAAGCTTTCCAGTCGTTCCAAATTTTTTCTAATTTTTCTTTTGCATGCCCTTTTGCCATAGCTTGCGAAATGAATTTTGGCTCCATTTTGGCCAAAACATCAATCATCTTTTTTCCCATAGCCTTACGCAAAACGTCGGCATCACCTTTAGAAAAATCGGCAAGTTTTTGGGACAAAAGCATTACCTGCTCTTGGTAAACAGTAATTCCGTAAGTATCTTTTAACAACTCTTCACAATCATCCAAATCATATTCGATAGGCTCTTCCCCGTTTTTACGTTTAATAAAACTTGGGATATAAGCAATTGGTCCCGGACGATACAGGGCATTCATGGCAATTAAATCTGGGAATACCGTTGGCTTTAATTCCTTCATGTATTTCTGCATTCCTGGACTCTCATATTGAAAAATCCCTACCGTCTCACCACGCTGAAAAAGTTCATATGTCTTTATATCATCAATAGGAAATTCATCCGGATTGAGTTCAATTCCTGTTCTGTATTTTACTAGTTTAACAGTATCTTTAATCAAGGTTAGGGTTTTCAAACCCAAGAAGTCCATTTTAAGCAAACCAGCACTTTCAACCACCGAGTTGTCAAACTGAGTTACGAACAAATCCGAATCTTTGGCAGTAGCCACAGGAACAAAATTTGTAATATCGCTAGGGGTAATAATCACACCACAAGCATGAATACCTGTGTTTCTTAAATTCCCTTCGAGAACTTTGGCTTGCTGAATGGTTTCACCGCCCAAATCATCTTCACTGGCAATACCAATTAATTCTTTGATTTTATCGTACTCCTCAGGACGAACTGCTTTTTTGATTACATCTTCTTTTTCACTCAAAAAACGAGCTAAATTCCATTTAGATGGCATCATTCCCGGAATCAATTTGGCAATTTTATCCGCTTCAAATAAAGGCAAATCAAGCACGCGAGCCGTATCTCGAATCGCTGATTTAGTTGCCATTTTACCATACGTAATAATCTGAGCTACTTGTTTTGAACCGTATTTCCGAATCACATAATCCATAACACTGCTTCGTCCTTCGTCATCAAAATCGATATCAATATCGGGTAGTGACACACGATCCGGATTCAAGAAACGCTCAAAAAGCAGATTATACATCAATGGATCAATGTTGGTGATTTTCAAACAATACGCCACTACTGATCCAGCTGCAGAACCCCGACCTGGACCTACAGAAACACCCATACTTCTGGCCTCAGCAATTAAATCCTGTACAATCAAAAAGTATCCTGGATATCCTGAATTTGAAATCGTTAATAATTCAAAATCCAATCGTTCCTGAATTTCAGGTGTAATTTCCTTGTACCGACGGTTAGCTCCTTCAAAAGTAAGGTGTCGCAAATACGCATTTTCTCCTCGTACTCCACCATCTTTTTCATCTTCAGGATCATTAAATTCTATTGGAATTTCGAATTTAGGAAGCAAAACTTCTCGCGCCAAATCAAAAATTTCAATTTTATCTACAATCTCTGAAATATTCGAAATTGCTTCAGGAAGATCCGCAAAAAGTTGCTTCATTTCATCTCCTGATTTGAAATAATATTCCTGATTAGGCAATCCATAACGATAGCCGCGACCGCGACCTATCGGCGTAGTTTGTTTTTCACCATCACGCACACATAGCAAAATATCGTGCGCATTGGCATTATCTTTATTAATATAAAAAATATTATTTGTTGCAATTAACTTCACATCATTCTTTCTAGCTAAAGAAATCAACGACATATTCACGCGATTTTCATCTTCTTGATTGTGACGCATCAACTCGATATAAAAATCGTCTTGAAATTCATTTTTCCACCAAAGCAAAGCTTCCTCCGCTTGATTTTCTCCTAAATTCAATACTTTATTTGGGATTTCACCGTAAAGATTCCCGGACAAAACAATAATATCTTCTTTGTATTCCTGAATTACTTTTTTATCGATTCTTGGCACATAGTAAAATCCTTCGGTATAAGCTATAGAAGACATTTTGGCCAAATTATGATAGCCTTTTTTGGTCTTCGCCAAAAGCACAATTTGGTAACCATTGTCTTTTCTAGATTTATCTTTATGGTCTTCACAAACAAAAAACTCACAACCTACAATAGGTTTCATCGGAACTTCTGTTGGTTCTTCTCCATTTTCAACAGCCGTTTTGTTTTTGGCAGCAGCCGATTTATTATGAGCTAAAATATCACGAACAAAATGAAATGCACCCATCAAATTAGCGTGATCGGTCATGGCTACAGCAGGCATTTTGTGTTGCGCCGCTGCTTTAACCAATGCTGCAATACTTATAGTAGACTGCAATACCGAAAACTGCGTGTGATTGTGTAAATGCACAAAATCAGCATCAATCAGCACTTTTTTATTCTCAGAAAGAACATCTTTAGAAACTACTTTGGCTTGTTTTTCTCCAAATTGCTGTCGAATTCTATCAGATGCTTCCTTAAGATTAATATGTTTTAAACCAATAAGTTCAATTTCTCTTGGATTTCTATTTTGGAAATCCTGAAAATAACTAGCCGGTACATCCAGTTCTTCTTTTGTAAAAACATCTCTACGAATTAACTCTAAAAAGCAACGAGTTGTTGCCTCCACATCGGCAGTTGCATTGTGCGCTTCCGCAAAAGGTTTGTTGAAAAGATAACTATGTAATTCTGTTAATGTTGGCAATTTAAATCGACCTCCTCGACCTCCTGGCAATTTTAATAATGAAGCCGTAACTTCGGTACAAGTATCTAAAACCGGCATTGAAGCCATCGGGGAATCCACTCCCATTCGATGAAATTCACAACCCATAATATTCACATCAAAACCTAGATTTTGACCTACAATAAATTTGGCTTTGCCTAAAGCGACATTAAATTTCTCTAAAACTTCAGCTAGCGAAATTCCATCAGCTTCGGCTAATTCAGTCGAGATACCGTGAATTCGTTCCGCATCATAGGGAATATTAAAGCCTTCCGGCTTTACCAAATAATCTTGATGCTCTATGAGTTTCCCCATATCATCATGCAGCTGCCAAGCAATTTGAATACAACGAGGCCAGTTGCTTGTGTCAGTTATAGGGGCATCCCAACGCTTTGGTAATCCTGTTGTTTCGGTATCGAATATTAAGTACATAAATCCCCTAACCAGCCCTCTCTTAAAGTGAGGGTGCCTAAACCTACAGGTTTAGATCGTGTATTTAACTGGTTTTAAACACTTTAAATTTATAATAAATCACAAAAAATGAATTTCAAATTTAGGTTTTTTAGATTAAAAACAACTACGTTATTTACAAAAAAATGCCTCCATTTTTAAATTATAAATTAAAGGATTCTATTCCTTAAAATATAAATTAATCAACTTGAAACTTTTAAGATTGTGAAAAATAGACTCTTAAAAAAGTCTAAAATTTGAAAATATCTCTTTTTTGGATGTCGTAGTATTTCATCTATAAATAGCCCTTTTTACAACTCAAAAATAGCATTATTTTACCGTTAAAAAATGAAAAATAAAACCGTAATTAAAAAAACACCTCACGCTCAAATAGTATTAATTATTACTATTTTATCGTTATTTGTTATATTTTTTTTAACAAACACACTCTTTTTAGCCTAGATATGTAATAAATTTGCAGATTATTAAAAATGCATTAGTAGCAACTAAAAGCACTTTAAAAAGGAAATCGAAGCTAAAACTAAAAGACAATATATAAACCACTTACATCGGATAGAAGTAGTAAACCGTTTTAAAAACAGTTTGGGTATCGTATATAATCAAATAGTATAATTGACACTTTTATTTCTTTTCCTAAATTTGTAGCCATTGTTATGATTATAGGAATGCTATGGTTGTAAAAAAGAAATACACTTAAAAAAAATTAAAATGAGTAAGACATTATTTGACAAAGTATGGGATTCACATGTAGTACGTAAAATTGAAGATGGACCAGACGTGTTTTTTATTGACCGTCATTTCATCCATGAAGTTACAAGTCCCGTTGCTTTTTTAGGTTTAAAAACAAGAGGCATCTCGGTTTTATACCCAGAACGTACTTTTGCAACTGCCGATCACAACACACCAACTATAAACCAACACTTACCTGTTGCTGACGCTTTATCTGCTAATCAATTAAAAGCATTAGAAGATAACGCAGCAGAATACGGTATTTCTCACTGGGGATTAGGTCACCAAAAAAATGGAATTGTACACGTAGTAGGTCCTGAAAACGGAATTACTTTACCTGGTGCAACTATTGTTTGTGGGGATTCACATACTTCTACGCACGGTGCTTTTGGTGCTATTGCTTTTGGTATTGGAACTTCTGAGGTTGAAATGGTATTGTCAACACAATGCATCATGCAACCAAAACCAAAGAAAATGCGTATCAACGTAAATGGACAATTAAGTAAAGGTGTGGGTCCAAAAGACGTTGCTCTTTATATTATTGCTCAATTGACTACTTCTGGAGGTACAGGATATTTTGTTGAATATGCTGGCGATGTTTTCGAAAACATGACAATGGAAGGACGTATGACGGTATGTAACTTAAGTATCGAAATGGGTGCTCGTGGAGGTATGATTGCTCCTGACCAAACTACTTTTGATTTCTTAGAAGGTAGATTACATGCACCAAAAGGTGAAGCTTGGGATACAGCGGTAGCCTATTGGAAAACACTAAAAACGGATGCTGATGCAATTTTTGATGCCGAATTAAACATCAATGCTTCAGATATTGAACCAATGATTACTTATGGTACAAATCCTGGAATGGGAATTGGCATCTCTAAACATATCCCAACCGCTGATCAAGTAGAAGGTGGCGAGGAAACTTATAAAAAATCATTAGCTTACATGGGCTTCAATGAAGATGACGTAATGATTGGTAAACAAATCGACTACGTTTTCTTAGGAAGTTGTACTAATGGACGTATTGAAGATTTTAGAGCTTTTGCAGAAATTGTAAAAGGACGTAAAAAAGCAGACAATGTTACTGCTTGGTTAGTTCCTGGTTCACACGTTGTTGAAGCACAAATCAAAGAAGAAGGGATTTTAGACATTTTAACTGAAGCTGGTTTTGTATTGCGTCAGCCAGGATGTTCCGCTTGTTTAGCAATGAATGATGATAAAGTTCCTGCTGGAAAATATGCAGTAAGTACATCAAACAGAAACTTCGAAGGTCGTCAAGGTCCAGGTTCAAGAACTTTGTTAGCTTCACCAATTATGGCAGCAGCAGCAGCAGTTACTGGAAAATTAACTGATCCTAGAGATTTGTTTTAATTGAAAATAAATTTCAATAGCAATAACAATTTCAAAAAAAATTAAAAATAAAAAGGTTTTAAATATTTATGATTTATTTCCCTTGATGGAAAATCTGAAATATAAAATCTGAAATATAAAATAACAATGGCATACGATAAATTTAATATCCTTACGAGTAGTGCGGTGCCACTACCGATAGAAAATGTGGATACCGATCAAATCATTCCAGCTCGTTTCTTAAAGGCTACAAAACGTGAAGGTTTTGGAGACAACCTTTTCAGAGATTGGAGATACAATGGAGACGATTCTCCAAAAGCAGATTTCGTATTGAATGATGCAACTTATAGTGGAAAAATATTAGTAGGAGGTAAAAACTTCGGTTCAGGTTCTTCAAGAGAACATGCGGCTTGGGCTGTTTACGATTACGGATTCCGTGCAGTTGTTTCTAGTTTCTTTGCTGACATCTTCAAAGGAAACTGCTTAAATATTGGTGTTCTACCTGTACAAGTTAGTCCAGAATTTGCTGATACTATTTTCAAAGCTATCGAAGCTGATCCAAAAACAGAATTGGAAATCAATTTACCAGAACAAACTATCACATTGTTAGCTACTGGGCAAAAAGAATCTTTTGCTATCAATGGATACAAAAAGAACAATATGGTAAATGGTTTTGATGATATTGATTATTTACAAAGCATGAAAGAAGAAATTGTTGGGTTTGCCAACAAACTTCCTTACTAAAAACAAACAATAAAAATGCAGTTACCACAAGCTCAACATTATTGTTAAGCTGGGTAACTGCTTTTACCGTTTTAATAAAATACCTGAATTTCAAATTATTGAAATCAAAATGTTTTAGCATCAAATTTATAATGGGAAAAAGAAAAATTGAAATAATGGACACGACACTTCGCGATGGAGAACAAACATCGGGAGTATCATTTTCTGCTGCAGAAAAATTAACCATTGCACAATTATTGCTCGAAGAATTACATGTTGACCGTATTGAGATAGCCTCAGCGCGTGTAAGCGAAGGTGAATTTGAAGGTGTTAAAGGAATTATGACTTGGGCCAAAGAAAAAGGATATACTTCTAAAATAGAAGTTCTAACCTTTGTTGATGGTGGACTTTCAATAGATTGGATGAAAAAATCTGGCGCAAAAGTGCAAAATTTATTGACCAAAGGATCTCTGAATCATTTGACACATCAATTAAAAAAGACGCCTGAACAACATTTCAACGAAATTTCTCAAGCGATTGCATTAGCTCAAGAAAATAATATTGAAACCAATGTTTACTTAGAAGACTGGAGTAATGGAATGCGCAATTCACCTGAATATGTGTTCCAATATTTAGATTTTTTAACGCAACAACCTATAAAAAGAGTTTTACTGCCCGATACTTTAGGTGTATTAATTCCATCCGAAACATTTGAATTCATTTCAAAAATCACCGCTAGATATCCTAATACACATTTTGATTTTCACGCACATAATGATTATGATTTAAGTGTTGCAAATGTATTAGAAGCTGTAAAAGCTGGCATTCACGGATTGCATGTTACCGTAAACGGAATGGGTGAGCGAGCTGGAAATGCTCCTCTAGAAAGCACAGTAGCTGTAATAAATGACTTTTTACCTCAAATAAAAATCAACGTAAAAGAATCTTCTTTATACTCCGTGAGTAAATTAGTAGAAACCTTTACGGGTTATAGAATCCCTGCAAATAAACCTATCGTTGGTGATAATGTTTTTACTCAAACAGCAGGAATTCACGCTGATGGTGACAACAAGAATAACTTATATTTCAATGATTTACTTCCAGAACGTTTCGGAAGAAAACGAAAATATGCTTTAGGAAAAACATCTGGAAAAGCAAACATCGAAAAAAATCTTCAGGAATTAGGGCTAAAATTAAATCAAGAAGATTTAAAATTAGTCACCCAAAGAATTATCGAATTAGGCGACAAAAAAGAAACTGTTACCAAAGAAGATTTACCTTATATCATTTCTGATGTTTTGGACAGCCAAACCTACGAAGAAAAAATTGTTGTCGAATCTTATGTATTGGTTCACGCCAAAGGAATGCGACCTTCCACCACTCTTTGCTTGAAAATAGATGGTGAAATCATTGAAGAAAACGCTCAAGGTGACGGACAATTTGACGCTTTCATGAATGCTTTGGGAAAAATATACAAAAGCAAAAAAATGACTTTACCAAAACTGATTGACTATGCAGTTAGGATTCCTCCTGGAAGTAGTTCAGATGCCTTGTGTGAAACTATCATCACTTGGACAAATGACGGAAAGGAATTTAAAACAAGAGGATTAGATTCTGATCAAACTGTTGCTGCTATAGTAGCTACTCAAAAAATGCTAAACGTCATAACAAACTAAAAAATAAAAATACTAATATAAACCATACGTAATGAAATTTAATATCGCCCTTTTAGCCGGAGACGGAATTGGACCTGAAGTAGTTAACGAAGCAGTAAAAGTTTCTGATGCTATTGCAAAAAAGTTTAATCACGAAATCAATTGGACACCAGCACTTACTGGAGCTTGTGCTATTGATGCAGTAGGTGTTCCTTATCCTGATGAAACACACGAAATTTGTATGGCTGCTGACGCTGTTTTGTTTGGAGCAATTGGACATCCAAAATACGATAACGACCCAAAAGCAACTGTAAGACCAGAGCAAGGTTTGTTATTAATGCGTAAAAAATTAGGCTTATTTGCTAATGTTCGCCCAACATTTACTTTCCCTTCTTTGATTGACAATTCTCCTTTAAAAAGAGAACGTATCGAAGGAACTGATTTAATTTTCTTAAGAGAATTGACTGGAGGAATTTATTTTGGTGAAAAAGGAAGAAAAGACAACGGAGAAACTGCTTTTGACAACTGTGTTTACACTAGAGCAGAAGTACAACGTTTAGCAAAAAAAGGTTTTGAATTAGCAATGACACGTAGCAAAAGATTATGTTGTGTAGACAAAGCTAATGTACTAGAAACATCTCGTTTGTGGAGAGAAACCGTACAAGCTATGGAAAAAGAATATCCAGAAGTTGAAGTTAGCTACGAATTTGTAGATGCAGTTGCAATGCGTTTAGTGCAATGGCCAAACTCTTATGATGTATTAATTACAGAAAACTTATTTGGAGATATCTTAACGGATGAAGCATCTGTTATTTCAGGTTCTATGGGATTAATGCCATCAGCATCTGTTGGAGAACACACTTCATTATATGAGCCAATTCACGGTTCATACCCACAAGCAACTGGATTAAATATTGCAAACCCTTTAGCAACTGTATTATCAGCAGCAATGATGTTTGAAGATGCTTTTGGATTAAAAGAAGAAGCTGAAGCAATTAGAGCTGTAGTAAACAAATCATTAGAACAAGGAATCGTTACTGAAGATTTAGCTTCAAAAGGAGCAAAAGCTTATTCTACAAGTGAAGTTGGAGATTGGTTAGTTGCTAATCTATAAAAAGTTCAAACAAAATATAAGCAACAAAAAAGGTGTCAATTTACATTGACACCTTTTTTTATAGTTTGAAAAAAATATTAATATCCTCCTCTGTTTCCACCACCACGGTTATCTCCACCACGGCTGTTTCCACCATAACCTCCGCGTGAATCTCCACCACGGTTGTTGTTAAAACTTCTTCTTTCGCCTTCTGGTTTTGGCTCAGATTTGTTTACTACAATTGCACGACCTTGAACAGTAGCTCCGTTCAATTCATCAATTGCTTTTTGAGCTTCCTCGTCATTTGGCATTTCAACAAAACCAAAACCTTTACTTCTTCCAGTAAATTTATCAGTAATGATTTTAACTGAATCAACTGCTCCGTATGCCTCGAAAGACTCTCTTAAATCTGCTTCCTCAATACTGAATGGAAGGCTTCCAACAAAAATATTCATATGTACTTATTTAAATAATAGAACAAATGTAGTCTTATTTTATTCTAATCAACTATAAACAAGGTTATTTATAGTTTTTATTTTTATTTGAAAACTAAAAAAATAGGCTAAACTGCCCGAACTGTTAGAATTGTAGCTTAAAAAAATTATACTAATTTATTAATGCCGATGAAGTCACTGGTACTTTATAAAAAACACCTTGTTGAAATCTTAAAACAGGATCTGCCATAGGATTATTATAGCTGTTTTCGGCATTAAATTTGAAAGTTCCTGATACCGTATTATTAATCATATCGTATTCTGTAATTATAATTTGGCCATCACCAATACCAAAGCCTGTAGAAAAAGTAACAGTTTCACCATTATCTACCTTTTCAAAAATTACTTTTTTCGAATCACTTGTTCCTAAAAAATAAGTTTGAGGAATCGTTGAGTTAGTCTTCAAAGTCAACTTTTCATTACTCGTGTTTCCTATAATAGTCAAGCCACCATTAGCATCAAGAGTTGCTTTAGAGTTAATAGCTCTCCATATAATATCATCCTTCATGCCTTGCAAAGCCGGCGTATTAAATTTTACATCTTCCTGACAAGAGATAAACAAAGACGCTAATACTAAATATTGAAATATTTTTTTCATAAAAACGGAGTCTTATACCTACACAAAAATATATCATTTTGCTCAAATAAACTGAAATCAAAGTGTAAATCGCAACCTAAAACCGTATCAATCATTAAAATACAAATTGAATTAGTTTTTATCAATAAAAAATGTATCTTTGCACCCTTAATTAACGGAGGTCGAGTACCTCAAAATTTAATCATAAGATTATGTCAGTAAAAATTAGATTACAAAGACACGGTAAAAAACAAAAACCTTTTTACTGGGTTGTAGCTGCAGATGCACGCTCAAAAAGAGATGGTAAATACTTAGAGAAAATCGGTACTTACAATCCAAACACTAACCCAGCAACTATCGAATTAAACCTTGATAGCGCAGTTAAATGGTTACACAATGGTGCACAACCAACTGATACTGCTAAAGCAATTCTTTCTTACAAAGGTGCTTTATTGAAACACCACCTTGATGGAGGTATTCGTAAAGGAGCTTTAACTCAAGAACAAGCTGATGCAAAATTAGCTGCTTGGTTAGAAGCTAAAGCTGGAAAAGTTGATGCTAAAAAACAAGGATTAACAAAAGCGCAAGCTGATGTAAAAGCTAAAGCTTTCAAAGCAGAACAAGAAGTTAATGCAAAACGTTTAGCTGCTGCTGCACAAGCTGAAGCTGATGCTATTGCTGCTGCAACTCCAGCTGTAGAAGAAGAAGTTTCAGAAGAAGTTGAGGCTTCAGCTGAAGAAACTCCTGCTGCAGAAGAAGAAAATAACGAAGCAACTGAAGCATAATTTGATTAGCGAAAATGCGTAAAGAAGATTGTTTCTATTTAGGTAAAATCGCTAAAAAATTTAGTTTCAAAGGGGAAGTTCTAGCCTATTTAGACACGGACGAACCTGAGTTATACGAAAATTTGGAATCAGTGTTTGTTGAATGCAACAAACACTTGGTTCCTTTTTTTATTGAAAACAGTTCTTTACACAAAAATGATTTTCTTAGAATTCGTTTTGAAGATGTAAATACAGAAGAAGATGCTGATGCGCTAATTGGCAACGACTTATACCTTCCTCTAAAAATGTTACCAAAACTTACCGGTAACAAATTCTATTTTCACGAAGTAATTGGTTTTGAAGTTGAAGACAAACGCCTTGGAGCTGTCGGAACAATTCAATCTATTAATGATTCAACCGCACAACCTCTTTTTGAAGTCTTAAAAGGCGATGTTGAAATCCTTATTCCAATGATTGATCATTTCTTAGTAAAGATAGACCGTGAAAACAAAAAAGTCATTATGGATTTACCAGAAGGACTGATTGAAATGTACTTGTAGAAAGGGTTTAATTGGTTAATCGTTAATTTATTTAACCGAAATCCACAATCAAAAATCATTATGTTTTCATTCAAACAATTTTCTATAGAACAAGACAGATGCGCCATGAAAATTGGCACAGATGGCGTTTTATTAGGTGCTTGGACTCCAATAGAAAATAATCCTTTCAGCATTTTAGACATTGGAACAGGAACAGGAATTATTGCCTTAATGCTTGCTCAAAGAAGTCATGCAGAACAAATTGATGCTTTAGAAATAGACGAAGAAGCCTACGAACAAGCGACAGATAATTTTGAAAATGCTCCTTGGAACGACCGTATGTTTTGTTTTCATGCAGGCTTGGACGAATTTGTAGAGGAACCAGAAGATGAATATGATTTAATTGTTTCCAATCCCCCATTTTATCAAGAAGATTACAAATCGAATAACGAACAACGCGATTTGGCGCGTTTTCAAGACGCAATGCCTTTTGAAGATTTAGTTGAAGCAGCCGATTTATTGCTCTCTGAAAATGGCACTTTCTGTGTTATTATTCCTTTCAAGGAAGAAGAAAATTTCTTAACACTTGCCGCTGCATACGAATTATATCCTCTAAAAATTACTCGAGTAAAAGGAACTCCAACAACCGAGATTAAACGCAGTTTATTGGCTTTTAGCCGAAATAAAACTCCTGATTTTATTACAGACGAACTCGTTATTGAAACAGCTCGCCATCAATACACTCCAGAATACATCGAATTGACAAAAGATTTTTATTTGAAAATGTAACTTGATTTTTAAAGTTTCCATTTTTTAATTCCCTCCCAAAAAATATCTCTTTCTAGTTTTTTTGAAGAACAGATCCCATTACATCAAAAATAGTATTAGATTTAGCAATCGTTTACGCTACGATTGAATCATTTTTAATATTTTATTTAAAAATATAACATTTGTTTATAGTTTTGTTATATTTCTTTGTTTAAATTTGTCGCAATAAAATTCATAAGATATGAAACCAGATTTATTTCAAGCACCAGATTACTACAACCTTGACGATTTATTGACCGAAGAACACAAATTAGTTCGTGATTCTGCTCGCGCTTGGGTAAAACGCGAAGTGTCCCCTATTATAGAAGAATATGCTCAAAAAGCGGAATTTCCTAAACAAATTATTAAAGGATTAGGAGAAATTGGCGGATTTGGTCCTTATATTCCAGAAGAATATGGAGGAGCTGGTTTAGACCAAATTTCATATGGATTAATTATGCAAGAGATAGAACGTGGCGATTCTGGTGTTCGTTCAACTTCATCAGTACAATCATCATTAGTAATGTATCCAATTTGGAAATATGGAAGCGAAGAACAACGCCTGAAATATTTGCCAAAATTAGCCACTGGCGAATTGATGGGATGTTTTGGTTTAACAGAACCTAATTATGGCTCTGATCCAGGAAGCATGATTACCAATTATAAAGACATGGGAGATCATTACCTATTGAATGGCGCCAAAATGTGGATTTCAAATGCTCCGTTTGCTGACATTGCCATTGTTTGGGCAAAAAACGAAGAAGGCAGAATTCACGGTTTAATTGTAGAACGTGGAATGGGTGGTTTTTCTACTCCTGAAACACATAACAAATGGTCGCTTCGCGCTTCTTCAACAGGAGAATTGATTTTTGATAATGTAAAAGTTCCAAAGGAAAATTTATTACCAAACAAATCTGGATTAGGCGCACCACTTGGCTGCTTGGATTCAGCACGTTACGGAATTGCTTGGGGCGCTATTGGTGCTGCTATGGATTGTTACGATACAGCATTACGCTATGCTAAAGAAAGAATCCAATTTGACAAACCAATAGCTGGAACGCAATTGCAACAGAAAAAACTAGCCGAAATGATTACCGAAATCACCAAAGCCCAATTATTAACTTGGCGATTAGGAGTTTTGAGAAACGAAGGAAGAGCTACAACAGCACAAATCTCGATGGCAAAAAGAAATAATGTGGATATGGCAATTCATATTGCTCGAGAAGCTAGACAAATGTTAGGAGGAATGGGAATTACAGGAGAATATTCTATTATGCGCCATATGATGAATTTAGAATCTGTGATTACTTACGAAGGAACACATGATATTCATTTACTGATTACCGGTATGGATGTAACAGGAATTCCCGCTTTCAAGTAAAATAAACAACTATTAAAGTATTTATAAAATCGATAGTAAAAGCTTCTTGGAAACAAGGAGCTTTTTTATATTTACTCAAAATTATATTCTATGACTATTCAGAACATAAACAACAGTATTGAAAGCCAAAAACAAATGTTGTTGCAGCATCCTTTATATAAAAAAGTACAAACTGTAGACGATTTATATCGTTTCTTAGAAAATCACGTCTATGCTGTTTGGGATTTCATGTCCTTATTAAAAGCCTTACAAGCTAAATTAACTTGCACTACTACTCCATGGTTTGCTACTAAAAATCCAGAAACAAGATATTTAATCAATGAAATTGTTTTAGCGGAAGAAAGTGACTTAACAATGGATGGCAGACATCAAAGTCATTATGAAATGTATATTGAGGCGATGGAATCTTGTGGTGCAAATACATCAGGAATAGAACATTTTTTATCCGAAATAGATTCCTTACAAAACATATTTGTTGCTATCAAAAAAAGCAATTTACATCCTAACATAAAAAACTTCTTAGATTTTACTTTCAAAGTAATTGAAGAAGGTAAAGTACATAAAATTGCAGCTGCATTTACTTTTGGCAGAGAAGATTTAATCCCAAATATGTTTACCGAAATTCTTAAAAACTTTCAGGAAAATTTCCCGAAAACTGATTTGAGTAAACTTATCTATTATTTTGAAAGACATATCGAATTAGACGCTGACGAACACGGCCCAATGGCGATGAAAATGATAACAGAACTTTGTGGCGACAATGAACAAAAATGGGCAGAAGTTGAAGAAGTTTCAATTCTGGCATTAGAAAAACGTATTGGACTTTGGGATGCTATCGAAGAAAGTATTCTTATGAAAGCGGAATTAGCCTAAAGTAAAATGGAACAATTACAAAAAAAACGCGAGAAGTAGTTCTCGCGTTTTTTATTAATTTTCTGGAGCCAACTCCAATTCTAATCCTTCTAGATCTTCAGTGATTGGGATTTGGCAACCCAAACGGCTATTTGATTTTACGTAAAATGCTTCAGATAACATTGCCTCTTCATCATCTCCCATTTCTGGCAAAGGCACATCATTTAATACGTAACATTGACATGAAGCACACATAGCCATTCCGCCACAAGTTCCTTCTACAGGAAGCTCATAAGCTTTACATAGTTCCATGATATTCATTGCCATATCAGTAGGAGCTTGTAATTCGTGAACAACTCCTTCTCTGTCTTTAATTTTTATTAATACATCCATAATTTTGGTTTTGAGCTTTTAGTGTGTTGCTATTGGCTTCGACTTTTAGTTATTTATTATGTGTTTGCGTGAGGGATGGAAGCTGGCTACCGAAGTAGCGCGGACAGCCCGACCATTTTAAGAAAAAAGGCGACACTCCGGTATGTTGAGAAGCCTTTTTTATTAAAACGGTCACGCCCTACCGAAATACGTTATAGGGTATTTACAACAGTTTCTATTTGTGGTGCAAATTTCTTGATAGTAGTTTCCACTCCAGCTCTAAGCGTCATTTGATTTACGCTACAACTGGTGCAAGCGCCTTCAAGACGTACTTTGACGTGTTTATCATCCTCAATGGAAATGAGTGTGATATCGCCTCCATCTGAATTCAGAAATGGTCTGATTTCATCGAGTGCTCTTAACACATTGCTTGTTAATTCTTCTGTTGTCATTTTCTTTATTTAAAGATTGAAAGATTAGTGAGCCAAAAGAAATATCCTTCTGGCTTTTCTAATTTCTTATTTTTTTACTGCTGAACAACCTGCCATGGTTGTGATTTTGATAGCTTCAGTAGCAGGCAAACTTTCGTTTCTGTTAACTGTTTCCTGAACTACATTTCGTGTAATTTCCTCAAAAACAGTTTCTATAATTGAACCTGTTTGCATTGCTGCCGGACGACCATAATCGCCTGCTTCACGAATAGATTGCACTATTGGCACTTCGCCAAGGAAAGGAACCTCTAAATCTTCTGATAAATTTCTAGCACCTTCTTTTCCAAAGATATAATATTTGTTTTCAGGTAACTCTTCTGGTGTGAAATAGGCCATGTTTTCAATAATTCCTAAAACAGGAACATTTATAGCTTCTGACATAAACATTGCAACCCCTTTTTTAGCATCAGCCAAAGCTACTGCTTGCGGCGTACTAACTACAACAGCTCCCGTTACCGGCAATGATTGCATGATTGAAAGGTGAATATCTCCTGTTCCTGGAGGTAAATCGATTAACATAAAGTCTAGTTCTCCCCAATCAGCATCAAAAATCATTTGGTTTAACGCTTTTGAAGCCATTGGTCCACGCCAAATAACTGCTTGACTTGGTGAAGTAAAAAATCCTATTGATAAAATTTTCACTTCGTAACTTTCAATAGGTTTCATTTTTGATTTTCCGTCTACCAATATTGAAATTGGTTTTTCGTTTTCAACATCAAACATGATTGGCATAGATGGACCGTAGATATCAGCATCCAAAACTCCAACAGAAAATCCCATTTTAGCTAATGATACTGCTAAATTTGCGGTTACCGTAGATTTTCCTACACCTCCTTTTCCAGAAGCAACTGCAATAATATTTTTTATTCCTGGAATCGCTTTTCCTTTGATTTCTGGTTTCTCAGGTGCTTCCACTTTAATATTCACTTTGA
This sequence comes from uncultured Flavobacterium sp., assembly GCA_963512955.1. Classification (GTDB taxonomy): domain Bacteria; phylum Bacteroidota; class Bacteroidia; order Flavobacteriales; family Flavobacteriaceae; genus Flavobacterium. Next base: position 11,211 of record CAUPOP010000037.1, on the reverse strand, counting down.
TTTTAGCCTCTGTCGAAACTAATTCAAGAATGGTTTTTTTAATATCGTCTTCTGCACGTTTTTTAATATGCATAGCTGGCGTATGCAATAGCAAATCAACTACAACCTCATCACCAAAAGTAATTACGTTTGTTATCGCTCCACTTTCAACCATGTTCTTCCCTTCTCCCGCTATAGTAATTGTTTCTAGAGCTTTAAGAATTTCTTTTCTATCTAATTTCATTATTCTATATGTGCTTTTTATTTTTAGTTAAGCTCAAAAAGACTATGTTTATTTAAACTAACTTTAGATTGCAAAGATAACGGATTAAGTTCTTATTTTAAAGGATTTATATCGGATTTATTGATGGAGAAATCAATAGGGCTTATTAGCTGTTTTGACAGATTTATTGAGGAAATTCTGGTTGCCAAAAATGTTTTTCAAAATCTATAATTTGATTATCGACTACTTCAATTCCTTCGTTTTCGAGTAATTGTTGCATAAGATTTGTTCCATCAAAATGAAGTTTCCCTGTCAGCAATCCTTTTCTATTAACCACTCGGTGCGCCGGAACATCGTCTAAGTTATGAGAAGCATTCATTGCCCAGCCTACCATTCTTGCCGAACGAGCAGTTCCTAAGGCTTTTGCAATAGCGCCATATGAAGTTACTTTTCCGTAAGGAATTTGTCTTGCTATAGCATAAACTCTTTCGAAAAAATTATCGTTTGACATCTGTTTATTTTATAATGAAAAAGTTCTTTGCTTCTATAACGCAATTGTCTTTTAAAGAAAAAACTATTTTAAATAATATTTTATAATATTGAATAAGGTAATTATTGAGATCAATCCTGTTATGCTACCAATAATCTTATTCATATTAGCCATCAGAAAATCTGTTTTGTTTTCTATCTTTTTGAAAAAAATTATATAACAATAAAAAACTAAGAAGGAACCCAATACGACTCCACTCACAAAAACAAGAATAGAACTGGTATCAAAGGAAAATAGTTTATACGAAGCTAAAGTGATGCTAACTAAAACATAATATGGAATTGGAAAAAAATTAAGTACAGACAGCAACATACCAAGGAAAAATCGAGTGGTTTTGCTCTTTTTTTTAATTTTCCCTTTTTTAATTTTGGGTGCTTTAGCAATCCACAAAAAATAAATAGTCAAAATAGTAAATATCCCAAACCCAACTTCGCGTAATAAAACAACAATTTCTGGGCGAGCATCAATAAATTGCGCAAACAAAATAGCCAAATATGCTTGAAAAAAAATTACTGTTACGGCTCCCAAAACGAACCAAACGGCACTTTTTTTACCTTCTTTTAGATTCACTTTTGCCGCTGTCATATTGATTAATCCTGGAGGAATAATTCCGATAAAAGCGGTAAAAAAACCCAAAAACAAGGAAGTGACTAAATTCATATACTATGGGGACCTATACTAAGAAAAAAAGTAAAACTAATCTTTAATTTTAAATCGAATATACGTAATTGCTTTGTTAATTTCCAAATATTGTTTTTCATAAAAGGTCTGAAAAGCAGTTACTTCCACAGGGCTTCCTTCATTTACATACACATTATGATTTGCATATAAAACTTCATGTCCTTCGCCGTGAAGCAATCCTAGCGTGTATCCGTGCATGAATTCACTGTCCGTTTTCAGATTGACAACACCGTCTTTTTTGAGGATTTTTTTGTATAATTTTAGAAATTCCGAATTGGTCATTCGGTGCTTCGTGCGTTTGTATTTAATTTGTGGATCTGGAAAAGTAATCCAAATTTCGTCCACTTCATTTTCAGCAAAAATATGATTGATTAACTCAATTTGAGTTCGAATAAAAGCTACGTTATGCAATCCCGTCTCAACAGCAGTTTTAGCACCACGCCAAAAACGAGCTCCTTTTATATCAATTCCAATAAAATTTTTGTTTGGATATCTTTCTGCAAGACCTACAGAATATTCGCCTTTTCCACATCCTAATTCTAGTACTAATGGATTGTCATTTTTGAAAAATTCCGAATTCCATTTTCCCTTAAGCGGAAATAAATCACCTACTACTTCTTCTCTTGTTGGTTGAAAAACGTTGTTGAATGTTTCGTTTTCTTTGAACCTTTTTAATTTATTTTTGCTTCCCACTTTTTTAGAATATTTTTTCTTCGAACAATTCGACCAAATGGTCTCGGGTGGCAAAATTAAGGAAATATATAAGAATGAAAGTCTCCTGACGAAAAAAAGAAAAATTAAAACACTTTCAAGCTGGAACTTATCATTCATCCTCTTTTAAAAAAACAAATATTTCCTTATCTTTATAGTAAATCATACTTGCCCGCTATGAGAAACCTAGTTTTGTCAATAGTAATTGTACTATCAGGCTTTTTTTTCGCCTCTTTTGACTGCAATAGAACAAAAAAAATCTCAACTAAATCCGTTTCTATTGGCTTAAGCCACAACTATACGCCCAGTAAAAAAGGACAAATCAAAATTGATAGTATTGCAATTTCTCGATTTTTCAAGAAATATCCCGACTTAAAATCATATCAATCAGAGGTCAATTCTTTATACAAAAAAAGAAAATTCCATAGTATATGGTTCGACGAAAAAGGACTGATTGAATTTGCACGTATGTTGAATTCTAAAATGAATTTTCTGGATGAAGAAGGTGTAAAATCGAATTTTAAATATAAAAACAAAATCGACCTTTTATTCAATGACAACCCTTCCGATGATTTATCTCAAAGTGAAACCGAAATCATGTTGTCCACCATGTATTTATTTTATGCCAAAAAAGTATACAATGGAATCGAGACTCAAAAAACTATCGAAATAGAATGGCTTTTACCCAGAAAAAAAATCTCTTATGAAAGCGTATTGGATTCTTTATTGATTGACCCCAAACTATTAATAAAAAACGAAAAACAAGTATTTAGACAATATTACAAACTAAAAGAAGTATTAAAAAAATACCGCCTAATAGAACAAAACAAAGTTTGGAAGCCTATCGAAAAAGATAGTTTATTCAGAGAATTCAAGCCGTTTGACAGTTCTAAAACCATCGGTCAAATCAGAGATCGTTTATTTATTACGGGGGATTTAGCCCAAAATTCTAAAAGCAATTTGTACGATAATGAACTAATGGCCGGCATTTTAAATTACAAAAAAAGAAATGGGTACAATCCTGATTACACCATAACATCAAGCCATATTGAAAGGATGAATCTGCCTATTGAACATTATATCAAAACCATTATGGTCAATATGGAACGATGCCGATGGATTGATCCTGAACTCACAAAATCAAATGAATATATCGTCATAAATATCCCTTCGTTTAAACTCCTGTATAAAAAAGACAAAAAAACAGCATTAGAAGCCAAAGTTTTTGTAGGAGAAAACAGAAACGAAACCGTTATTTTTAGTGCTAATATGAACCAAATTATCTTCAGCCCGTATTGGAACATTCCTCAAAGTATTATTGAAAATGAGTTGAAATTTGCCATAGCCAAAGACAAAAATTATCTAGAATCACACAACATGGAATGGAATAAGGGCGGCATCAGACAAAAACCCGGACCAACAAATCCATTAGGCCTAGTTAAATTTGTTTTTCCAAATTCAAACGACATCTATTTACACGATACTCCATCAAAAAGCTTATTTGATTTAGAATATCGAGCCTATAGTCACGGTTGTATAAATGTCAACAAAGCCAAAGAATTGGCACTTTTAATCTTAAAAGATAATCCGCAATGGCCACCAGAACGAATCAACGAAGCTATGAAAGGCACTAAAGAAACTGTTTGTGTTTTGAAAAATAAAATACCCGTACACATTTGTTATTTCACCGCTTGGGTAAACGACTCGGGCGTGATACATTTTTACAATGATGTTTACGAAAGAGATGATCGTTTGGCCGAATTATTATTTTCAAATTCTAAATAAACTAGCGTTTGAATATTTGTGATACTATTTCTTTTCTAACAACACACTGATAAAGAGATATTTCGTATTTTTATAATTAATCTTCATAGAAAGCCCCTAATTATGAGAAAATTAATATTCCCCTTCGTAATTATAGTCTGTGGTTTTTTATTTATCACTCTTTCGTGTAAAAATAAAGAAACTATAAAAGACGCTTTAGCTTTTGGAGAATCGAAAGAATCCAATGATTTTATATCAATTGCTGAGACTACCTTTGACAGTACACTTGTTGCTCCTTTTTTTGAAAACTATCCAAAACTAAAAAGCTTCAAACCAGATGTAATTGCACTTTATAGAAAACAACAGTATCATTATATTTGGTTTGATCAAAAAGGAATAAATGAAGTTGGTAATTTATTATATGACAAGATTTCTAATTTGGATCAAGAAGGAATTCAGACAACTATTCCGTATAAAAATAAACTTGACGAACTTTTTCAGGATTCATCTGAGGAACAGAAACCAAATGTAGAATCAGAATTACTGATTTCATCCTTATATTTTTTTTATGCTGAAAAAGTTTTCAAAGGCTTGGACCCAAAAAAAAGCGAAGAATTAGGGTGGTATTTGCCTCGAAAAAAACAATCCTATGTCAGTTATTTAGACTCCATTATTATCAATCCTTCTTTAATCAATAAGGACGAAAAAGAAGTTTTGGGACAATATTATCGCCTTCGTGAAGTATTAGAAAAATACCGAAGTATTGAAAAAAAAGGCGGATGGGATTCTATAGCATTAGACCCAAAACTGAAATCATACAAACCAGGAGATACCTCTCCAACCATCGCACAAATAAGAACCAGATTGTTTATTACTGGAGATCTTTTATCGGATTCAAAAAAGAATATTTATGATCCCGAATTAGAAAAAGGAGTTCTGAAATACAAAAAAAGAAACGCTTTTTCTCCTGACTATACCATTACGTCCAGACACATCGCTGCTATGAATGTGCCTTTATCAGCACGTATAAAAACCATAATTGTTAATATGGAACGCTGCCGATGGATTTCAACCGATATTTCAAAAGCAAAAGAATTAATTCTAATCAATGTCCCTGCCTATCAACTCACCTATTTTAAAGGCAACAAACCGGTATTAATTTCAAAAGTAGTTGTGGGAAAAGCGCTGAATAAAACCGCTATTTTTAGCGCTGACATGAGATACATTGTATTTAGTCCGTACTGGAATGTTCCTAAAAGTATTCTAAAAAAAGAAATATTACCAGCCATCGCTAAGAATCCAAACTATTTAGCCGAGCATGAGATGGAATGGTACGAAGGCAGAGTTAGACAAAGACCTGGCCCAAAAAATTCTTTGGGTTTGGTGAAATTTTTATTCCCAAATTCGAACTCTATATATTTACATGATACTCCTTCTAAAAATTTATTTGAACAAGAAAAAAGAGCTTTCAGTCACGGATGTATTCGTGTGGCAAAACCAAAAGAGCTAGCGAATATAATTTTGGAAAATGACAAAAACTGGACTCCAGAAAAGATTGAGGCAGCCATGAACAAGGGAGAAGAATCTTGGTACACGCTCAAAAATAAAATTCCGGTTTATATCGGGTATTTTACTGCCTGGGTAAATCACGACGGAGAAATTAATTTCTACGAAGATGTGTATGAAAGAGACGAACGATTAGCAGCGATGTTATTAGAGGACTAGACTTACTCCATATCAGGTTCAAGGTCACGCTCAGGTTCTAAACGCTTAATGGTTTGTTTTCGGGTAATTAATAACGGAATAGCCACACCGCCTGACAACGCTATAAGTACAAATAAAGCCGACAAGCCATTGTTTACAGTTTCAAAAAAAAGTTTAGTATAGACTTCCGAATCTTTTTCAGAAATCATTTCAATAATTCCCACCATAGCTTTGTAGGCAAAAAAACCAGGAATCATAGGAATTACTGCTGGAATAGCAAAAATCATAGGTGGCGCTTTTCGGTTGTGTGCTGCTAAAACACTAACTAATCCTATAAGCGATGCTCCACAAAAAGCTGCTAAAACAATCCCTATTCCTTGTTCAATCATAAAAAATTTAAGCAATCCTCCGAAGGCCGCAATGACAAAAATAGTTCCCAGAGCTCTTTTAGGAACATTAAAAAGAATAGCAAATCCTATGGCTGCTAATCCCAACCAAATTCCTTTTTCTAAAAACAATAGCGTTTCCATGAATTAAAATTTATAAATTAATAAGGCTGTAACTAATCCCAACGCAATAGCAAATGCCATGATTAAAACATTGACTCCTCGAGTTACCCCATTTAAAGTATTGCCGTCAATTAAATCTGAAAAAGAATTAATCATAGGAACTCCCGGAATTAAAAACAAAACCGACGTTGAAAAAGCATGAATGTAGGTTTCGGAAGGATTAAAGTAAAAATAAAAACCCGCAACTAAAGAGGCTGTTGCCGAAGCAAAAAAGATTGACAAATAGAAATTAAATTTCAATTTCATGGCTTCTTGACGCACCCATAAGCCACAAAAAGAAGCTACAAAGGCGGCCAACATTTCAATTGCATTTCCACCAAAAAGTCTACAAAAAGAAGCACCTGCCAAAGCCACTAAAAACAAAACCAAATAGCGAGGATATAACGGTTTTCGGTTTAAAATTGCCAACTCCTGATTGATGCGCTCCACAGTCCATTTTTCTAATACAATCTGCCAGCTCATAATACTGATATCCGAAATCAAATTGAAATTTAAATGCATATTAGGCACCCATTTGACACTTGTAAAAACTTTGTTTTTGTTTTGATAGGTCAAGGTAATCATCAGCGCATGATTAGTAATTAATAAATCGGAATCACATCCAAATGCAGCTGCAATTCTACTGATAGTAACTTTGATTCGCTCGGTATTAGCTCCCGAAGTCATAAGCAATGAACCTATTTCTAAGAGCATTTCTCCTAATTCGTACTTATTGGGTTTGTTAATTACTTCCATATATAAGCTTTAATTTCTACCTCAAATTTAACCTATTCTAGCTACATTTTTGAAGTATAAAACACCTAGTTTCATAATCTTATTAACTCAATCGATGTAATTTTACAACTCTTTTTTAGTCAAAATATTTCTGTGATTTTAGACCAATTATTACCGTTAAAAACAGAACTTTTTTAAAACAAAAACGCCAATCTTTCGATTGGCGTTTGCAAATCAGACAGTCATACTTTTTCAACTGAGTTTTATATATTGAAATTTAATCCTAAAACAATGTTTCTTCCTATGTTAGGAATCCCATCATTTTTTAGCCTAGAAAGATGCGCAATGTATTTTTTATCTAATAAATTATTGGCATTGAGATTAACCTCAAAAGCTGTTTTTCCTAATTTTACTTTACCTCCAAAACCCATATTCAACAAAGTATATCCTTTAGAATCTGTTTCAAAACCGCTCACTTTATTTTGGTCAAAAGTTGATGAAATATTAAGCGTAGCAAAACCATCTTCAAGAAATTTACTGATTTTAAATTCTGCTCGAATAGTATTATTCCAATTATTTGCAGGAATCAAAGGAAGGAAATCTCCATTTTGTTTTACACCAGTTACTGTTTCAAAACTTGTTTCATAATGCAACCAATCTAATGGATGCGGATGAAAATGCAGTCCAATTTCGCCACCATACAATCGTGCATTATTTTGGATATAATTGTAGACATCATTATTTGCCAGTACCGTTCCGTTTGGCGAAGAATAAATATAATTATTGATGTGGTTGTAAAATGCATTAGCAAAAAACTCCAAGTGATCCGTTTTATATTCAAGATTCAAATCTGTTTGAATATTTTGCTCCGTTTTCAGATTAGCATTTCCAATTTCATATCGGTTTGTTCCTTCATGAACTCCATTTGAAGTTAATTCAGCAAGATTTGGCGCCCTAAAACCAGAAGCAAGATTGAATCGTAAAGTAAAATCAGTCGCTAAATTAGTCTTATATCCTAAAGACATATTAAAGCTGTCGTATGATTTATCAATAGCTTCAAAAGTGTTTTCTTCACCAGAAATTCCGTGTGCATCAGTAGCAATTTTACGATTATCAAAACGCAAACCCGCTTGTATAGCATTCGATTTCCATTCGTAATTCGTAGTCCCAAAAAAACCAAAATCATTTGTAACCGCATCAGGAATTAAATATTCATTCCCAAAATTTGTATTAACTTGATGCATTCCTTGCATTCCCAAAATAGTTTCTAGTTTTCCAAAAGCTGGCAAATAATATTTCGCATCATAATTGAATGTATTAAGTTTCATGTGCAAACTTGCTACATTACTATCAACGTACTCACTTCGGTCATTACCGATGTAACCCATATCAAGATCAAGTTTTGAATTTTTGAAAAACAAAACGGTATTTAAGCTCAACAAATGGTTAAAAACACCTTGTTTCGGATTATCCGTTTTCTTTGTTGTAGTTTGTTCCGCAATTCCATCCTCAGGGATTCCTAAATCTAGCTTATTGAAATTGTATCGCAAAACGGTTGAAAATTTAGCATTGCCATAACTAATGCCTGTTTTGAAATCAGTTTCATTGTAGCGCGTATTGGTAACCCGATTAGCTGTTGGAATTTTGTAATCAGAATGCATATTATAAGTTCCTCGTGCTATAAATTTCCAGTTTTCAGTCGAATTCTTCACTCCAAAAGAGGAATTACTGCCTAAAGTATTAGTGAAATATTTTTGACTAAAATTTGCTTTGAATGTATTTGCATCAGTAAATTTTTCTGGATTAAAATACAAAACACCTCCCAAAGCATCCGATCCATAAAGCAAGGAAGCTGGACCTTTAATAACTTCCACACTTTCTACACCAGAATCATTTAATCCTAATCCGTGTTCATCACCAAACTGTTGATTTTCGACCCGAACACCTTGCGAATATACAAGAACTCTATTACCACTCAACCCCCTGATGACTGGTTTACCAATTGAAGTTCCTGTAGAAACTTGAGAAACTCCTGGAATCGTAGCCAAACCTTCAATTAAAGTTGCCATTCCTTTTCGCTGCAAGTTTTTAATACTCTCATGCTCTACTTTCATCACGTTTTGTGACTGTATTTTATTAAAAGCTGTAGAAACTATTACCTCATCCATTTCAAATGGCGTTTCTTCCAGAATAACATCTAAGGTGGTTTGTTTTTCAAGTGAATTAATCGTTTTGTTTTGGGTGCTAAATCCCAAAAAAGCAAAGCTAATTTTGATTCCTCCATTAGGAAGATTGGCTAAAATATATTTCCCGTTTTCATCCGTAGATGTTCCTTTGTGTAATTCTGGCAGATATACAGAAACCCCTTTTATAGGTTGGTTTTTCATATCGGTTACAATTCCAGAAAGGGTGTTTTGCGCCTGAATTATCGTGGTGAAAATTAGCACCAGCGCCATTAAATATTTTTTCATAAAGTATTGTATTGTTCATTAATCCCAGTTTCTTTACTAAAAGAAATCCAGATCAAAATTGTTTAATTAATCGAATCCGTTAAACAAATATTGGTGGGCCACGATGCGAATACAAACTACCAGAAAACGAATAAACCCTTTCTATAGCGTTTAAGAAACAAACAATTTCTATGTGAAATGATTCTAATTGATAGGAGAAATTCCTAGGAGAAATGTAGTTACTAAAAGTAAATTCACAAACTAAACAATGATCAAAACCTTTGTGTTGATGTGTAAGTTCTGCTTTTTTGGAATTGTATTTATGGTAACAAACCTTTTGAGCAAACTGTTTTTCAAGGTGCTCATAGCCATGAAAAGACGGAAACAATATTGAAAATAATATTGCAACCGCAAAGAAGAAGTTGATTAAGAGCTGTTTCTTTTTCATGTTTAACAAAGGTAGCAAAACCTAAAAAAGAAAACCATTTGTTCTAACAAATATAACTTGTCAAAACAAATGGTTTTAAATTTGAACTAAAAATTAAGTATTACACCAATTTAGCTGCAATAAGATATTCAGCAATTTGGATTGTATTTGTAGCCGCTCCTTTTCTTAAGTTATCAGCAACAATCCACATGTTTAATGTATTTGGTTGACTTTCATCACGACGAATTCTACCTACAAAAACTTCGTTTTTACCTTCAGCATATCTTGGCATTGGGTAAGTAAACGTATCTAAATTGTCTTGTACTACAATTCCATCTGTATGATGCAAAATGTTTCTTACTTCATTTACATCAAAATCATTTGTGAATTCAATATTTACAGCTTCACTATGTCCACCTACAACTGGCACACGTACTGCAGTAGCAGTAACAGCAATAGTGTTATCGCTTAATATTTTTTTGGTTTCATTAACCAATTTCATTTCTTCTTTGGTATATCCATTCTCTTCAAAACTGTCACATTGTGGAATACAGTTTCTATTGATTTTATATTTATACACCATATCACCTTCTATACCAGCACATTCGTTTTCGAATTGTTGCACTGCTTTTACTCCAGTTCCAGTGATAGATTGATACGTTGAAACAATAACTCTTTTAATATTGTATTTTTTATGCAAAGGTGCTAAAGCCAATACCATTTGAATAGTTGAACAGTTTGGATTTGCAATGATTTTATCTTCTGCAGTTAATTCTCCAGCATTAATTTCAGGAACAACTAATTTTTTAGTTGGATCCATTCTCCAAGCAGATGAATTATCAATAACAGTAGTTCCAGCCGCAGCAAATTTTGGAGCCCATTCTAATGATGTTCCTCCACCTGCAGAAAACAAAGCAATATCTGCTTTCATATCTACAGCAGTTTGCATACCAACTACTTTGTATTTTTTTCCATTAAATTCAATTTCTTTCCCAACTGATTTTTCAGAAGCTACTGGAATTAATTCGGTTACAGGAAAATTTCTTTCCGCTAATACTTTCAACATTATTTCGCCAACCATTCCGGTAGCGCCTACTACTGCTATTCTCATCGTATATTTTTTATTATTGACTTTCAATTTGAAGTACAAAAGTAAGTAATATTCAAATTAAAACAAGTGTGTTCACAAAAAATAACAAAATGTTATATTTATAACATTTGATTATAAAATTAGAAAAAGAGCAAAGAAAAACCGCCTCCATTAAGAAGCGGTTAAGTCCTGAAATTAATTCAGGATTAATTAGAATATATAAATGTAGCGGTATTATTTTTTCAATAAATCTCTAATTTGAGTAAGCAATTCTTCTTGTGTTGGTCCAGCCGGTGGCGCAGGTGCCGCGACAACTTCTTGTTTTTTTCTTGCTTTTTCGGCAGCTCTT
>CAUPOP010000036.1:0-35853 GCA_963512955.1 uncultured Flavobacterium sp. | reverse complement strand
ATATTTGCAACCGCTAAGCAAATGGTGGTTGTAGCTCAGCTGGTTAGAGCATCGGTTTGTGGTACCGAGGGTCGCCGGTTCGAACCCGGTCATCCACCCAAAAGGCAAAAGCCTCGAAGAAATTCGAGGCTTTTTTTGTGGAATTAACTAAACAAAAAAAGAGCCTTGAAATTTCAAGGCTCTTTTTAGAATGATATCAAATGAAGTCTATTTTTTATCTACTACAGGTCGGTCTAATCGGTTAGCTAGTTCCCAGGCTGTTGCAAAAGCAAATTGTGCTCTTTTAGCTAAGGCATCGTATTCAATTTTATCGGCGCTATCCGTTGCTTTATGATAATCAGCATGGACACCATTGAAAAGGAAAACAGAAGGAATTCCATTTTTTGCAAAATTGTAATGGTCTGAGCGCTCATAGAATCGGTTTGGATCTTTTGGATCATTATATTTATAATCTAAATCTAGATGCGTGTATTTAGCGTTTGCTATGGTGCAAATGTTGTCTAAATCAGTTGATAACCGATTCGCACCAATCACATAGACATAATTATTACTTGCTGCGTGGGCTTCATCTCGACGTCCTATCATGTCAATATTGATGTCAGTAATAGTATTTGCAATTGGAAATAAAGGATTTTCAGAATAGAATCTAGAGCCATGCAGTCCGTGTTCTTCACCAGTTACATGAAGAAAAAGAATAGAGCGTTTAGGACCATGACCTTCTTTTTTAGCTATTTCAAATGCTTGGGCAATTTCTAATAAGGCAACTGTTCCAGAACCATCATCGTCAGCACCATTATAAACTTCATTATCTTTTGTTCCTACGTGATCGTAATGAGCCGAAATAACAAGTATTTCGTTTGGTTTTTCCGAACCTTCGATAAATGCCCAAATGTTCTCTGAATCCCCTAATTTTTCTCCGTATTTTTTGTTTAAATAAGAAGCAGGAATTGGTTGGTAATAAGTTGTAGCTCCTTTTGGAAAAGCAATATTGTTTTTTTTGTACTGATTGATTAGATAAACACCAGCTTTCTTTTGACCAACAGAACCTGTTTCGCGGCCTTCCATGGAATCTGCAGCTACAATATATAGGTGTGTTTTTAAATCTTCAGCAGTAATCGTGTTAAGGTATTTTAAAGGACTTACAGCTTCGGTATAGTTCTTTTGTGAAGAACAACTGATGTTTAAGATTACAAGTAAACTTAATAGTGCAATTTTTTTCATTTGAAAATATTATAGAATGGATTTATTTTTTCAAGACTTCGTTTAGAAAAAGTTTCATGTGTTCAAAGGAACGTTTAGCAGCTTTTTCATTATATGCAGCCCCTTTTGAATTGTCATTTCCGGCATCAGGATCAGTAAAGGAGTGCACTGAATTAGCGTAATAAATCATTTCCCAATCGGCTTTTGTGTCTCTCATTTCTTGTTGAAAAGCACTTACTTCTTCTTTTGAAACAAACGGATCATCAGCTCCATGGCATGCTAGAATTTTCGCTGTAATAGGCTCAACAGGTCTAGATGAATCCTTTGCCAATCCTCCATGAAACGAAACTACGCCTTTTACATTTAGATGCGCTCTGGCTGCTTCAATTGCTCCAGTTCCACCAAAACAAAAACCAATCACAGCAATATTATCTGGATTCGCACCTGATTTTATTAATTGCTCTAATGCAAGAGAGATTCTTTTATGATATTCGGAAATATTTTGTTTGTAATGTCCCGCATTTTTGCCTGCTTCGGCAGCATCTTTAGGGTAATTTCCTTCACCATAAATGTCAGCTACAAAAGCATAATAACCTAATTTAGACAGTTTTTCTGCGGTGTTTTTGGCATGGGTATCAATTCCTTTCCAAGCGGGAAGAACTAAAATACCAGGTTTTTCAGTAGATTTTTTATTTGGACTGATGGATAAGCCGTTTAAAATTTGGCTTCCATCTTTGTATTGAACTGGTTTTAATTGTCCAAAAGACTGATTTGTACACAATACAAATCCTAAAAGTAGGTATATAATATTTTTCATAAAATTCTATTTTTCTAACAAATATCTGAAATAAAATGGTTTTATCTACAAAATGTTAGAAAATAGAAATAATTATAACGTTACGTTTCGTTTAAAAGCACATCCCAATTCAATTAATGAGTTTGTTTTTTCTATGCCGGGAATGTTGTCAATTTTTTCATAAAGGACACGTCTCATATGTTCATGGTCTTTGGCAATTATTTTTACATATAGCGTGTAGGAACCTGTAATGTAATAGCATTCCGTTATTTCGGGGATCTTTTTTAGTTCTTCGATTATACGGTTTGAATCTTGATCTTTTTTTAGAGAGATACCTGTAAATGCGCCCCAATCATATCCGATTTTTTTTTCGTTTATTATGGGTTTGATTCCTGTTAGAATTCCTTGTTCCGTTAATTTATTGATACGTTGATGAACCATCGTATTTGATATCTTTAAATTAGTTGCAATAGCAGAGAATGCCATTCTACCATCTTTTTCTAATTCTTTTATTATATTTATGTCAAATTCGTCCAATCCTTCCATTTTTTTTGATTTTTAAAGTTAAAATCACTTTTTTTAAGTATAAAAGTAACTGTTTTTCACTTATACTAATATAACTCAAAAAAACAATTTTGTTAGATTTTTAAAAATGACTTTTTTAAAGCCTTTTTAGGGTTTAATTTTTTTTAATTAATATTTATTAAGTCAAAAATATAATTTTATTAGCATATAAAAATATTTTTATTATTTTTGTTTTAAATAAATAGAAAATATGGCACATACAAATCAAACCCTTTCTTCAAAATCAGAAGCATTAATAGCTAAAGAAAATAAATATGGAGCACATAATTACCATCCGTTGCCAGTGGTTCTGGAGCGCGGAGAAGGAGTTTATGTTTGGGATGTTGACGGAAAAAAATATTATGATTTTTTATCGGCATATTCTGCTGTAAATCAAGGTCATTGCCATCCTAAAATTGTAGGAGCAATGGTGAAACAAGCACAAACATTGACTTTGACGTCACGTGCTTTTTTTAACGATCAATTAGGACCTTATGAAGAATATGTGACTAAGTATTTTGGTTTCGATAAAGTTTTACCAATGAACACTGGTGCTGAAGCCGTAGAAACTGCTTTGAAATTATGTAGAAAATGGGCTTATGAAGTAAAAGGAATTCCAGAAAATGAGGCACAAATTATTGTTTGTGAAAATAATTTCCACGGAAGAACAACAACAATTATTTCGTTTTCCAATGATGAAACGGCTCGCAAAAACTTCGGACCATTTACAAACGGATTTATAAAAATACCATACGATGACGTAGAAGCTTTGGCTTCTGTTTTAGAATCATCTAAAAATATTGCAGGATTTTTAGTAGAACCTATTCAAGGGGAAGCTGGAGTTTATGTTCCAACCGAAGGATATTTGGCAAAAGCCAAAGCACTTTGTGCAGCACATAATGTATTATTTATTGCTGATGAGGTTCAAACTGGAATTGCCAGAACCGGAAGATTATTGGCGACTTGTGGAAATTGTACTTGTGAAAATGGTTGCGAAAATAAACCTGAGGTTAAAGCGGATATTCTTATTTTAGGGAAAGCACTTTCAGGAGGTGTTTTTCCAGTTTCAGCAGTTTTAGCTAATGATGCTATTATGAATGTTATCAAACCAGGACAACACGGTTCTACTTTTGGAGGAAATCCTATTGCTGCAGCTGTTGCAATAGCAGCTTTGGAAGTGATAAAAGAAGAAAAATTAGCCCAAAATGCGGAACGTTTAGGTGGCATTTTGAGAAATGGTCTTAATGAAATTGCTTCTAGAAATTCATTGATAACTTTAGTTCGTGGTAAAGGTTTGCTCAATGCAATTGTAATCAATTGTGAAGAAGATTCTGATTTAGCTTGGGATATTTGTTTAAAATTCAGAGATTATGGATTGTTAGCAAAACCTACTCATGGTAACAAAATCAGATTAGCGCCACCATTAGTTATTACAGAAACTCAAATACAAGAATGCTTAAGTATTATTGAAAAAGCATTGAACGAATTTGTGTAATCTTGGTTTTGTCCCTTTTTTGATATAAACTATAATTTTTTAAATATATTTCAAATCCCAAAGTCATAAGTGATTTTGGGATTTTTATGTATTTATTGGTGTTTTATTGTTTTTTTAGGAATAGCAGAGTCTATTAATTTCTATTAATTGAATTTGTTTAAAATTAACACTATTTATTGTTTTTGCAAGTATATAATTACTTACATTTGTAATAAGTATTTATACTTAGTTTTGTTGAGTATGAAATTAAAAAGAGTTGATAATCATTAATACAGAAAAAATGATGCGTACAAATAAACCAAAGTTGACAATAGTTGGAGCAGGTCCTGGTGATGTTGAATTGATTACTTTGAAAGCAATCAAAGCTCTAGAAAGTGCAGATGTAGTCTTGTATGATGCTTTAGTAAACGAAGACTTATTGCAATATGCTAAACAAGCACAAATTATATTTGTAGGAAAGCGTTTTGGCTGTCACGCTTACAGTCAAGATCAGATTAATGATTTGATTGTTAGTATGGCTAAGCGTTATGGACATGTAGTTCGATTGAAAGGTGGTGATCCATTTGTTTTTGGTAGAGGAAGTGAAGAAATTGAATTTGCACAAAAATTTGATTTGGAAACTGCTATTGTTCCCGGTATTTCATCTGCTTTGGGTGTACCCGCTTCCAATGGGATAAGTTTAACGCAGCGTAGAGTTGCCGAGAGTTTTTGGGTAATTACAGGAACTACCTCAGATCATAAATTATCAAAAGACGTAGCATTAGCTTCACAATCATCTGCAACAGTGGTTATTTTGATGGGAATGAATAAACTGGATGAAATTATTTCGATTTATCAAAACAACAGAACGGATGATTTGCCTGTTGCTATCATACAAAACGGAACCAAAAACACTCAGAAAAAAGCAATTGGTACCATTAGTTCGATTTCGGAAATGGTAAAAGAGCAAGAACTTTCTTCACCTGCGATAATAATAATTGGCGAAGTAGTTCGCAATGCTTCCCAATTAACTGCTTATATTAAAGAAGAATATTCTGAAGAGGAGTTTGTTTTTCAGAATTTAGATTTAATAGGATAATTTTAAAAAATAGCTTTTGGCTTAAGCCAAAACATAAAAAAGCCGGATTATATAATCCGGCTTTTTTATTTCCATAATCAGAAAGATAAAACGCTTATTGCAGTTCCACCATAACATTATATTTATTAGTACTCAAAATGGTTTCAATGGCTCCAAAAGTTGCTATACTCTTTTGATATTCTCGTTCTTTTTTTAGAGAAATTTGTTTCAAGCCATTTTGAAATCGGCTAACTTCTTTTAGGTTCGTAAGAATTAATCCTGGAACAGCAGCATTTTTACCATCTTTGTCTTTAGAAACCATTGTAAAATAAGAAGAGTTACAATGTTTAACAACCCCAGTTTGAATGTTTTCTGCTTCTACACGAATTCCTACAATCATTGAGCTGTTTCCAACATAATTTACGCTTGCTTTCATCGTTACGAGTTCACCAACTTCAATAGGTTTTAAAAAATTCACGGTATCAACCGAAGCGGTTACGCAATAATTTCCTGAAAATTTTGACGCGCAAGCAAAAGCAATTTGGTCAAGCAATGACAAGATATAACCTCCGTGTATTTTACCACTAAAGTTAGTGTGAGAAGGCAACATTAGTTCAGATATAGTTACGTAAGAAGAACTTACGGTTTTGAAACCAGTATTCATAGGCTTAATTTTTTTGTTTTTCTCCAGTTAATGCAATAAAATTTATTTTTGGTGATTCGCATAAAGAACAGCAATATGATTCCGGTAAATCTTTAAATAAAACCCCTTTTTCAATTCCTTGGACAGCATCACCATACTCAGAATTATATAGTGTGAGACATTCTGGACATTGATGAACTTCCTGTATTGTTTTCTCTTTTTTTGCTGCAGTTGAACTTATTTCAACAGTTGAATTACCAAGGCCTTCAAAATATTTACGACTTAATTCAATTAATATATTTGGCAATTCAAGTTTGTCAACATCTTGCGTGTGAACAATATATTCTTTAGTATTTGGATCAAAATTTTTGGCATACAAAACATTGTAGGTGTCTCTTATTTTAATAGATTCCAAATCTTTTGGAGACTCATTTTTTTCAACAACTATAGACGTAAAATAATGTCCTTCGCGGTTGTATTCGGATAAACCAAAAGTAAGTCCGTAGGTACTGATGTCAAATTGATCTAGTGTTCGAACTAGAAAGGTTTTTAGATTCAACGCCCATTCCATAGCTACTGGTAAATGCCAGTTCAGTTCTAATAACGAGTGTCTTACATTAATTCCTTTCTTGCCTAAGAATTTTTCCCAATCTAATTTTCGATCTTTAGGAATTCCTTTAACGATGAATGATTTCCATGGAGTAATACAAATTTTTCCAATTTTGCAATCAAAGCATAAATCGCACATTTCCTTTAGAAAATCCAAATCATATTGATTGTTTCTCCAATATAATCCTAACCAATATTGATCAATTCCTAATTTATTCATTCCTTCATAATATGGAAAAGGGTAGAAGGGAATGTGCAATGGTTTGTCAATCGTGCGATTATTACTGTCTAAAGCATCGCTAACTAATTGAAAAATCATATCAACCGAATCAGGTTCTTCCTCTAATATTTTTTCGATTGCATAATATACTTCGGCAATATTCCAGCTGTAAATTAATACTGGATACATTTCCATTTTGTCCCATTTTGGTAAACGGATATACAAAAACCAATAGTCCTCGTGATGTGAAGCTATAAAATTGATATGCCCAGTAAACAAAGGAACTAATTGTTGTTTAGGATCAGTAATATTTACTTTTAACTTTGGTTGTTCCTTGAATTGTTCTAGAATATACAGGAATTTATTTCCGGTAAGCCAAGGAGTATTTCTAAAGATATCAGTTGAAACATAAGAAGATACAATGTTATTTCCACTTTTTTCATTTGGATAAATGAAATGGTGCTTGCCAATTTTTTCTTTGTCGTTAGACGAAAAACCTTTTGGTAAGATAATATCTTGTCTAGAACCGAAAGAGATGGAGTTAAATCCTTGTTCCAATCCCATATTCGCAATTTCCCGAAGTTCACCCGGTGAAATAACGCCTCCTTTTACTATTAATCGTGTTAATTCCATGTTGGTTTCTTTTTAATTTTGAAACAATTTATTTGCACTTTGATAGAATTTCTTTTACTTCGGTTTTACAGCTTCCACAGCCTAAACCTGCACCAGTTGACTTACACAACTCGGTAAAATTTGTTACACCGCCTTTGATGGCTTCTTCAATGTTTCCGCTTCCGACTTGGCTGCAAGAACAGACCAGTTTTCCTAAAACAGGTTTTGCGTTTGAACTTCCTCTAAGTAGCGTATTTCTTTTGTCAGACAATTCAATTTTGCTTTCAATCATTGTTTTGAATTCGGCAAACTCGTTTTTATCACCCATCAAAATAGCGCCAACTAACAAGTCGTTTTTGACGATACATTTTTTGTAATATCTTTTACCTAAATCCGAAAATACAATTTCTTCATACGAATCATCATTTTCAGGAACTTCAATTTCGCCAATACTACATAGATTGATATCTTCAAGTTTTAAAATGTTCATCAAAACAGAACCTTTGTAAAAACTGCTGATATCGCCCGCCATAAAGTTAGCTAAGACATCTGCTTGCTCTTCGGCAGCAGAAGTAATTCCAAATAATTTGTTGTTAAATTCAGCAATTTCTCCAATTGCATAGATGTTCGGATTAGAGGTTTGTAAGTACTGATTAACCTTTACACCACGCCCGCAAGCAATTCCAGATTCTTTGGCAATTTCTATATTTGGAATGGTACCAATTGTATAAACAATTGCGTTAGCGGTAATAATTCGACCACTTTTTAGAGCAATTTCAATTTCATTCGCATTTTCAGTTTCGAATACGGTGCTGACTTCGTTATCAAAATAGATTTGGATATCACGAAGTTGAACTTCTTCGGCTAATAATTTACTTGAAATTCGGTCCAATTGACGCTCCATTAATCGGGAAGCCCTTTGGATAATAGTAATCTTTACTTTTTTATGTTTTAAGGCTGCGGCCAATTCTAATCCTAATAATCCACCACCTACAACGACAACATGTTGTTCTTCGGGAGCTAAATTAGTATTGTCTAAATATTTTTTTAATCGGTCTGCGTCGTCTTTCTTTCTAATGGTAAAACGTCCTGGCAAATGAAGTTGTGCATTTTCTGGAACAAAAGGTCTGCTTCCTGTTGCTAATATTAAGGAATCAAAATGATGTGATTTCCCTTGACTATCTAAAATTATATTTTCTTTCGTATTGACAGTATCAATTGAAACTCCAGATTTCATCGTTATATTTAACTTGCTTAAAGAATCTTCTTTAATTTTTAAAAGTTGCTCCCAAGAAAGTTCCGCCGTTACATATTCAGGTAATAAAACACGGTTGTAAAATGGATTTTCTTCATTCGAAAAAACAATAATTTCATCCGTTGTATTGATTTCTCTGTAATTTTGAATAAATCGGAAAGCAGCTGCACCAGCACCTACAACGGCAATTTTTTCAAAAGGTTTTACATATTTTTCTACGGCAACCGTCGTGTATTTAAAATCAGGCTCTTTTGATACGGGATCGACTATTGTATTGGTTAAATTATTCGTTCTGTTCAAATCGTTTTCCAATTGTTTTCCCCAATGCATTGGTAAGAAAACAACACCTTCCCGAATCGTATCTGAAACTTTTGCTTTTACTCGAACGGTTCCGTTTTTGCTAGTAACTACAACAATATCTCCATTTTCAATAGATGCTTTGTAGGCATCAATCGGATTTATTTCCAGCATTGGACTTGGGATATGCGTCATCAATCGAGACACTTTTCCTGTTTTAGTCATCGTATGCCATTGGTCTCTGATACGTCCCGTTGTTAAAATAAAAGGGAAATCTGAACTTGGTCCTTCGGAAGTATTTTCAATAGCTGTTGGGATATTAAAAATTGCTTTTTGCGAAGGCGTATAGAATTTTTTATCGGCAAATAAACGCGGTGTTCCAGGATGTCCGTAATCAGGAACAGGCCATTGAAAAGTGCCTTCGTTTTTTAGTCGGTTATAATTTAAAAAGGAAATATCAATATTAGTTCCTTTGGTCATCATGCAATGCTCTTTGTAAATGTCCTCGGTTGTGTTGAAATTAAAACCACTAAAGTTCATTTTTTGAGCAAAACGAGTCAGAATTTCCACATCCGATAGCGCTTCACCAGGAGGATTGATGCCTTTTGGTAAATAAGATATACGTCTTTCAGAATTAGTCATGGTTCCTTCTTTCTCTAACCAACCCGCAGCAGGCAATAATAAATCGGCAAATTTTGAAGTATCGGCATTGTGAGAAATGTCTTGAACCACAACAAATTTAGCTTTTGCCAATGCTTTTTCTACTCTTCGAGAATCAGGTAAACTTACCATTGGATTGGTACAAATAATCCAAATGGCCTTCATTTTTCCAGATTCTAATGCTTCAAACATTTCTGTAGCAGTTAATCCTGGTTTTTCGGAAACTTCATCAACTCCCCAAAAATCTGCTACTTCTTTGCGGTGTACCGGATTGTTTAGTTCTTTATGAACGGCTAGTAAATTTGCCATTCCACCTACTTCGCGTCCGCCCATAGCATTAGGTTGTCCTGTTAAAGAAAACGGGCCAGAACCCGGTTTTCCAACATGACCTGTAAGTAATGAAAGGTTAAGTAAGGCGGTGTTTTTATCAACTCCAATGGCGCTTTGGTTCAATCCCATAGCCCAAAGCGAAATAAATCCTTTTGCTTTTCCAATAATATCAGCAGCTAATTTGATATCATTAACGGAGATTCCACAAAGTTTTGACGCTTTTTCTAGTGAACTTGATAAAACTAAATCTTTATATGATTTGAAGTTTTCAGTATTGTTTTTTATGAAATCAGTGTCAGCATATCCTTTTTCAATAAGCCTTTTGGCTAACGCATGATATAAAACAATATCTGTCCCAGGAATAATTTGCAAATGTAAATCGGCTGCTAAAGCTGAATCTGTTTTTCGGGGATCGACAACGATGATTTTTACTTTTGGATTTTTCTCTTTGTGCTGTTCTAATCGTCTAAAAAGAATAGGGTGACACCAAGCAGGATTTGCTCCCGTAATCAAAAACGTATCAGCAAGTTCAATATCATCATAAGCAATTGGAACCGAATCCTCACCAAATGTTTTTTTGTAACCTGCCACCGCAGAACTCATACACAAGCGTGAGTTGGTGTCGATATTGTTAGTTTTTAAGAACCCTTTTACTAACTTATTTACTAAATAATATTCTTCAGTTAGACATTGCCCTGAAATATAAAAGCCAACGCTATCAGGACCATGTTTTTTTATAATAGACGAAAAAACGGCAGCGGCACGATCTAATCCAGTATCCCAACTAACACGTTCCATAGGATGTGATTTGCTCCATCTCATTTCAGGATATAAAATTCTATCAGAAGTGTCGTTGACAACATAATGAAGATTCATTCCTTTTGAGCAAAGCATTCCTTTATTTACAGGATGGTTTTTGTCACCAGTTACAGAGATTCCATTTTTAGGATCATTGGTTGCTATGATTCCGCATCCTACTCCACAATAGGAACACGTAGTTTTGATTTCTGAATTTTGCATTATCGTATTTCTTTATTAATAATGAAAGCTTACTTACGGGCTAACTAACGAAAGTGTAAAAATAAGTATTTTTACGTATAAATACGTATAAAACTAATTTTATTTTATATTTTTGTTGAAAATAATTTTGGAAGCCAAATCATTTCGGGAATCATTTCAAATTTTATTCATTCCATCAATAGGATTCAATCCCGAAGCGTCGGGACATAAATAATAATGAAGAATATGAAATATTGCTTCGCCCGTTTGATTCTTTTAAAAATAAATACTGACTTCATATGAAAGGAGAAATAGCCAACTGTACCAGCTGTTTAAATGAAAATTGTTTCATTAAAAGGCATATTCATTTAGAACAAATGAAGAATTATATTGATAAAAAGCGCAGTTTTGTTTGTAAAAAAACACAGCAGTTTATCATTGAAGGAGCCCCAATTCAGGGTTTGTATTTTATATATAAAGGAAAAGTAAAAACCGTAAAAACCGGTATTCACGGACGAGAACAAATTGTTCGGTTGACTAAAGAAGGGGATACGGTTGGTTTTAGAGGTTTTGGAACTAGTAAGCGCTATCTAATTGGAGCTTATGCGCTGGAAGACACAGTTTTGTGTAATTTTAGTAATGAAGATATGTTAGAAATACTTCATACAATTCCGGAGTTTACTTTTGATTTAATGTTGTTTTATGCGGAAGAATTGAACAAAAGTGAAAATAACATTCGGAAAATTGCGCAAATGAATGTGCGTGAAAGAGTGATTGACACCTTATTATATATTCATAGAAAATTTGGACAGGTTAATGGCGTAATTGAGCTAGATTTGACCAGAAAAGAAATTGCCGATTTCGCGGGAACTACTGACGAACAGGTGATTCGCGTAATTTCAAGTTTAAAAAAAGAATTGCTTATTAAAACGGTAGGTAAGAAAATAGGAATATTAAATGCCGACAAATTAAAATCAGAAATCAAAGAACATAAATAGTTTGCTGTCCAATTCCTCATTTTACTTTAGCTTCGTACTTAATTTGCAGTCTTATTTTTATTGATATGCAATTTTATTCACTCCCTTATTTGTATATATAATTGTTTTTTTTCTACTTTTTAAAGACAATTAATGCCATTCGGCTAAGTCATTTTTTTATTTATACGTATTTTTTACTACTTGTTTTTAATTCTAAAGCCTTGATATGACTGGTTTAGTTTTTATTTTCTGCCAAAAAGCAGAAACAAAACCATTTTATTAACGCAAAATTTGGTATTAAAAAGTTGTTTTCGTCTGTTTTAAGCATAGTATCTAAGTATTAGTACTTACGTAAATTTGCTTCATACTAATTAAAACATATGATTATGCAAAACATTAAAACCACTTTACTAAATATTCAAGGATCTAAAAAAGGCGGCATTTCTGCTGTAAATCTTTCAAAATCTTTTCTACTAGGAATTGCTTTAACCTTAATATCTCAAAACGAAGCAAAAGCACAGTTAACTGCTACAGGACAAATTAGAGAAAGAACTGAGTTTAGAGCAGGACAAGGAACTTTACAAAAAGAAGGTGATAAAGCAGGATTATTCACTTCACAAAGAGCACGATTAAATATAGGATTTACAGGATATCGATTTAAGATATATACGTCTTTACAAGATGTGCGTGTTTGGGGTCAAGATGCTTCGTCAATCAACAGAACAACTACCGAAGCTAATAACGGAATTTTATTTCATGAAGCTTGGGCAGAGCTAATGTTGAATGATACTACAAGCAAAATTCAGAATTTGTCTTTAAAAGTAGGACGTCAAGAAATTTCTTATGATGACCAAAAAGTTTTGGGAGGTTTAGACTGGTTGCAACAAGGAAGAAGACACGATGCAATTGTTTTCAAATATGCTAATAAAGGTTGGATTGCTGACATAGGAGCTGCATTTAATCAAAATAAAGAATTGAATACAGGTACCGTTTATAACGGAGTAAATTCTGCTTATAGCGCAGGAACAAACGGAATTGGTACAATGTATAAATCATTTCAATACGCGTATTTAGGTAAAAAATTCTTCTTTGGTGATGTGTCGTTTTTATTTTTCAAAGATGATTTTAATAAATATACTAATGTAACTTCAGGATCACCTGCTGTAACAACAAAGGTTTATGGAGAGGGAGTTTGGAGTCGTAATACAACTGGTTTTTACTTTAATTCTAATATAACTAGAAAAATAAATCTGACAGGTAGTGCTTATCACCAAGGAGGTCACGATAAAGATGGTCGTTCATTGCGTGCTAATTTGGCTTCAATTACATCAACATTCCAAATAGGAAGGAAATTATTTGTAGGACCTGGGATTGATTATTTATCAGGAACTGATGGAACAAAAGCAGTTACTGCAACTTCACAAAGCAATCTTTTTGACCCATTATACGGTACGCCACATAAATTTTGGGGAAGTATGGATTACTTCTATGCTGCAAGTGGTTTCGGAAAACAAGGATTGCTAAACTATTTCTTCAAAATGAAATACAATGCAAAAGACAACTTGACTTTCTTATTAGACATTCATGGTTTTGAAGCTGCAAATACTTTATCAAATGGTGCTGGAGGAAAATTAGATTCTTATTTAGGAACCGAATTAGACTTGTTAGTAAAATATAATTTAACAAAAATGATCAATATCGAGGCGGGTTATTCTATCATGAAAGCTAAGAATTCAATGGCATCAGCAGCAGTT
Organism: uncultured Flavobacterium sp.; assembly: GCA_963512955.1. Classification (GTDB taxonomy): domain Bacteria; phylum Bacteroidota; class Bacteroidia; order Flavobacteriales; family Flavobacteriaceae; genus Flavobacterium. The sequence continues at coordinate 22,385 of CAUPOP010000036.1, read as the reverse complement.
AAGAATATTGCAACTCCTGATTTAAGTCCACAATTTGCTTATGTGATGTTAAATATCAAACCTAACTTTTTAGCTAAAAAATAATTATCATTAAATTTTAAATCTATTCAAAATGAAAACTATAAAAAAACAAATAGCAAAGCGTTTAACATCATCAGTATTGGTTTTGTTAGTCGTATTAAGTTCTGCTTTTACAACAATAACTGCGCAAAACGATCCTGTTCGATTAGGATTTATTCCACTAACGGATTGTTCACCAATTGTTATGGCAAAAGAATTGGGCTTATTCAAAAAATATGGTGTTGAGGTTGTAGTTACTAAAGAATCATCTTGGGCAAATGTTCGTGATAAAATTTTAACTGGTGAATTAGACGGAGCACATTGTTTGTATTCGATGCCATTCTCAGTATACACAGGAGTAGGTGGAAAAGCAGGTTCTGAAATGAAAATTGCCATGATGCTAAATGTAAATGGTCAAGCAATTACACTTTCTAATGACTTTTGTGGAAAAGTAGGCTTTAAACAAATGAACAAAGTAACGCCAGTAGTTGCAGCGAAATTGAAAGCCGAAAGAGAAGTAACTTTTGCAATGACTTTCCCTGGAGGAACACATGATTTATGGTTGCGTAACTGGATGTCTATTGCTGGTTTGAACCAAAAAGCAGTAAAAATTATCACGATTCCACCTCCGCAAATGGTTGCTAATATGAAAGTAGGAAATATGGATGGGTATTGTGTAGGAGAACCTTGGGGTGGAGTTGCCGTAAAGCAAGGTATTGGATTTACACAAGTAGCTTCACAAGATATTTGGAAAGATCATCCTGAAAAAGCGTTGGTGGTAAACAAAGATTTTAGTGCAAAAAGAAAAGCTGATTTAGTAAAAGTAATGAAAGCGGTAATGGAAGCTTGCAAATGGTTAGATGTTCCTGCTAATCGTAGAAAAGCAGCTGCGATTATTGGAAAAGCACCTTATGTAAATGCTCCAGCTGATGTAATTGAAGCTAGATTAATGGGTGATTATAATTTAGGTTGTAACCAAGGAGTTGAAGTTTATGATAATGATTACATGTTGTTTCACAAAGGTGGAATGGTCAACTTTCCTCGTAAATCTCACGCAATATGGGCGATGGCACAGTTTGTACGTTTCGGATATTTAAAAGAAGCACCTAATTATGCTGCTATTGCTGATAAATTAATCTTGGATGATTTGTATAAAGAAGTGGCAGCTAGTATGAAGGTAAAAGTACCTAATGATGATATGAAACCGTTTTCTTTAACAATGGATAAGACTGTTTTTGACCCTTCAAATCCTGCGACATATTTAAAAGTTGTTAGAAGATAAAATCAAATTATTAATTAAATTATACATACCATGTCTGATAAAAACACATTAACAATTGATGTATTAAATTCATCCATCAATGTTTCTACAGAAAGCACTAATAGTGTAGAAGAGAACCAAAAATTAAAAGTAGTACTTAATACAATCCTTGTAAAATCAAAATCAGTTTTATTAGCAGTCATAGGATTGCTTGTTTTTGGAGGTTTTTGGAGTTTATTAAGTGCTTATACTCAAAATGCTCTGCCAACTCCAACAGCTACGATGACCGTTTTGAAAGAAATGCTAAGTGATCCATTTTATGATTATGGACCGAATGATAAAGGAATCGGATTGCAATTATTCAGTTCAATTAAAACTGTTCTTTCTGGATTTTTACTAGGTTCTTTAATTGCAATTCCTATTGGAATTTTGATAGGAGCAAGTACTATTTGCAAACAAATCTTTTATCCAATCGTTCAATTGCTAAAACCAGTTTCACCTTTAGCATGGTTCCCAATAGGATTAGTAGTTTTTAAAGATACTGGGGTTGCAACTATATTTATAGTATTTATAACTTCATTGTGGTCTACGCTGATTAATACTTCTTTTGGAGTAGCATCTATTCCGCAAGATCATAAAAATGTAGCCAAAGCGTTTGGTTTTTCTAAAATGCGTTACCTGACAAAAATCTTAATTCCTTACAGTTTACCACATATTATAACTGGTTTACGTTTGAGTATCAGCGTGGCGTGGTTAGTAATTGTTGCTGGCGAAATGCTATCAGGTGGAGCAGGAATCGGATTCTTTGTTTGGGACAGTTGGAATGCTTTAAGTCTTGAAAAAGTTATTTCAGCCATTATCATCATTGGAATAGTTGGATTACTTTTTGACAGAATCTTCACTTTTATCGAAAACAAAGTAGCTTACAAAGCTTAATAATATAAAAAATTACGACTATGAGTTATTTAGAAATAAAAAATTTAGAAATTTCGTTCCCAACACCAAAAGGGAAGTATACTGCAGTAAGAGATATTAATCTTTCTATCAACAAAGGAGAAATTATCTCGATTATTGGTCATTCCGGTTGCGGAAAATCAACCATTATGAATGCTATTGCTGGAATGTTAACGCCATCAGGAGGAACAGTTGAATTAGGTGGAAAAACTATAAAAGGACCAGGTCCAGACAGAGGAATTGTTTTTCAAAATTACTCCCTTTTGCCTTGGATGTCGGTTCATGAAAATATTTTTCAAGCAGTTGATTCTGTTATGGATTGTTCGAAAAAAGAGAAACACGAAATCGTAGATTACAACCTTAAAATGGTCAATTTACTTTCACACAGAGATAAATTACCGGGACAATTATCAGGAGGAATGAAACAAAGAGTAGCTATCGCAAGAGCTTTTGCAATTAATCCTGGAGTGTTATTGTTAGATGAGCCTTTTGGGGCTTTGGATGCCTTTACAAAAAGTTCGATGCAATTAGAGGTATTAAAATTATGGAATCTTAATAACAGAGACAAAACCATTATAATGATTACCCACGATATAGAAGAAGCTTTGTTTTTATCGGACAGAATTGTGGTTTTAAATGATGGTCCTGCTTCTACCATTAGAGAAGTTGTAGAAGTTCATTTGCCAAGACCAAGAAATAAAATTGAGATTGTAAAAATGCCAGAATATATTGAGTTAAGGGATAAATTATTACATCTTTTAACGGATAAATTCTCAATTGAAGATATGGGAATGGTCTATAAAAGTTAGTTTTATTTGATTTGTTTATGAATAAAACCCTGTAATGGTAATGCATTACAGGGTTTTGTGTTTTAATTAAGTATAGGATAATCAGGGCGCTCGTATGCAGCTTCAACCCCAGTTTTAATACCAATGATTTTTTGATAGATTGGGTTCTGCGTAAGTTATTATATTATTTTCTTCCAGTTCTATTAGTCTTTCTCGTATTGGATTATAATCCAAAGCAGCTGGAATTTCCATTACAAAATAATCGGCATTGAATTTTTCTGATTCACAACCTAGAGCATTAAATAGATCTCGTAAATCATTTATAATAAATGATTTATCGTTGAGAATAACTTGAATTGTTGAGTTCCCAGAATGTATAATTGTTTCTTTGTAAACAAGCATGTTTTCGATTTCTTCAAATTCTGCTAGAACAATATCGCCACAAGAAACGGATGCGTAAAAAGGAATGTTGTCTAGTTTGTATAAGCCTTCTTCGGAGTTAATAACGGTTGCCCATAAAGTTTCAACTGTTGATTCGTTTAAAATAGTGCTGAAAAACCTAAAAAGTATTTTTACTGAGCTGTCTTTTTCTTCCATTATTGATGCGTAAAATGCCAAGTATATAATTACCTGCTGTTTCTTTTATTTCAAATTCAAATATACATTTTATATCAAAACAAGAACCGCAAATTCATGGTTTATAAACAATGAATTTGCGGTTCTTTTATCTTCTACACAAGACGTAATACGACAGCGAAAAGTATTACGTCTGTAAGAAGAAAACTTTCTAGAAGGAGTTGAAAGTTTTGGGATTCTTTTTAAAACGGATTCGTTTCAAAAAGTATAATTTATTTTTTGCGTTCCATTTCTCTGGAAAGCGAAGGCTGTTTTTCATTCATGATTTTGGTTACGGTAACATGCATCCAAATCAAACAAATTGCGGAGAATATCAGAATAAATATCCATGAACTTGACCAGATTCCTGTACAAGTCAGTAAATAACTAAAGATGATAGGACCGAAGAATCCTCCTAATCCACCAATCATTCCAACCATTCCACCTACAACACCAACTTCAGTTGGGAAATATTCTGGAATATGTTTGTAAACTGCTGCTTTACCAATTCCCCAAGAAATACCAATCAAGATTACTAAAACTAAGTATACCCACATATTAGCATCAAAACGAATATGAGTAATTCCTTTGGCTAGTAATTCTTTTTTCTTAACCTCTTGATCTTGTTTTACAACAACTTCTTGCCAAGAATTACGTGTAGGGAAGATAGAACTTTCTTGTGGTTTTTCTGTTTTTTGAATTACTGGAAAATTGACATCTCCTATTTTTACAGCAGCATCTGAGACCATGCTAATTGTTCCTTTTTTGGTAGCCAAAACTCCAGGACCAGTTGTGGTAACATCCATTTTTGGCACCATTAATAAAGCACTTAAGATTACAGACGATCCTAATACCCAATACATTACTTTTCGAGCACCAAATTTATCAGATAAATACCCGCCAAATGCACGAATAACGCCAGAAGGTAAGCTAAACATAGTAGCAAATAATCCACCCATAACTAAGCTCGTTTGGTATACATTCATGAAGTTAGGTAATAACCATTGTGAATACGCTACAAAACAACCAAAAACTAAGAAGTAATACGCTCCAAAACGCCAAACACGTACACTTTTTAAAGATTGTAACATTTGCGTAACCGTTTTGGTTTGATTTTCAATCTTTTTATTTTTTGCAAAAACCAAGAAAAATATACCAATAACAACTAAAGCTGTAGCATAAATTACGGGTAATACTTTCCAACCATTTTGTGGATCATCTATTGAAAAATGATTCAATAGGGAAGGAGCTAAGAATGTAGTAATTGCAGCACCCGCATTTCCCATTCCGAAAATTCCCAATGCTCTACCTTGCCATTCTTTTGGATACCAAATTGAAGTATAACCAATACCAACGGCAAAGCTTGTTCCTACCATACCAAATAAAAAGCTGAGTAAAGCAAACATGAAAAAGCTATCAGCTAATGGAAGCAGAAACAAGGGTATAGAGCAAAGGAGTAATAATAATGAAAATACGTATTTACCACCAAATTTATCCGTCAATATTCCTATTGGAAGACGCATAACAGAACCGGTTAAAATTGGAATTCCAAGTAGCCATCCTACTTGAACAACACTCCAATGAAAAATTCCATTGTCTACTAAAAAAGTTACTAAAACACCATTTAATGTCCAACATGCAAAACATACTGTGAATGCAAGCGTATTTAAAAACAAAATTTTATGGGATTGCGATAAAGAGTTTGAATTTTTCATAGTACTTATTTTTTTACAAATATAAGTATAATTACTTATTTAATACGTATAAATACGTACTTGTACTTATTTTTGTCAATTTAAAGATATTTATAAAAAATATTTTTAAATCAACATAATTGAATCTGTTTACTGTGAAATCATCAAGAAAAGCCTTTTTTTAGATTGTAATAAATGTTTGCCAACTATAAAAAAATCAAAAAATAAGGTAATAAAAAAAACCATTCTCAGAAGAGAATGGTTTTGTAAGTATAAAGGAATAAGATTCTAAATTATAGTAATGAATATTCGGTTGCTTTATTAGAAAGTTCCATTAGATTTTTGACTTTCAACTTTTTCATCAAATTGAAACGGTGTACTTCGGCAGTTCGTTTGCTAATTTCTAAAGCTTCAGCAATTTCTTTGTTGCCTTTGCCGGATAATAAAAGTTTAAGGATTTCTTTTTCTCTTTTGGTAATCATTAATTCTTCGTCCAACGATTGCTTTGTTTCCACAGCAGCTAATGGATTACTTAGTTGGCCAATTAATATAGATGAAATATCACCACTAAAATATTTTCCGCCATTTGCTATAGTATGAACCGCTTTAAGAAATTCTTCTTTACTGGATCCTTTTAGTAAATAGCCGTCTGCACCAGCTTTTATAGATTTTAATACGTATTCTTCTGATTCGTGCATAGAAAGCATAACAATTTTTACCAAATTGTTTTCACTTCTAAGCTTTTCAACAACTTCAATACCCGTTAAATTTGGCATACGAATGTCTAAAATCAGTAAATCAGGATTCAATGTTTTAACGATACTAAGTGCTTCTAAACCATCTGTAGCTTCACCAACAACTTCTATATTAGCTTCGTTTTCTAATAATGATTTGATACCATCTCTTACAAACACATGATCATCAGCAAGAACAACTCGAATAGTATTACTCATAAGTTACTTAATTTTAAAATCGGTTTATTACGTATATTCATCTAAAATAAGAGCTAATATACGTATTTTTCAATAATAATAGCAATGGAGATACCAAAAATCAATTGTAATGATAATTGAAATTGCCATTGAATTTTTTTTTAAATTGGGATATTGAAAGTAATCCGTGTACCTTCTCCAGGAATAGAATTGATAAATACACGTCCGTTAATATATTGAATTCTTTCCTTCATGAAGAGTAGTCCCATTCCGGATTCACTGTTTCTTTTTTTCTCTGCTTCGTTAATATCAAATCCTTTTCCGTTATCATCTATTGTTATACTCAAGATGTTATTGCTATGCGAAAGTTGCACTATAATATGGGTGGAATCAGCGTATTTTATGGCATTATTAATCGCTTCTTGTGTTAAACGGTAGATGTTGATTTCAATTAAAGAATCTAGTCGTTTGTCAAAATTGGTTTTATTATAGAACAAAATATTTTTACCTGTTAATTTTGATAATTCTTGGGTAAGTTTCGCTAATGAAGAAACAATTCCGTGATCGCTCAACTCTGGTGGCATCAAGTTAAAGGTGGCTGTACGAACTCCTTTTATAATATCTAAAGCCAGTTTTTTGAGGTATTCAATTTTCTGCTCTGCTTTTTCTTTATCATCCAGATTGATACTTTCTAAGCTGAATTTTAGTCCGGTAAGCATTTGTCCAATACCATCGTGAATCTCTCTTGCTATTCTGTTTTGTTCGTTTTCTTGATTCTCAACAATTTTACTGGAAATAATTTTCTGCTGATTGATTTTATCTGTAACGTTCTCTGTATTTAAACGTTCCACTTCTTTTTCTGCATTTTTACGTTCTGTAATATCAAAGCAGATAATTAATAATTCAGATTCATCTTTTTTTATGGTTACTGGAATCATTGATAAATCTAGCCAAAGTGATTCACCATTTCTATTAGTAATATTGATTTCTCCTTGCCATCCGCTTTTTTGTTTCTGAGAAATAATTCGATCAATTACCAATTGTTCTTTTTCTATTGGAGTTAAAACCTGCGAAAAAGTCTTGTCCGAAAGAAAAGGATTGTATTGTAATAGTTTTGAGAATTTTTCTCCAATATGAATCAGCGAATTGTCCGGAGCAACACGACAATAGAGTAGGGTATTCTCCATGGCATAATTGAGAGACTTCAGTTCTTTTACAGAGTTTTCTTTTATTTCGCTGATGATTTCAGTGTCATGAGCTAGTTTTAAAGCCTTCTTTTCTGAAAGTAAAAGTTTGAAAATAAGTTTCTCAATTTTTTTGTTTGTTGGTTTAAAAATAAAAAGAAATTCTAAGAATAAAACAAACAAGGTAAATAGTAAAATAGCGTATTCTGTTTTACTTTGTAAGGTTACTTTTTTGAGCGCTTCATTATCGTATTCGCCAACAATTTGGTTCATTTTATCCAAAAAAACAGCTTCGTTTTCAAGAATTGTTTCTACGAGTTTTTTGTTGTCAGCATCATTGATGTGCGCTTTTTTATTGGCTAAAAATTGGTTTGAAGCTTTTATTATAGTATCAAAATTGGGTTTGATCGCTATAAATAATTGAGTGAGTTTAGGGCTTTTTTTCTTTGGAAAACCAAGGCTATCATTTCCGTTTTCTAAGGCATAATGATTGTATTTCCAAAGATTTATGGTTTCGTTGATACGAATTATTTCTTCATTACTTTTGGTAGTGTCCGTTACAAAATTCAGAATCAAAATTTCTTTTGTCAATTTCTGGCTTAACATTCTTTGTTTCCCTGAAATATTGATGATACGAGAATCACTTAGTTGCGCGCTAAGATTGTATTGGATCAAAAGTTGGCTCAATAACACCGTAATTCCAATCGTCAATAAGGCGAATATATACAATCGTCTTAAATTTTTGAATGAAATAGTATCAACCGATGCTATGGCTTTTTTTTTCATAGAGTAATTGAATTACAATCCAAGAGACTCTTTTATCAATTGAAGATTTTCAGCACTGAAATTAATTTTTAATGCTTCTTCATGTCCTTTATCAGACATTTTATTCCAAGTTTTCAGAATAATATTTTTTAGTTTTTCAGTGTCGTGTTTGTGTACAAATGGATCTAAATAATATTCTAGAAAAACGAGGCAAATCACATCTTCTAAAAGTTGCGTTTCAGCATCTTTTTTGAGTAATTTTTTTTCTATTAGAAAAGAAACACGTGCAATGAATTCCTCTGAATAACCTGCTTTTGCTAAAATTTCGGCTGTGAGTTTAGCGTGAAATTTTTTCAAATCTTCTCTCCATTTCAAATACCCTACGCGATCCATTGGATAAGATTCTCGTGGCATTTTCCATCTGCAAATGTGCTGCGCTTTGGCGGCAATTTGAACAGCTTCGGAAGCTTCTGGATAAAAATCCATTAACCTCTGATACATTCTGTTAGAATATAATAATTCCTTTGGATGCGAAACAGATTGGTATGTTTCACTATTTGGATCTTGTGCATTTTCTGCATCTATCCAAGCACTTGCTTTTTGAAATGGAGTAGTAGTCATCTGAAATGTTAAAAATCAAAGATACGTATTTATTCCAAAAAGCCAACGAATACTTCACCATCCACAACTTTTACAGGATAAGTAGCAATAGAATAATCTTCTCCATTAAGGTTTGAACCATCTGTAAGTGAAAAGGTTTTTTTGTGCATTGGGCATGCAATTTTTGGAATTTCATCAGCAGAACCAATCATTCCTCTTGAAAGCACCATTTCCATTTTATGAGGGCAAACATTTTGGCAAGCGTACCATTCGTTTCTGCGAGAGAAATTGATAACTGCAATTTGCTTGTTTTTATATTTGATGCATCCTCCACCTTCAGTAGGGAAATCAGTAGTTTTTCCGGCTTTGAACCAAACTTTTACTTCGTTCAATTGAACTGTTTCGTATTGATTTAGAATATCTTGCATACTATTTGTTTTTAAATTTCCACAACTCCAACAGGTATAAATTATGTCTGCGAAAGATCAAAATCTGTTTGTTGAAGTTGATGGAATGATTTTTAATTTTTTAGATTACCAAAGTCTAGGCATTTTTTGATCTCTCATTGGAACGAATTCAATGTTGTCATCTCTGTCATCAGAATTCACAAAATGGCTAAAACGTTTTTGCATTTCAGGATCTTCAACAACTTGAGTCCATTCGCATTCGTAAGTATCAACTAAACCTTGCATTTCTTTATCCAATGCCTCAGCAATACCTAAACTGTCCTCGATTACTACTTGTTTCAAGTAATCCAATCCACCTTCTAGTTTTTCTAACCAAGTAGAAGTACGTACTAATGGCCCTGCTGTGCGGATGTAAAACATTAGGAAACGGTCTAAGTATTTTAAACAAGTTTCTTTATCTACTTGCTCTGCAAACAGAACTGCGTGTTTAGGATTTGCTCCTCCATTACCACTGATATATAAATTCCAGCCTCCTTCAACAGCAATAACTCCAAAATCTTTTCCTCTTGCTTCGGCACATTCTCTGATGCAACCAGAAACGCCTCCTTTTATTTTATGTGGAGAACGCAATCCTTTGTATCTGTTTTCTAATTCAATGGCAAAAGATGTACTGTCGTCCATTCCGTAGCGACACCAAGTGTTACCTACGCAGCTTTTTACGGTACGTAGTGATTTGCCATAAGCATGACCACTTTCAAAACCATTGTCGATTAGTATTTTCCAAATTTCTGGTAAGTCATTTAATTCGGCACCGAATAAATCAATACGTTGTCCACCAGTTATTTTAGTATATAGATTGTATTTTAAAGCAACTTCGCCCAAAACGATTAATTTCTCAGCAGAAATTTCTCCACCTGCAACCCTTGGAACAACAGAATAGGTTCCGTTACGTTGAATATTTGCTAAGAATCTGTCATTTGAATCTTGAGCTGTTATATGTTTGTTAGCCGTATCATTATAAATACTAGAGAAAATAGAAGATACTAATGGTTTACAGATTTCGCATCCATCTCCTTTTCCAACAGTCCCTAATACTTCGTTATGATTGGTAAACTTGTTTATTTTTATGATATCGTAAAGTTCTTGTCGGTTGTAAGCAAAGTGCTCACAAATCACGTCTTTAACTTCTTTTCCTAATGATTTTTGAGTTTCTTTTACCAAATCAACCACCATTGGTTTGCAACCACCACAACCTGTTGTTGCTTTAGTTGACTTAACCACATCTGAAAAAGTTTCACAACAACCCTCCGTAATTGAGCAGCAGATACTTCCTTTAGTCACGTTTTCACAAGAACAAATCACGGCTGTATCAGGCAAATCCATAGCACTTCCCATTGTAGCGCTTTCTCCTCCTCTTGAACCCAAAATCAAATCTTCAGGGTTTTTAGGCAGTTTCATAGCATTGCTATAAATTTGGAATAACGAATTGTAATCACTTGAATCTCCAACTAAAATACCTCCCAATAATGTTTTTCCGTCTTTGGTAACATTTATTCTTTTGTAAATTCCGTTGAATTTGTTTTCATAAACAATAGCGGTCACTTCCTCATTTTCTATGAAAGGATCACCAAAACTCGCAACTTCAACACCAATTAATTTCAATTGTGTAGACATATCGATGGTTTCTCTCATCGTTTTTTCACCACCAAGAATATGCTCAGCAGCAACATCAGCCATCTCGTACCCTGGAGCAACAAGACCGTAAATCATATGGTTATATAGTGCGACTTCCCCAATAGCATAGATATTCGGATCAGAAGTTTGCATTTTATTATTTACTACAATTCCTCCACGAACACCCACTTCAAGTCCTGAAACTCTTCCTAGTTCATCGCGTGGTTTAATCCCAGCAGAAACAACCAACATATCTACTTTAAGCAAATCATCACCTTCAAACATCATTCCCGTAATGGCGTGTTCTCCTGCAATATATTGCGTAGATTTATTAAGATGAATACCAATATTAAGCTCCTCTATTTTAGATTGGAGCATATCACTAGCACCTTTATCTAACTGTCTTGGCATCAATCGAGGAGCAAATTCCACAACATGAGGATTTAATCCTAAATCACGCACGGCTTTAGCAGCCTCAAGCCCTAACAATCCTCCTCCAAGGACAGCAGCTTCAGTAGCGCCTTTTTGTTTTATTTTTTTGGCGTAAGCCATAATAGCATCTAGATCTTCAATAGTTCTATATACAAAAACACCTTCTTTATCGACACCTTCAATTGGTGGAACAAAAGCAGCTGAACCCGTAGCTAAAACTAAGTAGTCATACTCATGTGTTTTTTCTAGATGGGTATGAACTGTTTTATGTTCTCTATTAATATCTGTAATTAATTCGGAAGTATTAAGAATAATATTGTTTTCTTCATACCAATTTGAAGTTGACATGGACAAGTCATCAGCGCTCTTTCCTGCAAAGTATTCACTTAAGTGAACACGGTCGTAAGCGCGTCTTGGTTCTTCTCCAAATACGGTTATTTGATACTTCTCTTGTCCTGATTTTGCGATGAATTTTTCACAAAATTTGTACCCTACCATGCCGTTTCCGACTACTATTACTTTAATCATAACTCATTAATTAAGTATTACTACGCAAATATAAGTATAAATACTTAATTTGATACTTAATTTTTTATTTTTTTTTAAACTTATTTTTAAGTAAATACCTGTTTTGTTATCTAAGTATATGAGTTGAGACGTTGCTAATAAACGCTAATTTTCTAGTTTATAGCCTGTTTTATTGGGGTTGATTAAAAATGTGCATAAAAAAATCCCAATTACTTTTTTGTAATTGGGATTATGTTAAAGGGAAAAGAATTTACAACAAATAAAGAAAATACTTAATAATCAGAATAATCTGTTGGATATAAAAATGTAATATCAATATGAGAAATATTGTTTTTATATTTTTCCATAGCAATAAGTCCTTTCCATTCTGGTGAATCTACAAAAGCTTTCCAGTGTGAATCCCGACTTTCTTGATTGTCAAAAGTCGTCAGATACATTAAGTTGGGCATTTTGGCTCCAGATAATACTTCACCGTAAAACACCGCATTAAAAGCTAAACGATTAAATAATATAATTTCTCCACCAGCATTAAACATATCTACTTTGTTTCTATAAATTGCTTCGGTAGCAGATTCATAACTACGTAATTCATAGACTCTATTTTCTCTAGGGCTATTTAACGATGGCGTTTTTAGCAAGGGATGATCTGTAAATGCTTGTAATAAAATGGATTCGATACGCACATAGGGTGCTTCTTTGTAGGAGGCATTAATGTAATCTGCTCCAGTAGTTGCATATATTTTGTCTTTGGCAAGGTTTTCATCAAGACTGACAAATTGCTTCATGGACGAAAACGGAATCAGGACGATTATTTTTTTTAAAGAATCAGTCACTCTTGGTTTGAAAACACCAATGTTTTTGATTCCAATTCTTTTCAAGGCAGGTAGATAAGCTTCTTTAAGAAATTTTTCGGTGGTTTCTACTTGTTTACTTGATTGTAAGATGTAGGTTTTGATTTGATAGAATTCTCGCGATTTTGTAGTTGTTTTTCCAAAACTGGAAAGGGTACAAAAAACAGCAATTAGAAAAAATAATTTTGATAATTTCATTTTTGGATGTTTTGGTTGGTACTTAATTTTTGATACTTAATGGACTATTTTCTGAAATTGAAAAATAGATGTTATTTTATATCGGCTTATAAAAGTATGAAAAAAACATTCCTTTTTTTGATTAAACTAATGGAATCTTTAGTTGAAATATTTACAATCATTTATATGCTATTTTATGATTGTAAATAAGGGTGATATGAATACCTTATTTTAAGTAGTTTTTTAAAATTTTCTTAAGACGGTCATGTAAATTTGTTTTATCGAACTAACCTCAAAAGCAAACCATTGTATTTCATACCATTTGCCATCTGGTAATATAACATTGGTTGTAATTACTTCGGTGCCAGTTGTTGACCAATCAACAAGATTATCTCCATCAACTTCTAAAGCACTATTGCTACTTAAAGTTGTACTTACAACCTGTTCATTTTGATTAGAAGTAGTTGCAAAAGTTTGGTATGTGATTTTTTTAGAGTTTGCTGAAATATTTAAAATTCTCGGGCTATAATAAGTATTGCTTACTTTTCTTAAATCAATTCTAATTGTGGCATCTAGTTCTATTAATCCAGAAGCAGGTAATATAGTATTATTTGCAACAGAATTTGCCATTGTTCTGATGATGCTTACTCTTTGACCTACATTTAAATTATAATTTTGATTATAGGATATGTAGCTTGTACCATTCCATATCCATACAGAACCATCAAGTCCATAATAAATGTTTTGTTGATTTTGGGTTAAAGATACAGTGTTAGTGACTACAGGCAATTCATCATCAAAAATTGTAGCAGTATTTGGATCATTGGTGTCACAAAACACATTTTTTGAATATGAATTTGCTGTATTTGAGGACAATGCAATCCATTGGTTTAATATAGAATTGAAAACATATAAACCTGCACTCGTTACGTTAATAGTTTGTCCTGCTGGTGAACTGCTGGCTTGTGTTGCAAATGTAATTGCACCATTTTGGTCAGAAGTATACGTTTTTGCTTGTAATTGATCTCCAGTTAATCTTGGAGGGATAATTCCATCCATAACAGTTATGCTTGAAGGTTGCCCTACGACATCTAATGTTGCTTTTGGATCGATAGTATTAATACCTGTTTGAGCATTTAATTGCAATACCGAATAAAAAAACAAAATAAAGAAAATGGATTTCATAACTTGGGATTTTAGTAAACAATAAATAGTTTGTTAATATGCTTTTCTGTTTTTTTAATGATGCTTTAGTCAAAACCAATTTAGTCACACCAATACACTAAAATTTGATTGGTAACATTATTGAATTGAGAGCATTAAACAAATGTATATATAATATTTTTATTACAAATCATCAAATGAGTTTTTATTTTTGTTACTCTTTTGTGTGTGATTTGAGGTATTTTTGGGAATAAGGGAGTAATTTATTAAGCCTTTATGTTTGGTAATTGTAATAGCTAAAAGAAATAGCCAAAAGTATTGGTGAGGAGTTGTTCTAAGGTTGGAGAATTATTATACTTATATTTTCAAAAGTTCTTTTTCCAATCTATCAAAATTCTCTTCATTTTTAGGCACTGCGAACTTTTTAATTTTTTCACATTCTGATACCGTTTTGAAAATCATCCGAAATGAAATTTTTGTTTTTGTATCATTGAGTTTTTCAAAACCAACTTCCATGTCAAACAAAGGTTGAGAAATTCTTGTCCAAGTAATTAATTGAAGCGGTTGAACGATTTTGAATACAGCTGAGTTTTCATAATTACCATTTTCAGGGCCATGCATGGTAAGAATCCATTTTCCATCAGGCTTTAGGTCAAACTCATGAATTGTATTTGTGAAACCTTCTGGACCCCACCAATTCTTTAAATGTAATGGATTTGCAAAAGCTTGATATACTTTTTCTACAGGATAATTTAAAACACGTGAACTAAAAATTTCACAATCAGAAATGGAACTCATACTTTCAATATTAGGATTTTTTAATACAAATTAGTAGCAGTGTTTCTAATACCAATTATTTTCTTAAAATTTTGTCCATTGACTTTCCTTTAGCTAATTCATCCACAAGCTTATCCATATACCGCACCTTTTGTATGAGTACATCTTCAATTTCTTCCACACGATACCCACAAATTACACCAGTAATTTTGGAAACATTAGGATTTATTTGTGGCGCTTGGTCAAAAAACGTTTCAAAATCATTATTCTTGTCAACTTGTTCTTGCAATGTTTGCTGATTGTAACCTGTTAACCAAAAAATAACGGTGTCAACTTCTTCTTTTGTGCGTCCTTTTCTTTCTACTTTTTTAATGTATAATGGATAAACAGTAGAAAAAGGCATTTTATATACTCTTGTATGGTTCATTTTTCAAATTATTTTTCTGAATTAGAATTGACCTTTATATTTTGGGTCAAAATCTATCATCCATTCAATTCCGTATTTGTCTCTAAACATGCCAAAATAGGAACCCCAAGGACTATCAGCAATTGGCATTTCTATAGTTCCGCCTTCTGAAAGACCGTTGAATAATTTATCTGCTTCTTCTTTGCTTTCTGCACTTATTGAAATTTTGCTTCTATTTTCGTTTTCATTTGTTCGTCCCATACTTTCCGGAACGTCATTAGCCATCAAGATGTTTTTGCCAATAGGCAAAGCAATGTGCATAATTTTATTTGCCTCATTTTCTGCTACTGGAAATTCAGGGCTTGCTAAATCTTTGAACCGCATAATGTTTACAAACTCTCCGCCAAATATTGATTTGTAAAAAGTAAACGCTTCTTCGGCATTGCCATTAAAGTTAATGTGAGGATTGATTTGTGCCATTTTGTTTAATTATTATAAAAATTAATTCCGACTATATGTTGGGTTATTTTGCTGGAAATTTAGTAAGGTCCATATAAAAGACTTCCCAAGTGTGTCCGTCAAAATCTTCAATAGTTCGTTGTACCATAAAACCATAATCTCTGGTTTCGTTTGGTTCAATTCCTCCAGATTTTAGTCCGTTAGCCAAAATCTCATTTACTTCTTCAACACTGTCCACAGACAATGAAAAAATACCTGCTAACTTTGATTTTGTATCCGCAATAGGTTTGGTTGCAAAGCTTGCGAACTTTTCGTGTGTCATGATCATCAGAAAAATAGTTTCACTCCAAACCATACATTTGCCTGAGTCGTCTGAAAATTGGGGATTATTTGAAAAACCTAATGCAGTATAAAAGTCCATTGATTTTTGAACTTCTTTCACTGCTAAATTGATAAATATTTGCTTCGCCATTTTTTTACTTTTATAAATTTACGTTTCTCCACTGGAACTCTCCGAGGTATAGTCCTAGCGTTTTTTACTAATCAATAAAGATAAACAAAATTTCAATTTAGTACTTTTCAGTTAAGAAAAACCAACTTTCCATCGAGTTAATTGCCCAAATACTTTGTAGTAGTTTTTAGACGTTCATTTTTTAAAGATTCACTTTTTTCAAATCCATTTGAATAGTGTCTTTGTATAAAATCATTTTCCACTGCATTGATTCATCTTTAAATTTGGAAATCTGAACAGGAATTGTATCAGGTTTATTTCTGTTTTTTTCGAAGGATATAACTTTGAAATTTTGATTTTTATCATCGTAATGATACTTCATAAGTAATGAAGTACTATCCAAATAGATCTGTGGATTTGGACAAAAATACATTTTTCCTCTTTCTTCTATATATAATGTTTTCCAAGCTAAAGTATCTTTTTGCCATTCATTTTCAAGAATTACTCTTCCATTACGGGTCATCGATTCGACTTTCCATTTACCGAAATATTTCTGTGATTTTCGTACATCATAACTATAATAGAATACAAATAGAAATGGAATTAAGATGCACAAAAAACGTATTGATTTGCGCAATGTTGTATTTCCGACGGTAGGTAATGTGCTTTTATAGCGCCTAAAAAAATCAATTATTTCTTCTTTTCTTTCTAATGATAAATAGGATAGTCCTAATACCATAATTATTGATGTGAAAGTAGTAAGTGGGCCAATTCCATAAAATAGATTAATCAATAGAATATTGATTTGAACGGGTAAAAGAGTTATTACTCCCAACAAAGTGGTGCGTCTAAATAATAAAAGGATACTGCCTATTATTTGAAATAAACCTATAATGACAGTTAGATAATAGGAATGTCCATAATATTTCCAAGTCAATTCTTGACCAGTTAATGTATTAACTAATGCATCTTCAATATGATAGGAATAGGCAAAATTGACATCAAATAGTTTTTCAAAACCAAATGTAGAAATATAAAAAGCGAGCCAATATCGCAAAATAGTAGTAAGCCAGATATAATACTTTTGAGAATCAATTAAATTGTTTTTTTCTTTATAATGCCAATAAAATGATAATCCAATTGAAAAAATAATTCCAGCAATCAAAGAGGACATTCCAATTGGAATTATGTATTGATTCAGTTTATAAGGGAAAAGGGGTAAAATAATATGGAGCACCGAGTCTATTCCTCCCACAATAGATAAAAAACTTAAAGTGAATTTTGAAATCCATTTTGTTTTATTCTGTGTTTCATTTGAACTCATAGGCTAATTTTAACTAATTTTTTCATAATAACTTTTGGAATAGCCACTAAGGTTTTACCATTTGGCATAGTAGTGGCAAGTTAAAGAAAAATGTAGAGAAAAAATGTGAAAGCCTGTGTTATTTCGGACTATTAATCACTAACGTTCACGTGCTACACGCAGTTTGGGACTAAATTAAGCCCATTCTTAGGATTTGCCAAATTTCCAAATACAAAACCAATTTCAAATTAAGCCTAATGCCTAAATTGCTTGTAGCGTGTGTTAGGCGATGTTTATTAGGTTTTAGTATTTGTCACTTCTCTATAAAATTTATCAAAAGATTTAGATTTAGTTCTGGATATATTTGGATCTATGTTTTTATAAATTTTGACCCTATTTCTTCTGTTTTTTATGTCTATATCCAATTTTAGTTTTGAATGAAGCCATTGACTAGGATTGGGTATTTCTATATCAACATTTTCAAAGTCCTCGACCAAAAGTTCAGAATTAAAATTTTCATTATTTCTTAAGGAGATGATATCTGCACATATCCAACTTTCAAAAGTTCTATCAGCAATAACAACTACAATGCTCTCAGGCAGAATTAAACTTCCATTTTGTTGTGATTTAATAAAATCGTTGCAGTTTTGTGTTACAATTTCTTTTAGTTCAATACAATTATTAACTAATCTTTCTCGTAAAGCATCTCTATAATCTAAACTGATTACAATCTTTTTTGGAGAATGGAGTTTAATTATAGATAATAATTCTTCATGTGTGTTTTTCATTATATTGCCAATTCCTCCAGCATTTACGATAGGCACATAATATGGTGTATTTGGTATTTTTGATAATATAGAAGGGAATGAATCATATTCACAATGACCCTCAACAATGAGTCCTAAATCTACCATATCTTATATTGATTTAGGTACACCATTTAATAATCCTTTTGTCCAAAGGCTGCCAATCTCTCCCATTGTAATATTTTCTTGACGAACAATGTCTTTTATTTTGTTATAATGAGTTCCTGTTTCATCTCTTTCAGTAATTAATAATTCGTTTGGTTTTAGACATTCTAAAACTTGTTGTGAATGAGTTGTCAATATAACCTGAATATTCTTTTGTTCAATTGTAGCTCTGATATGTTGCATCAAATCTTTTACCGCCCATGGATGTAAACCATGCTCTGGTTCTTCAATTAAAATGGTTGAGCCTTCATCATGTGATTCTAAACATAATAAAATAGCTAAAGCTCTTAAAGTTCCATCAGATGCTTCCCAAGATTCTATTGGTCTTCCATCAAATATTTCTTCAAATACTAAATATTCTTTACCAGCCCTTAATGTTTCTGAATATACTTTAGTGAAATATGGAGAAATGTTACACATTGTATCAATGATTCTATTCCATGCTATCTTATTATCTTTTACAAACTTTTTAACAACGTTTGGAATATTATCTCCAGAAGTACTAACCTTATTTGTATTTGAAATACTTTGTTCTTGTCTTAATTCATTGATAAATAAATCATATCTCGATATTGATTTCATATCTTTAACTAATTTATTTAAATGTTGACTAAAGTTTATTAAATGTCTATCAGTCGATAATAAAGATGTCTGATCTTGATGGTTTCTTATATTGCCTAATATGTTATCTAATAAGGCATCTACTTTTTTTGAATTGATATCCTCAGAAAAAATCCCCCTTAAACCAATCCAATTAAGTAAAAGCCTTAAATTATCGGAATTTAATTCAAAATTTGTTTGGTATTTGAATTTACCTCTTGAATTTCTATAAAAACAAATAGAAGAATCTTTATAAGTGAGAAGAGTTTCTTCGCTAAGTTCTTCTTCTTCCTTGTTTTTAGAATTATTAATATTACTATTATGGTCTAAATGATATGCTAATAAAAATACGGAATTTAAACTTAATTTTTCTTGACTTATTTTTATATTATTACCCTTTAATTTTTTAACAGTGATAGAATATTCTGCTATTAAGTTGCCATATTCAGTTGGCCATTTTTTTGGAGGATTGATTTTAAATTCTAAATTTAATTTTATTTCCTTACCTTTTAAATCTTTATATTGTTTTGGTAAAATTTCATCAAAGCCTCCTCTATTATAAATAGCATCTAATAGACCATATTGAGCAATATCAGATATAAAATCAATAGCTTTAATTAAATTACTTTTTCCCGTTGAATTTGCTCCCACAATTACGGTTAATGGTGATAGGTCAACTTTACAATGTTGAATACTTCTAAAGTTTTCAACTTCAATTTTATTTATCATATTGTCATTTTTCTTTAAATATCGCCTAACGTTTCCTTGCTAGAGCTTGTGGTGGCTTATGGAAAGCTTTTTTTTTCATAACCGACCAAGCGAAGTTATGAAAAGTAAACGAACAATTTACCGAAAAACTAGCCATAAGTTTTAGCAAGTGTTAGCGGTCGTACTTTAGTTGTTTTTATATCCAAAGTCAATATTTTCTGTAATGTTTTTTTTAGCTTCCACTTTAAATTCTTTAATATAAATAGAGTTGTCAAATGAAATATCTAAACCAAGTTTTTGTTTTACTTTAGGCGTAAAGTTTTGAATAATTGTTGACATTCGATCATTTAATTCTCTATTGTTTTTTTCGAATTCAGAAGGCTTGTCAATTGTTAAATCTGTCAATAGTTTTAAATTTTTTAGAGGCTCAATTTGATTGTCAATTCCTAAACGAATTTGAATTTTTTCTAGTTCTTTAGAATGTAGCTGTAAATTTTCTAAAAGTGTTCTGGGTGAAGAAAAAGTGTTTTTTGAGTTTGCAATTAAAATATATTCTCCTTCTGCAATATTTTCGATTTTATAATTTCCATTAATATCTGTAATAATTGAATACAGAGAATCAGCAGTATTATTTTCTAATGAATATATCTTAATTTTCGCTCCAGCATCAGGTTTGTTTCCAACATAATCATTGTAAATCCAATAAACATTTCCGGATAAACTGCCAGTTGATTTTGAGCAAGAAGTTAAGACTCCGAAAAGAATTGTAAATGTTAATAGTTTTAATTTCATATCTTTAGATGTAGTTTTTTAGTATGACAGATAACTCGTTTATACCAGCCATAAAACGATACCAATCTATCCGAAAAAGGTTGGCTTTGTGCCATAAAGGGCTCTGGTATTTATTTAGCTAAAATATAAAATAAATATTACAAATCATCAAGGGGGCTTTTTATTTGTTGAATACTTTTCGTACTTACATGGGTATATATTTCAATAGTTTTACTGCTGCTATGACCTAATAATTCCTGTATATAGCGCAAATCGGTTCCGCTTTCGAGTAGATGCGTGGCATAACTATATCGTAACCAGTGTAAAGTAGCGGGTTTAGTAATTCCAACTTTTTGAAGAGCTTGTTTTAAAACACTTTGTAAACTTTGTTCTGAATAGTGTTTTTATAGCCCTGATGGATCAATTGCTCTCGCAATTGCCTCTTGTGGCGGTGTTCGCCACTAGAGATACAGTGTATAGCAGGATTAGCTTCAAGATAACTAGATT
Source organism: uncultured Flavobacterium sp. (assembly GCA_963512955.1). Taxonomy (GTDB): domain Bacteria; phylum Bacteroidota; class Bacteroidia; order Flavobacteriales; family Flavobacteriaceae; genus Flavobacterium. Next base: position 1,346 of record CAUPOP010000036.1, on the reverse strand, counting down.
CTCATCGCTTGTAATGACAATTAAAATGTCAGTTTGTCAGCTAATTTTACGACAATTTTAACAAATACTGACAATTTATGGACTGCCATTGCATTGGCACAAAGATTGACTATTGCAACTCGAGCCGTTAAAATAAGTATACAATAAAATTAAATATATTAAAAATGGGTAAAATAATCGGAATTGATTTAGGTACGACCAACTCTTGTGTTTCTGTAATGGAAGGTAATGAAGCAGTTGTTATTCCTAATGCAGAAGGAAAAAGAACAACGCCATCTATCATCGCTTTTGTTGAAGGTGGAGAAATTAAAGTGGGAGATCCTGCTAAAAGACAAGCAGTAACAAATCCTACCAAAACGATTGCTTCTATTAAACGTTTTATGGGTCATTCTTTTGCTGAAATCACTGAAGAAGCAAAAAGAGTACCTTATTCAGTAGTAAAAGGGGACAACAATACTCCACGTGTGGATATTGATGGTCGTTTATACACTGCACAAGAATTGTCAGCTATGACGCTTCAAAAAATGAAAAAAACAGCTGAAGACTATTTAGGTCAAACTGTTACTGAAGCGGTTATTACTGTTCCTGCTTACTTTAACGATGCACAACGTCAAGCTACTAAAGAAGCTGGTGAAATTGCAGGTCTTAAAGTAATGCGTATTATCAACGAACCTACAGCTGCTGCTTTAGCTTACGGTTTAGATAAAAAAGGTAAAGATCAAAAAATCGCTGTTTACGATTTAGGTGGTGGTACTTTTGATATCTCTGTTCTTGAATTAGGTGACGGAGTTTTCGAAGTATTGTCTACAAATGGTGATACGCACTTAGGTGGTGATGATTTTGACCAAACTATTATTGACTGGTTAGCTGACGAATTCAAAACGGAAGAAGGTATTGATTTACGTTTGGACCCAATGTCATTACAACGTATTAAAGAAGCTGCTGAGAAAGCTAAAATTGAATTGTCATCTTCTGCTGAAACTGAAATCAACTTGCCTTACGTAACTGCTACAGCTTCAGGACCAAAACACTTAGTTAAAAAATTAACTAGAGCTAAATTTGAACAATTATCTGATTCATTAGTAAAACGTTCAATGGCACCAGTTGCTAAAGCGCTTAAAGATGCAGGTTTATCTACATCTGATATTGACGAAGTTATCCTTGTAGGAGGTTCTACTCGTATGCCAAGAATTGCTGACGAAGTTGAAAAATTCTTTGGTAAAAAAGCGTCTAAAGGAGTTAATCCTGATGAGGTTGTTGCTATTGGAGCAGCTATTCAAGGTGGAGTTTTATCTGGAGATGTAAAAGATGTATTGTTACTTGACGTTACACCTTTATCTTTAGGT
>CAUPOP010000035.1:0-38142 GCA_963512955.1 uncultured Flavobacterium sp. | reverse complement strand
TATATTTTCTTTTTAATAAATACTATTGTATGATTAAATTTTATTCGTATTATTGCATAACAATACCGTAAGCACTTCATACTGCGGTCAATTCAGAACGAAAAAGTTACCACACTATCTTTTACATTATTTCCCAACTAATTAAATTCATAGAACATTCATGTTTGATATTTCTGCATTAAAAGAAATGAAGCTATCTGAGCTTCAAGAAATTGCTAAATCGTCCAAAACAATAAAATTCAACGGTGTAAAAAAAGAGACATTAATTAGTCAAATTTTAGAACATCAAGCTGCCTCAAGTGTTGTTTCTTCGCCAGATAAAAATGAGCCGATTAATGTTGAAGGAGAAAAACCTAAAAGGGCTCGAATTGTACCTGTTAAAAAAAATATAATCCAAAAGGCAGCAACGCCTCTTTTTTCAGAAAATGAACTTCAGGCAACTGAAGATATTCCAGCAGAAACAGCTCCAGTAATGGAAGCAACAGATGCTCCTGTAGCTGATGCTCCAGAAAAAAAAGTAGGGAAGGTTATAAAATTCAATAAATCTGCTTACGAAAAGAAAATAGCTTTACAAAAAGACAAAGAAGCAGCTAAAGAAGTTAAAACAGAAAATGAATCTACTGCTGTTGCTACAGATGCCGCACCATCAGAAAATCAAACTGTTACTGCTCCTATAAAAAAGGTTAATCCAAACCAATTAAATAAACAGAATCAGAATCAGAATCCGAACCAAAACCCAAATCAAAACGGCAATCAAAATCCAAACTATAAAAACAAAAAAAACAATTTCAGCCATTCTGATTTTGAATTTGATGGAATTATAGAAAGTGAAGGTGTTTTAGAAATGATGCCGGATGGATATGGTTTTTTGCGTTCTTCGGATTATAACTATTTGGCTTCGCCAGATGATATTTATTTATCGACATCACAAATCAGATTATTTGGTTTAAAAACGGGAGATACCGTAAAAGGAGTGGTTCGTCCTCCAAAAGAAGGAGAGAAATTTTTCCCTTTAGTTCGTGTTTTAAAAATAAATGGACATGATCCACAAGTAGTTCGTGATCGTGTGTCTTTTGAACATTTGACACCAGTTTTTCCTTCTGAAAAATTTAAATTGGCTGAAAAGCAAAGTACTATTTCAACAAGAATTATTGACTTGTTTTCTCCAATTGGAAAAGGACAACGTGGTATGATTGTGGCACAACCAAAAACAGGTAAAACCATGTTGTTGAAAGATATTGCGAATGCAATTGCAGCTAATCATCCTGAAGTATATTTGATTGTTTTATTAATAGATGAAAGGCCTGAAGAGGTTACTGACATGCAACGTAGTGTGCGTGGTGAGGTAATAGCTTCAACTTTCGATAGAGAACCACAAGAGCACGTTAAAATTGCTAATATCGTACTTGAAAAAGCAAAACGATTAGTAGAATGCGGGCATGATGTAGTAATTCTTTTAGATTCAATTACACGTTTGGCCAGAGCTTATAATACTGTACAGCCTGCATCAGGAAAAGTATTAAGTGGAGGTGTTGATGCAAATGCGTTGCAAAAACCAAAACGTTTCTTTGGTGCTGCAAGAAACGTAGAAAATGGAGGTTCTTTGAGTATTATTGCAACCGCTCTTACTGAAACAGGTTCTAAAATGGATGAGGTTATTTTTGAAGAATTCAAAGGAACTGGAAATATGGAATTACAATTGGATAGAAAAATTGCTAACAAACGTATTTTTCCTGCAATTGACTTAACTTCTTCAAGTACACGACGTGATGATTTATTATTAGATCAACAGACTTTACAACGTATGTGGATTATGAGAAAATATCTTTCTGATATGAACCCAGTTGAAGCAATGGATTTTATAAATGATCGTTTCAAGAAAACTAAAAATAACGAAGAGTTTTTAATCTCTATGAATGATTAATAATTTAGTTTAAGGTTTTAAGTTAGAAAATAGTAAACCAAAAAAATATTCCTATAAAAAAAGTCCTCGATATTCGAGGACTTTTTTTATAGGAATAAATCTTAACTTATTCAATTGCTTCTTTTCGTTCTAATAATGCCATATAAAATCCATCAAAACCTGACTCAGAAGCCAATATTTTTTGGTCTTTTATAAAGTTGAATTGTTTTCCGATATCCGTTTTTAAGAATTTTTCAACTTGTTCTTGGTTTTCAGATGGTAAAACAGAACAGGTAGCGTAAACTAATTTTCCTCCAGGTTTTACAATTTTAGAATAACTTTCTAAAACTTCTGCTTGAACTTTACGGATGTTATCTATAAATTCAGGTTGTAATTTCCACTTAGCATCAGGGTTTCTTTTTAGAACTCCTAAACCACTACAAGGTGCATCGATCAAAACTCTATCAGCCCTTTCGTGAAGTTTTTTGATTACTTTGGTGCTGTCTATAATTCGGTATTCAATATTGAAAGCGCCATCTCTTTTAGCTCTTAATTTTAATTGCTTCAATTTACTTTCGTATAAATCCATCGCAATTAATTGCCCTTTGTTTTCCATCAATGCAGCAATGTGCAATGTTTTTCCTCCTGCACCTGCACAAGTATCAACTACTCGCATTCCTGGTTTTACATCAAGAAAAGCAGCTACTAATTGTGAGTTTGCATCCTGAACTTCAAAAAAACCTTGTTTGAAAGCATCTGTCAAGAAAACATTAGCTCTTTCTTTTAATACTAAAGCATCAGGCTGATTCGTTAAATAATCTGTCTCAATGTTTAAGTCCATTAAGATGGCTCTTAGTTTTTCCTTAGTTGTTTTTAGTGTATTTACTCTCAGAATTACTTTAGCAGGTTGGTTTTGAGCTGCAATTTCTGTTGCCCAAACTTTCTCGCCTAATTCTTTAACTCCTAACTCATCCATCCAGTCCGGAATAGATTCTTTCAAAGCTCTTACTTTTGAAAGCTCGTCAAAGCGTCCTTTTATTTTTCGTTCTGGTGTTCCTTCTAATTGTCTCCAATCAGGAATAGGATAGCCTCTTAAAACTGCCCATACAGAGAACATTCTCCAAAGATTATCTCTGTCAAAAGGTTCTTTTACTTCTGCAATTTCTGCATATAATCTTTTCCAACGTACAATTTCGTAGATTGTTTCTGCAACAAATTTTCTATCGGAACTTCCCCAGCGTTTGTCTTTTTTTAAAGATCGTGCAACCACTTTGTCTGCATATTCACCTTCGTTAAAAATGGCGTTTAAAGCATCGATGGTAGTATAAACTAAATTTCTATGTAATCTCATTTTAAATAATTGAGGTGCAAAGGTACTATTAATTGATTTGAAAGTTAAATTTTAAATAATGAATGTTGATTTTATATTTTATGCAAAAAAAAAACACTACTCAAAAGCAGTGTTTTTATATTCATTTTATTGGATTATTTTATTTAACTCTAGTCAAACCTATGTTTTGAGGAGCATGTAATACCATTGGGAATTTCTCTATTTTCACAGAACTACTATCCAAACCAAAGGCTCTTTCTTCAGATAAACTTAGTTTTTTGATGAAGAAATAAGAATTCATGATTATTTTTTCATGCCACAATAAGTCACTATCATTGGATAAGAATTTTTCAGATAAAACAAATTTGAAATCTCCAATAATATTATTTTTATTCAATGATTCATATCGGCTGGTAATATCTACTTCGCCTTTTTGTACCATATCTTTAATTACTTCTTTGAACATCAAGTTTATTTTTGTAGGTTCTCTAAAACCTAAATTGAAGTCTACTCGATACAAATCATCTTTTACGATTTCAGTAACTTTATATTCTGTTTTGTAAGGTTCAGTCAATATGTTTACGTGAACAAACCAATAGATGTCAGCTCTTTTAGGTCTTTTTTGTAAAATAGAATACATTACTTTTTCCTCTATTTCATCAACTCTTCCGGCATTAGTCATGTATACTAAATGTGTAGCGTATTTTGGAATTGATAGATCTGCACTTAACTCTACAAGGACTTTTTTGTAATCTTCAATTTTAACGATTTTAGTATAACTCTTGTTGATTTTTTTAGCAAGATACCATATCGTCATAACAGACATTAACATTGAAGCAATGAAAAGTGTTACGTAACCACCTTCGGAAAATTTTGTAATATTTGCAGCAAGAAAGCTAAATTCAATTAGTAGATAAATAGTAATAAGAGGCATGAAAAAGTAGAGTTTTACTCTTTTCATGATTAAATAATAATTGAGTAGAATCGTTGTCATAATCATACATAATATAATTGCTAAGCCATAGGCATGCTCCATATTACTTGATTCTTCAAAGTGTAAAACGATACCAACACAACCAAAAAACAAGAGCCAATTGATAGATGGGATGTATAATTGTCCTTTTAATTCAGTTGGATATTTGATTTTGACTTTTGGCCAAAAATTCAAACGCATGGCCTCATTTATTAATGTAAATGATCCACTAATTAATGCTTGCGAAGCTATTACTGCAGCAAGAGTAGCTATTACAATTCCTATTGGTTGGAACCAATCCGCCATTATTAAATAGAAAGGATTTCCATTTTTTCCTCCAAGACTTTGAAGCGATTCTCCTTCATGTTGAATTAAATAGGCTGCTTGACCAAAATAGTTTAGAACTAAAGCTGTTTTTACAAAAATCCAACTAATTCTAATGTTTTTTCGCCCGCAATGTCCCATGTCTGAATATAGTGCTTCAGCTCCTGTGGTACATAAAAATACAAAACCTAGCACAAAAAAACCTTCTGGATGAATGGATAATAAATGATAAGCGTAGTAAGGGTTAATTGCTTTGAAAACTTCAGGATGTTGTGAAATTTGTAATACTCCTAAAATAGCCAACATACTGAACCAAACTAACATTATAGGAGCAAAAAATTTACCTACTAGTTTGGTTCCAAATTGCTGTATTGTGAAAAGTATAAATAGAATTCCTATAACAATTGGAATGGTATTTATTTCAGGATAAAATGTTCTAATTCCTTCAACTGCGGATGATACTGAAATGGGAGGGGTGATTATACCATCTGCGAGCAAAGCACTTCCACCTATAATTGCGGGTACAATTAACCACTGTATTTTTGTCTTTTTGACTAAGGCATATAGGGCAAAAATACCACCTTCGCCATGGTTGTCAGCGCTTAAGGTAATTAGCACGTATTTGATGGTTGTTTGAAGTGTAAGCGTCCAAAATACAGCTGAGACTCCGCCTAAAACTATATCAGCATTAATTATATGTCCGCCAAGTATGGCTTTCATTACATATAGAGGTGAAGTTCCGATATCACCATAAATTATTCCTAATGAAACTAATAAACCACCTAATGTTAACTTACTATGGAGGTCTTTGTGCGATGCGCTCATGAAAAATTTTTAAAAAACTTTTCAAAGTTAATCTTTTAAAGGATATTACAATGTAATATGAAAAAAAAGATAAAAAAAACACGGGTTATTTTCCCGTGTTTTTCATTTAAACATTTTTTAATAATTTAAGATCTTCTGTCGTTACTTCTGGAAGAATTACTACTTCTTTGTGATTCAGATCTTTGTGATGCAGCTTCTCTAGAAGAATTCCCTCTATTTTGAGAATAATCTCTTTGTGGTGCAGCTTCTCTAGAAGAATTTCCTCTATTTTGAGAATAATCTCTTTGAGGTGCAGTTTCTCTAGAAGAATTCCCTCTATTTTGAGAATAATCTCTTTGTGGTGCAGTTTCTCTAGAAGAATTCCCTCTATTTTGAGAATAATCTCTTTGTGGTGCGGCTTCTCTAGAAGAGTTTCCTCTGTTTTGAGAATAATCTCTTTGTGGAGCTACTTCTCTAGAAGAGTTTCCTCTATTTTGAGAATAACCTCTTTGTGTTTCAGTTCTTCCATTATAATAATTAGATGTGTTTTTTGTTCCTCTTCTTTGGTCTAATTCATAACGGTTAGTAACACTTGAGTTTCTTCTCGAAAAAGAATAATTCGGATACTGTCTTTCGTATCCATTTGAGCGTCTTGAACTGTATAAATCTATAGCTCTGTTGCTTCTTCTATAATTTACATAATTGTAAGAGTTATTTATGTTTAAACAAAGGCTAATGTTGTTTCGGTATCTAAAAACTGGGTATGGATTCCAAGCGTAATAATAGTTCGGATAATAATTCCATGACCAAGAAGAATAATATGGACGATAGTTAGACAACCAAAATGATGCATAAATGAACGGAGTTGTATAATAAACTGGTTCGTATATGTAATTTCGACCGTACATATAAACGTCACCTACAACCTGAACATGAACTCGGTTATAATTATCTTTTTCGACATCTATAGTTGCAATATCTTGATAAATATCGCGATCCAAAACGGCTTGTATAATAATTACGTGAGTACGTCCATCTACATTTTCGATAACTCGTAAATAATCTACTTGATTATCATTATTCAAATCTAAATTAGAAATTTGAATTTTAGGGTCATTTAATCGTCTTTCAAAATCCTGAAGATTTCTTGAATCTCCAAAAATTGAAGCAACTGCTCTTAAATCTAAATTATCACTAATTTCAGAATTTGTTGCGTTAACAGTTGTTCTATCTTGTGCTTGTATTTGTATTGCAAAAATAGAGGCCAGTGCGGTAAATAAAAGTAGTTTCGTTTTCATGGCAAATGTATTTAATGTTGTTATTGTCAACATTCCAATTACTGTGCCAATAAATAAATACAACTATTTAGGTTTATTTATTTAATTGTAAATTAGCTCCTAAATAATTCTAATAAAATGAATAGATTTTTTTTGATAAGTATATTTTTTTTGACTTTATTATCTTGTAAAACAATTAATTATGATGTTTTAGGTAAGAATGAAACAGTTTTTACTTCTGTTGAAATTGATACTTTATTTCAAGATAAAATTAGTATAAGAGCGCTTGTTTTTGATGCTAATAAAGTTTGGTATGCAGCTGATAAATCCAGATTTGGTTTTTTTGATTTGGATAAAAATGAAAAAAAAGAGCAACATATTATCAAGGATAGTTTAAAATTAGAATTTAGAAGTATTGCTAAAACATCACACGCTGTTTTTATTTTGAGTGTCTCTAATCCAGCATTGCTTTATCGTGTTTCTAAAGATAACTTAGAGCCTAAATTAGTGTACCAAGAAAATCATGAAAAGGTTTTTTATGATAGTATGCAATTTTGGAACGATAAAGAAGGAATTGCTATTGGAGATCCGATTGATGATACTAGTTTTTGTATAATTTTGACTCGTGACGGAGGGAATTCTTGGCAAAAAATACCGACATCAAACTTACCAAAATTAACCGAGGGCGAATCTGCTTTTGCAGCAAGTAATACTAATATAGTCATAAAAGGGAATCATACTTGGATCGTTTCTGGAGGTCAAAAATCGAGAATTCTTTATTCTGGGAATAAAGGGATTACCTGGTCTATATATGAAACACCTATTTCTCAAGGAGAAAAAATGACGGGAATTTTCACGGCGGATTTTTATGATGCTAAAATTGGATTTATAGCTGGGGGTAATTATGAAATTCCAAATCAAAATTTTGATAATAAAGCCAGAACTATTGATGGAGGCAAAAGTTGGAATCTAATTGCGCAGAATCGGGGATTTGGTTATGCATCTTGTTTGCAATATGTGCCTAATAGCAACGGAAAAGGAATAGTAGTTGTTGGCGCTCAAGGATTGTTTTATTCATCTGATGGAGGAGTTTCTTGGAAACAATTAGCAACTGATCCAAGTCTTTTTACCTTCAGGTTTAAAAATGATACAACCGCAATTGCTGCTGGTAAAAACAAAATGATTCAAATACATTTTAAATAATTAAAAGCCCCTAAACAATATTTTAATATCATTTAGGGGCTTTTGCTTTTATAAAAAAGGGATAAATTATCTTCTGTTGCCTTTGTCTCTGTATTGTTGTAATAGTTTTCGATTAAAATCTTCTTCTGATTTTCGTAATTTAATAATTTTAGTTGCAGGAAGAATTCCTTTTATAGTTGTGATGAATTTTTTTCGTAACATATATAATTCATCTTCATTGCTTTCCATTTGATTTAAGAATGAGTTGGCTTCTTTTTCCGACATTTTATCCATAGCGTTATCATCCATTCTTCCCATGAAAGCTCTCATTTTCAAATGTCTTAATTCAAATTGTTTATCGTCAAAAGCATTATAAATAGGCCAGAATTTCTCAGATTCACTAGATGTTAGCTCAAGTTCTGTGGTAAGAAAAGCTACTTTTAATGCCTTAATTTGTTCTTTTTTCTCTTTCATTTTTTCGCCTTGAGCGTAAAAACTAAAAGAAATGAATAACAGCAGAATGGGTAATATTTTATTAAGTTTCATTGTTAAGTTGTTTAGTATGTAATTTCAATTATAGCGTTTATTTGCAACAGTTTTTATTCTGTCATAAGAACTTCAATGTCTGAATTTGTTGTTAATATATCTTCTATAGCAGCATCTTCTAAAGTGACATTTGTTTTTATTTGATCAATATCTTCAGGTTCTAATTCACTTACTAAATCATATTGTGTTACATTAGATTGATAGGATATGTAGTTTTCTAAAGTAGCTTCATCAAGTTCTTTTGTAGTTGATGTTAATGTTGTGTATATAGGAATCATTAATCCTAAAATCAAAATAGCAGCTATTGAAAAAAGGAAATTTTTTCTTTTTTGGAATAGCGAAATCACCTTCGGTTCTTTTTCAGGTAATTGTTGCATCATTTTCGCTGAAAAATTCTCAAAGTAATTTTCTGGCGTTTTAAATCCAGAAGTTATTTTAGGTTCGTTTTCTAATTTAAATGTTTTCATAACTATTCGTTAGACTTATTTTTAGCAAAAAGGTTTAAGCACTTGTAACAAAGGTTTCGATTTTTTTTACCGCATGATGATAAGAGGCTTTTAAAGCACCAACCGAGGTTCCTAAAATTTCTGAAATTTCTTCATACTTTAATTCTTCAAAATATTTCATTTTAAATACTAATTGCTGTTTTTCAGGTAATTTAGCTATTGCTTTTTGTAATTTTAATTGAATCTCATTTCCATCAAAAAAAACATCAGCTTTTAAATTATCGATAGTTTTGTTTTGTAAAGCTTCTGTCGAAATTCCATTCATCTTTGCTTTTTGACTTAAAAAAGTTAATGCTTCATTAGTCGCAATTCGGTACATCCAAGAAAAAAGTTTACTATCTCCTTTGAAGTTTTTTAAATACTGAAATATTTTTATAAATGTATTTTGCAAAACATCATCTGAATCATCGTGGTTTAGCACAATATTACGGATATGATTGTATAAAGGTTTTTGATAGGTTGACAAGAGTTTTTGAAACGCCTCATTTTGCGTTTTAGGATTCAATAACTCAAGTATAAATTCCTGTTCTTCTTGCAAAGCTTATATTTATGTAATTAGAATGGAATTTTTGAAATTGGTTTAATTGTAATGAAAAAAAATTAAAACTCAGATGGAATTTCCTCTTCAACCTTTGGTGTAGCAACTTTGGTTTCTTCTACTAATGGCTTAGTATAAGACGGTTTTGGTCTTGTAGGGAAGTAAATTTCAGTAACCCATTTAGAAGGATTTTTAACTTCTGTTTTGCCAATAGTATAAACTTCAAGATGTGAAAATTTTGAATCGGTAGCGATACGGTTGGCATTAAGATACTGTGTTGTTTTATCTAAGGCTTTTTTAGTATGAGAATAATCTCCCCTCAATGTTGTTTTAATAGCTTCAAATGATTCTAATTTTCCAGATAAAATATCACTTCCTTCGCTAGTGTGAATTTGTTGTTTGATAGGAACGCAAAAAGATAATTTAGTTAATCCTTTTTCTAAATCATAGGTATGGTAAATTACAAATGGTTTTCCATTCAATTCGATGTTATTTTGAGTACAAAATTCAATGAGTTTAGGGAAAATAATTCTAGTATTTTTAGTTACATCCGAAATTTTGCTGGTAAAAATTTGTTTTAAATAATAGGTTTCTAGTTTTCGGACTAAACCATTTACTTTTATGGCATAGGTGTTAATTTCATAATCTAATTTTTTATCTAAATTGGTTAGACTTTTTTCACATATGCGGCCAATAATTTTTTCAGCACCACCATTTATTGCGGAATAAATTTTCATGGTAAAACTCATTTTACCTGAGATTTTCCAAGTTACTTTAGTTCCACCAATAGTATCTTTAAATTTCCAAAAGGCTTCAGAAGCTGAACCATCATAATCCATTTTTTGAGCAATACTATCGTTTTCTTTAACAAATATAGTTTGCATATCTCCACTTCCTTCTTTTCCTTCCCAAGAATAGGACCCGCCTTTTCCAATGGTTTTTTGCGGATAAATCATTTTCATTTCTGGATCTTCAACTATCCAAGAACTGAAATCTTCCCAATTTCTATAATCATTCACATAATTAAATGCAGCAGCTCTAGGAGAATTTATAACCAAGCTTCTTTCAATATTAAATTCCCCTTTTTGTGTGGCCACAAAAACGGAAAGTGCAACAAGGCTAAGTAGCATTAAAAGAAAGAGGTATTTTAAAATTCTCATAACAGATAATTTGATTTGTTTTGTAAAGTTAGAAATTTTTTTCTAAGCGAGTAAGTATAAAAAAATTAAAATAATTCCTATTTTTTGAATTATTATAAAAATTTTGGTTTCTTGTCTTTAGAGAATTAAATAAATTTAATTATTAATAAAAAATGCCCACTATTATTGCGGGCATTTTTTATTTTAAAAAAAAGGAATTAGCGTTTGAAAAAAATCTTGATCAAAAATAGAAGACTAATAAAAATACCGAATCCAATTAGAATTTTGTAATTTCCTTTGTAAAATAGTTTGTGCAAAGCAGCATCTTTTCGATAAGCAAAAATCATTGCAATAACAAAAGCAATAAAAAAACAGGCTGCAAACAGTAATTGTCCTTGACTAAACATAGTTTAAAATATTTGATGCAAATTTAGTCAATCTTTCAAGAATAGTTACTAATTTTCCAGCTCATTTAATCAAATAAAAATATGCAAAAACAAATTAATGCCGTTAAGGAATTTCACGCCGCATTTAGAATCGGTCATAGTGAAACCCCAAAAGCCGATTTGGGAGAAAGTAAAAATACACTTCGGTATCATTTGATGAAAGAAGAAAACGAAGAATATCTTGAAGCTGTTCAGAATAATGATTTGGTTGAAATTGCCGATGCATTGGGGGATATGATGTATATTCTTTGTGGAACTATAATTGAACACGGATTACAGCATAAAATTGAAGAAGTTTTTGATGAAATTCAACGAAGTAATATGAGCAAATTAGGAGAAGATGGAAATCCAATTTATCGTGAAGATGGTAAGGTGATGAAAGGACCAAACTATTTTAAGCCAGACTTTTCTAAAATTTTAGGTACTAAATAAAACACTTAAAATGCCACTCAAACAAGACATAAAAAAATCGGTTTTCATTGAAAACCGATTTTTTTATAGAACTAAAACTTATATTTATACTTTAACAGTCCAACCAAAAGTATCTTCGGCAAGTTTGTTTTGAATATTTGTTAATTTGTCTTTTAATTCAAGTGCCACTGAATTTTCAATTTTTGGCAATTCATAATAAACATCTTTATATGAAAATCCAGAAATAGGACTTACAACTGCAGCCGTTCCAGCTCCAAAAATTTCTTTTAAACTACCGTTTTTAGAAGCTTCAACTAATTCAGATACTGTAACAGAACGAACTTCAACATTTATACCTTCGCTTTTTGCTAAATCAATTAGTGTTTTTCTAGTTACACCGTCAAGGATTCTTTCACTAACTGGGGCAGTTAATAAAGTGTCATTTATTCTGAAGAACACATTCATTGTTCCTGCTTCTTCAAGTTTTGTATGCGTTGCATCATCTGTCCAAATTACTTGTTGGAAACCTTCTTTATTCGCTAGGTTAGTTGGGTAAAACTGTCCAGCATAGTTTCCTGCAGCTTTAGCAGCTCCAATTCCTCCATTAGCAGCTCTACTGAAATGTTCTGCAATAAGTACTTTTACTTCTCCGGAATAATAAGATTTTACAGGGGATAAAATAATCATAAATTTATATTCATCAGATGGATTTGCAATTACTCCAGTTCCGGTAGCAATCATAAATGGTCTGATATACATAGAATTTCCTTTTCCTTTTTTAACCCATTCTTGATCTAACTTCAACAATTCATTTAAACCATTCATAAAAACTTCTTCAGGAACTTCAGGCATAGCCATTCTAACTGCTGAGGTGTTAAAACGTTTGTAGTTTTCATCAGGTCTAAAAAGCCAAATGTCATTATTGTCATCTTTATATGCTTTCATTCCTTCAAAAATAGCTTGGCCATAATGAAAAACTCTTGTAGATGGATCAACAAGAAATGGTGCATAGGGTTTAATGACTGGTTTTTGCCATTCTCCATTTTTAAAATCACATTCGAATAAATGGTCTGTAAAAACGGAACCAAATGATAATTTGTCAAAATCTACTTCATTTATTTTTGTAGTAGCTGCTTTTATAATCTCAATTTTGTTTGTTTGAGTTGCACTCATGATAATGGATTGTTTTTATGATATTTATAGTAATAAGCCTTAGCTTAAAACATTGATTTGAAATTTTCGAAAATTATAATGATTGCAAAATTAAATAAAAATCAACAAAAACCTTGCTAAAACCACATTAATTAATGCGTTTAACTGTGATTTATTTATATTTTAAAAAAACTAAAAAAATACAGTCAAATTATATGAAAAATATAAAAAATATAGATTATTTAGAACGAAACGTTTTAGTTTTGACTAATTTTGGTCTTATTAAGTGCTTATTTAAATAAAGTTTAACTCGAATAACAATTTTGGAAAGAGAAATAATTCAAACACTAGATGGGTCTACAACCATTCATCTTAAGGAATGGGACGAGTGTTATCATTCTAAGCACGGCGCTATTCAAGAAGCGCAACACGTTTTTATAAAAAATGGTCTTGCTTTATTCGAAAATAAATCTGTTTCTATTCTAGAAATTGGATTTGGAACAGGCTTGAATGCTTTTATTACTTTTTTAGAGTCAAAAAAATTACAGCAGTCTATTGATTATGTTGGCGTAGAAGCTTATCCAGTCTCTGCAGACGAAGTACTTTCTATGAATTATGTTGCGGAATTGAATGCGGAAACTGAAAGTGAAATTTTCAAAAAAATGCATGAAAGTAATTGGGACGAACAAGTAAAATTGAGCGAAAATTTTGTACTTACAAAACGGAAACAATTTTTTGATGCAATTGATGATATAGAAAAATTTGATCTTATTTATTTTGATGCTTTTGGTTATAGAGTACAACCGGAATTATGGAGCACGACTATTTTTCAAAAAATGTATAACGCCTTAAAACCGCAAGGAAAGTTAGTTACATATGCTGCTCGTGGAGTAGTAAAGCGCAGTATGATTGAAGTTGGGTTCACTGTCGAAAAACTTGCTGGCCCTCCGGGGAAAAGAGAAATGTTCCGAGCAAGCAAACTTTAATTTTTTTGAGATATAATAAAAAACTTAAATCTACGTTAAAGAAATAGGTTTTACTTGTAAATAATGTATTTTTACAACACGTTAAAATGAAGATCTAACCCCCAAAAAATCTTAATTAATTATGTCAAAAATCATGTTTGATTACACAAAATCGATTTTAGAAAGAGTAAGTTTTGATCCGATACTTTTTTGCAAAGAATTAGAAAAGGCTATCAAAACATTGTTACCATATGAAATGGAACAATTACGAGAATGGTTGTTAAATTTCACTTTCGAAAAGCCGGAACTAAAACAATGTCTGATTATAGTAAACCAATAAAAAAAGGAACCAGTAAATGGTTCCTTTTTTTATTTCTTCTGAATTGGACTTATGATTTCTACATTTTGAAAAACGATTGCTCCTTTTATAACGCCAGCAATTGTTGTTCTTAATGCGTCAATGATGTGGATTTTTAATTCGCTTTTAGGGAAAATTAAACTAACTTCTCTAGCGGGTTTAGGCTCCTTAAAATGACGAAGTTTCAGCTTGTCAGATTCTTTCAAATCTAAGGTATGAAGATAGGGGAGTAGTGTAGTGCCTAAACCTTCATCAGCTAGTTTTATCAATGTTTCAAAACTTCCACTTTCTATTTGGAAGTGATTAATTTCGTTTCGGGGATTGTTTTTACATAGATTTATAATCCCATCTCTAAAGCAATGTCCGTCTTGAAGTAATAATATTTCATCTAGGTTTAAATCCGACACTTCAATTTCCTCTTTCTGAAAAGTATGGTGGCTTTCTGGAATATAAGCTACAAAAGGTTCAAAATACAAAACAATTTCTTTGATTTTTTCTTCCATTAATGGTGTTGCTGCAATTGCCGCATCAAGGTGTCCATTATTCAGTTTTGTAATAATTTCTTCGGTATTCAACTCTTCAATAATGAGTTTTACTTTTGGATATTTTTTTATGAAATTATTCAAAAACATAGGAAGTAAAGTAGGCATAATAGTAGGAATAATTCCTAATCGGAATTCACCACCTATAAACCCTTTTTGTTGTTCTACAATGTCTTGAATACGATCTGCTTCATTAACAATATTCTTAGCTTGATTGACAATTTTTTGACCAATATCTGTTAGTTGTATTGGTTTTTTTGTTCTGTCAAATATTTGGATACTTAATTCTTCTTCTATTTTTTGAATTTGCATACTCAATGTAGGTTGCGTAACAAAGCATTTATCAGCAGCAAGAGTGAAATTTTTATGTTCGGCTACGGCCAAAACATATTTTAGTTGGGTAATTGTCATGTTTATAGTAATTTCTGATGCAAATATAAAAACAATCAATTTAACTTATAGTTTCTTTTTTCGTTTTCTTGCTAAATTGATTAAAATTTAAAGTCATGAAAACAAATCTAATAGGATTACCTGTAAAAGAATCAGAATTAATTGTAGTAGAATTGAATGTTTTGCTGTCTAATTTTCAAGTGTATTATCAAAATTTAAGAGGAATTCATTGGAACATTAGAGGTAAACGTTTCTTTGATTTGCATGTAAAATTTGAACAACTATACAATGATTCACAATTGAAGATTGATATGATAGCTGAGCGCGTACTTACACTTGGCGGAAGACCCTTACATACTTTTGAAGATTATATTAAGTTCAATCAATTAACGGTAGGAAAGAATGTTTCCAATGACGAAAAAGCAATTCATTTGATTGTAGATTCCTTATCTAAGTTATTGAAAATAGAAAGAGAAATTTTAGAAAAAGCATCTGAAATAAAAGATGAAGGTACTAATACGATGATTAGTGATTTTGTTTCGGAACAGGAAAAAACCATTTGGATGATGTGTGCCTGGTTAGAAGATGAATTGTGACACTCTTTTTTAGTATAGAAAGCGTGGTTAACTAAGGCGTAGCTATTTTTTTAGTTGTTAAATTTAGTTTAAATTTTAATTTAAATTTTCTAATTCCATTAGTTATCTCCTATTTTTGCCCTTATGAAAGTAATAGCACGTATCATATTGTTTCTTTTTGTAGTTTTTTTATTGACACCAACTATTGTTTGTGCTATAGAAGATAATGTTGATACGTCTGTATTTTATTCTTTTTCTGAAGAAGAACAAGCTCATAAACAAATCAAAGCAATTTTTCATTTTGATATGGCTTATGAAACAATTAATATCTCAGAATTGAATTCAAGTTTAATTCATTCTGAGAATTTATTAAAGCATGACAACATAGCCTCAAAAATTTTAATACCTCCTCCCAAACAAGTTTAACACTAAAAATGATTTTATTTTTAAAATCAAACTAGCGCATTTATTTAAAATGTGATATTCTCTGTGTTTAAATTTTAGTAAGGTATTATGACAAAAAAAATCAATCTTTTTGCTAACCTTAAATCTGATTTTGCGTCGGGTTTAGTGGTTTTTTTGGTGGCGCTTCCATTGTGTTTAGGTATAGCAATGGCCTCTGGTGCTCCTTTATTTTCAGGAATTATTTCTGGAGTTGTAGGAGGAATAGTAGTAGGATATTTAAGTAAATCTCACATTAGTGTTTCTGGACCAGCAGCTGGATTAACAGCAATTATTTTAACAGCCATAACTGATCTTGGTGCATTTGATGTTTTCCTAACAGCTGTATTTATTGCAGGTTTAATTCAGTTAGCATTAGGTTTTTTAAAAGCAGGAAGCATTTCTAATTATTTCCCAACAAATGTAATTGAGGGGATGTTAGCTGGTATTGGAATTATTATTATTTTAAAACAATTACCCCATGCTTTTGGATACGATGCTGATTTTGAAGGTGATCAATCTTTTCTACAAGCTGACAAAGGGAATACATTCTCAACTCTTTTTGATATTTTTAATCATGTACAATTAGGCGCTATAATTATTAGTTTAGTATCTATACTAATTTTGCTGGCTTGGGATAAAATTGCTTTTTTGAAAAAATTTAAATTGATTCCGGGAGCTTTAGTTGCAGTGGTTGTAGGTGTGATTTTAAATCAAATTTTTATAAATACTGGTAGTTTATTGGCTATAATGAAAGAACATTTAGTTTCTTTGCCTGTTCCTCAATCTTTAGAAGAGCTTAAAGGGATTATTATTACACCAAATTTTTCTGGTATTACTAATCCTCAAGTTTGGATTGTAGGTTTGACTATTGCTATTGTGGCATCGATTGAAACATTGCTTTGTATTGAGGCATCTGACCGAATGGATATTCATAAGCGTTACACTGATACAAATGTAGAATTGAAAGCACAAGGAATAGGAAATATTGTTAGTTCTCTTTTAGGAGGATTGCCTATGACTTCGGTAGTTGTACGTTCTTCGGCAAATAATAATGCAGGGGCAAAATCTAAAATGTCAGCGATTATTCACGGTATCTTATTATTGGTTAGTGTACTAACAATTCCAATGATTTTGAATAAAATCCCATTAGCGACTTTAGCAGCTATATTGATTTTAGTAGGATATAAACTAGCTAAACCAGCAACTTTTAAACATTTTTGGGAAAATGGGAAATACCAGTTTATACCTTTCATTGCGACTTTATTAGCTGTAGTTTTTACAGATTTATTGAAAGGAGTTGCATTAGGAATACTAATAAGTATTATTTTTATACTAAAAGGAAATTTAAAAAGAGCCTACAGTTTTAGAAAAGAAGAATACGTTGACGGAGATATAATTCATATTGATTTGGCTCAAGAAGTTTCTTTCTTGAATAAAGCAGCAATTAAATCGACTTTAAGTGAAATTCCTGAAAATTCCAAAGTGATAATTAATGCACATGACACCGTTTATATTGCACATGATATTTTAGATTTAATACGTGAATTTAAAACCACTAGAGCCAAAGACGAAAATATTAAGGTAAAGCTAAAAGGCTTTAAAAAAGCTTATCTATTAGAGAATAGTTCAGATGTACAAAACCATGTTACAATTGAGCATCATTATGATTTTGCGAAAAGAGTAATGATAAAGAAGGAAATATTTCCAGAATAAGATAATAAGTAATTATATTTAAACGTTTTTAATCAGTTACTTTACATCAGGAACAGTAGCTGTTTCAACAAATAAAAAAATAAATAAGATGAGTGATTTTTATAAAAAAATATTAGATAATAACAAAAAATGGGTAGAAACCTCTTTAGCAAGTGATCCTAATTATTTTCAAGATTTAGCAAAAGGACAAACACCACCATTATTATGGATTGGATGTTCTGATAGTAGAGTTCCAGCAAATGAAATTGTTGGTGCTAAACCTGGGGAAGTTTTTGTTCATAGAAACATTGCAAACATGGTAGTTCATTCAGACATGAATATGTTGAGTGTACTAGATTATGCAGTTAATGTTTTGAAAGTTAAACATGTACTGGTTTGTGGGCATTATGGTTGTGGAGGTGTAAAAGCGGCTATGGGAAATGATTCTATTGGGATTATTGACAACTGGATTCGCCATATTAAAGACGTATATCGTTTGCATCAAGCTTATTTAGATTCAATAGTTGATGAAAATGATCGTTTTAATACCTTTGTTGAAATCAATGTAAAAGAACAAGTTTTTGATTTAGCAAAAACATCAATCGTTCAATCTGCCTGGAGGAAAGGACAAGACTTGACACTTCATGGTTGGGCATATGGATTGAATTCTGGATTTGTAACAGATTTAGAAGTTAATATTAGTTCTAATAACGATTTAGATGAAGTATATCAATTGAAATTCTAATAGGTTTTAACTTTGAAAACAAAAAAACTGCTCATGGCAGTTTTTTTGTTTTTATATTAATCCTCTTTCTCAAGGTTTTCATTAAATGAAGATGGGAGTAAAGTGGGAATAAATTTAATCAATATTGGTAATAATAAACTTCCTCCGGGAAGCAAAAAAATAGTTAAAGAAGGAATCGTTTTGCAAATATCTAATAATTGTTTTTTTACTTTTTTCTTTTCTTTCTCATCTAAATCTCTTCTGGTTGAATAAGCAAGTAAGAGCATCAATTCTTTACTTTGAACAATTTCTTTAACTAATCTATTTTTGTTTCGGGAAACAAGCGTTACCACACTTTGAGTGGTTTGGTCGTAAAAATGTTTTACAGGATTAGAGTAGTTAAAATAAGGAATATCTTTTTTATGTTCTATGATGAAATTGTTTGTGTTTTTGATACTTTGGTTTACAAAGCTATCTGAAATTCCAAGTGTTTCTGCTAATTTATGTAAAAAATAAGCCTCGTTATTTTCAATTACACCATCACTCCACAAAGCCATTCCTGCTATATCAATCAAATATTTTTTTTCAAGTTCATTTGTAAAATAATCTAATTGCAGACTTTCTAAATTTTGAACAGAGTCTTTTGAAAATTTACTGTAACGTATTGAAGCTTCAAAAAGTTTGATTAGTAGATCATCATACTGTGTTTTATTCGATTTTATTTTTAGTGCTAATGTTACAATATTTACAATAGTTTCCTCAATTTTTTTTAGGTATTTTTCAGGAATAGCACCGTGTATTATATATTGACGAAAGGCAAGGACATCCATAAATAATAACGCATTAGTTACTAAATGCGAAAAGTTTTTGCTGATGATACTGTCATTTGTTTGAACTCGTTCGTCAATGATTTTTTCTAAAGTCAGCGAAGGATTATTTTTAGGAAGTATTTTTTTGAATAAGTTGAAACCTTCAGGATGCATTTGATTATAAAATGCCACAGTTTCAGAAATGAAATTTTCAGTATTGGTTTCTTTTTTTGTTAAAGCATAAACTCCAAATAATGTATTGAGCAGTGCTACTTTAGAAATTTCTTCTTTAAACCAGCCTTTTGTATTGATCGGTTTTTCAATTACAAATGAAATTATATGGCCATATATAAAACCGGTGTTTCTTACTTTGTCATAGAAAGAATCACTAGTTTCATTTACCGTTTGTTCTGAAAACTTTTGTTTATAAAAAAATTTATCTATCCAGCCGGATGTTGATGGGTTAATCATTGCTTTGCTTTGAAAGTACAAAGCTATGTTTTTTTGTGGTTTTCATATTAATTTAAAATTAAAAAAAAAACATCTCACTTTTATTGTGAGATGGTTTTATCCTAAGAAAATAATTTTTATTTAATTATAGCAGAACAAGCTACTCTTGCGCCTGAATTTCCAGAGGGTTGAGTAGTAAAATCATCAGCACCTTGATGAACAATTAATCCTTTTCCAAGAATATCTTTTGAGGTATCACCACATCCTATACACCATTCATCTGTTGTTAGCGTTATAGTTCCATTCCCTTTTTCATCTGCTGTGAAGTTTCCTATATCGCCTTTGTGATATTCTCCAACTCCCCATTTTCCATGATTTTTAAAAGTTGGATTCCAATGTCCACCAGCTGAACTTCCATCTGCGGCTGTACAGTCTGATTTTTCATGAATATGGATAGCGTGAATACCTGGTTTTAAACCAGCTAATTTTGCAACAAAAGTTACTTTTCCTTTTTTCTCTACAAAAGTTGCAGTTCCAGAAACAGTGCTATTACTTTTTGATTCAAAAGCAATATTTAATTCTTTAGCATCAGCTGATTTTGTATTCGTTTTGCAGCCAATAATTATAGCAAAAACGACAGCGGTAGTGAGGATTATTTTTTTCATAAATAAGTTTGGATTGATTATTTGTATAAAATTACATATAAATAAAATGTGTTTATTTAAAGTTGTCTTAAATCTTCATTCAATTTCAATTAAAAACCGCATCTATTCCTGATGAACAGATGCGGTTTTTTAAATTTTAATTTGGTTTACTCTTAATTTTAGAAGCAATATTCGTTTTCGGCTACTAATTTAGAAGTTATAATCTCTCTTAGCGCTACGATGTTTGGCATATTCGTATATTTAGTAAAACGACGTAATCCCATTAACATCATGCGTTGTTCATCACCTTCAGCAAATGAGATAATGCTTTCTTTTCCTTTTTGAGTTACTATATCTACAGCTTTGTATAAGTATAATTTAGCCATAGCAATTTGCTCTTGTACTTTAGCTTCTCCTTCTTTTTTAGCTAATTTTTCTGTTCTTAAAAGGGTTGATTCAGCCATGTAAATTTCAATCAAAATATCTGAAGCAGCCATTAGTAATTGTTGATGTGCATCTAAATCAGGACCGTATTTTTGAACAGCACCACCAGCAACCATAAGAAATGCTTTTTTCAACTTACCTACCATTTCTTTTTCTTCTGCAAATAATTCTGAATAATCTGGAGTATCAAATGAAGGAATTCCCATTAATTCTTCTTGAACTTTTGAAGCTGGTCCTAATAAGTCAACATGACCTTTCATCGCCTTTTTGATTAGCATACCAACAGAAAGCATTCTGTTGATTTCATTAGTTCCTTCATAAATACGAGCAATTCTTGCGTCTCTCCATGCACTTTCCATCGGAGTATCTTCTGAAAATCCCATACCTCCAAAAATCTGAATCCCTTCATCAGCACAATTTTGGACATCTTCAGAAACTGCCACTTTCAGAATAGAGCATTCGATAGCATATTCTTCAACTCCTTTTAATTCTGCTTCCTGATGTGACGCACCTTCTGATTCTCTAAT
The DNA here is from genome assembly GCA_963512955.1 of uncultured Flavobacterium sp. Classification (GTDB taxonomy): domain Bacteria; phylum Bacteroidota; class Bacteroidia; order Flavobacteriales; family Flavobacteriaceae; genus Flavobacterium. Next base: position 17,047 of record CAUPOP010000035.1, on the reverse strand, counting down.
TGCAATTCGATCCTCAATATCTTTTGCTGCTCTGTATGAAGCACTTTCACCAGCATAACAGCTAGTTGCCATTTCAGCTAGTTTATATCGAATAGCACCAAATTGAGCGATTGGGGTATTAAATTGCATTCTTTCATTTGCATATTTTATTCCGCCAGTAGTTACTCTACGTTGCGCGTCAAGGCAAGCAGCTGCTAACTTGATGCGTCCTACGTTCAGAGCATTCATCGCTATTTTGAAACCATTTCCTCTTTCAGAAAGCATGTTTTCAACAGGAATTTTTGTTTCATTGAAGAAAACTTGACGTGTTGAAGAAGCACGAATACCTAATTTGTGTTCTTCTTCTCCCATTGAAATTCCATTGTCAGGAGTGTTTTCTAGAATGAAGCCAGTAATGTTTTTATCATCACCAATACGGGCAAAAACGATAAACAACGAACAAAAACCTGCATTCGAAATCCACATTTTCTGACCTGTGATTTTGTAATGTGTTCCATCGTCTGATAAAACTGCTTTTGTCTTTCCTGAATTGGCATCAGATCCTGCACCTGGTTCTGTCAAGCAATAAGCGCCAAACCATTCCCCAGAAGCTAATTTGGGTACGTATTTTTGTTTTTGTTCTTCTGTTCCATACAAAGTGATTGGCATAGTTCCAATTCCGGTATGTGCTCCAAAAGCAGTTGAAAAAGAACCTGTTGCCCCCGAAATATAATCGCAAACAAGCATTGTTGAAACAAATCCCATTCCTAATCCACCATACGCTTCAGGAACCGCCACTCCAAGAAGCCCAAGTTCCCCAGCTTTACGCATACTTTCTTCCGTAAAAGCGTAGTCTTTGTTTTCAAAACGATTTTTGTTTGGCCAAATTTCTTTGTCCACAAACTCTTTTACAGAGTCACGCATCATTAATTGCTCATCAGAAAAATCTTCTGGGGTGAAGATATCTTCGCATTTTGTTTCTTTTACAAGGAATTGACCTCCTCTAGTTTTGTCGCTCATGACTTTGTTATTTTAAATTTTAAATTATAAATTTTAAATTATTTTGTATTGTCTTCTTGTGAAGTTTTAATAATTTTTGTTATTATATTTAGTATGTGTTCAATTTCAATCAAATAATTTGACATCGAAATTGTTGTCAGGTTAGATTTGTCTAATAAACGCAACCAATATTTTGTTTCTCTTGCTTCTTTTGAGGCAATTGATATTTTATGAATGAAATCTTTTCTTGATTGTGCAGCAATTGCTTCTTCAATATTAGCTCCAATACTTGTTGCAGATCTTAGTATTTGTTTTGAAATAATGAATTCATTTTCTTTTTTTAGCTGAGTAAAAAGATTTACTATTGATAAAGCAAAATCAAAAGTTTTTATTGCAATTATATTTTCTTTTACACTCATTTAAAATTTAAAATTTATCATTTAAAATAAGTTTATAACAACTCATATATCCCTGCCGAACCTTGCCCAGTTCCCACGCACATACTTACAATTCCATATTTACTTCCTCTTCTTTTCATTTCATCAAATAATTGAACTGAAAGTTTAGCACCAGTACAACCCAGCGGATGTCCTAAAGCAATCGCCCCACCATTGACATTAATGATATCGGGATTTAGGTTTAATTCGCGTGTAACGGCTAAAGCTTGTGATGCAAATGCTTCATTTAATTCGATTAAATCGATGTCGTTCAAAGTTAATCCGGCTTGTTTTAATGCTTTTGGAATTGCTTTTACCGGTCCAATTCCCATAATTCTTGGTTCTACACCAGCCGAAGCAAAGTTTACCAAACGAGCAATAGGAGTGAGGTTCAATTCTTTGACCATTTCTTCACTCATAATTAAAACAAATGCGGCACCATCACTCATTTGAGAAGAATTTCCTGCTGTTACACTTCCGTCAGCAGCAAAAACAGGTCTTAAACCAGCTAATGCTTCGACAGATGTTCCAGCTCGTGGACCTTCATCTTTATTTACGATATAAGATTTGGATTCTTTCTTACCGTTTTCATTAATAAATGTTTGTTCAATTGTAATAGGAACAATTTGTTTGTCGAATTTACCTTCAGCTTGTGCTTTCAGGGCTTTCATATGTGAGTTGTAAGCAAATTCATCTTGATCTGCTCTTGAGATATTGTATTGTTTGGCAACAGCTTCAGCTGTTAGCCCCATTCCCCAATAGTAATCTTCGTTTCCTGCTTTTGCAACAGCATAATCAGGAGTAGGCTTGTATCCACCCATCGGAATAAAACTCATACTTTCAGCGCCACCTGCAATGATACAATCTGCCATACCAGATTGGATTTTTGCGGTTGCCATCCCAATTGTTTCTAATCCTGAAGCGCAATATCTATTTACAGTAACACCCGGTACATCTTCAATTTTTAATCCCATTAAGGAAATTAATCGCCCTATGTTTAATCCTTGTTCGGCTTCTGGCATCGCATTTCCAACCATTACATCGTCAATACGTTTTTTGTCAAAATCAGGCAATTCATTCATCATAAACGCAATGGTTTCTGCTGCTAATTCATCAGGACGTTTAAATCTGAATACCCCTTTTGGGGCTTTCCCCACAGCGGTTCTGTATGCTTTAACTATATAGGCTGTTTTCATATTTGTTTTAAATTTTGAATTATAAATTTTAAATTAGAGTTGACTTAAATTGCACGAAACATTTAAAATTCAACATCTATAATTTAAAATAATTAATTACGAAGCGGTTTCCCTTTGGTTAACATATATTGAATACGTTCCAATGTTTTTCTTTCTGTACAAAGAGATAAAAAAGCTTCGCGTTCAATGTCCAGTAAATATTGTTCCGATACAAATGTTGGTTCAGATAAATCTCCACCAGCCATTACATAAGCCAGTTTATTGGCTATTTTTTTGTCATGTTCTGAAATGTATTTTCCAGCTTGCATTTGGTCCGTTCCTACTAAGAACATTCCTAAAGCTTGTTTTCCTAAAACTTTCACGTCATTTCTGCGAATCGGTTGTGTGTAACCTGCTTCTGCCATTAGCAAAGCGTGTTTTTTAGCTTCGGCAATTTGGCGGTCTTTATTAACAACAACTATATCTTTTCCGTGTTGGAGAATTCCCAAATCAAAAGCTTCATGTGCTGATGTAGATACTTTTGCCATTGCTACGGTTAAGAAATATTCTTGTAAAACATTTAATTCTACATCATTTTTTCGGAATAAATCAGAAGCTCTCAACGTCATTTCTTTTGATCCACCGCCACCTGGAATTACACCAACTCCAAATTCGACTAATCCAATATAGGATTCGGCTGCTGCAACTACTTTGTCTGCATGTAAACTCATTTCGCAACCACCTCCTAATGTCATTCCGTGTGGAGCAACGATTACTGGAATTCCAGAATAACGTACGCGCATCATGGTATCTTGGAACATTTTGATAGCCATATTTAATTCGTCATATTCTTGTTCAACAGCCATCATAAAGATCATTCCGATGTTTGCTCCAACAGAGAAATTAGCGCCTTGGTTTCCAATAACCAAACCTTGATGTTCTTTTTCGGCTAAATCGATGGCTTTGTTGATGGCTTGCAAAACATCACCACCAATGGTATTCATTTTGGATTGGAATTCTAAATTCAAAATTCCGTCTCCTAAATCTTGAATTATAGCACCACTATTTCCCCAAACTTTTTTAGTTTTACGAATGTTATTCAGAATAATGAACGCATCTTGTCCTGGAACTTTAGTTTGCGTTTTTGTTGGGATATTGTAGAAATAAGTTGCTCCTCCTTTAATAGAATAAAAACTAGAACTTCCTGAAGCTAACATATCATTTACCCAAGCGGCAGGCTCAAGACCTTCGGCTTTCATAATTTCAATTCCTTTTGCTACGCCAATTGCATCCCAAATTTCGAATGGGCCATTTTCCCAGCCGAAACCAGCCTTCATCGCATCATCAATTTTGTATAATTCATCCGAAATTTCAGGTACTCTATTAGAAACATAAGCAAACATTCCAGCGAAGCTTTTTCTGTAAAATTCACCAGCTTTATCCGTTCCTTTTACTAAAACCTTAAAACGATTAATAGGTTTGTCAATGGTTTTTGTTAGTTCCAATGTTGCAAAAGAAGCTTTTTTGGCAGGACGATATTCTAAAGTATTTAAATCCAAAGACAAGATATCCTTATCTACTTTTTTATAAAAACCTTGGCCAGTTTTACTTCCTAACCATTTATTTTCCATCATTTTCGTGATGAAATCAGGTAGTTTGAATAGCTCGTGCGCTTCGTCATTTGGACAGTTTTCGTAGATTCCGTTGGCAACATGCACTAATGTATCTAATCCAACAACATCAACGGTTCTGAAAGTTGCTGATTTTGGTCTTCCAATAACGGGTCCAGTCAACTTATCTACTTCTTCAATGGTTAATCCCATTTCTTTAACCAAATGGAATAAGCTTTGGATTCCAAAAATTCCAATTCTATTCCCGATAAATGCAGGAGTATCTTTTGCAACTACCGAAGTTTTACCTAAGAATTTGGAACCATAATCAGTAAGGAAATCTAAAACTTCTGTTGCTGTTTGTGGACCAGGAATAATTTCGAATAATTTTAAATAACGAGCAGGATTAAAAAAGTGTGTTCCGCAAAAATGTTTTTGAAAATCTTCAGATCTTCCTTCACTCATAAAATGAATTGGAATTCCAGAGGTATTTGAAGTAACCAAAGTTCCTGGTTTTCTGAATTTTTCTATTTGTTCAAAAACCGTTTTTTTAATATCTAAGCGCTCCACAACTACTTCAATAATCCAGTCAACAGTAGCGATTTTTGCCATGTCATCCGTTGTATTTCCTGTTGTTATCCTATTAGCAAACTTTTGATTGTAGATAGGTGAGGGCTTTGATTTTAATGAATTGGCCAAATGCTCATTCACTAATCGGTTTCTAACAATTTTGCTTTCTAAGGTCAATCCTTTTTTTATTTCAGCTTCAGTAAGCTCTCTAGGGGCAATATCCAAGAGTAATACTTCAACTCCAATATTTGCAAAATGGCACGCAATTCCAGAACCCATGATTCCAGATCCGATTATTGCAACTTTTTTAACTGTGCGTTTCATTTTCTGATTGATTAAATATATTTTTGTCTTGAATTAATTCATTGATGATTTCAGCAACTTCAATAAAATGCTGAAGTTTCTCATCTGTTATATGTTGCTTTACTGTTTCATTAAATTTTAAAACGGTGTTCTTTGACAATTCTCTTTTTTCTTTACCAAATTCAGTAAGGTATATAAGTACACCTCTACCGTCAAAAGGATTTTTCTTTCGTATAATTAACCCTTTTTCTTCCATCGATTTTAAAGTTCTGGTGAGGCTGGTTGCTTCCATTCCCATTTTTGGTCCTAATGAAGTTGAAGGCGTTCCTTTTTCCTTGTCCATGCTTAATAGTGCAAATCCTGTCGCCATGGTTGCTCCGTATTTAGCGGCTTCTTCGTTATACATTCTTGAGACTGCTTGCCAAGTTGCTCTCAATATGTAATCAATTGTTTTATCTTTCATAATTAACTATATCGATTTCAAATATAATAAAAAATATTATGCACGCATAGTATTTTTTGTGTTTTTTTAAGAAATTAGTAAAAAAAAACTCTTCTGCTTAAGAAGAGCTTTTTGAGGAGGTTTGTATTTTTTATTTTAGTTTTCCACTGACAAATGCTATGGCAGAGCCAACTATTGCAGACATTACAACTGTTATTGCAGTGTCTAAAGCCATTAATTGGATGTTGAGTTCATCCATTGTTTTCATTGAATTTGCAAAAAAAGAAAAATATAAAGCTATAAATAATCCAATGATTGCGCCTGCGGTTAGGCCAGTTTTCCAATTTGAAATGTGTGCCCATTTTATAAAAATATAAGACAATAAAAATCCAAAAGTCATGCATCCTAGAAAGATAAGCAACATGTTTTCGGTGCCATTTGAAGGAAATGAATCTTTAAATAGGATTCCGTAAAATAACCACCCTAAAATAAATTCAATAAATCCTCCTGCAATTCCTGAAATCACAAAGTTTTTTACATTCATAATTTTATATTATTATTGGTTAATGTAATAAAAGTATAAAAAATAAATATAAAATGCTGTTTTGTAATGGTTTAATTTGAGTGATTGTTTTTAAGTAGATGAATTATTTTTTATTGAAAGTGCCATTGTCGACATCTTTTAAAAAGGTAATTAATCCTTTAAAATAGGTTTTTTGATCATCATATTGCGAAAGATGGCTTCCGTTTGGACAGAATAAGAATCGTCCGTTTTGCACTTCGTTAGCAATCCATTTCATATGCTCAGGATCCATAGTATCGTATTTTGAACCGATGCTAAGTGTTGGAACTGTTAATGTTTTCAATCGTGCTTTTACATCCCAATTTTTTAGAGAAGCATTTCCTGTAATACCAAATTCGCTATGACCTTGCATAAACACATATACACTAGGATTTATGTGTTTGAAACATCGATTTATTGATTCTGGCCATTCTTCAAGAGGTTTTCTAAGAATGTGTTCCGTATAATAATATTTAAAAAGTAATTCGCTGTACTTTGGATTATCAAAATCATTATTTTTCTCAATATCCTGAAGTTGTTTTAAAATTTTTGGATCCATTTGTGGCCCAAGAACTTTTTGAGCATAAGCATTGTATTCAGGAATACTGGCCATCATATTTGAAATAATCAAGCCTTTTAAATTTTTTTGGTATTTCAATGCATATTCCATGGCAAGAATTCCTCCCCAAGATTGTCCTAGCAAATAAAAATTTGAACGATCACAACCTAAAGCAATTCGGACTTGTTCCACTTCCTCAACAAAACGTTCATTAGTCCACAAACTAGTGTCGTTAGGTTGGTCACTATAATAGGAGCCTAGTTGATCGTAATAGATGTATTCAATACTTTCATTAGGTAGATAACCATCGAAACATTCGTAAAGTTCGTGTGTAAGTCCTGGTCCACCATGAAGTAATAAAACTTTAATTTTAGGGTTGTTTCCAACTGTTTTTGTCCAAACTTTAAATGTTCCTTTTGGAGTTTTTATAGGAATCATTTTGATACCCCCAGTAAATTGGTCGTCACGTTTTGAAAAGTCTAAATACCCCTCTTTTATAGCATCATTATTTGATTTTTCTTGACAATTAGAAAATAGTACAAGGGCAACAATTGCGTAAATTAAAGTATTTAGTTTCATATAGTTTTTTTAGATGCTAGCTGTAAATTTTATGGAATAAATCAATATATTTTTCCATTATAATTTTTCGTCTAAGCTTTAGAGTAGGGGTTAGTTGTCCACCTTCAATAGACCATATATCAGGAGTCAATTCAAAGCGTTTTATTTTTTCCCAATTACCAAATTTATCATTTAGTTTGTCGACTTCTTCCTGAATTCGCTCTATTACTTTTGCATTTGAAACGATTTCCTCATTAGTTGTTCCAATTTCGATTGAGTGAATTTTTGCCCATTCTTTGATAAATTCAAAACTTGGTTGAATAAAAGCGGCAGGCATTTTTTGCCCATCACCAATAACCATGATTTGTTCAATAAAACGAGATTGTTTCATGGTGTTTTCTATTAACTGAGGCGCAATATATTTTCCACCAGAGGTTTTGAACATTTCTTTTTTACGATCGGTAATTTTAAGAAATCCTTCTGAATCAATTTCGCCAATGTCACCCGTATGGAAATAACCATTTTCAAGAACGTCGTTGGTCAGTTTTTCATCTTTGAAATAGCCCATCATTACATTTGGACCTTTGCACAAAATTTCTCCGTCTTCGGCTATTTTTATTTCTACACCATCAATCACTTTTCCAACAGTACCAACTTTAAACCCCTTATTTCTCATATCATTTACTGAAATCACAGGAGAAGTCTCGGTTAAACCGTATCCTTCCATTACAGGTATTTCAGCTGCAGCAAATATGCGAGCCAGTCGAGTTTGTAAAGCAGCACTTCCTGAAACCATTAAATCTAAATTGCCACCTAGACCTTCTTTCCATTTGCTGAAAATTAGTTTTCGGGCAATTTTAAGTTGGAATTCGTACCAAAAACCATTCGCTCCATAAGGTTCATATCGTAATCCTAAATCAATAGCCCAAAAGAAAAGTTTCTTTTTGATGCCCGTTAATTCACTTCCTTTCGAGTAGATTTTGTCATATACTTTTTCAAGAAGTCTTGGTACGGCTGTAATTACTGTTGGTTTTACTTCTTTTATGTTATCACTTATTTTGTCAATAGATTCTCCAAAATAAACTGAAACACCATAATATTGATATAAATACAATATCATTCTTTCGAAAATATGACAGATAGGAAGGAAACTCAAGGCGCGACTTTTCCCTGCTTCAAAAGGAATACGTGGCGCACTATTAATCACGTTAGAAACAATATTACGATGCGAAAGCATTACACCTTTTGGTTTTCCAGTTGTACCGGATGTATATATAATTGTTGCTAAATCTTCTGATTGCACCTTGTTTTTACATTCTTCAACTAGATGCTGATTGCTTTCATCTTCCCCTAACTGTAACAACTCATTCCAGTTTTTGCAACCTTGGATTTCATTGAAGGAATAAACCTCTTTTAGGTTAGGAACTTTATCTCGAATTAGATTTACTTTTCGAAGTACTTCTTCATCAGAAACAAAGCAATAAATTGAACCAGAATGATTTAGAATATATTCATAATCATCTTCCGAAATTGTTGGGTAAATAGGAACCGTTTGTGCGCCAGTTTGCAACGCTCCAATATCCATAATATTCCATTCGGTTCTATTATTAGTAGAAATGATGGCAATTTTATCGTCTTTTTCAATTCCCATTCGCAAGAGCGCTCTAGAAACAGCATTAGCTTTGGCTATATATTCCTCAGTTGATGTTTTAACCCAAACGCCATTTTGCTTTGTAACCAAAGCATCAGGAATTGAGATGTATTTTTCCTGTTGATAATAAGGGAAATCAAAAAGGCGAGTGATATTTATCATTATAAAAGGTTGAATTTTATCGCAAATTAAATAAAAATTAATAACATTTTTTCTTTTTGAGAAATTAAATCAAAAAATAGAAACTTTATAATTCGAAATTCACGAAATCGTTTTCTTGAAATGTTTTTTACGACCTATATTTTAATGAAAAATCGCACTCAATTTGAGTGCGCTTTTATAATATTTGGATTTATTTGGCTTAGTGTTTGTCAATCCAATTTTTGGCATTAACAAAAGCTTCATGCCAAGGAGAAACTTCATCGTTTCTATCTTTTGGATAATGTGCCCAGTTCCATTGGAAAGTAGAACGCTCAATATGAGGCATCATAACTAAATGGCGACCTGATTTATCACATAGCATTGCAGTGTTGTAATCAGAACCATTTGGGTTTGCAGGATATCCTTCATACCCGTATTTAGATACAATATTGTAATTTTCTTCCGCCATTGGTAAGTTAAATTTACCTTCACCATGCGAAACCCAAACGCCTAATGTACTTCCTGCTAATGAAGATAACATTACAGATTTGTTTTCTTGAATAGTTACGGAAGTAAAAATACTTTCGTGTTTATGACTGTCATTATGAAGCATTTTACCATGCACTTCATGTTCAGGATTAATCAATTCTAATTCCATAAATAATTGACATCCATTACAAATTCCAACAGATAAAGTGTCTTCTCTTTTGAAGAAATTATCTAAAGCAGTTTTTGCTTTTTGGTTGTATAAAAATGCTCCAGCCCAACCTTTAGCTGAACCTAAAACATCTGAATTTGAGAATCCACCAACCGCTCCAATAAATTGAATGTCTTCTAATGTTTCGCGTCCTGAAATCAAATCAGTCATGTGAACATCTTTTACATCAAATCCTGCTAAGTACATTGCATTAGCCATTTCGCGTTCCGAATTACTTCCTTTTTCACGAATAATAGCTGCTTTTGGTTTTGGCTTTGAATTGTCTATTACTGGTGCTTTTCCTGTAAAATGCGTTGGAAAAGTATAGTTTAAAACTTGGTTTTTATAGTTGTCGAAACGTGCTTTAGCGGTTCCATTTTTAGCTTGTTTTTGATCTAACAAGAAAGAAGTTTTAAACCAGGTATCTCTGTATTTAGCAATGTCTAATTGGCAAGGCCCAAAGTTTAGAGCTGCTTCAGTAGTTACTGTTCCTAATTTGTAGAAAGCAACACCGTTTTGTTTCAATTTGTTTTCAACAATACTATCCTCTTTCGCTTGGAAAACAACCGCAATATTTTCTGCAAAAAGATATTTGATAATGTCTTTTTCTTCAAAAACAGAGAAATCTATTTTAGCACCCAAATTTACATCTGCAAAACACATTTCTAATAAAGTTGTGATTAAACCACCACTTCCTATGTCATGTCCTGCAAGGATATTGTTTTCTAAAATTAATTCTTGAATGGTATTGAAGGCTTTTTTGAAGAAAGCAGCATCTTTAATAGTTGGCGTTTCATTTCCAATAGTATTCAGAATTTGTGCAAACGAAGAACCACCTAATTTAAAGTCATCTTGTGACAAATTGATATAATAAATAGAACCACCATCTCTTTGTAAAACAGGTTCTACTACTTTTCGAATATCTGTACAGTTTCCACCAGCAGAAATAATAACCGTTCCCGGAGCAATTACTTCGTCATTTGGATATTTTTGTTTCATCGAAAGAGAATCTTTTCCTGTTGGGATATTGATTCCTAATTCGATAGCAAAGTCTGAACAACCTTCTACAGCAGCGTATAAACGAGCGTCTTCACCTTCGTTTTTACAAGCCCACATCCAGTTTGCTGATAATGAAATACCTTTCAATCCGTCTTTTATTGGAGCCCAAACAATATTTGATAATGATTCGGCAATAGCATTTCTGCTTCCTGCAACTGGATCAATCAAAGCTGATATAGGAGCGTGCCCAATAGAAGTTGCAATACCTTCTTTACCTAAATAATCTAAGGCCATCACACCACAATTGTTCAATGGTAATTGCAATGGTCCAGCACATTGTTGTTTAGCAACTTTTCCACCTACACAACGGTCCACTTTATTCGTTAACCAGTCTTTACAAGCTACAGCTTCTAATTGTAATACTTGCTCTAAGTAAGTCGAAATATTTTTTATGCTATATTCTAAACCACCATAATTGTAATTGATGGTAGTGTCAGTCATTATTGTTTTTGGTGAACTTCCAAAGAAATCTTCCAAGGCGTAATCCATTGGTTTTAAACCAGTAGATTTTGATTCGAAAGTAAAACGATGATCGCCAGTTACATCACCAACTTGGTACATTGGAGAACGTTCTCTATCCGCAATTCGTTGTAAAACGTCGATATCTTTTTTACCAATAACTAATCCCATTCTTTCTTGTGATTCGTTACCGATAATTTCTTTTGCCGAAAGCGTAGGATCGCCCACAGGTAGTTTGTCTAAATCAATTAAACCTCCTGTTTCTTCTACTAATTCCGAAAGACAATTTAAGTGTCCACCTGCACCGTGATCGTGAATAGAAACAATAGGATTATTATCGCTTTCAACTAAACCACGTATAGCATTAGCAGCACGTTTTTGCATTTCTGGGTTGGAACGTTGAACAGCATTCAATTCAATTCCTGAACCAAAAGCTCCTGTGTCTGCTGATGAAACTGCAGCACCACCCATTCCAATTCTATAATTTTCACCACCTAGAATTACGATTTTGTCGCCTTCTTGTGGTTTATGTTTGATAGCTTGATTTAATTTTCCGTAACCAATTCCACCTGCTTGCATGATTACTTTATCATAACCAATTTTGCGATTGTTTTCTTCGTGTTCAAAAGTAAGAAGAGAACCAGTAATCAAAGGTTGTCCAAATTTGTTTCCGAAATCAGACGCTCCGTTTGAAGCCTTGATTAAAATATCCATTGGAGTTTGATACAACCATTTTCTTTCTTGAACAGCATCTTCCCAAGGTCTATTTTCTTCTAAACGAGAATATGAAGTCATGTAAACTGCTGTTCCTGCTAAAGGCAATGAACCTTGTCCTCCTGCTAAACGGTCGCGAATTTCTCCTCCAGATCCTGTTGCAGCACCATTGAAAGGCTCTACTGTTGTTGGGAAATTGTGTGTTTCTGCTTTTAATGAAATCACAGAATCAAATTCTTTTATTTCGTAAAAATCAGGCTTGTCTGCTGTTTTAGGAGCAAATTGTTGCACTTTAGGTCCTTTTACAAAAGCCACATTATCTTTGTAAGCAGATACTATATCGTTAGGATTTTCTTGAGAAGTTTTCTTTATTAATTTAAATAATGAAGTTTCTTTTTCTTCTCCATCAATCACAAAAGTTCCGTTGAAAATTTTGTGACGACAGTGTTCTGAATTGGCTTGTGAAAAAGCAAAAATTTCAGAATCGGTTAATTTTCTACCTAATTTAGTAGCTAAATCATCTAAATATTTTACTTCTTCAGGACTTAGTGACAATCCTTCGGTTTTATTATAAGCAGCGATATCGTCAATATTCAAGATAGGTTCTGGTTGAATATTGATGGTGAAAATAGTTTGATTTAATTCACTGTATTTTTGATAAAGCATTGGATCAAAATCAGAAGCATCCCAGTCAACTCTATAGAATTCTTCGATACGAATGATTCCTGAAATCCCCATATTTTGGGTAATTTCCACCGCATTGGTACTCCATGGCGTAATCATAGTAGCGCGAGGACCAACAAAAAAATCCGTCAATACGGATTTTTCAATTTTATTTGAATTGGCAAAAAGCCAGTTAAGTTTTGAAATGTCTTGAGCCGAAATTTCGTTTTGCGTTTGAACGGCAAAAACAGTTTTGCTTTGGTTTTCAAAGAAATGAATCATTGTTATTTGGTTTGTTGTATTGCGATGCAAATTTAGTTTAAATAAATAGTTCGAGCAAGAATCGAAAGCAAAGACTTTTAAAAATTATTTCACAAAAGCTTTACTTTGATAGGCGCCCAAATCTGGAGGCAAAGATCTGGTATTTCCTAAAATGTCCAAAGGGATTAAATAGTCCGAATTTCCTTTTGCGAAAGCAGCAGAAGTATCGTCAATGTTTAATTTATTGGTATTAATGTTTTGGAAACCAGGATTTTTGTTTAAAATTATATTTTTGTAATGTGTGGCATCAGTTTCAAATTGATAATCTGAATTTGAACTAGATGAGTTAGAAGCTGCATCAAATTTCAGTAAACAATTATTGAATTTGTAGTTAAATTGTGCGTCTGATTTTTTGTTCAAAACCATTTCGTTAGCATAAGAACCGTAAATAATACAGTTATTGAAAGTGGCCTCGGTTAAATTTTTAGCTTCGGGATTGGCTCCCAAAATGAAGTTGCTAAGAGAAAGTGCTACTTGTGATGCGCTATTCCAATTGTTATTAAACGTACAATGGGTAAAATTATAATTTCCACCATAGGTGCAAGCTAAACTCGCTTTTCCAGCTTTATTAATTGCTATGTTTTCTCCATTTATAAGTGCATTTTGGGCTAATATTCCATAATTAGTACAATTATAAACTTGTGTGTTTTTTATGTTTACAGTAGTCCCATCATTGTTCTCAATAAATAAACCAATAGTAGCATTTTTAATAGTAAGGTGGTTTATGCTGTTATTTGTACTTCCTTCAGTAAGCCAAATAGTTCCCCATTGTCCTGGAACATCCGAAAAATCAGGTTCCAGTCGATCTCCTTCGAATACCACTTCGTTTTCCATTTTATCGGTCAAAGAAGTAGTTCCATTTACTTTTAAAGAAGCCGAATTGCCTACAATTATCCCTGAATTACTATGAAAATAAACTTTTGAACCAGCATCAAAAATGGCAGTTTTCCCTGAAGGAACTGCTGCGTAACCGTAAATAACATAAGGTTTTTCATTTGTAAAATGAAGTTGATTGCCATTTGCAGGATCATTTTCATCTAAGTAAAATCCTTTAATTTCTTTTCCATCGATTGGAAGCGTTTCCGTAGTTCCGTCTTCAAATTGTTTTGGATAAAGAAAAACGGCATCTTGTATAAGTGTTACCAGTTCTACTTTTTGAAGATTCTCTCCGCTATTGAACTCGATTTGGTCTGTATATAAAAAATCAGTTGGATTTGCATCGGATATAGCTGCGGTAGTTTCGATAAAAATATATAAACTGTCCTTGGCCAAAAGCGTCACATCATTAAATATTTTTCCTTCTATGCCTTGTCTTCCGTCAACGGTTATTCTGTATTTTGAACTTAATCCTTTTCCTAGTTTTATAGTTGGAATATTGATGTCTTTTTTGCTACGATTATAGATTTTTAGATTATAAGTGCTAGAGCTAATAGTTGTGAAAACAGTGTCTAGATAAATTGTGTCTTTTGAAAACACTAAATCTCCTGTGCTTGGAAATGTTTCAAAATCAGATCGGCAAGAACCCAAAATGAGAAGTATTCCAATGAAAAAAAGTAAAGTTAAGGATCGCATTTAGGTGTATTTTTGGTAAAAATAAGGAAAATCTCATTTGGTTAAGAATTGATTTTGAAAATTGGATTAGAATAACATTTGTATTTCCTGTTTTGTAACTTATCTTTTATTTAATTTTACGCTTTCAAAGTAAAAAATATGACATTCGACAAACAAAAAATCCTTAAATATTGCAATAAGGTTTCTGAAAACACTTTAATGCGAACCTTAAATATCGAATATGTAGATGCGGGCGAAGATTTTTTAGTAGCAACAATGCCTGTAAATCCATCCGTACATCAGCCTATGGGATTATTACATGGCGGAGCTTCTGTAGCTTTAGCGGAAAGTGTTGGTAGTGCTGCATCAATGTTGTATATAAATCATGAACACAGCGAGGTTCGAGGGATAGAAATTGCAGCAAACCATTTGAAAGCAAAACGCGACGGAATTGTTACGGCAACCGCTAAAATAATTCATAAAGGCAAAAGTATTCATCTTTGGGAAATCCGAATTACAGATGAAAACGGTAATTTAATTTCGCTTTGTAAACTCACAAATATGGTTTTGCCTAAAAGAAAATCGGAAGATAAATAATGAAAGAACTTTTAGATAAAGTCAAAAATCAATTTGCCGAGAGTCTTCCTTTTGTAGTGTATTGCAAACCTAATTCGGATACAATTACAGGTTTGTTTCAGTTGGATGCGAATTTATATTCTGTGGAAAATTTTAATGAAAAAGGATTTGTTTTTGCCTCTTTTGATGGAAATCAAATTTGTTTAATTCCAGAAAAGCATTCCGAAAAAGTATCTTTTGGGTTTGATAAAAAGGACATTTTTTCCTCCGAAAAGGAATTTAATTCTCCTGATGAAACTGCCAAAAACAAATTTGAAACTTTAGTTTCTGAAGGAATTCAAGCTATAAAAAAAGAGCAATTCAAGAAAGTAGTTTTATCAAGAACAGAAGTTGTTAATCTAACAGATTTTGATTTTGGAACCGTTTTTGAAAAATTAGTTCAACTGTATCCAACAACTTTTGTGTATTGTTTTTTTCATCCAAAGTTAGGGATGTGGATGGGAGCAACTCCAGAACAATTAGTACAATCCCAAAATAATAAAATCAAAACTATAGCTTTAGCTGGAACTAAAAAAAGCACTGGTATAGAAGAAGTTATATGGGGAAACAAGGAAGTGATTGAACAGCAGTTTGTTACAGATTATATTGTAAAAAAATTAGATAATGTTGCTGATGAAGTTTTTGTATCTAAACCATACAGCATTCAGGCAGGAAGCATTTGGCATATAAAAACAGATATTTCGGGAGTTTTAAATTCAGATTCAAACCTACAACAAGTAGTTAGTTTATTGCATCCAACTCCTGCGGTTTGTGGTTTTCCAAAAGAAAATTCTAAAGCTTTTATTTTGGAAAATGAAAAATACAATAGAAGTTTTTATACGGGATATTTAGGTGAATTGAATAGTGGTTTAGAGAGCAATTCAGACTGTTCAGATTTGTTTGTAAATTTGCGTTGTATGCAAATTGAATTTGGAGAAGTACAAGTTGCAAAAGCACATTTGTATATGGGGTGCGGAATTACAAAAGATAGTATTCCTGAAAAAGAATGGGAGGAAAGTGTCAATAAATCGATGACGATGAAAAAGGCTTTGTAGTCATAAATAACAAAAATAGAAATACATGAAATTAGATATATTAGCTTTTGGAGCACATCCCGATGATGTTGAATTAGGTTGCGCAGGAACTATTTTAAAAGAGATTTCTTTAGGAAAAAAAGTAGGAGTCGTTGACTTGACTAGAGGAGAATTAGGAACTAGAGGTTCTGCTGAAATTAGAGATCAAGAAGCTGAAGCAGCGGGAAAAATTTTGGGACTTTCAGTTCGAGAGAATTTGAGTTTTAGAGATGGCTTTTTTGTAAATGATGAAAAACATCAATTAGAAATCATAAAAAAGATTCGTAAGTATCAACCCGAAATTGTTTTGTGTAATGCTATTGATGACCGTCATATAGATCATGAAAAAGGCAGTAAATTAGTTTCGGATGCTTGTTTTTTATCTGGATTAAGAAAAATAGAAACAAGTATTGATGGGATTGCCCAAACAGCTTGGAGACCAAAAGTGGTGTATCATTATATTCAATGGAAAAATATTGAGCCTGATTTTGTGGTTGATATAACAGGGTTTACAGAAAAGAAAATAGAAGCTATTTTAGCTTACAGGTCACAATTTTATGATGCAAATTCGAATGAGCCAGAATCACCTATAACCAGTAAAAACTTCTTAGAGAGTTTAAATTATCGTGCGCAGGATTTAGGAAGACTTATTGGCACAGAATATGGAGAAGGTTTTACAGCAGAAAGATATTTGGCAGTCAATAGTTTAGGAGATTTGATATAATTTTGCTATATTTTTTTTAAAAAAATCTTTGCAGAAGTAAACAATTGTTCTATATTTGCAACCGCTAAGCAAATGGTGGTTGTAGCTCAGCTGGTTAGAGCATCGGTTTGTGGTACCGAGGGTCGCCGGTTCGAACCCGGTCATCCACCCAAAAGGCAAAAGCCTCGAAGAAATTCGAGGCTTTT